>JAFRNR010000029.1 GCA_017430085.1 Lachnospiraceae bacterium | reverse complement strand
GGCAGGTGTTTGTGGCTCTGCGAAAGACCGTACTGCCGCGGGGCGTCGTACAGGGGATCCCGCCCGTCCGCCTCGTAATCCGCGATCATTTTCTTGCCGCCGCCCGAATAGCCGGTCAGGGAGAAGGCGCTGAGCTTTTCCGACGCCGGAATGATGCCCGCCGCCGTAAGCGGCGCGGCAAGGGCGATAAAGCCGCTCGCATGGCACCCCGGATTCGCGATCCGTTTCGATCCGCGGATCTTCTCCTTCATGCCGGGAAGCTCCGGCATGCCGTACGTCCAGTCCTCCGATACGCGGTGCGCCGTGGAGGTATCGATCACGACCGTCTCCGGGTTTTCGATGAGCTGCGCGGCTTCCATAGCCGCCGCGTCCGGAAGACAGAAAAAGACGAGATCCGCCTCATTCATGATTTCCTTCCGGGCCGCCGGATCCTTCCGGAGCTCCTCCGGGATCGTAAGAAGGCAGATATCCTGCCTGCCGCCAAGGCGCTCCCGTATCCGAAGGCCGGTCGTTCCGGCACTGCCGTCTATAAAGATCTTTTTCATTTTCATCCCCTGTATCCTTGCCGGAATCAGTCTGTGCCCGCGCCGGATAATACGCCGGCGCTTATATTTATGCGAGTATAGTATTTATAGATTACGGTATTGTGCGTTTCCTGTCAACACAAAATGCATATTTATGCAGATTTTAGAATGAAAAGTAAATTTTTTACGCTAATTTTTCAGTTTTCCTTTTCTTTTCCGCGGATTGTGGTACAATGGGCGCACAATACCGTCCAATCCGCATGGTAGAATTCCCGCGGGCAAAAGCCCGGGAGGGGATCCTGCAGAAAAGGAGCACCTGATGAAATACGGCAGAACCTACAATTTTTCGGCCGGCCCCGCGATGATGCCGGAACCGGTCCTCGAAGAGATCCGTGACGAAATGATGAACTACCGCGGGAGCGGCATGTGCGTCATGGAAATGAGCCACCGCTCGAAAGTATATGACGAGATCATCAAAGCGGCGGAAGCCGATCTCCGCACCCTTATGGGCATCCCGGACAATTATAAAGTCCTCTTTATCCAGGGCGGCGCGACCCTCCAGTTTTCCATGATCCCGATGAACCTGACGAAGAACGGCGTCGCCTGCTACATCGAGACCGGCGCATGGTCGAAGAAAGCCCTGACCGAAGCGAAGAAATTCACGGACGTCCGCGTGATCGCCTCTTCCAAGGACAAGAACTACAGCTATATCCCGGACTGCTCGGACCTCGACATTCCGGAGGAAGCGGATTACGTCTATATCTGTGAAAATGAGACCATCCACGGCACGACCTACTTCAAGCTGCCGGATACGAAGGGCAAGATCCTGGTCTCCGACCAGTCCTCCATGTTCTGCTCGCGCCCCTGCAACGTTTCCGATTACGGCGTGATCATCGCGGGCGTACAGAAGAACGTCGGCCCGGCCGGCATCGCCGTCGTGATCATCCGCGAGGACCTCATCCGCGACGATCGGGACGACAAGCTCCCGGTCTACATGAACTACCAGACCCACGCGGACTCCGGTTCGCTCTACAACACCCCGAACTGCTGGGCGATCTACTGCTGCGGCAAAGTCTTCAAGTACCTGAAGAAGCTGGGCGGCCTGGAAGCCATGAATCAGATCAACGTCGACAAGGCCTCCGTGCTGTACGATTTCCTGGACAACAGCAAGTTCTTCAAGGCGGCTGTCGTGAAGGAAGACCGCTCCCTGATGAACGTCCCGTTCGTCTCCCCTTCCGCCGAGCAGGATGCCGAAGTGGTCAAGGCCACCAAGGCCGCCGGGTTCGACAACCTGAAGGGCCACAAGAGCGTGGGCGGCCTCCGGGCTTCCATCTACAACGCCATGCCGAAGGAAGGCGTGGAAGCGCTGGTCGATTTCCTGAAGAAGTACGAAGCCGAGCACTGCTGATCCGGCTGACCGATCAATACTAAAACCTTAGAAATCTTAGGAGGATTATCATGAGCATCCGCATTCTGATCACCGACGGCCTGGATGCCGGCGCCATCGAACAGTTAAAGAACGACGGTTATGAGATCGTCGAGCAGTTTTACGGCCCCGATGAACTCGGCGAAGCCCTGAAGGACTTTGACTGCGTCATCATCCGCTCCGCCACCAAGATCCGCCAGGCGCAGATCGACGCCTGCCAGGGCGGCAGGCTGAAGCTGATCATCCGTGCCGGCGTGGGCATCGACAATATCGACGTCAAGTACGCCGAAGCGCACGGCATCACCGTCCGCAACACGCCCCGCTCCTCTTCCCAGGCTGTGGCCGAGCTGGCTCTGGGCCACATGTTCTCCTGCGCCCGCTTCATCTCCGTCGCCGGCAAATCCATGCGCGAAGGCAAGTGGGAAAAGAAGGTCTTCAGCAAGGGCATCGAGCTGCAGGGCAAGACGCTCGGCATCGTGGGCTACGGCCGCATCGGCCAGCACCTGGGCGTGATGGCCAAGGGCATCGGCATGAACGTCATCGCCTTCGATATCTATCATATCCCGGGCATCGAAGAAGAACTGGGCATCCCTTACGTGGAAATGGACGAGCTGCTGGCGAAGGCCGACTTCATCTCCGTCCATGCGCCGGCCGTTGACGGCGGCGCCCTGATCAGCGCCGAGACCATCGCCAAGATGAAAGACGGCGTCGTGATCGTCAACACCTCCCGCGGCTCCAACGTGGACGAGGCCGCCCTGCTGGAAGCCCTGAACAGCGGCAAGGTCCGCGCTGCCGGCCTGGACGTCTATGCCGACGAACCCGCCAGCAACTCCGCGCTGTACAGCCATCCGATGGTCAGCTGCACGCCGCACATCGGCGCCGGCACCAAGGAAGCCACCAAGAAGATCGGCGGCGAAGCCATCGGCGTCATCAAGGGTTTCTTCGAGAACTGATCTGTGCGAGGGGGCGGGCGCTGCCCGCCCTCATTCCATGAGGAGAACATTATGAATAACCAGTTTGAAAACCTCGGTTTCTCTCCCGCCGACATCCTGCTCCCCAAGGACGCGGATATGACGAAATGGGCCGTCGTGGCCTGCGACCAGTTCACTTCCGAGCCCGAATACTGGGAGGAAGTGGAAAAAATCGTCGGCGACGCGCCTTCCGCCCGCCGCCTGATCCTGCCGGAAGCACACCTTAACGATGCGGACGTGGAGGACCAGATCAAGGCCATTAACAAGACCATGGAAGAATATCTGAAAGAGGATATCTTCACGGTCTATCCGGACGCGCTGATCTACATTGAGCGCTCTCAGAGCGACGGCAGCATCCGCCACGGCCTGATCGGCAAGGTCGACCTGGACTGCTATGACTTCACGCCCGGCAGCGGCGCCCTGATCCGCGCCACCGAAGGCACCGTGCTGGACCGCATCCCGCCGCGGGTACGGGTCCGCAAGGACGCCCCCATCGAACTGCCCCACATCATGGTCCTGATCGACAACCCCGAAAAGACCGTGATCGAGCCCCTGACCGCGGACACCGCCAGCATGCAGCCTGTCTACGACTTCGACCTCATGATGAACGGCGGCCACATCAAGGGCTGGCTCCTGAACAACGACCAGAAAGCGGCCGTCGCGGCGGCCCTGAAGGCCCTGGCGGCTCCGGAAGTCCAGGAAGCCAAATACGGCCTCAAGGACGCGGCTCCGCTGCTCTACGCGATGGGCGACGGCAACCACTCCCTGGCCACCGCGAAGCGCTGCTTTGAAGACCTGAAGGAAAAGCTGGGCGACAAGGCCTACGAGTCTCCCGCCCGCTATGCGTTGGTCGAACTCGTGAACAACCACGACGACGCGCTGGTCTTCGAACCGATCCACCGCATCCTCTTCCGTGTCAACCCCAAGGAGATCCTGGACGCGTTCAAAGCCGCCTATCCCGGCGCCTACGAAGGCGTTGGCGAAGGCCACGTGATCCGCTATTGCTACGGCAACACCGAAGGCGCTATTACGGTCCCGAATCCGACCGTACAGCTGGAAGTCGGCACGCTCCAGAACTTCCTGGACGCGTTCCGCAAGCACCGCGACTTCGGCCTGGACTATATCCACGGCGACGAAACTGTCCGCCGTCTGGCCGCCGAAGACCACGCGCTGGGCTTCCTGCTCCCTCCGATGGGCAAGGAACAGCTCTTCAAGACTGTCATGGCGGACGGCGTGCTGCCCCGCAAGACGTTCTCCATGGGCCACGCGCAGGATAAGCGGTACTACATCGAGGCCAGAAAGATCAAATAAAAAAGGGGAAGCGATGGTTTCCCCTCCAAATGGAAGGGCCGCCGGAAACGGCGGTCCTTTTTTGTTGCATGATATTGCGGTACGCGGCGGTTCGGAGGTCTGCCTCTGCTTTATATTTCGCCTCTCATATACTCGAGCGTATAAGCCGTCATCATCGGCACAGACACCTTGAACACCTCTTCATCCACGTCCAGGCACGCATGGTGCAGCGGATGCGCCGTTTCCGGCCGCGCCGGATCCTGCGTACCGATAAACGCATAGCAGCCCGTGACCGCATCGATATATTCCGACATGTCGTCCCCGATCAGCGCGGGTCTGCGGATGGCCAGGCAGTCCTCACCGAACAGCGACACGGCCACCTTCCGCGCTTCCCGTACCGCTTCCGCGGTATTGATAAGCATCTCGCCGTTCACGTCCCATTCGACGGAAGCGGTCCCGCCGTACAGAGCCACCGTGTCCTGCAGCAGCTGCTCCAGGCGGCGGATGACATCCTTACGCACGGCCGGATCCAGCGCGCGGATGGTCCCTTCCAGGACGGCCTTATCCGCGACTACATTATAGGTCGTGCCGGCTTCCAGACGGCCGAATCCGAGCAGCAGCGGCTGGGCCGGGTCATTCAGCCGTGTGACCAGCGCCTGCGCCGCCACGACGACCTGCGCCGCCATGTAAAGCGCATCCGCGCCCTGATGGGGGTATGCCGCGTGCGTGCCCTCGCCCCGGATCGTCATGCGGAACCAGTCGACGCTCGCATTGTTCGCGCCTTCCATGAGTCCGAGCGTGCCGCATTTCAGTTCCGGCGCGATATGGAAGCCGAAGCAGCGCGTCGCGCCGTTCACGGCCCCTTCCTCCACCATCCGGCGGCCGCCGAAACCGTTTTCCTCGCTCGGCTGGAAGATCAGGATGATGCGGCCTGCGAACAGGTCACGGTGTGCCTGCAGCGCCCGCGCCGTTCCCAGCAGCGACGTCAGATGGACGTCATGCCCGCAGGCGTGCATCCGGCCGGGGATATTGCTCGTATACGCAGTTTCGCGCAGTTCCGTGAGCGGCAGCGCGTCGATATCCGCCCGCAGAGCCATGCAGCGCGGCCGGCCGTCTGCCGTGAGCTGTACCGGACTTTCCGCCGTCCCGTCCACATACGCGACCACGCCGGTCCCCGCACAGCGGTGATGCGGCAGACCCAGTTTGTCCAGTTCCTCTTCTATCCGCGCCGCGGTCCACACTTCTTCGCGCCCCAGTTCCGGATGCCGGTGGAATTCCCGGCGCAGAGAGACCAGGACGTCAAAGTCCCGGTCCACAAAATCCTTTATCTGCTGTTCCAGTTGATTCATTTCAGCACCATCCTGTCCCGCATTTCTTTCGGGACGGCGGGCAGACTGACCGCATACATCGCCGCCGCGCGCGGTTTCAGCGTGACGGCCAGCATGCGGTTCGGGAGCTGCATGACCTGGCGGCCCAGATTATAGCCGTCGGCCCAGGTCTCGACCAGATGCTGCGCGGTCGTGCCGCCCAGGCCGTCGATCTCTGCAGTGTTCAGTTCCACGCGCTTCTCCCCTGCCGTCTGGTTGATCAGCACCAGCAGCACGTCTGAGGCATCCAGCCGCGCGTAGACGAGCAGGCCGTCCTCCGCCCGAAGGATGCGCAGGGAACCGCGCCGGAGCGCCGCGTACTGGCGGTGCAGGCGCGTGATATTACTGTAAAAGTCGAATAAGAAGGTGTCTTCGCGGCCCCAGGGGAAGGGGCGGCGGTTATCGGGATCGGTGAATCCGGCCACGCCGGCCTCGTCCCCGTAATAGATCCCGGGCGCGCCGGGCCAGGTCATCTGCAGCAGCGCTGCTGCGCGGAGGACCGATTTCTCCACGCCGTTTTCCGCCATCCGGTAGCCCAGTTCGCCCAGGCGGCCCACGACGTGGTTCGTGCGGGTCAGGAAACGAGAGTGGTCGTGGTTGTCCAGCTGGTTGAGCGCGGCCTCCAGGCTGCCCCGCGGGAAGCGGGCCATCGCCTGCACCATGGATTCGCGGAACGCCTCGCCGGCCCCTTCCATCCACGGCACGTGGCGGTCTCCGTGCTTTTCCATGCCTGTGAAGAACCAACTGACGGGTTCCATGAACGCGTCATAGTTCATGACGCTGTCCCATTCGTCCCCGCCGAACCAGGGGGACGGATCCCCGTAATGCTCGGCCAGGATCAGGGCATCCGGCCGGGCCTTGCGCACCCGCTCGCGGAATTCGCGCCAGAACGCGTGATTGCCCTCCGGCGTGTGTCCCACGTCCGCGGCCACGTCCAGCCTCCAGCCGTCCGCATTATACGGCGGCAGGACCCATTTTTCCGCGATCTTCAGCAGTTCCTCGCGCAGGTCGGGATTGCCGTCCACGTCCAACTTCAGCAGGTTTTTATTGCCCCACCAGCACTCTTTTTCGCCCTTTTCATCGACGCGGAAAAAGTCGTGCCGCTCCAGGGCCGGGGAATACAGGCCGCCTTCGTTGTACCACGCGTGGAACGAGCTGCAGTGATTGAAGACGCCGTCCAGCACTACGCGCATCCCCTTGCGATGCGCCAGGCTGATCAGCTCCGCTAACAGCGCGTCTGAGGCCTCTAAATTGACCGCTGAGGTGGTTCTGGCCTGATATTGATATCTTCCCTCACCGTCTTCGATTATACGGCCGAAATGCGGGTCTACGTGCTCATAGTCCTGCGTATTGTATCCGTGGCAGGACGGCGCGACGAAGATCGGGTTCAGGTAGATGACTTCGATCCCCAGCGCGCGCAGATAATCCAGTTTGTTGATGATCCCCTGCAGGTCGCCGCCGTAGCTGTGATGCACGTCCAGCGCCGTGACCGGGTCCTCCCAGCGCATCCGCCGGCTGACCAGTTCCACGTCGTCGAAGACCTCGCCGGTCAGGACGTCGTTTGTCGTATCGCCGTTGCAGAAGCGGTCCGGGAAGATCTGGTACCACAGCGCGCCGCGCGCCCACGCGGGCACGTCGAAATACGGGTTCACGCTGAACGGGACGATCTCGCTTTCCCGCCGGATGCCGTTGCGGCCGTACAGCCAGGATTCCCCCTCGCAGGAGACGTTGACAAAATAAAAGACTTCCTCTTCCGTCCCGGGATGGCGGGCCTCGTACACGTCATAGCGGCCCCGCTCTCCCACTTTTTGGGCGGACAGGAAAGAAGAACCGCTGTCGCTGCGGCACAGAAAAGTGACGACCTGTCCCGGCTGCCGGCTCACCCAGACGTGAAGGCGGAAAGCCTCCCCGGGCCGCGGATCGGCCGGCTGGCGGAACAGTGCTGTTTCATCGCAGAATATGAAAGGCGTTTTCACGAATGGTTTTCCCTGCTGCTCGTAATATTGTTGAAGATCTCTTCGAATTCCTGCTGGCCCATCTTTTCCTCGACGACCAGTTTTTCGGCTACGGCCTCCAGCACATCCTGGTTTTCGACGATGATGTCTTTGGCCTTGTCGTAGCTTTCCTTCATGATCCGCCGGACTTCATTATCCAGCAGCGACGCGGTATTCTCGCCGTATTCGCGGGTGTGGCCGTAATCGCGGCCGATGAACACGGAATCCTCGCCGCCGTAATGGATCATGCCGGCTTCCTCGCTC
>JAFRNR010000028.1 GCA_017430085.1 Lachnospiraceae bacterium | reverse complement strand
CTTCCGCTTTAGTCGTCTCCGCGGGCGTCGTAGGCTCTTCCGCCTTGGTCGTCTCCGCAGGCGTAGTAGGTTCTTCTGCCTTGGTCGTTTCCGCGGGCGTCGTTTCTTCCGGCGCAGTCGTCTGCGCGGGGCTCTTCGAACAGCCGCCGAAAAGGACCAGGGTCATGACAAGAGCCAGAAACAGTGCGAGATTCTTTTTCATATTGCTTCTTTCTCCTCCTTGATGTGCGAAACGTATCCGTTTCCCGATGTATGGTCAGATTTACATCAGCATGAGTGAAACAGTACCAAAAAGAAAATCCTTTTACCGGACGGTAAAAGGACCTGAGGCTCGGAGATCGGACGCCAAAAAGAATCGGTCTGGCCGAAATCCGCGGTACAATCAAGTCCTCGTGATCTGGAAATTTCTTTCCCGTACCATTACAGACGGCAGGTTTCCTGGCTCGCGGTCTCCGAACGGCGCCGCCTTCCCAATTGCTCAGTGGCTGCGTTTCCGCATGGCGCTGTTCTCCCGCATACAGTGACGGGATCGCACAGGCTTCGCACCTGTTTCCCTTTTACCCTCTGCCGCGTCCGCGGGCGCGCAGAGGCACCGGCTGCTTATTCAGTTGTTGGCCGGCCGGGATCACTTCCGGCCTGCTATTGTTATAGCGCCGCAGGCCGCCTGTTGTCAATGCGATAATGCGACTTCTTCAACGTGGAAAGGCCGGGCGGTCTCCCGTCCGGCCTTAAATCGGATAAAGCGGTTATGCAGTCAGTCCACTTTGTTGAAGTAGATCTCAGCCGCTTCGTTATACAGGTACAATGCTTTGGCGAGGTACAGGAACGTTTCGTCGCTGCTGGTCGCCATGACGCGGTTCGCGAAACTCAGGACGCCGTACTTGAAGGTCAGGCTCTTGCCCGCGTAGGTGACCTTGATAGCATTCATGACATCCAGGTCGATACCCGCGATGCCGGGCACGCTGACGTACCATTCGTCGCCCTTCTGAATGACTTCCAGTTTCTTCGAGCCCTTCTTCGCCGTGACTTCACGGTCAAAGCAGATACGGATCTCGGTGTCGCCTTCCAGGTTCAGTCTGACGTACTTGTAACCCAGTTTCTCTTTGGCACCGGCCGGGATCACGGGATCCAGCGCGGGATCCGGCACGACCGCATTGGTTTCATCGCGCAGATACGCGTCGGGGTTCGCGGGGTTCTCCGTATTGTAATCGAAGTAGTTCTGCGCCGCGTTGCCCAGGTTCAGAAGGGCCTTGGCCATGCCGATGGAATTGACATTATCGCTGGTCTCCAGGATCGTGTAGGCCCAGTCGGCCACACGGAAAGACCATTCGCCGTTCTCCAGCAGTCCTTTAGAGTTATGCACCAGGGCGAGCTGTTCGCCGTCCGCATCGTAGACGCGGATCGTGGCGGCGTCCATGACTTCTTTGAGGGCCACGTTGCTGTATGGCATGCGGAACTGTTCGGAACCAGGCTTGAAAATGCTCGAATCCCGATCCAGTTCATATGTGACTTCGTTCCCGTTGAAACTGATTACGGCGGTGGCGGCCTCTTCCGGCGCCTTCATCCAGAAGATGATGCCGAGTTTGCCTTCGAGAGCCAGAGACATGCCGGTGATCTGCGCGTACAGCAGGTCTTCATAGACGGCCGTGTAGGTCTCGTTGCCGGTGACGGCTACGATTTCTTTATCCCAGCCCTTGAAACTGTACATGTGGAACTGAACGTCTTCCTTGACGGGTTCTTCGCCTTCGTAGACCGGAAGTTCGCCGGCTTTGTACTTGCGGCTCTGCAGGACAGTGCCGTCTTCATCGACGAATTCGACGGTGTAGTAGATCTCGCCCGTCGGATTCGTGTGATAAAACGTCGCAATATCGGCTTCCTCTTTCCAGAAATGGATCGGGGTCAGCGAATACATCAGGTATCGCGTGGTCCAGAAATAATGGCCCGAAGAGGTGAATCCCACATAAGGAAAATTGCCGTAATTGGCGTTTTCCATGCTGGTTACGTAATCGCCGAGGCCGGGCTTCCAGTCACAGAAACCGGCCACGTAGGAATTATAACCGGCCAGGTAGGAATTGGACGTCACGCCGAGATAAGTCCCGGTGGAAACACTCTGCACGGAATAATAGCCGCTCCGGCGTTCCATGGTGAAAACATAATCTTCCGCCACGCCAGACAGCAGCGTATCCGACAGGGACGCTCCGGAAGAGGCAAGGGAAACGGCATTATTGGAATTCTCAATGTCCACGCCGTTGGAGTTGACTGAAACGCCTTTCATCACATACAGGCTGCTGTCCTTACCGTAGGTGATGGCGTAATTGCCGGTCCAGTCGGAAAGTTCGGCCTCGACCAGGCGGTACGACACCGCGCCGCTGCCTTCCTGGCGCGTATACAGGGCGTACAGCGTGGCATTGCCGGTCACGGTGTATGCGGCGCCGGGTTCATAGAATTCCGGCTTGTCGGAAGTCTCTTCCGGGAGTTCGGCGCCGGTCCAGCCCGCGAAGGTCCAGCCTTCGGGAGCGGTCAGACCGGAAGGGAGCGTGATGACATCATAGATCAGCGCGGTCTGCGAGCCCGCCGCCTGACCCATGGCTACGAAATTTACAGTATAAGCGGGCTTCTGCGCAAAGATGACAAGAATGGTGCAGTCGCTCGCAGGCGCTACACGGATGATGTTCTGATCGATCGTAGCGGTAGCTTCGCCTTCCAGCACTTCATAACCGGAGACATAATAGCCTTCTGCCGGGGAAGCCGTGATCACGGCGCCGTTCACGGACACGGTGCCCCAGGCTTCGTTATTGGAAACGGCCGTCACGCTGAACTGCACGTCGTTCGTGTACGCCTTGATGCGGAAATCGCCGGCGTCCGCGCAGTCCGTCCAGGCGCCGCCCGGCTCTTTGTAGAAAGAGGTGTCGCCGTGATCGGCGTGGGTCCAGATGCACCAGTCGACGATACTGCTGTTGTTGAAGCTGGCGTCGTAAGGCGTATGAACGTAGATGCCGCTTTCGTCAGGCACGGCAACATCCTGGTTGATAACGACCGAGAAAGTGTCGCCGGGGGCCAGCACGACAGGCGTATCCAGCGGGATCGTGTAGTAACCGGCAAACGTGAAGGATGCAGTCGCAGTGGATACCAGCTCGCCGGATTCGGGGTTTCTGTCTTCCGGATTCTTATAGATCTCGACCGTGCAGGTGATAGCTTCATCCCAGCTGCAGTACGCGACCGCTTCCAGCGTTTCCGCACCGTAAGCCGTAAAGAAATTGGCGACCTTGGTGTTGTTGGCAAAACCGACATAGTAGCCGGCACTGTTGGACCAGCCCTTTCCGTAGCAGACGGGGTTGCAGGAGCCGTCATACTGGTAGTTGTGGTCGTAATTGTCGATGGGCGCGGCGTCATAGAAATAAATGTAGCCCTCGTTCATCGTGGTGTCTTCATAGGAAATGTAGCAGTAACCGCTGTCGAAATAGCCGGTGCCCCAGCTGTTCTTGCAGATCCAGGCGCCGGGCGACGAAGGCCGGTTGGGCGAGAACTTGCTGACCGCGATGGTGTCATCCCAGCCTACGACGGTGATGGCGTGGTTGGCCCATTTGTGGTTGTAGCTGCTCTGGCTGGAGGTATCGATCGTACAGATGTAGCTGTTGTAATCGTAGTCTTCGTAATAGCTGATATTGCCCGCACCGTATTCCATGATGGCGCGCTTGACGTCGTCTACGCTCGTGCCGGGGATCCAGACGGAATTCTGGACGTGGGTGACGTTATACCCGTAAGCATATTCGCTGCTCAGGCCGGAGCTGTTCACGGTGGAGGCTTTGCCGTACTGCAGAGCGGCGGCGGATTCGTCGGCCGCGCCGGTCCAGCGCATCAGCGTGTAGGCGGACATTTCGCCGTTGCCGCCCTGATCCATGCAGGGGTCATCCGACGTGGATTTATCGCCCGTCAGCATACCTTCCGCGTCATAGGCGGACGTGTAGTTGAAGAAGCAGTGCTGGGTCTCGGAGAGGTTCAGGTCCGTCGTGGCGGCGGCGCCGGTCCCGACCGGGATCCCGTACTTGATCATGTAGCTCTCGATGCTGGCCATGGCGGCATGCGCCCAGCAGGAACCGTAGGGGTTCTGGTTCTTCATGGACGTGACCAGGCCGTAGTCGCGGCTGTCATACGTGGCCGGCAGTTCGTCGCGCATCGGGACCGTTCCGGTCAGACGGTAATAGGTCTCCATATCCCCGTTTTTGTACGCGTTGGAGACGGCGCTCGCGCCGTGGACCTCGCCGGGGATATAGCCGGTGGCCATGGTTTCAGTCCCGGCTGCGCGGCTTTCTTCTTCGCCTTTCTCCTTCGCGAACGCCGAAGCAGGCAGCAGGCCGATGATCATGACGGCGGCCAGAAGCAGGGCCAGGAGTTTTTTGAGGCTTTGTTTCATCAGTTGTTTCTCCTTGGATAGAATGATAGATTCAGGATGTTCGGCAAATCTTCTCTATCATAGCATAAACACCGGAAAAATCTATCTGTTTTTTTTCTTGTTTCTGCTCTCTTCTGTCTACGCAAAAGGCCGGCCGGTTTCCCGGTCGGCCTTGCGGCTCATCGGAGCAGAGGTGTGTCAGTCAACTTTGTCGAAGTAGACCTCGGCCGCCTCATTGTAGAGGTACAGCGCGCGGGCTAAGGCTGCCAGCGTTTCTTTGCTGCTGTTAAAGGTGGCATTGGCATAGCTCAGCGCGGAGAAGCGGAACGTGTAGGTCTGTCCGCCCGAAGGGACGTTGATCGTGAACATCTTATCCAGATCCACGCTCGCGATACCGGGGATGCTGACGTACCATTTCTTGCCGCTCTTGATCACGTTGTAGGCGTTGCCGTTCTCGTCGGCCGCGGTGACCTTCTTGGAGAAATTGAGGCGGATCTCCGTATCGCCTTCCAGATTCAGGGCAAAATCTTTGTAGCCTGCCGCGGAGGCGCCGTCCGGGACGATGCGGGTCAGCGCCGGATCCATTTCGACCAGGGCAGCTTTTTCGTTCAGATATCCGTTCGGATTGGCGAAGTTGTCCAGATTGAACTCGAAATAGTTCTGGGCAGCGCCGCCGAAGTGCAGGAGTGCTTTGGCCAGGGCGATGCTGTTCAGGCTGTCGCTCGTGTCGATGATCAGGTTGGCCCAGTCAGCCACGCAGAAGTCAAGGGCGTTGCCTTCCACGGGACCGGTGCTGCGGAACAGATTCATCTGTCTGTCTTCCGCGTCGTACACGGTCAGCGTGACAGGGCAGGTCATCTCCTTCATGGCGATGTTGCCGTAAGTCAGGCGGAACGTCTCCGAGCTGGCTGTATAGCCATGATCCTTGTCGCGGATCAGTTCGAAATCGAGAGTCGTTTCCTGCTGGCCGTGGAACACCAGTCTGGCCTTGGCAGCGCTTTCCGGCGCCTTCAGGAAGAAGTTGATGCCTATCTTGCCGTCCAGCGCCAGCGTCATGCCGACGATCTGCACGAATTCGACGTCGTCATACTGTGCGGTGTAGGTCGCGGGACCGGTCACCTCGGTGATCTCCGGATCCCAGCCCGTAAACGTGTACTGATGATAAGGCGCTTCTTTGACAGGGGTCTCGCCTTCGTAAACAGGGAGCTCGCCGAGTTTGTATTTCCGGCTCTGCAGCACGGTGCCGTCATCGTTCACGAATTCGACCAGGAAGAGTTCCACGGTCTTGACGTCGCGGTAGGTTTCTTCGTCCGGACCGGTCACGACGGCCGTGTAGACCAGGTTGCCGTCGGCGTCTTCTTCACAAGTGACGTCTGCAGCCAGGGTGACGGTATGCTCCGCATTCCGCGTGCAGACAAAGGTCGCTTCGGCAGTAAAGCCGTCTTCGGTCTCCGTCCATTTCCAGGTCGGTGCAGCCCAGTTATGGCCAAGAGGCGAACCGGTCACGGTAACGGATTCAGTATGAAGCTTGCCGTCCAGGCTCGTGTTTGCCGGGATGGTGGCGGTGTAGACCGTCGTATCCGGATCCGTGCAGGTGGCGGGTGTCGTTTCCGCGCTCACCGTGGCAGGCTGGCTGGTCTGGTGGGCGGAGTTGTTTGCGCATTCGAACCAGCCGACGACGTTGTAGCCGTTATTGGTCGCGGTCCAGGAGAATTCAACGAAGAACCAGGCATGGCCGGTGGCCGGGATCACGGTGTCCGCCTGGGCGATCTGGTTATTGCCCTCAGCGTCTGAGAAGTACTTGCCGCAGCCGGCGCAGTACCAGTATTCGATATTGCCGGGGTTCTCGCAGGTCGGTGCGACGGCAGCCACATAGGTCAGGTCGTGCTCATGCGCTTCGGGCACGGGGTTCGTGGTATAGAAGGTATCCGTGTCCTCTACGGCTTTGTAAAGGTTGACGTAGGTGCCGCTCTTACCGGTCGTATACCGGACCGTACCGCTGTCGGAATAGGACAGATAGTAATAACCCTCGCTGTCGATCCGGTTGTCCAGGTAACCTTCGGCCGTATAGTACCAGGACGTGCCGGAAGCCGTGGGTGCCAGATACTCGCTGGAGTCAAGCCCCATGTATTTGCTTACGGCTTCGTTATATAACGTGTAGCCCTTGCTGTCCGAACCGGCCGCCGTCCAAAGCACCTTGGGCAGGTTGGCCGCCGTGGCGGAGCAGGTGTTGTCATCGTTGATGGTCACCGCGACGGGGGTCAGATAATGGTTGCTCGTAATGGCCGTGTTGCCTACTGCGTAACCGGTGCTTCCGGATACGGCGTTATCAGCTACGAGGATATACGTTCCTTTGTTTTCCAGACCGTCGGCAGCCACGTAGATGATTTCCCCGGTGCTTTCCACGCGGTCAAACAGAGCGTACAGCGTGGCGTCGCCGGTGACCAGGTACTGGACGCCGGGCTCAAAATAAGCCGGCTTCTCTTCCGTCTCTTCTGCGATCACGGTGTCCGTCCAGCCGATGAAGGTCCAGCCTTCGGGAGCGGTGACGTCGTTGGGCAGGGTGATGAAATCATTGACCTGCGCGGCAGCACTGCCCGCGTCTTCGCCGCAGACCATGTAACTGACCGTGTAGGTGGGCTTCGGCGCGAAGTTGACGCGGATGGTGCAGTCTTCGCCGGCGGAGACCGTGATGGTATTGATGTAAATGGAGCAGGTCGCATTGCCTTCCAGCACGTCGCAGCTTTCCACATAATACCCTTCGGCGGGCGAAGCGGTGATGATGTTGCCGTCCACGGAGACGGTGCCCCATTCCTCGTTGTTGGAGACGGCGGTCACGTTGAACAGCACGTCATCGGTGTAGGCTTTGATGCGGTAGTCGCCGTTGTCCGGGCAGTCCGTCCAGGCCCCGCCGGGTTCCTGATAGTAGGAAGTATCGCCGTGATTGGCATGGACCCAAGAGGACCAGCTGACGACGCTGGAGTTGCTGAAGGTGGCGTCGTACGGCGTATGGACGTAGATGCCGTTGTCATCGGCCACCGCGACGTTCTGGCTGATGACGACTGAGAATGTGTCCCCGGGCGCCAGCTGCACCGGCGTATCCAGCGGAATGGTGTAGTAGCCGGCGAAGGTGAAGCTGCCGCTCTGCGTGCTCATCAGCGTACCGGAAGTCGGATCGCTCTTCGCAGGGTTCTTGTAGATCTCGACTTTGTACTTCATGGCTTCGTCCCAGTTGCAGTACGCAACGGCGCGCAGGATTTCGTTCCCGGTCGCGTTGAAGACGTTGGCGACCTTGGTGTTGTTGGCAAAGCCCACATAGTAGCTCTGGCCGCTGGGCCAGCCCTTGCCGTAGCAGACGACGTTGCAGGAGCCGTCATACTGGTAGTTGTGGTCGTAGTTGTCGATGGGCTCGGCGTCGTAGAAGTAGATATAGCCGTCGTTCACCGAGACGTCTTCATAGGAAATGTAGCAGTAGCCGTTTTCGAACTGGCTCGTGCCCCAGCTGTTCTTGCAGATCCAGGCGCCGGGATTCTTGGGCGTGCCCGGTTTGAACTTGGAAGCCACGATGCTGTCGTCCCAGCCAATCAGGGTGATGGCGTGGTTGGCGTAGTTGTTCGAGTTGGTGTTGCAGATGTAGGTATAAGCGTAGCCGGTCTCATAATAGCTGATGTTGCCAGCGCCGTATTCCATGATGGCGCGCTTGACGTCGTCCGTGCTGCTGCCGGGGATCCACACCGTATTCTGTACGTGGCTTACGTCGTACTGATACGCATACTTGCTGTCCAGGCCGGAACTCACGACCGAACTGGCGCGGCTGTACTGCAGGGCTGTCTCCGTTTCATCCGCGGCGCCGGTCCAGCGCATCAGGGTATACGCGGACATTTCGCCGTTACCGCCCTGGTCCAGGCAGGTATCCTGCAGCGCGTTGGATTTGTCGCCGGTCAGCATGCCTTCCGCATCATACGCGTAGGTGTAGTTGAAGAAGCAGTGCTGGGTCTCGGAAAGGTTCAGGCTCGTCGTCGCGGCGGCGCCGGTCCCGACCGGGATCCCGTACTTGATCATGTAGCTCTCGATGCTGGCCACGGCCGCGTGGGCCCAGCAGGAGCCGTAGGGGTTCTGGTTCTTGACGGAGGTGACCAGGCCATAGTTACGGCTGTCGTACTTGGACGGCAGCGTGTCGCGGGTGTCGACCCTGCCGGTCAGCTCGTAGTACGTCTCCATGTCGCCGTTCTTATACGCGTTGGATACGGCGCTGGCGCCGTGGATCTCGCCGCGGATATAACCGGTCGGCATGACCTGCCGTTCATTCTCCGCGCCCGTTTCACGTTCCGCGTCATGAGCGAAAGCCGAGGCCGGCAGAAGGCTGATCAGTAAAGTGACAGCCAGCAGAAGGGAAAGAAGTTTCTTGAAGGATCGTTTCATCTGCAGGTTCTCCTCAGAAATGGATTGAAAATTTGCGCCGTTCAGCACATTTGTTTTATCATACCACAGATCCGGGAAAAATCCATCTCTTTTTTCTCATTTCTCGCGGGATCAAAGAAAAAGCCCCCGATGACACCGTTGTCATCAGGGGCTTCAAGGGTTGCGGAAAATGCTATTTGATGAACATCGCATCCCCGAAACTGAAGAACCTGTACCTTTCTTTTATGGCTTCACCATACGCCTTCATAATGTGTTCCCGCCCCGCAAGCGCCGAAACCAGCATCATCAGCGTGGATTTCGGCAGATGAAAATTAGTAATCAAAGCGTCCACGATTTTGAAGTTATAGCCCGGATAAATGAAGATCTCCGTCCAGCCGCTGCAGGGGTGCAGCATACCGTCTTCCCCGGCCGCGGACTCCAGCGTGCGGCAGCTGGTGGTGCCGACTGCGATCACGCGGTGGCCTTCCTTCTTCGCGCGGTTGATCAGGGCGGCGGCCTCCGCATTCACCTCGTAATACTCGCTGTGCATATGGTGCTCTTCCACTGTGTCGACTTTGACCGGACGGAACGTGCCGAGGCCTACGTGCAGCGTGATCTCTGCGACGGAGACGCCCTTTTCGCGGATCTGCGCGAGCAGTTCCTGCGTAAAGTGCAGGCCGGCCGTAGGCGCGGCGGCGGAGCCGTCGTACTTCGCGTAGACAGTCTGATAGCGGTTTTTGTCTTCCAGATGGTGGGTGATGTAAGGCGGCAGGGGCATTTGGCCCAGTCGGTCCAGGATCTCCTCGAAAATCCCGTCAAAGGTGAAGCGGACCAGGCGGTTGCCGTCCGGGAGGACTTCCGTGATCTCCGCTTCCAGCAGGCCGTCTCCGAAGGAAAGGACGGCGCCTTCGCGGCATTTTTTGCCGGGGCGGACGAGGGTCTCCCAGGTGTTTTCCCGGTCCTCGAGGCGCTTGAGAAGAAGCAGTTCAACAGCGGCGCCGGTCTCTTTGCGCACGCCGAGAAGGCGCGCCGGGATCACTTTGGTGTTGTTGATCACCAGGCAGTCGCCGGGGTGCAGTTCGTCCTTGATGTCGCGGAAGATGCGGTGCATGATGGCGCCGGTCTCCCGGTCCAGGATCAGGAGGCGGGAGGAGGAACGGTCCGCCAGGGGGTCCTGGGCGATCAGTTCGGGCGGGAGTTCATAATCAAAATCCGATACGTTCATGTTTTCCTCTATCTGCAGAGAGACCCGAGATGTCGGTCTGCATGGTCCATGCCGTTCCGATCCCGGGTCGCTCGCTTTGGTGTTATGGGTCAGCGGAAAACCGCTGCCGGTCACTCTGCTCTGAAAAAGTCAGCAGATACGTAGCCGTCTTTGCCGCTGGGAGACTGAGGATTGCCTTCGCCGTCCTTGTTTAAGGTATCCTTGACATGGACCCAGCCGTCCAGTTCTTCGATGATCTCCAGGGCATAGCCTTCCGGGAATGCCGCGATCACGTTGTCTTCTTCCGTTGTCATGGAGGAGCGCATCCGCAGGACGGAACCTTCCACGCCGTACACGTATCCGATCGGGCCTTCCGGAATGTATTCCGTAGTGGTCGGTTCCGTTACAACAGGAGCTTTCGTCGTAGGCGCTTCCGTAGTCTCCGGTACATACGTCTCATAATTATTCGTTGCCAGCTGTGCCAGATACTTCTTCAGGATCGGGTCATCTTCCACGGCTTTCTTGTTGGCCGCAGTCACTTCGTTGGACAGTTTTTCAACGGTGCTGCCGTCGTAAGTGCTGACGATGTACTTGTATTCGGGCGTGTCTTTGTCGGTCAGGGACATCAGGCGCAGGTTCTTTTCCGAATCCTGCTTGACATAGTACCAGCCGATGGTGGGCAGCTGCGTGTCGATGTTCCAGAACTTGCTGTTATAGGTCACGAACAGGCCCGTTTCGGTCTTTTTCAGGCCCGGATAGGTGTAGATCCGGATGTCGTTGTAGCTTTCGTATGCTTTGGCCTGCAGCGTCATTTCGAGGGAGTTGACGGTCTCTTCCGGGACGACGATCTTTTCCATGGCGTCCGCATCCGCATCCGTCTTGGCCTTGAAGTATTTGTTGACCAGTTCTTCGATAGCGGGGTCTTCGTTCTTCGCCCAGACTTTCTTGCGGTGGTCGCGGCTGACCAGGATGATGATGAGGCCGATCAGGGCCGCCAGCAGGATGGCGCCGCCGATGATGATCGGCTTCCAGGGGATCGGACGTTTTTCTTTGGGTTCGGAATAACGTTCCTGATCGTCATAGTAGTCCAGGTCATCTTTTTTCTTCTTATGGAGCAGGGCGCCGGCCTTTTGGCCGAGGGAGCTCTTCTTTTTCGGGGAGACTTCCTTGTATTCGGGCTGTTCCTTCGCCGCCTGTTCCGGGGCGGTCTGACCGGATTTGTAGTTGCCGTCCACAAAGATCAGCGGTTTGATCTCCTGGCCTTCCGCGGATACGTCTATGGCATTCGCAGAGTAATCAATATCCGTAAAGTCGGAATCGGTTTCCTGTAAATCAAAATTCCAGTGGAATAATCCGTCATTTTTATTGTCATTCGCCATGATCAAGACTCCTTTGCCTGCAGTTTGATATGCGACCCGTTCATCACATACACAGTAATCATACCAAAGGGAAGAATTAATGTCAAAACTTTTTTCATAAACTCTTGATACTTTTCCACAAATGTTGTAAGATAACTCCTGCGCGCACCAGTAGCTCAGTGGATAGAGCGGCGGCCTCCGGAGCCACAGACGTAGGTTCGATTCCTATCTGGTGTATTTTTTGTTCCGTCCCCCCGGAAACAAGGTCATGCATGGATTATACGTCGTTCAGCCGTGAGATCTGTCACCTTATTTCATTGCGCCTTCCTGCCGCCCTTCTCCCCGATCCTGACCCTGCTTTTCTCGCCCGCTGCGGCGGATGGTTCTGTCCGTCCGCCCGGGATCCGCGTGCTTTTTTCTTTGACTGCCGGACTGCTTACCGCAGTTATCTGGCCGGCGCGTCTCTGTCCGAGATCGCGGACGCGCTGGAGTTCGATTATCTGTCGCATCAGTGGGATGTTCTCGGGATCCGGTCCCGTCTTTTAAGGCCGGCCGATGCCGGTCCGCAGTGGGCCCTGCGGATGCGTTCCGTCACGGGGAGCGATACACTCGCGTCCCGCTCTCTTTGTCTGTACTGGGACCGCTATGCCCTCGAACCGTACTGCCGCTTTCTGGATGACGATACACTTCAGTTCCGGCCTGTCATGAAGGAGGATCTTGCTCTGCTGAATACCGGGGAGACCTCTTTCTGGGAACGGTTCTGGCGGGAGCTGGCCGCGCAGGACCCGCCGGAATTGACGGCGGTTTCGGAGGAGGAACGTGTGCCCGAAGCGGTATGGGATGAGCCGGAAGGGGCGGAGGCAGTGGTTCCTCCAGCCGATTGTTACACACTCAGCGGGCGGCGGGGCCTGTACGGAGCAGCCGTCATCTTTTATCCGAATCTTTTGCGGCTGCTTCATCAGAGGTTCGGCAGTTTCCGTCTTCTTCTATGCAGTCCGCATGAAGCGATGCTGTTTCCGGAAGGGGGCCGTTATCAGCCGGAAGATACTGTCCGGATGCTGTATGAAGTGCGCGAGAAAAGCGATCCGGGCGGCGGGCTCGTACCGGCGCTGTATCAATATACGGTAGACGCGGGGCTGACGCCTTGCTAAATGTGGTGCTTTTTTATCGGTCTTCTCCTTGACATCCCGCGGGAATGCGAGTAAATTGGTTAAGGATGGAGGTCAGTTATGAACAAGCTCGGTTTTGACAACGATCGGTATCTGTCTCTGCAGTCCCAGATGATTCGCGAACGCATCGATTCC
This sequence comes from Lachnospiraceae bacterium, assembly GCA_017430085.1. Lineage (GTDB taxonomy): Bacteria > Bacillota > Clostridia > Lachnospirales > Lachnospiraceae > UBA6987. Next base: position 53,085 of record JAFRNR010000028.1, on the reverse strand, counting down.
TTCGGCGGCAAACTGTATCTGGAGTTCGGCGGCAAACTGTTTGACGATTACCATGCCTCCCGCGTCCTGCCCGGTTTCCAGCCCGACAGCAAGATCACCATGCTGAAGCAGCTGAAGGACCGCGCGGAGATCGTCATCGCGGTCAGCGCAGGCGACATCGAAAAGAACAAGGTCCGCGGCGATCTGGGCATCACTTATGATCTGGACGTGCTGCGCCTCATCGACGCGTTCCGCGGCAACGAACTGTTAGTCGGCAGCGTGGTCCTGACGCATTACACGGGCCAGGAAGCGGCCAACCAGTTCTGCGCGCGCCTGGAGAACCTGGGCGTCAAGGTATATAAGCACTACATCATCGCCGGGTATCCGCTGGACGTGGAGCACATCGTCAGCGAGGACGGCTTCGGCAAAAACGACTATATCGAGACCTCCCGTCCGCTGGTCGTCGTCACGGCGCCCGGTCCCGGCAGCGGCAAGATGGCCACCTGCCTCTCTCAGCTCTATCACGAAAACGAGCGGGGCATCAAGGCCGGCTACGCGAAATTCGAGACCTTCCCCATCTGGAACCTTCCGCTGAAGCATCCGGTCAACCTGGCGTATGAAGCTGCCACGGCGGACCTGAACGACGTGAACATGATCGACCCCTTCCACTTGGAGGCTTACGGCGTCACTACGGTCAATTACAACCGCGACGTGGAGATATTCCCGGTGCTGGAAGCGATCTTTGCCAAGATCTACGGCAAATGCCCGTACAAATCTCCCACCGATATGGGCGTCAACATGGCAGGCAACTGTATCGTGGACGACGAGGTGGTGCGCGCTGCGGCCAAACAGGAGATCCTGCGCCGCTATTACACCGCGCTCATGGAAAAACGCCTGGGCCGCGGCAGCGATGCCGAAGTCCAGAAGATCCTGCTGCTGATGAAGCAGGCCGACATCACGACGGACGACCGCCCCGTGGTCGCCGCCGCGCTGGCGCGCCAGGAACGGACCGGCAATCCGAGCGTGGCTATCGAGCTGAACGACGGCCAGATCGTGACCGGCAAGACCTCCGACCTGCTGGGTGCCGCTTCCGCCGTGCTGCTGAACGCGCTGAAGAAGCTGGCCGGCATCGATCCCGCCATCCTGCTGATGGAGCCGGACGTCATCGAGCCTATCTGCAACCTGAAGATCCACAACCTGGGAAACCACAACCCTCGCCTGCACACGGACGAAGTACTGATTGCGCTGGCGATCTGCGCGGCCCGCAGCGAAGTGGCGAAGAAAGCGCTGGATTCGCTGGATAAGCTGGCCGGGTGCGAGGCGCATTCCACAGTCATTCTGTCGCCGGTGGATATGGGGACGTTCCATAAACTGGGCGTGCATCTGACGTGCGAGCCGAAGCATCAGACGAAGAAACTTTTCCACCGGAGATGACCATCGGTTTTACCGGGAAGCTGCCTCGGGGCTGCCGATAACAAATCAGAAACAAAAAACAGGTGAGTCCATAGCCGGGCATACCTGTTTTTTCATTCGGAATTTGGGTTGAAACCCGTGGTTCTTCGGAATCACGCTTCCCTCACTGCATCCGGCCTGTTGACCGCCGGCGTCTCCACGCGTCTGACCAGATACAGGCAGTACGCAGCTGCGATGACGATCATAAGGCCGTGCACGACCCAGTTGAGCACGGAGGACATTTCGCCCGCCGCGAATTTGGAGAATACATCGGTCAGGCTATGGGACAAAATGCACGGGAGAAGGCTTCCGCTTTTGTAAAAGACCAGCGTAACGATAAATCCGAACGCCACCGCGAAAACCACCTGAACCAGCGTCTCGCCCAGTTCATGGCCGGTAAAAAGATTCAGGATATGCCCCGCGCCGAAAGTAACGGAGGACACGATCACGGCCGGCTTAACGCCGCTTTCCTTCAGCATGGCCTTGAACAGAAAGCCCCGGAAGATCAGCTCCTCGGCAAACCCGACCAGCGCCATGGATACGACCGCACAGATCTGCCCCGGGAGCGGATAACGCACCGAGATGCCGCCCCAGAGGTTGAAGCTCGCAATGATCCACAGCGGAAGAAACCAGAGCATGGCGCGGCTGTTTCCGGCCCATCCGGCCAGCCCGTATTTGTCTGTCAGCCCGTTCTTCCGGACGAACAGGAACATCAGCGCGGAGATTACGATCAGGCCGAGCATCATATAAGGACTGTCGTCCCCGAGATTGCGCAGTGTCCCCATGGAGACCGTGTACAGAACGATCCAGAAGACGGCAAAAGTGATCTCGCTTTTTTCATACAGTTTTTTCATGATCTCCCTCCTGTTCGACGGCAAGCAATGCCCCGATGAAAGCGCGCTCCAGATGCGATGCGATCAGATCTTCGTCATATTCCAGCTTATTGTTGGCAATGATGCTGGCATATCCGTGGACAAACAGCGCGATCGTTAAAAAGATCTCTTTCGTCTTTTCCCTTTCCAGCCCGATGCCTTCCTGCATGGCGGACAGGACCGGGACCAGTTCTTCGGAGTCGATCATCTCCAGCAGATTATTCTCTTTGGCATACCCGGACTGAAACAGGAAGCGGAACAGATGGGGCTCCCTGATCGCGAAGCGGATATAGTTGAGGCCGATCTCCAGGAGCGGGTCGAACTTTCCGGAAGCGCGCATCAGATACTCCGTATGATAGCGATCCGTCCGGGAATAAACAGCCCTCTTCAGGTCTTCCATCGTGGCGAAATGATACATGACCGGCTGGGTGGAACAGTTCAGCTTTTGAGCGACCGTTCTGGCGTTGACCGCTTCCGCGCCGGATCCGCGCACGATCTCAAACGCGGCGTCCACGATCATCTCCCGGTTGATTTTGCTTTTCGGCGGCATGGCTTCTCCTATAAAAACATTTGTTATATAACATAAGTTATAAATATAGCCGATGCGTTTGTCAAGACGTTTTCCGAAAAAAAGAAAGACGCTTTCAAACGAAGCGTCTCCTTCCGGGCGGTCCGCCTTTCTATGGACCTGTTATTGCCGCGGCTGTCTGATCCCGTTCATTCCGCGTTTACCGGTTCATGGTCTCCGGGGCAGCGTCAGTATCCCGGCGCAGTCAGAGACCTGAGTATATGTCAGGGCCGGAAGGTCTTCTCTCAACTCATCGGCAACGAAATAGAACTCCTCTTCGTCCCACTCCTCTCCCGCCGCCTCCCGGCAGCGCTCGAGGCCCGCACGCGTCTCAAACGCGACGTCGCCGATCAGGATCTTTCCGCCGGGGACCAGCCGGTCCGTCAGCATTCGGAGAAACGGAACTTTTTGCGCATCCGTCAGGTGATGCAGGGAGTAGGTGGCCACGATGAAATCGTATTTCCGGGCCCGCAGCGGTTCCGCCAGACCGTCAATGAAATCGCCCGGACATAACTGCGCTTCCGGCATTTTGGCGGAGGCCAGTTCGATCATCCGGGGCGAGAAATCCTGTCCGTAAACAGTACATCCGTGCTCATACAGTTTCGCCGTAAGCGTGCCCGTGCCGAAGCCGATGTCCAGCACCGAGGCACCTGGCTTTTCCATGACGATCCGGAAAATGCCTCCCAACACCTCCCTGTACCCGGCAAAAGGATACGTATTTTCCTCATCGGAGAGGCCGACCGCTTTGTCGTATCCGTCCGCCCACAGATCGAAGCCTTTAGTATCCAGCATATTTCGGTATCCTTTCCCATCCACCGCTCAGACCTGACAGATCGGCATAAAAAGCGGGGCCGGTCTCCCGGCCCCGTTCCGTATTTACTGAAGCTTTTCCAGATCTTCCTTGGTGACGTCCTTGATGGACAGGTTGATGCGGCCCATCTTGTCGACTTCCAGAACTTTGACGACTACTTCGTCGCCGACCTTCAGCTCGTCTTCGATCTTCTCGATACGGCGCTTGGAGATCTTGGAGATATGGACGCCGCCTTCCTTGCCGGGCACCAGTTCGACGAACGCGCGGCTCGGGATGATGGTGACCACACGGCCGCGGAACACCTGGCCGGGTTCCACGTCATTCACGATGGCTTCGATGGTGCGGATGGCCTTCCTGATCATGGCCATGTCCGTGCCGCACACCGCGACGGAGCCGTCGTCCTCGATGTCGATCTGCACGCCGGTGTCCTCGATGATCTTGTTGATCACCTTGCCCTGCTTGCCGATCACGTCGCCGATCTTGGTGGGATCGATGGTGATGGACACGATCTTCGGCGCCCACTTGCTGATCTCCGGACGAGGCTCGGCGATGGCCTTGCTCATGACTTCGTCCATGATGTACAGACGGGCGTCCCGGGCACGGGCAATGGCGCCGCGGATGATGGATTCGGTCAGACCGTGGATCTTGATGTCCATCTGGATGGCCGTGATGCCCTTGTGGGTGCCGGTCACCTTGAAGTCCATGTCGCCGAAGAAGTCTTCCAGACCCTGGATGTCGGTCAGCAGGACGAAATCATCTTCCGTCTCGCCGGTCACCAGGCCGACGGAGATGCCGCCCACCATGGACTTGATGGGCACGCCGGCCGCCATCAGCGCCATGCAGGAGGCGCAGGTGGAAGCCATGGAGGTGGAGCCGTTGGATTCCATGGTCTCGGACACGCAGCGGATCGCGTAGGGGAACTCTTCCGTGGAAGGGATCATGGGCAGCAGGGCCCGTTCCGCCAGCGCGCCGTGGCCGATCTCGCGCCGTCCCGGGCCGCGGGAAGGCTTGGTCTCGCCGACGGACCAGCTCGGGAAGTTGTAGTGGTGCATGTAGCGCTTCTGGGTCACGGTGCGGTCCAGGCCGTCGATCTTCTGGGCTTCGGACAGCGGGGCCAGGGTGCAGGCGTCGATGATCTGGGTCTGGCCGCGGGTGAACATGGCGGAGCCGTGGGCGCGGGGCAGTACGTCGATTTCGGCGTGCAGCGGGCGGATCTGGTCCATGCGGCGGCCGTCGGGGCGCTTGCGGTCCTTCAGGATCATCTTGCGCACGGTCTTCTTCTGGAACAGGTAGACCGCTTCGCCGACCAGGGGCAGCCATTCCTCGTTGTCCGCGTAGCGCTCTTCGAGGCGGGCCGTGATCTCGCGGATGTTTTCATCGCGGACGGCCTTCTCATCCGTGAAGACGGCTTCTTCCATCGCTTCGGGAGTGATGAAGGCGACCATGTCGTTGTACAGGTCCGCGGGGACTTCGTGCGCTTCATAGCTGTGCTTCGGCTTGCCGACTTCGTCCACGATGGTCTGGATCCAGGCGATGATCTGCTTGTTCAGTTCGTGGGCCTGGAAAATGGCGTCCAGCATGACGTCTTCCGGGACTTCATTGGCGCCGGCTTCGATCATGATGACCTTATCCTTCGTGGAGGCGACGGTCAGGGCCAGATCGGAGGCCAGACGCTCGGCCTCGGTGGGGTTGAAGCAGAATTTGCCGTCCACCAGACCGACCATGGTGGCGGCAATGGGGCCGTCAAACGGCACGTCCGAGATAGAGGTGGCAATGGAGCAGCCCAGCATGGCGACCACGTCCGGATTGCAGTCCGGATCCACGCTCATGATGAGGTTGCTTAAGGTCACGTCGTTGCGGTAGTCCTTCGGGAACAGCGGACGCATGGGACGGTCGATCACGCGGCTGGCCAGCGTGGCGTGCTCGGAGGCCTTGCCTTCGCGCTTGTTGAAGCCGCCGGGGATCTTGCCGACGGAGTACATTTTTTCTTCGTACTCGACGGTCAGGGGGAAGAAATCGATGCCGTCGCGGGGCTTTTCGGAAGCCGCGATGGTGGAGCAGACGATGGTATCGCCGTAGTGCATGAACGCACAGCCGTTGGCCTGCGCGCCTACCCGGCCGATATCGACGGACAGGGTCCTGCCGGCCAGTTCCATGGAATAGGTCTTGTACATAAGTTCTCCTTTTCTTTATTGGCTGGCGGCAGAAGTTCGAAACAACAGATAAACGGACGAAGGATTCATCCCCTTATTTGATGTCCCGAATCGGTCTGCCGCCGGATTTGAACGGAAGTTTTACACAAAAGCAGAGGGTGGAAGCCCCACCCTCTGGCAGCGGAATTATCTGCGGATCCCCAGACGCTCGATCAGATTACGGTAGGCCTCGATGTCGTTGGCCTTCATGTAATCCAGCAGGCCCCGGCGGCGGCCGACCAGGATAAACAGACCGCGGCGGGAGTGGTTATCCTTGGCATGGACCTTGAGGTGCTCGGTGAGCTCGCGGATGCGCTCGGTCATCAGAGCGATCTGCACTTCGGGCGAGCCGGTGTCCTGAGGGTTCTTTCCGTACTGGGCGATGATTTCCGCCTTCTTTTCTTTGCTGATCATAACAGCCTCCCTGAAATAGTATTCTTACCTGCTGCTGCGCTTCGGTTGGGAGTTCCGGAAGCCCGGCACAGGCGCGAGTTATAATTTAGCACATTTATCCGGGTTTGTAAAGCCGTTTTTTGCGGGAAATACGCGGAATATGCGTCATCCGCATTCCTTTTCCTTCAGTTTAAAGTAACCGGACCATCCATTCTCTCCAGTTTGACTTTCCCGACCCATCCTTTTTCCAGGATCAGTTCGCAGCATTTAATCAGATCCCGTTCAAAGACGGATACCAGCACACAGTTTGCCGTGTCCGAAACGCCGTGCATATACATGCGGATCCCGCTGCTCTTCAGGGTCGGAATGAGTTCTTCCTCACGGAACCGTTCCAGTTCGTTATGGTTGTATTCCACATAACGGAATGTTACGCGGTCCGCGAATCCGTTATCAAAAAGGGAGTGCATATACTCGTCGGCCCCTTCCACATGCGACGGAATCAGAACGCAGAGCTTGCTTCCCGAAATATAGCAGCCGGCATATTCATCCCGGTACAGGGGTAAGCCGTTCGCATCATGGGATACGACAATATTCCGGTAAAGATAGTTTGCCACGGTGACCGCAGGGCCCTGTATTTCGCTGAGCTTTCGGGCGTATTCCATGGCTTCCTCGTCATCCATCTCTTCCGAAATGTAATGCTGCAGATAGATATCTTCCCATTCTGAGTACAGGATATCCTTATAGCGGGTCTGCTGTTCCAGGGTCAGTTCCGCGCGGTAGATCACCGGGATCCCCGTCCCGGACAGTTCTACGCGTCCGACCTCCAGTTCTTCTGTGTCGGGTACGTACAGGGCCGGACGAATCTCTGCGACGGCAGTCTCCGTCCCTTCGTTCGGACGGATCAGATAGGCTTTGCCCGATGCCAGCGCGATGAGGCCGATCTGGTCGTCCCGCAGGAAGCAAACCGGTTCCTCCGCAGAAGAAAAATGGCCCAGCGCTTCCAGGCGGCCGATCCAGTCCTCCGAAGCCTCGTTTCTTTCCGTATATACAGCCTGCATCTCACCGGAGTCCTCTGCCTGCGTGACCGTAAAGATCCCCTTGATCCTGCCAAGCTCTTCAACAGGACTGATCCATTCCCGGACTACGGGAGAGCCGTCCGTTTTGCGGGAATAAACGGAAGTGTAGACGGCATACTGCGCCTGCGGGGCGTCTTTGTTTTCCCGGCAGCACTTTTTTTCCGCTTCGCGGATCCTATTAAAAGTACCGGAACTGTAGTCATCGGTATGAGTGTTGACGAAATACAGGGTCCGGCGTTCTTCGGGAACATCCCAGTCTTCGTATCCCAGCAGGGGGAGGGGTTCCGTGAGGGACAGGAAACAGTTCTCGGTAATGCCGCCGTACAGCACGTTTGTCTTGAAGGCCGGTGCGTCGACGTAGGACGTTTCAGACGTGGTCCCGGGGCCGGACTGCAGGGAAGATGCCTCCGTCTGGTACGATGGCATGGTGACCGCGATATTTTTGCTGCGGTCCGTGCTGCGCAGAGCAATCACACCGATACAGACCGCGGCAGCGGCGGCGCCCCAGCGCAGGACGGTCTTCCATACCGGCTCCCGGCCTGGCAGTTCGCCGGCAGAGGCTTCGATATCTTTTTCCCCGGCGTTGCCGAGGGCGTCTAACAGGTCGATGGAACTCATAAGGTGTAACCTTCCTTTCCGAGCTGATCCTTCAGTTTGCGGCGGAGGCGGTGCAGGCGGGTGCGGACGGCGCCTTCGCGGCAGTTCAGAGAGCGGGCGATGTCGGCCACGGGGCGGAAATGCCAGTACCGCGCCAGGAACAGCAGGCGGTCCGTTTCCGGGAGCGACTGCAGGAAGCGCCCGACGGCGTCCTCCAGATCTTTCGCTTCCAGTTCCCCCGCGGGGTCCGCGCGGCCGGGAAGGATGTCTTCCATCTCTTCCAGCGCGAGGTCCCATTCACCGGCGCCGCGTTTTTCCGCGGTGTTCCGGCGGACGCGGTCGATGGCGATGCGCCTGGTCAGTTTGGCCAAGTAGGAAGACAGGATTTCGGGACGCTGCGGCGGGATGCTGTTCCAAGCAGCCAGGAGGGCGTCGTTCACCGCCTCCTCCGCGTCGCGGTCGTTCCCGAGGATCCTCCGGGCGACAGCCAGGCAGTACGGAGCGTATTTTTCCTGCGCCGCGGCCACGGCCGTTTCCTGCCGCGCCAGGAACATTTCCACGATCCTGCTATCCTCCACGGACGTCCCTCCTTTCGCCTCTCTGTAAATCAACTCGTAAAGAATGCTGAAATGTTACACAGTGATTTTTGAAACAACTGATATAATACAAAAACGTGTCATCCTGAGCGAAGGCTTTGCCGAAGCCGAAGGATCTTGTTGATGAAAGCATTCAATACAGATTCTTCGACTCGCTCGCTCACTCAGAATGACACGCATTATATCATCACATATAACTTTGTTCTTCGAAAAACCGCGTGATCTGTTCTTTGTCGCGCGCCAGCTGGGCACGAAGCTCGTCCACGTCCGCAAACGCAGTCTCCGGGCGGATGAACCGCAGGAACTGCAGGCGGCAGAGCTCGCCGTGGCGGCTTCCATGCAGGCCGAACAGATGGGCCTCGCAGGCCGGCGGGGCGTCTTTTTCGACGGTGGGCTTCACGCCGAAATTGCTCATGCCCGGGAAGTGCTCCCCGCTCAGTTCTGCCACGGTCGCGTACACGCCGCGGGGCGGGAATACTTTTTCCGGAGGCATCCGCAGGTTCAGCGTCGGATAGCCCAGCTGCTCGCCCAAATGGCGGCCGTAGCCGACGCGGTCCCGCACGGCGAAGGGACGGCCGAGGCAGCGCGAAGCTTCCTCCATTCGGCCTTCCTTGACCAGGGCTTTGATGCGGCTGCTGCTGACGATCTCCCCGTCCATCATGACTTTTTCCACGACAGTGACGGTATAACCCAGTTCTTCCGCATGCGCCCGCAGGAAATCCACGTTGCCCACGCGGTCTTTTCCGAAGCAGCAGTCCGGGCCGACCACGATCTTCTTCATTCCGTAGCGGCCGATCAGGATGTCCTTCAGGAACACGTCCGCCGGCGTTTCCCGCATGGCGCGGGTAAAGCGCGCCTCGATGATCTTGCCGACGCCGATCTCCTTGAGCAGCAGGCGCTTTTCGTCCGCCGTCGTGAGCAGTTCCTCGCTTTTGTGGCCGGTGACGGCTTCCGGCGGGTTGGTGAAGGAAAACAGCACGGTTGCCATCTTCCCCTCTTCCGCCTGCCGCAGCATTTCCCGCAGGATGGCCTGATGGCCGATATGCACGCCGTCGAATTTGCCCAGCGAGAGCACCGCCGGACGGGGCCGCGCGGACCGCTGTTCTTCTTCCGGGCCGATCATGACTTCCGGCCGCAGGACCTGCTTTTTCTCGTTATACCGGAACAGTCCGATCGGGTTCCGCTCCGCATCCATCACATGTACACAGAAACCGTCCCGGATGTTTTTTTCCAGTTCGCCCTGCCCTATCCGCAGCTGGTTGCCGTTCCGGGCGAGCTTTTCGCTCCGCTCATCGCAGACAAAGCCGACGAACTGCCGCAACAAATGGCGTAGCGGCCGCAGTTCTTTGTGCAGCAGGCTGGTCAGGACCAGCGACGTAACTTCGTCCAGTTTAAGCGCGTCCTGCAGGCGGCAGCCGGCGGCTTCCTCCCGCACCAGGCTTTCCATCGCGCCGCCGCAGCCGGCTTTTTCGCCGATGTCGTGGCACAGCGTGCGGATGTACGTGCCCACGGAACAGTGGACGCGCATCTCCACGCGCGGCAGATCGATCTTGATGATCTCGATATGATAGATCTCGATCCGCGCGGGCTTCCGTTCCACTTCTTTTCCCCGGCGTGCCAGATCGACCAGTTTCTGTCCGTCCACCTTCTTGGCGGAGACCATCGGAGGGAGCTGATCCTGTTGTCCCACAAAAGAAAGGATCAGATCGCGCAGCGCGTCTTCCCCGATTTCCACCGGTCTTCGTTCCAACAGATGCCCCGCCGTATCCTGCGTATCCGTCGTGACGCCCAGCAGCAGCGTGGCGCGGTAGACCTTGTCTCCGCCGGACAGCAGCGGCGCCAATTTTGTTGCGCGTCCAACCAGCACCGGCAGCACGCCTTCCGCTTCCGGGTCCAGCGTGCCCAGGTGGCCGATCTTCTTCTCGCCCAGGATCCCGCGCAGTTTCGCCACCACATCAAAAGAGGTAAAGCCGCGCTCCTTATTGATGATCAATAATCCGTCCATGCTTTACCTCCTTTCTGTATTGTTCACGCCCGGGACAGGCTCTTTATTTCTCCCCGATCACGACCAGCCGGTCGCCTTCCTTGAGAACCACGCGGCATTCCGATGAGAGCGGCAGGAAAGGCACGCCTTTTGTCCGCAGTCCCAGCAGGATATATCCCATCGCGTAGAGTTCGCGCCGCAGCAGGTGCTGCATGGTCTCGCGCGGCGTCAGGCCCAGTTCTTCCAGTTTCTTCAGATAGATCTCCGAACCTTCCTCGGCCAGCAGTTCATTGAACAGGGTGCTGCGCTTCGGGTCTTCGGACACCTGCGCCAGGATCATCGAGGACATGTCCGTGGCGACTACGAAATCGTCGCCGCTCTCGTCGTGGATCAGGCGGCGGTTGTTTTCGCAGCGGATCTCCGCCGTGATGGAGAACGGCAGGGCGTATTTTTTCTTGATGTCACGCAGCTTCATGATGCGGATCATGACTTCCGTGTCCGCTTCTTCCGGCGATTTGGCGTCGTCGCTGAGCAGGATCAGGTGCCGCGCCTGCTGCACCATGTCCATCAGCACGTCGTCGCGTCCCACCGGCCGGTAATCCTCCACGATCTCGGACGCGGTGTCCGGATCTTCCGGCAGCAGCGCTGCCCGTTCGTCCGGCGTCAGGCCGGCCAGCCGGATGGTGCGGATGTTGTCCGGCAGTTCCCGGAGCACGGTGGTGATCTCCCTGTTGATGCCGATGATCAGCACTTCGGGGATCTCCGCGAGCGGCGGTGCCTGGACCGGTTTAGGCGGCAGGAACGGATCGGTCAGTGCCAGGCGGAACCGGCCCTGGTCTTCCTCAAAGACCACAAATTCGTCGTCCTTTTCCAGAACGGTTTCCGGCGCGGGACTCAAAAATACGGCGCCGTTCCGTTCAAAACCGGCGATCACGCCGCCTTCGCAGCTGAGCGCTGCCTGCGCGAACGTCCGGCCTTCCAGCTGCGGGATCTTCTCGAAATAGAACTCGTGGCCGCGGAAATTGATGATCTCCATGAACGCCTCGAACACGCCCGTCTGTGTGGCGGCGCGGGCGATGGTCCGGGCCACGACGTTGCCGGCGTGGAAGGTCCGGATGTTCTTCTCCGCGAGCATGTTGGTGGGCAGCACCGAGGAATCGGAATTGAAGGACACCACCATTTTAGGCCAGGTCTCCTGTCCCTTCAGCAGCGCGGACACGGCCAACAGCGATTTCACGGCGCGGCCCTTGTCTTCCACGTAATAGATCAGCGATTTCGCGCGTGGGATGGCGCAGCACTCCAGATCGTGCGGGTTCGTGATATCTGCCTTGATGAAAGTCAGATGGATGCGGCGCGGGACCTTAACGTTCAGGCGCACCGCCTGCTCCATATCCGTCCTCTCCAGCTTTTCCGCCACCACGATGGTCCGTTTCGACCGGCCCGCCGCCTGGATCAGCTGCTCCAGCAGCGCATATTCGCCGTAGCGGAAGCCCAGCACCACCACGTGGTCGTGCGTCACGATCTTGGGGTTGTTCTTCTGCAGATCCACCAGTTTGCCGCGGATCGTGCTGCTGAAAATACCGATCAGCATGCCGGTGAAGATCATGCCGATCAGGCCCAGGAAGGTATAGAGCACGATATAGAGCAGTCCTCCGGAATCCGAAGACGGGAAGGAGGAGGACATGGCGGAGCGGAAGTTGTCCCAGAAGATCGCCAGGAAGCTCTTGCCGTCCTTGTGCAGGCTGAAAACCAGCACTAAAACGGAGACGATCAGCACGGAGCTGAGCACCGTTGTGACCAGCAGTTTGACCATGCTGGAGGTGCCGCGGGCCATTCTGCGGTCGATCCAGTAGCGGAAGCGCTGCAATAAGGTGTCCTTTTTCATTTCTTCATACCTGCTTTAGTGGTTCTTGTACTGCGTACAGGTGCCGGGCTGCCGTATCGGTTACAGTGCTGTTCTGTCTTTTCCGGGCCGATGGAACATCGGCCCCTACATTGTTTCTTCAGCAGATGCGTCTTCTTCTCTTTCGGAGGTTTCGGCATTCTGCCGCCGCATAACTTCATCGATCTTCTGCGACATCTCCACGCCGTACTGGATGGAGTCGTCCATGACGAAGGTAATCTCCGGGGTGATGCGCATGTTCAGATAACCGGCCAGGCTGTGGCGGATGAAGCCGGCCGCGCTTTTCAGGGCGGTGTGGCATTCGTTCCGCGCGGTCTCATCGCCCAGGATGCTGATATAGGCCTTGCAGGTCTTCAGGTCCGGGGCGACTTTGCACTGGGTCACGCTGACCATGAGCGGGATGCGGGGATCTTTGACTTCTTCGCGGATGATGCGGCTCAGGGCGCGCTGGACTTCCGCGTTGATGCGTTCGTTTTTGATGCTGTTTTTTTTCATGTTTCTCTTATTTCAGTTTCCGCTCCACCTGGACCATCGTGAAGAATTCCACGGTGTCGTCCACGGTGAAATCGTTGAATTTGTCGAAGACCAGGCCGCATTCGTAGCCGGCGGCGACTTCCTTGACGTCGTCCTTGAAGCGCTTCAGGGAGGCCAGGCTGCCTTCGTAGAGGACGTCGTCGCCCCGTTTCACGCGGCACCTGGAGCCGCGAACGATCTTGCCGTCCAGGACATAGCTGCCCGCGATATTGCCGATGCCGGAGGCCTTGAAGACCTGGCGTACAACAGCATGGCCGGTGACCTGCTCTTCGTAGACGGGCTCCAGAATGCCGAGCATAGCATTCTGCACGTCTTCGATGGCCTGATAGATGACGTCGTACAGACGCACGTCCACCTTCTCCTGGTCCGCGATCGCTTTGACCTTCGCGTCGATCTTCACGTTGAAACCGATCACGATGGCGTTGGAGGCGGCGGCCAGGGTCACGTCGGTCTCGGTGATGTTGCCGGCGCCGCTGTGGATCACCTTGACGGCCACTTCGTCGTTCGAAAGCTTGGTCAGGGAGGACTTGACGGCTTCCACGCTGCCCTGCACGTCGGCCTTGACGATCAGGTTGAGTTCCTTCATGTTGCCGCTCTGGATCTGGCTGAACAGATCGTCCAGGGACATGTGGCTGCGCGTGCCTTCGATCATCTTGCGGCGTTCTTCGGAAATGAAGGTCTCCGCGTAGCTGCGGGCTTCCTTCTCGGTCTCGGGGGAGACGAAGACTTCGCCGGCGGCGGGGACGGTGGACAGGCCGAGGATCTCCACGGGCATGCCCGGGGTGGCGGTCTGGACGCGTTCGCCCTTGTCATTCAGCATGGCGCGGATGCGGCCGTAGCTGGCGCCGGCGGCCATCTGGTCGCCCACGTGCAGCGTGCCCTTCTGGACCAGCACGGTGGCCACGGGGCCGCGGGTGGGATCCAGCTGCGCTTCGATCACAAGACCTCTGGCGCGGCGGTTCGGGTTTGCCTTCAGTTCATGCATTTCGGCGACCAGGAGCATCATCTCCAGCAGTTCCTCGATGCCGTCGCCGCGCTTGGCGGATACGGGCACGAAGATGTCGGTGCCGCCCCATTCCTCGCCGATCAGGCCGTACTCGGTCAGTTCCTTTTTGACTTTGTCGATGTTGGCGCCGGGCTTGTCGATCTTGTTGATGGCTACCACGATCTCGACGCCGGCCGCGCGCGCATGGTTGATGGCTTCAACGGTCTGCGGCATCACGCCGTCGTCCGCCGCCACCACCAGGATGGCGATGTCCGTCGCCTGCGCGCCGCGCATACGCATGGCCGTGAAGGCTTCGTGGCCGGGCGTATCCAGGAAGGTGATCTTCTGGCCGTTGATCTCCACCATATAGGCGCCGATGTGCTGCGTGATGCCGCCCGCTTCGCCGGAAGTCACGTTGGTCTTGCGGATGGCGTCCAGCAGGGACGTCTTGCCGTGGTCGACGTGGCCCATGACGCAGACCACCGGAGGACGCGGCACGAGGTCTTCTTCTTTGTCGACGATCGGATCCTTCAGCAGTTCTTCGATCAGATCGACCTTTTCTTCCTGCTCGGCGATCACGTCGTATTCGAGCGCGATGTCCGCTGCAGTGTCATAATCGATCTCCTGGTTCACGGTATAGACTTTGCCGGCCAGGAAGAGTTTCTTGATGATGGCGGAGGCCTGCATCTTCATGGCGGTCGCCAGTTCCTGGATGGTCAGTTTGTCCGGGATGGTGATGACCTTGATCTGCGGTTCGGCCTTTTCCGTCTTCACGGCCTTGGCGACTTTTTCGAGTTCCTTGATGCTGCCGCCCTTGCCGCGGGCGTTTTTGCCGCCGGGACGGCGCATTTCATCGGAATTGCCCTTGTTGTAGCGGTTGTTGTCGCGGGCGGCGCCGGCCTGGCGCTGGGACTGCTTGTTGCTCTTGCCGCCTTTGCTCAGGCCGAGGCCCAGATCTGCGCCGCCGGAAGGGGCTCCGGTGCGGGGCGTCCTGGCCGGCGCGGCAGGACGTCTGGCGGTACGGGTGTCGTCGTCTTTATTCGGCACGCCGCCGCGGGCGCCGGTCTGCGGACCGCGGGCGCCGGAAGGCTGTCCGGCATAGCGTCTTTCTCCGGTGCGCGGCGCGGCAGTCCCGGTCCCGGGCGCTCCGCCCTGTCTGGCCTGATTGCGGCGCTCCGCCTGCTGTCTGGCCAGGCGGGCGTTTCTCTCCTTCGCTTCCTGTTCCGCCGCACGGACCAGGCCGAGGTCCACGAAACGGGCCGCGGGCTTGGCCGGCTCTTTCACCGGTTCCGCGGGACGCGCCGGGGCTGCCGGTCTGACTTTCTTTTCGGGGGCAGGGGCGGCCGGTTTCTGCACGGCAGGCTTTTCGGCCTGGACGGGCGTTTCCGTCTGAGCAGGCTTTTCAGGCGCCGCGGCAGGCGCGGGCGCATCCGCCGCTTTTTCCGGGACGGCGGGTCTGGTTTCCGGCTTTTCCGTCACATCCGGCTTGATTTCCGCGGCAGGCGCAGGCCGCACGGGCTTTTCCGGGGCAGTGACCGGTTCCGTCTTCACGACGGGTTTCGCCGCTTCGGGTTCGGCCGGTTTGGCAGGCGCTGCGGGCGCGGGGCGGCGGACCGCCGGTCTCTTGGCGGCCTCATCCTGAGGGGCAGCGGGTCTGGTGCCCGGAGCTGCCGGACGGCGTCCCGGAGCCGGGGCCGTGCCGGCCGGTCTCCTGGCCGGAGCCGTGCCCGCGGGCCTGGTCTTGACGCTGTTCTGCTGGCTGTTCGCCGGGCGGAATACCACGCTGTATTTCTTCTTTTTCGGTTCGCCGTTCACTTCGTTCGTATTTTTATTCTCGTTATCCATACCCATTCTTTATTCCCCCTCGCGCTCCAAAGTAATTCCTTCTTCTTCCAGCAGCCGCATCACGGCCGCCGCCAGTCCGGCGTCCGTTACCGCCAGGCAGGTTCTGGATTCCTGCCCGACGGCCCGGCCCAGTGAGGCTTTGTCGCCGGCTGCCGTCCACGGTATCTTTCTGTATCTGCACATATCCGCGATATGTTTTCTGGTATTGTCGGAAGCGTCTTCCGCCGCGATCACCAGCCGCGCCTGCCGTTTGTGAACAGCCTGTTCCACCTGGTAGGCTCCGCTCATAACCTTGCCGGCCCGTTTGGCGATCCCGATCATGTTAAGGGTCTCTTTCTTCAAATTCCTTCAGTTCCCTTCTCAGGTTTTCCGTCTGCTCCTCCGTGAGCGTCACGTGCAGGCTCCGGGCAAACCCTCCTTTTTTGAGGGCCAGTTCCAGGCAGCCGCGCTGCGGGCAGAGATACGCGCCGCGTCCGGCCGCCCGTCCGGAAAAGTCCGCTTTCACTTCCCCTTCGGGCGTGCGCACGATCCGGATCAGTTCGCTCTTTTCCTTTACCCCGCGGCAGCCCACACAGGTCCGCAGGGGGACCTTCCGTTCCGTCATGCCTTACCGCTCCGCTCCGTTTTCAGCGGGCTCTTCGACGTATTCCTCTTCGTAGCCCTCTTCGACGTACTCTTCTTCGTAGCCTTCTTCGTAGTACTCTTCGCCGTTGTCTTCGTAGTCGTCGATGTAGCCGATCTCGTCGAACAGGCCGCTCTCGCGGGCTTCGGTCTCGGACTTGATGTCGATCTTGAAGCCGGTCAGGCGGGCGGCCAGCCGGACGTTCTGGCCGGCGCGGCCGATGGCCAGGGACAGCTGGAAGTCGGGGACGATGACCTGCGCGGTCTTGTCTTCCTCATCCGCCAGCACGACGATGACCTTGGCGGGCTTCAGCGCGTTTTCGATGAACTCTGCGGGATGGTCGCGCCATTCCACCAGGTCGATCTTCTCGCCGCCCAGTTCGTCCACGACGGCGTTCACGCGGGTCCCGTTCAGGCCCACGCAGGCGCCGATGGGGTCTACGGCCTCGTCGTAGGACACGACGGCCATCTTGCTGCGGGAACCGGCTTCACGGGCCACGGCCTTGATCTCCACCAGGCCCTGCTTGATCTCCGGCACTTCCGCCTCAAAGAAGCGGCGCACCATGTCGGGATGCGTGCGGCTGACGGTGATGACCGGCTCTTTCTTCGGCGCGCGGGCTTCCACCTTCAGGACCAGGACCTTGATCCGTTCGTTGTTGCGGTAGTTTTCGGTCTCGATCTGCTCGCTCTTGGGCAGGATGGCGTCCGTGTTGCCCAGGTTGATGATCGTGCGCTCTTCCATGCGGCGCTGCACGATGCCGGTGACGATCTGGCCCAGCTTGCTGTTGTAGCGTTCGAACACGGAGCGGCGCTCCTCTTCCAGCAGTTTGGTGCGGAAGTTGTTCTTCGCATTCTGTGCGGTCACGCGGCTGAAGCTGTTCAGGGGCAGCTCTTCGCGCACGACGTCGCCGGGCTGGTAGACCGGGCTGAGTTTGCGGGCGTCGTCCAGCAGGATCTCCGTCAGCGGGTTCTGGATCTCCTCCACGACGGTCTTTTCGCGGAAGATGCGGTAGTCGCCGGTCTCGCGGTCCAGGATCACGCGGATGTTTTCCGCGCGCTTTTCGCCCTTGCGGTCGCCGTTTTTATCGGATTTATCAAAAGACTTGCTGTACGCCGCGGTCAGGGAATCTTCCAGCGCGGTGAGCAGGATCTCGCGGTCGATGTTCTTTTCTTTCTCGATCAGGGCAATGGCCTCTAACAGTTCCTTGTTCATTTTTCTTTTGTCCTCCCGGTTCTTTGTCTGTCTCCGCTTTACAGTTACAGGTCGGAGAAATCTATGTAAGGTGTGATGAGCGAGATCTCTTTCAGCATGAAGCTGTATTCGTTTTCCCCGTCGCGGATCGTCACGTTTTCTCCGTCGTACGCGGTCAGGGTCCCGACCCATTCTTTGTTTTTCTCACGGGGCTTGTAGAGGTGGATCTCGATTTCTTTCCCCATATTGCGTTCATAGTCCTTCGGTTTCTTCAGGGGGCGGAGCAGGCCCGGCGAGCTGACTTCCAGCAGGTAGGCGTCGTCGATGAAATCCTGCGCGTCCAGCGCGTCGCTGAGGGCGCGGCTGACGGTCTCGCAGTCGTCGATACGGAGGCCTCCTTCTTTGTCCAGGATGACCCGCAGGATCCAGTCACTGCCTTCTTTCACGTATTCCAGGTCCACGAGTTCGGTCCCGGTCTCTTCCAGGATGGGAGCCAGGACGGCTTCCGTCTTCTTTTCCACTGTTTCGCGTCTGTTCAAATGGCCACCTCTCTTGCCCCTTCATAAACGAAAGAGCGGATCGACTATCCACTCTTTCATCTAGCATACTATTCAACTTACCGGAAGTATTCTAACACGAAAATCACGCAATGGCAAGTGTTTTTTTACTGTTTTGCCGTGTTTTTCGACATTTTTTGTCCGGTTTTATTCGTTTTTCGCTTCGGCAGCCGGTTTCTTTTCGGCAAACCCGTAGTGCGCGCGCACCAGGTCCTCCAGTTCCGCGAGAACTTCCGGGTTCTGCTTCAGGTAGTTCTTGGTATTGTCCCGGCCCTGGCCGATGCGGTTGCCGTTGTAGCCGTACCAGGCGCCGCTCTTTTCCACGATGCCGGCCTGGGCCGCCAGGTCCAGCACGTCACCTTCCTTGGAGATGCCCTGGCCGAACATGATGTCGAACTCCGCTTCCTTGAAAGGCGGGGCCACTTTGTTCTTCACGACTTTGACGCGTACGTGGTTGCCGATGACTTCGCCGCCCTGCTTCAGGCTTTCCGTGCGGCGCACATCGAGCCGGACCGAGGCGTAGAACTTCAGGGCGCGGCCGCCGGTGGTGGTCTCCGGGTTGCCGAACATGACGCCGATCTTCTCCCGCAGCTGGTTGATGAAAATGACGATGCAGTTGGAGCGGTTGATGGCGGCGGTGAGTTTCCGCAGGGCCTGAGACATCAGGCGGGCCTGCTGGCCGACGTGGGAATCGCCCATGTCGCCTTCGATCTCAGACTTCGGGACCAGGGCGGCCACCGAGTCGATGACGACGACGTCCATGGCGCCGGAGCGGACCATGGCTTCCGCGATTTCCAGGGCCTGCTCGCCGTTGTCCGGCTGGGACACGTAGAGGTTCTCAATATCCACACCGATCTTCTTCGCGTAAACGGGATCCAGGGCGTGCTCCGCATCTACGAAGCCGGCGAAGCCGTCCCGCTTCTGGGCTTCCGCGATGACGTGCAGGGCCAGGGTGGTCTTGCCGCCGGATTCCGGCCCGTAGATCTCCACGATGCGGCCGCGGGGCAGGCCGCCCAGTCCCAGCGCCAGATCCAGCGCCAGCGAGCCGGTGGGAATGGTTTCGATATTCATGCCGCGGTTGTCACCGAGGCGCATGATGGAGCCCTTGCCGAACTCCTTATCCGTGTGAGCGACTAATGATTCGATTGCCTGCAGACGATCTTCCTTGTTCATATCTCCTCCGTTATTCGAACTTATGTTCGCTATTTGTATCTTATCCTATCTCCCCGTTTCTGTCAAGCCTTTTTTGCAAAAAAAGGGAAAATGACCGCGCCATCTCCCCAAAGAAAAGTGTATCGGAAACCGCCCGGTAAGTCAAGGAAAACCTGCGGTCCTGTCTCAATAATTTCCGTCCCCCGGCTCCCCCGTTATGTGCACATGCGTGTACAGATGGTCCTGGCAATACTCCCGGTTCCCGATGCATTTGCTGCAGAAGCGGAATTCCAGGTTCGGGTCGTCCTTTTCGGTGCGGCCGCAGACCGCGCAGGTGTGGCGGGTGCCGCCGAACGGCCGCATGTTTTCGGCTTTGCGGGCCGCCTCCCGGACCTTCGCGTCGAACTGGTGCTTGCGGTAAGCCTGCTGCACACGCTTCGCCGGGTTGCGGATCAGCAGGAAAAAGATCAGAGCATTGGCGAAGGAGGCGATGATGGCCACGCGGCTCGTCCAATCGCCTTTAATGAACCCGTACACCATCAGGCCCACATAGAAGATCGCCAGATATTTGGCCTTGACCGGAATGATGAAATACAGCAGGAACTGCATATTCGGCAGCGTCATGGCGAAGGCAAGGAGCAGCGTCAGGTACAGGTTGGACGGCGTCAGCAAAAAGACCTGCCCGCTGATCAGATAGACCAGAAGCGAAGCCAGGACCATGAAAAACAGGCCCAGGAAGATGTACAGGTTGTAATAAAACTTCCCCCAAAGCCGTTCCAGCGTGGAGCCCAGGGAATATAAAATGAACATCTCGATGAACAGCCAGAGGATGCTCGTCGTCGACGGATAGATCACGAACGTGAAAAGCCGCCACACTTCGCCGGCGAAGATCCGTTCCATGTCCAGGCTCAGGTGCAAATAGTAAAAAGCAGGGTTGGTGTACAGAAGGATAAAGCCGGCAACGTTCAGGATGATCAGGTAAATCGTCAGGTTTTTGATCGCGAAGCGGCCCAGTTTCTGTTCCATTTTATCGAAAAATTTCATATCGTTCTCCTTATCGGCCGGCGTTTTTCAGGCGGTGGATCTTTTTCCAGAGAAGGGGACGCGAAAGTCCCAGTTTTTCGCCCGCCGTGCAGTTTTTCAGATTTTCCCTGTCCTCCAGCAGCGGCGCGGCCGACCGGCGGACCGCCGCCAGTCTCTCCCGCCCTTCCGGGCTGTCCGTATCCAGGTCCCGCAGGCAGAGGAAGTAATGGTACAGGAATTTCCGGAAGGTGGGCGGGAGCAGTTCCGTATAACCTTTCTCCTGAAAATACCGATACCGCTCCGCGATGGCTTCCGTGCCGTCCCAGTGCTTCAGGTTACCGGATACTGCGGTGATGCTGCCGCCGCGCTGCCAGTAATGCACCAGAGGACGGGCCAGGACGGCCGTCTTTTCGGTGCGGTCCAGCAGCAGGTGGGCGGTGAATTCGTCCTCATGCAGTTTTCCGGGCGGGAACTGCAGGTCTCCCCACAGGCTGCGGCGGATCAGGCGGTTCCAGGCCGTGACGTACAGGACGCCGTCCGGGCCGGACAGGGTCATCAGGGCTTCGCGGGACGTGAAAACGCCCGGCGCGGGCAGGCGGTCTTCCGGGGCGCGGCCGTCCTCGTATTCGAAGGTCCAGCCGCAGATGGCCAGGTCAGCCTCCTGCTGCTGCGCGGCGGCCAGCATTTCTTCCAGAAAGCTTTCCGCCCACCAGTCGTCGCTGTCCAGGAAGGCGAGCCATTCGCCGGAAGCGCGTGCGATGCCGCTGTTCCGGGCCGCTGAGAGGCCGCCGTTTTCCTGATGGATCACGGAAATACGGCTGTCCTTTTCCGCCCAGGCGTTGCAGAGCGCGCCGCAGCTGTCCGGCGAGCCGTCGTCCACCAGGATCAGTTCCCAGTCCGGGAACGTCTGGCCGAGGATGCTCTCCACACAGCGGTCCAGCAGGCCTTCCACCTTGTAGACGGGCACTACTATGCTGATTGTATCATGAGTGTTCGGCATGTCCTGATCCCTTATACCTTCCCGTACAGCTTGAGCATGACTTTTTCGCTCAGGAGCGGGGCCACACCGTAGCCCAGCAGGCGGATCTTGTCTTTTTCGGAAATGTCCGGACAGCGCCGCAGCTGTTTCCACCAGGCCAGGCAATGCTTTTTGTATTGTTTGTATTCCGCCGTTTTCCCTTCCGCTTTCGCGGCGCGGGCGGTCTCGGAGGCGCATTCCACCAGGTGCTTGGTCAGGACCTGCTCCGTTTTGGGCAGGCGGCCCATGCAGACTTCCAGGGTCTTCTCCAGGGAGCGGTAGCGGCTCTCGGACTTCTTCAGGGAGCGTTCCGTGAACGTGTTGCCTTCACGGTCCGTCAGGTAGTGGTAAAGCGGCGCGGGGTCGTACCAGACTTCCGGATAATGCAGCAGCATCTGCGTCGCAAACAGGCTGTCCTCGCCGTAGCCGAGGCTTTCGTCAAAGCGGTTTTCCAGGGCGGTGTCCGCGGGCATGAGCCAGGTCACGCAGCAGACGGGAAGGCCCAGGCGGCCGATCAGGGCCTCGAAAAGGAAATCGTCCAGCGGGACCTTGTTCTGCGGCAGCGGAAGCGCCGGTGCGGTGACTTCACCGTTCCGGTGGATGCTGAATCCGCAGCAGACGGGGATGTCCCCGGCCTTTTCCTGCATCGCGAGCAGAGTCTCAAAGAACACGGGATCCAGGCTGTCGTCGCTGTCCAGGAAGCAGAGATAGCGGCCCTTCGCCTGTGCAAGTGCCAGATTGCGGGCGCTGCTGACGCCGCCGTTCGGTTTATGGAACACGCGGATGCGGGCATCTTCCGCCGCCAGCGTATCGCAGAGGGCGCCGCTGCCGTCCGTGGATCCGTCGTCCACCAGAAGAAGTTCCCAGTCCCCGAAGGTCTGGGCCGTTACGCTGCGGACAGCAGTCTCCAGATATTCTTTTGTATTGTAGACCGGCACGATGAGGCTGATCAGCGGCGTTTCCATGCGGCGTTTCTCCCGGAAGCAGGTTGGCTTGAATCTTTTACAGTATACATCCCCTTGAATAAACAATCAAGTTCTTATATAATGACGTCAGGGTCAAAAGGTTTGCCCTTGTTTTAAGTCGTGATAAAGTAAAGGATCACTTATGGAATTCAGCATTCTGATGCCGGTCTACAAAGCCGCGGACACCCTCGAGGAGTCCGTGCAGTCCGTGCTGCGCCAGGCTTTTGAGGATTACGAGCTGCTGCTCGTGGAAGACGGTTCTCCTGACGAGAGCGGTCAGATCTGCGACGCTTTGACGGCCCGTCATCCGGACCGCATCCGGGTCCTCCACTGCCCGCACCGGGGCACGATCCCCACGCGCCGCGAAGCCGTCGCCGCCGCGCAGGGCGACTTCATCCTCTGGCTGGATGCGGATGACCTGATGGAGCCGGACACGCTGTCTTACCTGCATCAGCTGCGCGCGGACCACGGCGATCCGGATATGATCCTTTACGAATTTACCGCCTTTTATGAGGACGACCGGCCGGATGACAAGCGTCCCCCGCTGTTTGCGAACCTTACCGTTTTTGAGGGCGAAGCCGCGAAAAACCCTTTGTACGAACTATATATCCGCGGCAACCAGCTTGACGCGCTCTGGGCCAAAGCCACGCGCCGCGAACTGTTCCAAAACGATCCGACCGATTACACCCCCTACCTATCCAACCCCTACGGCGAAGACGCCCTGCACGGCCTGTATCCGCTCACGCACGCGGCCCGCGTCCTGTACACGGACCGCCGCCTGACCCGCTACCGGATCCGGCAGAACAGCGTCATGCACCGCTTCGACAAAGCGCGCCTGGACCAGCGCCTGAACACAGGCAAATTCGCGTTCTTCGAGCCGTTCATGAAGGGATGGGGCCTCTGGGACGAGGAGCACCGCACCCTGCTCAAAGCCTCTTCCTACCGCGGCGTGCTGGACGGGATCCTGTACTTCATGCTGGAAGACGGTTATGATCAGAAAGAAGTGCGGGAATACGCCCGCGGCTTTGTCCGGGAGCATCCGGAGCTGAAGGAACTCGCCCGCTCCCGGTATCTGTCCGCGAAGAGCCGCCTTATCTTCCGCCTGTTCGCTTCCGGCCGCTTCGGCCTGCTGTGCGCGGCCATCCGGGCGCGCCGGAAACTGCATTGAACCGCTGCACAAGGACCGCCGTCATGATCAGTGTAATCATCCCCTGCTACAATTCCGAAAAGACCCTTCTCCGCTGCGTGACGCCGCTGCTGGAGGGTTCTTTCCGTGATTTCGAACTGCTGCTCGTGGACGACGGCTCTTCAGATGGGACGCTTGCGCTTTGCAAGCATATCGACGATCCCCGCCTCCGCATTTTCCCGGCGGAGAAAAACGAAGGCGTCAGCCGCACCCGCAACCGCGGGCTGGAAGCCGCGCAGGGCGATTACGTCGCGTTCATCGACGCAGACGATACGGTAACTGATGACTACCTGCAGGCCCTCTCCGACGCCGCTCTGGCTGCAGACGCGGACTGGACCGCCTCTGCGTTTGCTTTTGTAGAGGAATCCGATCCGAACCGGGAAGTCCTGTCTGTTCCGCCCGCTTTTGAGGAAGATACGGCGCTTCAGATGCCCGCCCTGCGGGACGTCCTGCCCGGCCTGGTTTTCTTCAACGACGGCAAAAGCACGCTGGCCTCCGTCTGCGGCTGCCTCTACCGCCGCCGCCTCCTGGAGGAGCATCACATCCGCTTCCGCACCGGCCTGCGCTACGGGGAAGACACGCTCTTCAACCTGGAATTTTCCTCTTACTGCGCTTCATTCGCCTACGTCCCCCGCAAACTGTACCGCTATCATCAGCACGAAGGAGAAGCCACGGACGTCATGTTCCGCCGCTACTCTATCCGGGATTTTGCTTCGCTTCTGAAGGAAATGGAGACGATGCGGGCTGAGACCGGTTCGCCGCTCAGCGCGGAGGAAAGCAATTACGTGCTCTCCCAGACTTTCGGGTTCATCAACCACAACGCCCTGCTGAAAACGCGGGCGAAAGCCGATGCGTTTTACGAAGAAATGGATCGCTGCTACTGGAGCGAGCCGCAGATCCGCGCATTGTGGGACGCGATGAAAAAAGAGGACATCCGGGGCCGGCTGGCGCAGCTGCGGTTCTCGCTGATCAAAGGAAAACGCCGGGGAGGCCTGGCCGCGCTCCAGCGGGGCGTGCGCCTGGTGAAAAAGGTCAAAAAATCCTGAAAATACTGCAAAAAACCTCTTGACATTCCGGAGGATCGCATCTAAACTGTATGCGATTGTGCTCCGTGTCTGGCACGATCACGATCCCGGGGCAGCTGACCCACTGCTTCAGGAAATAGATGTGGAGGTAGAACATTGGCTAACATTAAATCCGCAAAGAAGAGAGTTCTGGTTGCGGCCCGCAATGCCGAGCGCAACAAAGCCATCCGGTCCCGCGTGAAGACCTTCGTGAAGAAAGTCTACGCCGCCGTGGAATCCGGTGACAAGGCCCAGGCCCTGGAAGCGCTGAAAGCCGCCGAAGTCGAACTGACCAAGGCCGCCAGCAAGGGCGTGTACCACAAGAACACCACTTCCCGCAAGATTTCCCGTATGACCTTAATGGTTAACAAGATGGCCTAAGGAGCAACACCCTCTGTTCCCGAAACATCAACGCAAAAAGGACGAGCCGCACGGTCTCGTCCTTTGTTTTTTCTGACAGGGGGACGGTTCCTTTGTCAGGTTATTCCGGGCCGATGGCACATCGGCCCCTGCGTCTTCTTCCGGGCCGGCTGCATCCCGGTCCTTATTTTATTCCGGCATTTTTCAGTTCCCGCGCGGTGCGGTATACACTTTCACTCTTTAAATCTCCGCCCAGGAGGCGCATGAGTTCGCGGACGGAGTCTTCTTCGTCCAGGAGGCGGATGCGGGTGAAGGTGCGCTCGCCTTCCGCCTGTTTTTCAATGGCGTAATGGCGGTCTGCGGGAGCCGCGATCTGCGGCAGGTGGGTGATCAGAATGACCTGGCGGTAGTGCGAGATCGCTTTCAGTTTGCGGGCCACGGCCTGTGCGGTCTGGCCGCTGATGCCGCTGTCGATCTCGTCAAAGATGACGGTGGGTATGCGGTCGCGGTCGGCCAGGATCGTCTTGATGGCCAGCATGATGCGCGACAGTTCGCCGCCGGAAGCGACCTTCTGCAGCGGCTGCAGGTCCTCGCCCGGGTTGAGCGAAACCGTAAAGCAGGCGCGGTCTCTGCCGTTCGCGCCGCTGTCCGGCAGTTCCTCCAGTTCGGTCCGCACGCGCACGGACAGGAAGTTCATTTCCTGCAGTTCCGCGAGCAGGGCAGCATCCCACAGCGGGACCGCGGCGGCGCGGAGCGCGTGCAGGTCGGAGGCGGCCTGTTCCAGTTCCTTTTCAGCCGACGCGACAACTTTATCGGCCTTGATCAGGCGGTTTTCGTAGTCTTCCAGGCGGTCCCACTCGCTGTCCCGTTCCTCCCAGGCGGTGTTGGACGGGAGGCTCAGGTCGCCGTATTTGAGTTCCAGGCGGTGCAGTTCGTCCAGGCGCTTTTCGACCTCGCGGAAGGTCTCTTCGTCGAAGTCCGCTTCGTCCAGATAGGCTTTCAGGCCGTGTTCGGCGGAGGACAGGATGTCCTGTGCGGTCATCAGTTCCTGGTCCGCGTCCGCGAGGGACGGGGCCAGGCGGGCGGCGGCGCTCAGTTCGCCGGAAGCTTTCATCAGCAGGTCCGCGGCGTTTTCGCGGCCTTCGGAGAGGTATTCGAGGGCTTTTCCGAGGGCATCCCGGATTTTCCCGAAGGCGGACATTTCTTTAAAGCGGGCCGCCAGTTCGTCGCGTTCGCCGGGGCGGACGGCCGCCTGCTCGATCTCATTCAGTTCAAAGCGCAGGAAGTCCATGCGGCGCCGGCGTTCGTCTTCCGAAAGCGTGAAACTCTCCCGCTCTTTTAGCGCGCGGCGGTACGCCTGGTACGCCTTCGCAGTCCTCTCCCTAGCCTGCGCACACGCTTCGCCCGCGAATTCGTCCAGGATGGCCAGCTGGCGCTCCGGCTTTAAAAGCGACTGGTGCTCGTGCTGGCCGTGGATGTCCAGCAGCAGTTCCGTGACCTGCCGGACGAGGGAGGAAGTCACCGCTTCCTGGTTGATCTTATACAGGCTGCGGCCGGGGAAAATGCGGCGGGAAATGAGCAGCGTATGGTCTTCGCAATGGATGTCCATCTCCGCCAGGGCTTTTTCACAGGCCGCGTCTTCCAGCACGAAGACCAGTTCCACGAAGGCCTCTGCACAGCCTTTGCGGATCATTTCCGCACCGGTGCGGGCGCCGAGGCCGGCGTTAAGCGCGTCGATCATGATGGACTTGCCCGCGCCGGTCT
This sequence comes from Lachnospiraceae bacterium, assembly GCA_017430085.1. Taxonomy (GTDB): domain Bacteria; phylum Bacillota; class Clostridia; order Lachnospirales; family Lachnospiraceae; genus UBA6987. The sequence goes on along the minus strand of JAFRNR010000028.1, from coordinate 26,396 downwards.
CGCCGGTCAATACGTTTAAGCCCGGACCGAAATCGACGGACGCGTCTTCGATCAGGGCGAAGTTTTTCACATGATAATGAAGCAGCATAGAGATTCCTTTACGGATGCGGCAGCGGAAGCCAGTATTATTCGGAAAGCTTGTTGCGCAGTATTTCCACGAAGCTCCGCTCGCTGAGTTTGAGGATGTTGATATAGGTGGTGGCCCGGGTGATCTCCAGGACGTCGCCGATCTGCAGTTCTTCCGGCTTTTCGCCGTCGAAATAGATCAGGTAGCCTTCTTTGCCTTCATTGCCGGCGCTCGGGGGGATGATCTGGATCTGGACGCGGTCCGTGGGGGACAGGACTAGGGTGCGGCTGTTGAGGGAATGGGCCGCCAGCGGGGTCAGCAGGAACAGCTGGGCCGTGGGCTCCACGATGGGGCCGCCGGCCGAGAAGTTGTAGGCGGTGGAACCGGTGGGCGTGGCCGCGATCAGGACGTCGCAGCGGTAGTCCTTCAGGAACTGGCCGTTCACGGAAACGCGCAGATTCGCCATTTTCATGGGCATCGAGCGGCCGACGGTCACGTCGTTCAGGGCGCGGTGGCGGCTGACAGGTTTGCCGTTCCGGAAAAGGCGGCCGTAGATCATCATGCGTTTTTCGCGGAGGAATTCGTCGGCGAGCAGGGCATCGAGGATCGCTTCCGCATTGCCGGGATCACCTTCGGTCAGATAGCCGATGGTGCCGGTGTTGATGCCGATGTAGGACAGCCCCATATCCGCGTAGCGGCGGACCGTGCGCAGCAGCGTGCCGTCACCGCCGAGGGTGATCACGCACTCCGTGCCGGGCGGCGGGGTCGGCTGATCCTCATAGCGGACGCAGACCGCGCCGCGGTCAGTCAGGTAGCTGCAGAGCTGATCGCGCAGGCGGAAGCCTTCGTCCTTGTAACTGTTGCTGACGATGTAAAAGTACTTCATATGTTCTCCGGTTCTTTATCCAGGGCGGCGTGGGAATCGCTGACCACCCGGGCCACGGCGGCGGCGAGCGCGTCCGCGCTCAGGCCTTCGCTTTCTTTGTTTTTTGACAGGTACAGCAGATATTCGATGTTGCCTTCCGGGCCTTTGACGGGGGAATAGTCCAGGCCGCGGATGACGAGGCCGAGGGCCAGAGCCGCGGCGCAGGTGGTTTCCAGCACTTCGCGGTGCACGGCTTTGTCGCGAACCACGCCTTTCTTCCCGACTTTTTCCCGGCCGGCCTCGAACTGGGGCTTGACCAGACAGACGAGTTCCGCTTCCTCCGTCAGCAGCGCGATGAGTGGCGGCAGGACGAGTTTCAGGGAGATGAAGGAGACGTCCACGGAAGCGAAATCTCCGGGCTCCGCAAGTTTGTCGATCGTCAGGTAGCGGACGTTGGTTTTTTCCATGCAGACGACGCGCGGGTCCGTGCGCAGTTTATAAGCCAGCTGGCCGTAGCCGACGTCCACGGCGTAGACTTTGCGGGCGCCGTTCTGCAGCATGCAGTCCGTGAAGCCGCCGGTGGAAGCGCCGATATCCAGACAGACTTTGTCCGTCAGTCCGAGCGGGAAGACCTGCAGGGCTTTCTCCAGTTTCAGGCCGCCGCGGCTCACGTAGGGAAGTGTTTTGCCGTGAAATTCGAGGAGTGCGTCCTCCTCGAAGGAGGCGCCGGGCTTGTCCTCGCGCCGGCCGTTTACGAAGATCTGGCCGGCCATGATATAGCCCTGGGCCTGCTGGCGGGACGAGGCGAGTCCTTTGGCAACGACTAAAATGTCAAGGCGCTGTTTCATGCGTTCCCTCTCTCCCGCTGCCGCAGGATGCGTTCGCAAATCTGTTCCGGCAGCCAGCCCAGATCGCGGTACAGGTGCGCCATGTCGCCCTGGGGGTAAAAAGCGTCGTCCGGGGCCAGGTCCAGCACGCGGCAGGGCAGCATTTCCTGTTCGCAGAAGTCCGCGACGTGTTCGCCCAGACCGCCGCTGCGGTTGTTTTCTTCGAGGACGGCGATGAGGTCATGGTTCGCGGAGAGGCTCCGCAGAAGTTCCGTATCAAAAGGTTTCACAAAGCGGGCGTTGACCAGCGTGGCGCGGATGCCGGCCTGCTCCAGCAAAGGAAGCGTTTTCCGGGCGTTTTCCGCCAGATGGCCCGCAGCCAGGATCGCGACGCCGCTGCCCTGCTGCAGGATCTCCGCTTTGCCGTATTCGAGAGGCGCGTGCTCCTCTTCCGCCGACGCTTCCGGCACTTCCGCGCGCGGGTAGCGGATCGCGAGGGGACCGTCAAAGGTCAGGCTGTAGTCCAGCATGGCCTGCAGTTCAGCGCCGTCGCGCGGAGCCAGAACGGTCAAGCCGGGAACCGTCTGCAGAAAACCGGAGTCCTGCATGCCATGGTGCGTGGGACCGTCCGCGCCTACGAGGCCGGCCCGGTCGATCAGGAACGTGACGGGCAGTTTCTGCAGGGCTGCGTCGTGCACGATCTGGTCATACGCGCGCTGCAGGAAGGTCGAATAAATGCAGACATAAGGTTTATAACCGCCTTTGGCCAGGCCTGCGGCGAAAGCTACCGCGTGCTGTTCGGCGATGCCGACGTCGAAGAAGCGGTCCGGGAAAGCCTTCTGGAACGGGATCAGGCCCGTGCCGTAGGCCATGGCCGCCGTGATGGCGCAGACCTTATGGCTGGCGGCGCCGAGGCGCAGCATGCCGTCCGCGATCTCGTCCGTATAAGTTCTCTTTTTCGGTTCCAGGCAGCGGCCCGTCTGCACGTCAAACGGCCCGATCCCGTGGAAGCGCTCCGGATCCTGCTCGGCGAAGGAATACCCCTTCCCCTTCTGCGTGACTACGTGCACGACTACCGGACGGTCCAGGCGCCGGGCGTTACGCAGGGTGTGGATCAGAGCCTTCATGTCATGCCCGTCGATGGGGCCCAGGTAGGTCAGGCCCATGGACTCAAAATACATGTTGGGCAGAAGGATCTGCTTGACCGCTTCCTTCGCCCGGCCGATGTGGCGGACCATGACGCCGCCCACGGTGGGGATCTTGTCCAGCGACCGCTTCACTTTCTGCTTCATGCGGTTGTAGCGCGGCGCGGTGCGCAGGTTCTGGAAGGTGCTGGACATGCCGCCGACGTTGTCGCCGATGGACTTGTCGTTGTCGTTGATGACGATGATGAAATTGCCTTTGACCTGCCCCGCGTTGTTGAGCGCCTCAAAGGCGAGGCCGCCGGTCATGGAGCCGTCGCCGATCACGCAGACCACCGCATAGTCTTCGCCGGACAGCGCGCGCGCCTGCGCGAGGCCGAGGCCGGCGGAGATGGAGGTGGAGCTGTGACCCGTATCAAATACGTCGCAGTCGCTTTCCGCGCTTTTCGGGAAGCCGCTCATGCCGCCGTAGGAACGCAGCGTATCAAAACCGTCCTTGCGGCCGGTCAGCAGTTTATGGGTATAACTCTGATGTCCCACATCAAAGATGAGTTTGTCGTGAGGGGGGTCGAACACGACGTGTAGCGCCATGGTGAGTTCCACGGCACCCAAATTGGAGGCCAGGTGGCCTCCGGTCCGACTGACTTTCGTTATTAAAAACCGGCGGATCTCCGCGGCCAGGGCCTCATAGTCCTGAGGTGCGACGTGTTTTATATCGCCGGTCTTCTTGATCTGTTCCAGAATACTCATGCAGCTTTACGCTCCGGGCCCGTCCTCCGCCAGGCCCATGCTCCTCACGAGCCGGCCCAGCACGCCGTTGACAAAGCCGGGAGCGTCCTTTTCTCCGTAGATCTTAGCCATTTCGACGGCCTCGTTGATGGCGACGCGGTACGGGACGGTGTCGCTTTCGTACAGGATCTCGTACAGCGCCTGGCGCAGCAGGGAAAGCTCCGTGCGGCCCATGCGGGAAGTCTTCCAGCCGGTGGCGACTTCGTCGATGCGGGCGTCCAGTTCTTCGCGGCAGGCCATGATGCGGGCCGCTTTCTCTTTCAGAGCCGCGACATCTTCCGCCGGAAGGTCGTTTTCTTCCAGCTCTTCCATCAGGTCTTCATTGCATACTAAGTTTTCCAGCTGTCCGTCCACTTCTTCGGGCGGATAAAACTGGCACATAAACAATTGCTCGAAGACGAACCGTCTCCGCTGACGGTACGCGGCGACCTTCGGATCGACCGGGTTTTCCTTTTCCAGTTCGGTCATGTCTGAGCTCACCTGCTTCTCACGTCGGAGATCTGGATGTTCACCGCCGCGAGCGAGATGCCGATCATATCCTGCACGGCGGAAGCAACCTTGTTCTGCACGGCGCGGCTGACGCCCAGCAGGTTGGAGCCGGCCGTCACGATGATGCCGACCAGGACCGAGACGGCTTCATCCGAAAAATCAAAGCGCAGGGCCTTGGTCAGGGTCTTGTTGTTGATCTTGGTGATCAGTTCGCCGGTGTTGAGGTCCGAAAGGCCCAGCACGCCGTCCACGTCGGAGGCGTTGAGGCCGACCACGGTGGAGAATACGTCGTCCGCCGCGTAAACGGTCCCGGAGTTGGATAATTCCGCGACCACATGAACTGATTTGAGCAGTTCGTTATCCATACTGTCTTCTCTCCTATCGTATTGCCTGAGAGGGGAGGGAGGGCGGAAAGGCGCCCTCCCGTTCCGGTTTGTGTTCCTGTCTGCGCGGCGTCAGGCCTTCGGACCCGCTTCCACGATTTCCTTCGCCATGTCGGGATACTTCTTGGCGAAATTGTCGCGGAACATACCGGCCAGGCGCTTGGCCGTGGCGTCGTATTCCTTCTTGTCCGCCCAGGTGTCGCGCGGGTTCATGATGTTCTTCGGCACGCCGGGGCAGCTCTGCGGCACGTCCAGGTTGAAGATCTTGTCATGCTTGTACTCGACTTTTTCCAGTTCGCCGTTCAGGGCCGCGGTGACCATGGCGCGCGTGTAGGACAGTTTCATGCGGGAGCCGACGCCGTAGGAGCCGCCGGACCAGCCGGTGTTGACCAGGTAGACCTTGGTGCCGTATTTGTCCAGCTTGTCGCCCAGCATCTTCGCGTAGACTTCGGGATCCATCGGCATGAAGGGCTCGCCGAACAGGGTGGAGAAGGTGGGCTGGGGCTCTTTGACACCGCGTTCCGTGCCGGCCAGTTTGGAGGTGAAGCCGGTCACGAAGTGGTACATGGCCGCGTTCTTGTCCAGGCGGGAAATGGGAGGCAGGACGCCGAACGCGTCCGCAGTCAGGAAGATGACCACTTTCGGGATGCCGCCCACGCCGGGGATCTGCGCGTTGTCGATGTACTCGATGGGGTAGCCCACGCGGGTGTTCTCGGTCTTGGAGGCGTCGTCGAAATCCAGTTCGCGCGTATCCTCGTCGATGGTGACGTTTTCGACCAGGGAGCCGAAGCGGATGGCGTGGAAGATCTCCGGTTCGTTCTCTTCTTTCAGATTGATGCACTTCGCGTAGCAGCCGCCTTCAAAGTTGAAGACGCCGCGCTCGGACCAGCCGTGCTCGTCATCGCCGATCAGCTTGCGGTTCGGGTCGGCGGACAGGGTGGTCTTGCCGGTGCCGGACAGGCCGAAGAAAATGGCGGTCTCGTGCGTTTCGGGATCCATGTTGGCGGAGCAGTGCATCGGCAGGACGCCTTCCAGGGGCATCAGGAAGTTCATGACGGAGAAGACGCTCTTCTTGATCTCGCCGGCGTAGGCGGAGCCCGCGATCAGGACTTCCTTGTCCACGTAGTTGACCAGGATGGCGGCTTCGGAGTGCACACCGTCGGCTTTCGCGTCGCAGTGGAAGCCGGGGGCGCAGATGATGGTGAAGTCCGGCTTGCCGAAGTTCTTCAGTTCTTCTTCCGTCGGACGGATCAGCAGCTGGTGGATGAACAGGTTCTGGCTGGCCAGTTCGTTCACGATGCGGAATTTCTTGGTGCAGACGGGGTCGGCGCCGGCAAAGCCGTCGAACACGTACAGTTCGCGGTTCTGGAGGTAAGCCACCATTTTGGCCCGGATGGCTTTGTACTTCTCCAGGCTGATGGGGCGGTTGACTTTGCCCCAGGCGATCTTGTTGTGGATCTTCGGGACGTCCACAATGAATTTGTCATCCGGAGAACGGCCGGTATACTTGCCCGTATCGACAACTAAGGCACCGGTCTTGCTTAAAATGCCTTCGCCGCGCAGCAGGGCCTCTTCCGTCAGTTCGGCCGGGGTCAGGTTGCGGTAAACGGCCAGGGTGTTGATAATGCCCAGGCTTCTTAAACTGATAGTCTTCATTTCGTCCTCCTGTGAACGTGTTAATATAGCATACGCTCCTGTATACTGCTGTTATTCTAACATCATCTTCCGGGAAAGACAAGGTTTTCAGGAAAAAGCCTCTTGTTTTTTCAGCTTTTTCTGATTATGATGAGGGTGTCCCCCCAGGAACGGAGCAACATGTCACTGCACTACCTGATCAAAGCGGGCCGCCGGGAAAGCGGTCTGTCTTTGCGCGAGGCAGCGGCCCGCCTGGGTCTGTCCCCGTCCACGCTGTACCGTTATGAAGAAGGTCTGATCGCCCGGATCCCGCCGGAGAAGGAAGAAGCGCTGCTGCGTTTTTACCTGCCGTACCTGATCCGGCTGTCGGACCGTCTTTCCGCACGGAAAACGGGGATGCGGCGGCACGACCTTTCCCCGATGCAGCCCCGGGTGACGCCGGAATTCCTGTACGCCAACTACATGGCGGCGGACGCGCGGGGCCGGAAAACGATCCTCGAATGCCTGCGCTGGCAGCGGATCTGCAGCCGGCCGCCGGACATGAACGCCTTTCCGGAAAACGGCGGCAGCGACAGCCCCGCCTCATAACAAAAGACCCGCCACCGCAAAGGTGACGGGCCTTTTTCAGTTGTTCCGGACAGCGGGGCGCTTTAGCGCAGCCACAGGCCCAGATCGTCGGCGGCGACCATTTCGTCGTAATCCGGGACGTTGTCGATAATGATCTCCTTCTCCGGATATTCATAGCCCATCTCGTCGATCAGGGCCGCGACGGTCGCGATGTGACGTGCGACACGCAGGGAAATGGGGAAGTCGCCGGAGCTGTAGTCCACGTACAGCAGGGCGCCGTTGTGAATCTCGCTGGCTACCTTGTAGCAGGGGTCCTTGCCGGTGATGGCCAGTTCCTCATCCGTGTAGCCGCGGAAACGGCCCTGGGACGGGTTGCCCACTTCGCACAGCAGGGCGAACGCGTCGGTATAGTCGCCGAGCTCACGGTGGGTCAGGCCGCGCAGGTTGATAGGCGAAGGCTCGACCTTGATGGCGATGCCCTTCTCTTCTTCCAGCGTCAGCGCCTTGGCCATGCCCGCGATCTCCATCGCGTTCGCGTGCGCCACGATGGCGTTGTTCACGGCGTATTCCGGGCTGGACTCATGCAGGTCGATGATCATGTCGATGTTCAGGGTCTTGATCATGTTGGTGACCGCATAGGAGACCTTCTCCGTCAGGGTGCCGTTCGCGATGCCGGGGTAGCAGCGGTTCTGGTTGCGCACTTCGGAACCGGACAGGGTCTGCGTGGTCTGCGCGTTTTCAGGCAGATGCAGCGGCTCCCAGTCGCCGGAGGTGTGCAGGTAGGTGTCCGGGTCGGGCCACTGGTCGATCGGGTTGGACGCGCGGGATCCGAAATGGAAGGTCCGGACGTTGCCGTCGGCCGTGGTGAAGTGGATGTACTGGGGCGTGCCTTCCAGCGGGTCGTTGTGCGACAGGCCGGACTTGCAGATGTCCGGGATCACGTACACAGTGCCCTTGGTGGGCTTGAACTGCTCCAGCATCACGATGGCGGCCATATGGCCGGCCGGCTCGTTGGCGTGGGTTCCGCCCAGGATCAGGGCCTGGCCGCCGGGTTCCTCGCCTTCCAGCACGTAGATGTCCACATCGCCGAATGTGTTGGCCAGATAAGAGTTATAGGTGGAAAGCTTCATGGTCTTCGTCACGGCGGAGCCTTCGGTGACCACGTCTTCCACGAAGTTGCGCTTCTTGTTGAAGCTCATCCCGGCGTAGACTGCCATGAAAATGGCGACGGCCAGGATCACGCAGGTACTGATAATACCTTTTTTCTTCACATTGCTTGCCATGCCGCACCTCCTACTTGATCATGAGCAGGCGCAGGGCCAGAGGGACCAGGATCATGGCGCAGGCGATCTTGTCGACCACTTTCTCTTCCTTGGTGACCAGGTTGTACAGGACGCTGAGGAAAACGATCGCGGCAATTACCAGATATACGATAGTTGTTAACGACATTGTTTTTTCCTCCTTTCCTTAACCGAAGACAGACCAGGCGAACGTCTTGGACTTGACAAGGATGAAGCCGGCCCATACCAGAAGGATCAGGATCGGAATGATACATTTCTTCAGGATCTTGGTGTACTGCTTGACGCCCGTCACCTGAGCCGCGAACAGACCGGCCAGAGCCGTAGGAGGCATCATGTCGCCGACGGCGGCGATCAGGGAGATGGCAGCCAGGCAGACCACGACGTTGCCGCCCAGGTAAGTGCCGTAGATGTAAGCGAACGGCACGCCCAGCACGGAGCAGGCACCGAAGGAGGATACCGCGCCGAACAGCGGGATGCTGATGCAGCAGGCGACGATCCACAGCGCTTCGGGGATCTGCAAGCAGGTCATGACGATGAAGCCGCGCACGCCCGTGGCGGTCATGATCTCGATGAACATACCCACGCCCATCAGGATGGCCATGACGGGGGTAGCGGTACGGACGGCGGCGGGAACGGTCTTAAGCGGGTTGATCTTGCGGCCGGTGAACATGCCGACGAGGGCGCTCACCAGGAAGATCACAGGCATGCCCACGTCTTCTACGCCGACTTTCTGCGCGATGACCTTGAAGAAGATCATCAGCACGAGCAGCACGAAGAAGGGGATATAGATCTTAACGCCGTATTCCTTGCGGGTGGCATTCTGCTTCTCCAGGGCGGGTTTCAGTTTTTCATAATCCAGATTCTTCACCTTGGGCAGGCCCAGCATCAGCACGAAAAGGATGGCCAGAGGCAGGGTCAGGAGCAGCAGGGGGCCGGTGAATCCCACATAGGGGACGTCGATGCCGGCGCAGATGACCAGCGCCGCCGTATTGACGGGAGGCGCGATCATGCCCAGTATGCCGCCCATGGCTATGACGGAGCCGGCGGTCACGTTATCCAGGCCGAGCAGGATCAGCACGGGCGCCATGATGGAGCCGGCGGACAGCACCGCTGCGGTGGAGGAACCGGTGATCATACCGGGGAACATGATGATGAACATGATGAGGATCAGCAGAACGGCCGGTACCTTGTGGAACTTTTCGATCAGCAGGCTGGACAGGGCGTCCAAGGCGCCGCTGTCTTCAATGACTTTCATGAAGATCATGGCGGTCGCGATCGTCAGGATGGTATCGACGTAGCCGAATTCACCTTCCACCAGCATACGTCCCGTATCGGTCAGGGTCTGCATGAAGCTGGTGCCGTGGGCCAGCATGCCTTCCAGGGCGCCGCAGACGGCGGCGGCCAGCATGGACACGCCCACGGGCCATTTTAAGGCAAAGCAGCCGATCATGAAGACACCGACCATTACAAAGAAGGTTATCATATAGGGTGTCATAAGATTTCTCCTTGTGTTCCGGGGGGCCGTATTTAGCCCCTCGGAATTGCTTTGCTCTTACTTATTTGCCGAACATGAAGGCCAGCACGTCGCGGGATTCCAGCTGTTTGTCGATGTAGGCGGTAGGCACGTTCTTGGCGGCCAGGATGCCCTTCATCAGATCATCCGTATCGCCTTCCTTCAGGACGACGGCGTATTCCGCAGCCGGGAAAGCCAGGTTGATGAAAGCGTCGGACAGCGTGCCGCGGCGGTCGGAGCCGCCGATGTGCATGCAGACGATCTTCAGGCCGAGTTCCTGAGCCTTCGCGATCACGGCGGTGACACGGGCCGTTTCCTTATCCTGGTCCAGGCCGGCGCCGCCCAGACCCTTGGAGGAGCCGCCCACGACCATGACCAGCACCTGATAGGAACTGGTGACGGCGTCCGCGGTCACTACGTTGTTCTGGGTGTAGTTGTCGAACTTCGCGCGCTTCAGCAGGTTGGCTACGGTATCCGCTTCGGAGCTTTGTCCCACGCTGGTGATCAGGATGTTGCCGGAAAGGCAGCCCTTGGTCAGAGCGGGCAGGCCCTTGGTCTCCCAGGAGGCATCGCCGGAAGGAGCCGCCGTGGTCTCATCCTGAGGGGCCGCGGTGGTCTGATCCTGAGCCTTGGTGGTCTCGGGAGCCTTGGTGGTCTCCGGAGCAGCGGTGGTAGGAGCCGCGGTAGGATTGCTGCTGCCGCCGCAGGCTGCCAGGGACAGCACCATTGCGAGGGCCAGCACTAGAACAATAAACTTTTTCATTTTCTCTCCTCTTTTCACGGGACTTCCCACAGTCCCGGTTATTGACTTAAGACGGGGCCCGGCCGCAGGGAAGATCCGAACGGCCGGGCCGGTAAAGGCCGGTTAAGGCAAATTAGAATGCCCAGGCCTTGCAGTCACGGCGAGGGTCAGCCGCGGCATGCAGTTTGCCGTCCGCGTCGTACACGACGACCTGGTTGGAGCCGGCGCCGGCAGGCCATTCGCCGGAGTCGTTCACTTCGTGGCCCAGAGCGACCAGCTCATCGATGACTTCGCTCGGGATACGGTTTTCGTAGTTGATCTTGTTGTTGGCGTTGTCCCAAGCACGAGGAGCGTTAACAGCTTCCTGCGCTTCCATGCCGAACAGCACGACGTTCAGGATGCAGTTGGCCACGGCCGCGATGATGGTAGCGCCGCCCGGGCTGCCGACCGTCATGAACGGAGTGCCGTCCTCATTCAGAACGATGGTAGGGCTCATGGAGCTCAGCGGATACTTGAAAGGAGCGATGGCGTTCACGCTGTTGGGATCGGAGCTGAAGTCGCCCATTTCGTTGTTCAGGATGAAGCCGTAACCGGCCGGGACGACCTTGGAACCGAAGATGCCGTTCACGGTGAAGGTCACGGTCACGATGTTGCCTTCCTTGTCAGCCACGGAGTAGCTGACGGTATCCTGATGCTCGTATTCGAACGGGTCATGGGATTCAGGCGCATGCACTTCGTCGTCCTTGATCAGGGAGGCCAGGAACGCAGCATATTCCTTGCTGGTCAGGGCGTCCATGACGGAGCGTTCCAGTTCCACTTCCTCGCCGTAGTCGTACAGGTACTTGCTGCGGTCCGCATAGGCCATCTTCATGGCTTCGGACAGGACGTGGATGTACTTGGCGCTGTTGTGGCCGTACTCTTTCAGCTTATCGGTACCGTAAGCTTCCATGATGTTCAGGATCTCGCAGATGCTGGTACCGCCGGAAGAAGGCAGCGGGGTGGAGATGATCTGCTTGCCCATGAAGGAGCCGCGTACGGGATCCTTTTCCTTGGCTTCATAGTTCGCGAAGTCGCTGGCCAGGAAGGTGCCGCCGTACTTGTTGGCCGCCGCGATGCTGGCTTCGGCCAGGGTGCCGGTGTAGAAGTCGGCCGCGCCCTGCTCCTGCAGGAGCTTCAGGGCCTTGGCCTGCTGAGGGTTGGTGAACTTGTCGCCGATGTAGTAGCGGTTCTGTTCACGCTCCAGTTTTTCGGTGGTCTCATCATCCAGCAGGAAGACGGAGCCGAATTCCGGATAGTTCAGCAGGGCGTTGTAGTTGTCGCCTAAGCAGCCGCTGGTGGTGGGGCCCATCCAGAAGCCTTTCTCGGCCAGGTCGACAGCGGGCTGGATCAGATCCGCGAAGGACAGGTTGCCCGAGCCGTACTTTTCTACGGCATAGGCCATGCCGGCTACGGTGCCGGGCACGCCGATGGCGCGGCCGCCGGTCATGTTGGCGTTGCCGACCACCTGCCAGCGTCCGGTCTCTTCGTTCTTGTAGACCGGCCACCAGTAACCGTCGCGGGCCAGTTCCGGAGCGTACTCACGGAAGTTGATGAACTTTACATCGCCGTTGGCGAAGCGGGCCGTCATGAAGCCGCCGCCGCCGATACCGGAGTGCTGAGGGTCGCAGACAGAGATCGCGAACGCGACTGCTGCGGCAGCGTCGACGGCATTGCCGCCGGCCTGCATGATCTGGACGCCGGCCCAGGCGGACCAGGCGTCGGGGCTGGACACCGCGCCGTTTTCGCCGATGTCGCCGCGGCCTTCACGGGTCATGGCGTCGTTGGGCTTGTTGGGATCCAGGATGGATTCATCCCACAGGACCCAGTCGCGGTTGGGATCGCCGGTCACGGCTTCACCGGTGGTGATACCGGTTTCCCACTCGAATTCCGGAACAGGGGGTTCCGTTACGGGGGGCTCGGTGACAGGGGCAACGGTGGTAGGAGCTACCGTCGTGGGAGCTACCGTGGTAGGCGCCTGGGTGGTGGGAGCCACCGTGGTGGGCGCAGCCGTGGTAGTGTCGGTCGTGCCGCCGCAGCCGGCTAAAAGAGAAGCGACAGCTACCGATGCACCAGCAGCGGCCGTGCCCTTTAAGAACAGGCGGCGTGAGATTTCCTTCTTGCTCATGTTGTTTCCTCCGTTAAGAATATATTCTTTGAGCCGTTGTTAAAAACAACGTGGGGTACCGATTACGGGGACGGGCCGGGGAACGCCCGCGGGGGTTGGGTCATCTGTTATCCTTCGGGAGAGGCTTCCCCTTCCTCTTCCGCTTCTTCACGTTTCTCCTGCCTTCTCTTGTAGAAGATCCGGCAGAGCATCGTGCTGAAGAAGAACAGCAGCAGCATCGGCACGGCGACCATGATCTGGGAGACCACGTCCGGCGGCGTCATGAAGGCGGCCAGGATAAAGATAAGGATAATGGCGATGGGCCTTGCTTTCGTCATCATTTTCGGAGTCAGGAGCCCGAAGCGGGAAAGCACCACGCTGATCAGGGGCATCTCGAACATAGCCCCGAAGATGATGAACATCAGCAGGATGAAGTCCAGATAACTGGCCACGCTGATGGAAGCCTTGATGGAAGAAAGCAGGATCTCGTCATTGTTCAGGCTGATCAGGAAGTTCAGCATGAAAGGGATGGCGATGAAGTAGGCAAATACGACTCCGATGCCGAAAAACAGCAATCCCAGGAACAGCGCCAGACGGAGTATGGATCTTTCGCCTTTTTCCAGTCCGGGGCGGAGAAATCCGTATACCTCGTACAGGATCACGGGAGACGCGACGATCAGTCCTCCGATCACAGCCAGCCGGAACTGCTGCATCAGCATTTCCTGCGGGGCTATGACGACGAACTGATAGCCGTAGCGGCCTCCCATCTCCGTGAAAAACATGATGAGATGGGGCGCCAGGATGACGAGCGTTATCATGGCGGCCGCAAAGACCAGCAGAATAACGGCGATACGGTTCCGCAGTTCTTTCAGATGGCCCGAGACGGTCATCGTCCCGTCCGGATTCGCTTTCTTCTTTTCAGTTTTCGGCTTATTCCGCGCCACCGGCCTCTTCCTTCTTTAACGAGGACTTCTTTTCCTCTTCTTCTTCTTTCATGACATCCTTGATCTCTTTACGGGTGTTCTTGAAAGTCTTCACCAGCTTCGGGATCTGCGTCGGTCCCAGGACCAGCAGGATCACCGCCAGGATCAAAAGGATCTCCGGCCAGCCGAGTTTCTGGAAAAGCAGGGGTATAATGGTCATGTTGTTTCCTCCTTCGTGTCGCTCACTGTATCTTCCTGGGCAGGCTCCTGAGGCTTCTCAGCCTTTGCCAGAGCTTCCCTGGCTTCCTGTAATGCTTTTTCGGCTTCCGCTACGCGGCGGGCCGCTTCCTCGCGCGGATCAACCGGTTCGGGTTCTGCGGCAGCGGGTGCGGGCTGCGGTTCGGGCTGATTATCCGCCTCGGCTTTTTCTCCGGTGGGAGCGGGCTCGGCTTTTTCTCCGGCGGGAGCGGCCTCACCGCTTTCTCCGGCGGGCGTTTCTTCCATCGCGGCTTTTGCTTCCTGGGCAAGGTTTTCCGCCGTCTGCTTGACCTCTTCGCCGGTCTTGTTCAGTTCGTCCGTTACGCCCTGGATCTCCTGGTTGAAGCTGTCCGCGATCTCCTGGGCATCCTGCCGGATCCCTGTGGTCAGGGAATTGATCTCCGCCCGCACTTCATTGATGGGTCCGAGCGCTTCCCGCAGCGGGGCCTGGGCCTCGTTCAGGGGCTCGATCACGTTTTCGCGGAGCTCCTTGGTCACGCCGCTGGTGGCATTGCGGAAAGATTTCAGGCCTTCCGCCACTTTGCGGGTAAAATCAGGAATTTTATCCGGTCCGATGATGAACAGGATAACCAGAAGAATGATCAATATTTCACCGATGCCGAGTTTCAAACGTATTCTTTCCTTTCGTCAAAAACCATGATGCCGTCTTTGAAAACGGACTGGACGTTATAGGTGTGCAGGTCGAGCACCGCGAGGTCGGCGCGTTTGCCCGGCGTGATGCTCCCGATCTCGTCGAAGAGCCCGAGCGCGCGGGCGGGCATTTCCGTCGCGGCACGGAAGACCAGCGGCGAAGGCACGGAGCCCATGCCCAGCACGGCGGACAGGCAGGCGTCCAGGCTCAGCACGCTGCCGGCGTCGGTCCCGTCCTCGAATTTGGCGCGGTCCCGTTTTTTGGACACCGTGTGCCCTTCTATTTCATACGAGCCGGCGGGCAGGCCGGTGTACGCGGTCATGCCGCTCACGAGCGCCAGGCGGCCCCAGAATTCGTTGAATGTCATGCGCAGCAGCGACGGGTGGATGTATTCGTCGTTGTCGAAGCGCAGCGTAATGAACTGCGCGATGTCCATGGCGGCCCCGATGAGGCCCGGCTCGGTTACGGACAGCACCGGCATGTTGCGGTAAATGTCCGCGCACCAGCGGGCTTTCCAGGCGAAGGCCCAGCGGGCCCGGTCGAAATCCGCGGCAGAGTTGGAAAGCGCCACGATCACTTCGTCGCACACGCGGAGGATAAATTCCTTCGCGCCTTCCAGTTCCGGCGAAACGTTGACGATGCGGATGTTCCCGCCCGAGAGTTCCTGCAGTTTGCGGTACAGCGCGATGTCCGGCAGGCGCAGCGCGTTTTTGTCGTGATACCCGCAGACTTCCGGGTTCAGGAACGGGCCGCGCATGTTCAGGCCCAGCAGGCGGGCGCCGGGGCGCGTGCTGCTCATCCAGCGGCCGGCCGCTGCGTAGGCTTCTTCCAGGATATCTTCCGGGAAGGAATCGATGGCGCCGACATACGACGTCACACCGTGCGAGATCAGGTAATTCCCGATGCTCTCATACGCTTCGTCGCAGGCATCGGACATGTCGTAACCGGCGGCGCCGTGCACTTCCAGATCGATCAGGCCGGGGATCACCACGCTGCCGCGGGCGTCGTACACTTCCGCATCCTGATAACCGGAACGGTAAGGCAGGATCTCCGCGATACGCCCGTCCCGGATGACCAGGTCGTGGTATTCGAAGTCCTTATCCAGGAGCAGTTTTCCGTTTTTGATGAGCATACCGGCCTCTTCTTATACTAATTCACGGTTATGATACCAAATATCGGCGCCGGAGGAAACAATTTTCTCATATTTCTTTACAGCCTGCACAGCCCCCCCGGCGCGCCCGGTCACGGATTCAGCCGGTACAGCTGGATGGGCCGTCCCACCTTGCCGTAATTGCTCTCCGTTTTCACCAGGTTCTGCGCCGTCATGTGCTGCAGGTAGCGGCTGACGGTCTGGTACGCCAGTCCGGTGCCTTCGGAGATCTGGCGCGAGGTCAGCAGGTCGTCTCCCTGCCTCATGTAACCGACGATCAGATCCAGCGTGCCGCGGTTGATGCCCTTGTCCACGATATAGGACTGCTGCTGCTCCAGCAGGCGCAGGTGCAGCTTGACACGGCTGATCAGGTCCGGCGCCTTGATGGGTTTGAGGGCAAAATCGCTGGCCCCGGCTTCCAGGAACGCGTTGGCCACGTTCTGGTCTTCGTCGATGGTCAGGACCAGGATCGGAAGCGTGTTGGACATCGCATGCAGCATGCGCACGCCCTCCAGTCCGTTGATGACCGGCATGTGATAGTCGATGAGCACCAGCTGGGGATGGAACTGCTCAAACGCGGCGATCCCTTCCTGCACGCCCGGCGCCGTCACCGTAAACCATCCCTGCGTCTGGAACAGGGCTTTCAGGGAGAAACAAATGTCCTCGCTGTCGTCGATGCACAGGATCGTCACTTTCTTGTCATTCGTCATCTGTTATTTCCTCCTCAGGGATCCAGACAGCGATCGTAGTACCGTGATCGGGTTCGGATTCTATTTCTACATGGCCGCCGAAGCGTTCCGCGGCCGTTTTCACAAATGCGAGGCCCAGGCCGGAGCTCCCTTTGCCGGAGACCCCGTGGGTCCAGATCTTTTCCCGTAATTCCGGGCTCACGCCCTTTCCGTTGTCCGTGACCGCCAGCACGACGTGCCGGTCTTTCCGCTGCGCGGAGACGGTCACCTGCGGTTCGCGGTCCTCCGGGACGGCCTGCACGGCGTTCACGATCAGGTTGACCAGCGCGCGGGACAGCAGGCCCTGGTTGGCGTACAGCGCGGCCTCCGGGATCTCCGTTTCCGCGCGGACGTGCGGTGCGTAGGTTTCGATGGAGATCTGCGCCATCACGTCGTGCAGCAGGTCCTCCACCGTGAAGACTGCTTTCTGGTCCATGGTCAGCAGCTGCGAGATCCGCATGCTCATCTGGTCCATGGCTTTTTCCATGCGGTCGTAGGTCTCCTCCTGCACGCTCTCCGGCTCCGGATCGTTCTGCAGGCGCAGCACGCCTTCCAGAGTGCGGACCACGGACAGGGGGGATTTCAGGTCATGAACCAGGTACTGCGTTTCTTTCAGCGTCCGGTTCTGGACCTCCAGCTGGAAGGCTTCCATCTGGATGCGGGCGTTGGCTTCTTTCAGCTCCGAAGCTTCGCGCAGCTTGTTTTCGTCGCGCAGCAGGATGAAGATCAGGAGGGCCATCAGGAGCAGGCCCAGCAGGCCGACCAGGGAAGCGGAATTCAGGTCCGCTTCCAGTTCCAGCACTTCGGCGGCGCGTTTGATGTCGCGTGAGAGCTCGCCGCGGCCCACCGGTAGGGCTCCGGCGGCCGGCATGATATCCAGGAACTGCAGGGCCATCAGGCTGAACGTGATGAACAGCGTCCGCTTGGTCAGGGAAACGTAATTATACTGCAGCCGGTCGTACAGGATGATCACGCCCGTCATCAGGATGGCCGGGAGGCCGAAATCGTAATGGATGCCGTGCACCGCGTCGATCAGGGTATACGTCAGGACCAGGAGCAGGATGACGATCGCGCCGTTCAGCGGGGCGATCCGCCGCCCTCTGTATTCGAACCGCAGCGAATCTGCCACCCAGTAGACTCCGATGTAATGCGGCAGGGCCCGGACGATGTTCATGATCACCAGGGACATAGCGGCATAGATCAGCGCGTACGCGTCCTCATGCATGGCCTGCCGGTAATACGTCATGACCGGGATGCTTTTCAGGTTGACGGCCAGCGGCATGATAAAGCCCGTGACGATCAGCAGGAGCCCGCAGATCAGTTCCCATTTCCGCAGGACCCGGACAGACAGTTTTGCAGAGGGGCTTTCTGCCAAGATCAGGCCTCCTTCAGCGCGGCCAGCGCCTCTTTCGCACTTTCGGCCTCTTCGCCTTCGCCGGCCGCGGCCAGTTCATACCAGCGGCGGGCTTCGGTCAGGTCCTTCGCGGTGCCTTTTCCGTATTTGTAGGCATCGCCAAGCAGGACGGCTGCGCCTATGTCTCCCATTTCCGCGCCTTTTTTATACCAGCGGAAAGCTTCCTCTGCGGATTTCGGCACGCCGATGCCTTTTTCGTGGCAGAGAGCGATGAAGCGCGCCGCAGGGGCATAATCCTGCGCCAGGGCCTGCTCCAGCAGTTCCAGCGCTTTCCCGCCGTCCGTGCGGGCGCCGGTCCCGTACATGTACATGGTGGCCAGGTTGGTCTGCGCGGCAGCATCGCCTTTGTCTGCGGCGGCGGTGAGCCAGCGCATGGCCTGCGTATAGTCCTGCGGGAACAGGATGCCGTGCAGGTATTTATAGCCCAGTTCCGACTGGGCCGGCGTCCAGCCGCCGAGGCAGGATGCCATCAGGCTCAGGCCCGCGCTCTGCACGCGCCCTTCCGCCAGAAACTGCTGATAATCCAAGTAATGCTGTTCCGCTGTTCTTGCCATATTATTAACGCTCCTTTGGTCATAATAATCCAGTCTGTAATATTGTATATGGAAAAATGAGAAAAATCAAGCAGAAGATGCTTCCGGCGGCCGCGGCGCCGTTTTTTGCGCATTCCGGGCGATTCCGTTTGCACTTCGCCGCGCGCTGAAGTATAATAAAAATGAATTAAACAGGAGGCAGATCGTGATGTCATCAGAGACCCTTCATACCTCTTTTCTCTCTCCCGTTCCGGACATGTTTTTCGGTTCCGATTACGCCGCCGGCGCGCATCCGCGCGTGATGCAGGCGCTGGCGGAGACCAATCTGCAGAAGACCGCCGGCTACGGTCTGGACGAATACTGCCGCGAAGCCGCGGACCTGATCCGCGCCGCGTGCCGCTGTCCGCAGGCCGATGTCCGCTTCCTGACAGGCGGCACCCAGACCAACATGGTGGCCCTCACTGCTTTGCTCGCGCCTTATCAGGGCGTCGCCGCAGCGCAGACCGGGCATATCTGGGGCCATGAGGCCGGCGCCATTGAGCGCCACGGCCACCGGGTCATCCCGCTGCCTTCGCACGAAGGGAAAGTCGCGGCGGCGGATCTGCGCGCGCTGTGGGAAAATTATGAAAAC
This sequence comes from Lachnospiraceae bacterium, assembly GCA_017430085.1. Taxonomy (GTDB): domain Bacteria; phylum Bacillota; class Clostridia; order Lachnospirales; family Lachnospiraceae; genus UBA6987. Next base: position 7,644 of record JAFRNR010000028.1, on the reverse strand, counting down.
GACGAAACCCGGGACCATATCGTGATGCCCGGGGCGGTCTACCTGTCCCAGCCGACGGAATCCGGCACGCTGTATTCGCTGACGGAACTGACGGAGATCAGCGGCGTCTGCCGCGCCGCGGGCCTCTCCCTTTACGTAGACGGCGCGCGGCTGGCTTACGCGCTGGCCTGCCCGGAAAACGACGTGTTCCTGCCGGATCTGGCCGCGCTCTGCGATGCTTTCTACATCGGCGGGACCAAATGCGGCGCGCTGTTCGGCGAAGCGCTGGTCTTCCCGGATCCCGGCCGCGTCCCCCATTTCTTCTCCGTCATGAAGCAGAACGGCGCGGTCCTGGCCAAGGGCCGGCTGCTCGGCGTGCAGTTCAAGGCGCTGTTCACGGACGGCCTGTACGAAGAGATCGGCCGCACCGCGCTGGAAAAAGCGGAACAGCTGCGCCGCGGGCTGCGGGCGCTCGGGTTCGAACCGCTCGGCTCCTCTCCCACCAACCAGATCTTCGTCCGCGTCCCGGATGATCTGTATCATCAGCTGACCGGCCGCGGCTTCGGCGGTTTCTGGTCGAAAGAGCCGGACGGCGGGTATGTGATCCGCTTTGTCACGGACTGGTCCGCGGGCGAAACGGACGTGCAGCTGCTGCTTGACTTTTTGGCCGAAAAAGGAGAAAATAGAGAATAAAGAAGCGAAAACTAAACACACAGAGGGCATTTCCATGAAAAAAGTACTCTTTGCGGCCGCGGAGGCGGTCCCCTTCATCAAGACCGGCGGCCTGGCCGACGTGGCCGGCTCCCTTCCCTTCGCTTTCCCGCCCGAAGAGTGGGACGTGCGGGTCATGCTGCCCGCCTACACCTGCATCCCCGCCCAGTGGCGGGAAGCCATGCAGGACGTCACGCATTTCGACGTCTGGTTCAACGGCAAATACCGCTATCTGGGCGTCCGCGAACTGACGCACCGCGGCTTGCATTTCTACTTCATCGACAATGAGGAATATTTCGCGGGCCCCGCGCCGTACACGGATTACATGTACGATATCGAGAAATTCTGCTTCTTCTCCTTCGCCGTCCTGGCCGTCCTGCCGCACATCGATTTCCGGCCCGACATCATCCACTGTCACGACTGGCACACGGGCCTGATCCCGCCGTACCTGGCCACGCAGTTCCGGCTCGATCCGTTCTTTGAGAACATGCGCACGGTCTTCACCATCCACAACCTGAAATTCCAGGGCATCTGCGGCCGCGACGAACTGCGGAACATCAGCGGCCTGCCCGCTGAGCTGTTCGCGCAGGGCCCCCTGTGCAGCGGATCCTGCGGCAACATGATGCAGGGCGCGCTGCATTATGCGGACGCGGTCACTACGGTGAGCCAGACTTACGCGAAGGAGATCTGCACGCCCGAATACGGCGAGGGACTGGACCGCTTCTTTGCGGAGCGCCGCGACCGCTTCTGGGGCATCGTGAACGGCATCGACGACTCGGTGTTCGACCCCGCGACGGATCCGGCCATCAAGCGCCACTACGACGTTTCGCGCGTCAAGAGCGGGAAAGCCGCGGCCAAAGCCGCGCTGCAGAAGGAACTGGGTCTGGACCAGGATCCGGAAGTCTTCCTGCTCGGCATCGTTTCCCGCCTGACGGACCAGAAAGGCATGGACCTGGTGCTGCCGCTCCTGGAAAAACTCACCGGCGGCCCCTGCCAGCTGGTCGTGCTGGGCACCGGGGAAAGGCATTACGAGGACAGTTTCCGCCTGATGGCCGGCGCGCGGCCGAACAAAATGGCGGTCCTCACGACCTACGACGAGCCGCTCTCCCACCGCATCTACGCCGGCACCGACGCCTTCCTGATGCCGTCGCGCTTCGAGCCCTGCGGCCTGAGCCAGCTCATCGCGCTGCGCTACGGCTCGCTCCCCCTCGTGCGCGCCACCGGCGGCCTGAAGGATACGGTGCGGTCGCTGGACAAGGAAGGTCTGAACGCCACCGGTTTCGTGTTTGAGGACTACGATGTGGGCGGGCTGAACTGGGCCATTGAACTGGCGATGAAAACGTTCTTTGGGGATAAGAAGACGTGGGAGCAGATGCGGCGGAATGCCATGCGGGAGGATTTCTCGTGGAAGAGGTCCGCGGAGGAATACAGCAAGTTGTATGAAAAGTTGATGATGTAAAAAGCATATGACGGGCCGATGAAACATCGGCCCCTACGATAATACAAAAAGGGCCGACAGGAATCCGGCCCGTACCGCAACAAAAAACGGGCCGACGGGAATCGGTCCGTTTTTCTTATGTTTTCCGGCTTTTTACGGGAGGTACTCCTCCTGGTCCGCGTTGAGCCACATAGCCGGGCGCAGGGCGCCGCGCGTGGAGGCGGTTTCGCCGGCATAGTCGATGACGCCGCCGTTGCGGGTGTGGGCCGCGGTCGTGGTGCTTTCCCCGGGGCTGCGCAGCCACCAGAAGGCCTGGCCGCCGACTACGTATGCGCCCTGCGCCGTCGGCGTCGCGGTCGTCGCGATCTGGGACGCCTTCATGCACTGCTGCACTTCCTGGATGGAAAGCAGGAAGACGGAGTCCGTCGTATCCGGGCCGCCCGAGATCCCGCTCTGGGGGTTGGCCGGCGTGGAGATCGTCCGGGGCACGATGTTGGCGCGCTCCTCGGCGGTAAACGCGTTGTTCAGGAAACTGCCGTTCAGCAGCGCGCGGGCTTCGCTGGTGCTCCAGACCGCAGGGGTCTTGGTGGAGTACACGCCGGTCATGAAGCAGACTTTACTGATCACCAGGATGCGGCTGCCGCTCCGGGAGATCACGATCCACTCGATGGGTTCCTTGCCCGCGGCGCCGTCCTGATCATAGGAGCCGAAGCGGATCACGTCGCCGATCTGCGCCTGCGCCAGATAGTAGAAGGGGTTGAGTTCCTTCGCCTGGGTGGTGGGGGCTTCGGTGGTGGGTTCCGCCGTTGTGGTAGGGGCTTCCGTGGTGGGCTCCGCCGTGGTGGTAGGAGCCTCAGTCGTGGGCTCTGCCGTCGTGGTGGGCGCTTCGGTGGTGGGTTCCGCCGTGGTGGTCGGAACTTCCGTGGTAGGCTCCGCGGTAGCAGTGGGGGCCTCTGTAGTGGCTTTTGTTGTAGGTTCCGCTGTAGTCGTCGGAACTTCCGTAGTCACCGGTTCTGCGGTTGTCGGATCCGGCGTCGTCGCGGGTGCCGTGGTCGGTTTTTCCGTGGTAGCCGGTTCCGTAGGCGCTGCAGTAGCCTCGGTGGTCACAGCGGCTGATGCGGTCTCCGTGGGAGCCGACGTGCCGTTCTGTTTGCCGCGGCCGCTCAGGAGGACGCCGGCGGCCGTCACGATGCCGATAGCCAGCAGGGCCAGCAGGACGTACAGGAAAATCCGCTTTTTACCGCCTTCTTCCTCTTCGGGCGGTTCGTTTCCGTCCCCGCCGTCATTGCCGTTTCCGGAGCGCTCCGCGCCGCCCCCGGCGGCAGCCATAGCAGGGGCCGCCTCCGGCGGGATCGCCTCGACCGCAGGGACTTCTTCTGCCACGGGGACTTCCTCGGCAACGGGAATCGCTTCGACAGCAGGAACTTCTTCTAACGGGATCGCTTCGACGGCAGGAACTTTCTCCGCCACGGGGATCGCTTCGACGGCAGCGATTTCTTCCGCTACAGGAATTGCTTCCACGGCAGCGGCTTCCTCTAACGGAATCGCTTCGACGGCAGGAATCTCCTCTGCCACAGGCGTTTCCCCTATGACCGGATCTTCTTCTGTGAGGATTGATGCCGCTGCGGGCACCGCTTCCACTGGAAGGATTTCTTCAACAGCAGGGATTTCTTCTACCGCAGATATTTTTTCGACTTCAGCAATCTCCTCGGCCGCAAGCACTTCGTCAACAGCAGGGATCTCCTCTACCGCAGGTACTTCTTCGACTTCAGGGATCTCCTCTGCCTCAGGAACTTTTTCAATTTCAGGGATTTCTTCCGCCGCAAGCGCTTCTTCTACTTCAGGGATTTCTTCCGCCGCAGGCGCTTCTTCGACTTCAGGGACTTCTTCCGCCGCAGGCACTTCTTCGACTTCAGGGACTTCTTCCGCCGCAGCCGCTTTTTCGACTTCAGGAATATCTTCCGTCGCAGGCGCTTCTTCGACTTCAGGAATTTCCTCCGCCGCAGGCATTTTCTCAACCGCGCGCACTTCCCCGGCCGCTGCGATCTCCTCCGCAGCTGCCGCTTCCGCCCGGGCGGCTTTCCCCTGCGCGAACGCAGCGGCCGCTCCTGCCGCGGAAAGAACCGCGGTCTTCACGAACAGCGTATCGCCGAATCCGGCGTCTTTTTCGTCTTCTTCCTCCGGCTCCTCTTCCATCGAGAAGTTCAGCGGGCTGGGCGGTACGACCACCGGGGGCCGGCGGCGCACCGGTTCTTCCGGCTTTTCTTCCGCTGCGGCTTCCGGTTCTGAAGCTTCCGCTTCCGCCATTGCAAAAGGATCGCTCCCGTCGCCGTCCGGTTCGTCTTTCTCATCCGGCCGGCCGTTGACGATGCGTTCCACCGCCTGTTCCACGATGCGGGCCGCCTGTTCGGACAGGTCGCTGTCTTCCGCGGAAGACGTACCGGGCGCTCCGTGCATCAGCGCGCGCGCTTCTTCCAGCGCCGCCTGGTTTTCGCCCGCCGTAAACGGCGTGTCCTGACCCAGCTCGGTCCGGCGCAGGCGGGGCAGCGAGGAAACGATCTGAACGGTCCCCTCCTCAAACTCTCCGCTCCCGGCTTCCGCCAGCGCGATGGCGTCCGGCACGGCTTCGCCGGCAAAGGCGCTCATGATCTGGCTGATGCTCTGGTCCGGCTTTTCCATCGGTTCGCCGCAGAATACGCAGATCGTAGTCCCTTCCAGATTTTCACATCCGCAATGTTTGCAGACCATCCGGGGTCCTCCTTTCCCTCAGGATCGCGGGGCGGGTCTTACTCGTCCCAGTTATGGTAGACGTTCTGCACGTCATCGTCTTCGTTCAGGAAGTCCAGGATCCGGTTGATGTTCTTCAGATCCTGCTCATCCGTCAGTTCCACCCAGGTCTGCGGGATCATGGTGACGTCCGCGGAGACGAGCGGCAGGCCGGCCGCCTGGATGGCTTCCAGCACGGCGGAGAAATCTTCCGGCGCTGTGAGGATCTCGTAGCTGTCCTCTTCGTCGGAGAAGTCTTCCGCGCCGGCTTCCACGGCCAGCATCATCAGTTCGTCCGGATCCATGTCCGTTTCTTCCTTGTCGATGATGATCTGGCCTTTTTCGTCGAACATGTAGGACACGCAGCCCTGCGCGCCGACGCTGCCCTGGCCCTTGGTGAAGGCGTTGCGGACATTGGACGCGGTGCGGTTCTTGTTGTCCGTCAGCGTTTCGACGATGATGGCCGTACCCTTCGGGCCGTAGCCCTCGTACGTGGCGCGCACGTAATCCGCGCCGCCGTTGTCGCCCGCGGCTTTCTTGATGCTGCGGTCGATCGTGTCGTTGGGCATGTTGTTGGCCTTGGCTTTGGCGATGATGTCTTTCAGTTTGCTGTTATTGTTCGGATCCGGGCCGCCCTCCTTGACGGCCACCGCGATCTCGCGGCCGAAGCGGGTGAAGATCTTGCCCTTCGCTGCGTCGTTCTTTTCCTTCTTGTGCTTGATGTTTGAAAACTTGGAATGTCCGGACATGTTTGGTCTCCTTTATATCTCTTCGCGTATGATATGTCTTAAGTTGCGCCAGCGGGACAGGCCGCACTGGATCTCGTAATGCAGGATGCCGCTCTTTTCCGCCAGTTCCTCCAGCGTGATCTCGAGGTCGCCGTCGCGGCCCATGAGCGTCACGTCGTCGCTCAGCCGGACGCCGGGGATGTCGGTCACGTCCACCATCATCTGGTCCATGCAGATGTTGCCGCAGATGGGGGCTTCCTGGCCGTGGATCAGAACGCGTCCCTTGCCGCTGAGCCGGCGGGTGTAGCCGTCCGCGTAGCCCACGGGGATGGTTGCGAGCCGCATCTTTTTCTCCGCCACGAAATGGCCGCCATAGCTGACCGCTTCGCCCGGATAGAGGTCCTTAACCATGATCACGTGGCTCTTAAGTTCCGCCACGGGCAGGAGCTTCACGCGGTGGGGCATTTCATCGGCCGGGTAGTGGCCGTAGGCCGCGAGGCCCAGGCGAACCATGTTTTCCGCCATCTCCGGGAACGCGATGGCCGCGGCGCTGTTGGCGATGTGGTAAATGGACGGGACGACGCCCTGCGCCGCCAGGCCCGCCTTCACCTTCTGATAGCGCGCGTACTGCTCGCGGGTGGGCGTGTCGTCCTCCTCGTCCGCGCGGGCGAAATGGCTGAACAGGCCTTCGAGTTCCAGGCCGGGCAGCTTCGCCAGCGAAGCCATCAGCTCGATGCCGGCGTCGTCCGCCTCAAAGCCCAGACGGTTCATGCCCGTGTCCACCTTGAAGTGGACCAGCGCCTTCGTGCCGTGCTCCAGAGCGATGCGGGAGAGGTCCTCCGCGTCCTCCTTGCGGTAGACGGTCATGCGGATCTTCTGGCGCATCAGGGCCGGCCAGTCGTCGCGGGCCGTAAAGCCGAGGATCAGGATGGGCTTCTGCACGCCGCTGTTCCGCAGGGATATGCCCTCGTACGCGGTGGCCGCGGCGAAGAAATCCACCTTCGGCTCCAGCAGCGGCGCCAGTTCCCGCGCGCCGAGGCCGTAGGCATCCGCCTTCGCGACCAGACAAGTCCTGGTCCCTTCCGGCAGATGCTCCTTGATCGCGCGGATGTTCGCGGCAATGCGGTCCGGGTATAAGTTCAGGTAGAATCGTTCCATAGGTCCCGATACTCCTTTTAGTGATTCATATAGTAAGTCAGCTGCATCAGGCTTTCCGACAGGTACACGTTTTCCACGCGGGCGTCCTCCGGGAGGGCGAGGTCCACGTGGGCGAAATTCCAGAAGGCGCGGACGCCGAGGCCGTACAGCTGGCCCGCCACGGCCTGCGCGTTTTCCTTCGGAATGGTGAGGACCGCGACGTCCACCGGGTTTTCCTTCAGATAGGCGGGCAGGCGGTCCATGGCATAGACTTTGAGGCCGCGGATCTCGGTCTCCGCTTTTTCCGGCGCGATATCAAAAAGCGCGCGGATGTAGAGCCCGCGGCTGGTGAAATTGCCGTAGCCGGCCAGGGCGCGGCCGAGGTTGCCGGCGCCGACGACGATCAGGTTGTGCGGGCGGTCCAAGCCCAGGATACGGCCGATCTCCTCGATCAGTTTGGAGACGTTGTAGCCGTAGCCCTGCTGGCCGAAGCCGCCGAAATGGTTCAGATCCTGCCGGATCTGGGACGCGGTCACCTGCATGCGGTCCGACAGCTCCCGGGAAGAAATGCGTTCCACGCCTTCTTCCTTCAGTTCGGTCAGAAACCGCATGTATCGGGGCAATCTTTTTATTACCGCCTGGGAAATGTGATCTGCAGCCATGGGGTCCTCCAGCATTATCCGTTATATTATAAGAAACCCCGGCGGGATTGTCAAGAAAAAGACAAAGTATTGCGAAAAAGCCGTGTAGGATTACAATACATATGTTACACCGACTTCCACAATAAAAAAGATGGAAGTGCCAACTTGTGTTAGGATTAAGTCACCACAACAAAAAACCTAAGGAGGACTTCCATCGTGGCTACTATAACACAAGACATGCGGT
>JAFRNR010000001.1 GCA_017430085.1 Lachnospiraceae bacterium | reverse complement strand
TGTCCATCATGCCGGGCATGGAGGCGCGGGCGCCGGAACGGACGGAGACCAGCAGCGGGTTCTCCAGATCGCCGAACTTCTTGCCGGTGATGTTTTCCAGCTTTTCCACGTACTCAAGGATCTGGGCGCGGATCTCGTCGTTGATCTTCTTGCCGTCCTCATAATACTGGGTGCAGGCTTCGGTGGTGATGGTGAAGCCCTGCGGTACGGGCAGGCCGATATTGGTCATCTCCGCCAGGTTGGCGCCTTTGCCGCCCAGCAGGTTGCGCATGGAGGCATTGCCTTCACTGAACAGGTAAACCCACTTCTTCATATATTGGTTCCTCCTCAAATAATATGTGTTTTGAAACAACGATATATTTTATCACAAACGGCCAGTTTCTAAAACCGGCGTGTCTTTGATTTTCACGGAAAGATACGGTCTTTTCCTAAAATAATTAAGCATTTTCCGGCAGGCGCGCGGGGCGCCGTTTCCGGCGTCTCAGTGCTCCTCGTTCCGGATGGCTTTGGCGGATTCCCGCAGGACTTCCTCCACCTTCGATTCCGGGATGCCGGTGCGGGCGGAGATCTCCGCGGCGGTGGCCGAGCGGCCGTTCTCTTCTTCCCAGGCTTTTACGGTCTCCATGATGCGGTTGGCCATGGCCGCCATCTGGTCTTCCATCTTTTCGAAGCTGCCGGCTTCCCGGATCAGGTCCTTCATGGATTTGTGGATGGCCTTTTCCACGAGCGCCGTCAGGTCGCCGTCCCCGCCGTAGCCCTGGATGCATTCCCAGAGAGCCAGGTTGCCCTCCTGGATCAGGTCCGGCAAAGGCACGCCGCGGCCGGCATAGCCCCGGGCGATCTGCACCACCCAGCGGAGGTTGCCTTCGGTGAGGCGCTCCGCCGCGCGGCGGCTTTCCTCCGCATCGCCCTCCAGCAGGACGCGGCGCAGTTCCTCTTCCTCCGCCGTGCTGATGGGCGGGACCGAGGCCAGGTCGTCCTGATACATTTCGAAGATGCGCTGCTCGCGCTCCGAGTCCGCGCCGCCCCAGGCTTCTTCCGCGAGGTCGTCCAGGCCCACCGTGTTCACGTCGTGGGGCTCGTAGTCCTCCAGCGTGATGTTTTCCCGCTCCAGGTAGTCGTAGATCAGGGCGACCTGCGCGTCGTTTAATTCCGTGCCGGGAAAAGCGGCCAGGATATCGGCCACGCTCACCGTGCCGCGCTTGATGGCGGCCTTGTTGCGGATGGCGTTCAGGCCCTGCAGAAACTGTTGATTCTTATCCATCGTCTCCTCTTTCGCCTGCCGATAAAGAAGGGCCCCGCTTCCGCAGAGCCCTTGCCGCCGTCTTATGCCCGGGAAAGGTACTCGCCCGTGCGGGTATCGATCTTGATCTTGTCGCCGATGTTCACGAACAGCGGAACCGCTACCTGGGCGCCGGTCTCCACGATGGCGGGCTTGGTGGCGCCGGTGGCCGTATTGCCCTTGAAGCCGGGCTCGGTCTCCGTGATATCCAGTTCCACGAACAGAGGCGGTTCCACGGAGAAGACGTTGCCCTTGTGGGAGCAGATCTTCACCATGTCGTTTTCCTTCACGAACTTCAGCGCATCGCCGATCTTGTCCTTGTTCAGGCTGATCTGGTCGTAGGTCTCCATGTCCATAAAGGTGTACATGTCGCCGTCCGCGTACAGATACTGCATGTCTTTTCTGTCAATGATGGCATTTTCGAAACGTTCCGTGGGACGGAAGGAAGTTTCCACCACACCGCCGCTGACGATGTTTTTCAGCTTGGTCCGCACGAATGCGGCGCCTTTGCCGGGTTTGACGTGCTGGAATTCAATGATCTGCCAGACGCCGCCTTCCCATTCGATCGTAATGCCGTTCTTAAAATCACCTGCTGATACCATAAAAACCTCCTTCATCGATGGTGTATCATTTTCCAATATAAATGCCGGGCCATATTGGTCCCGGGATATTTTACCTGATAACTGCGCAACTTTCAACTGTTTTTTGCATCTTTTTTATATTTCCGTCCCTTGCATAATGCCCCGCCCTCTGATAGAATAAGGGCGTATAAATCTCTCATCTGCGAGGTATCTTTATGGACTTTACGGAAATGGAAAACGTCACCATTCTGACCCACCCGCTCATCAAGCACAAGATCACCATGCTGCGGGACGTCAATACCGGCACCAATGAATTTCGCAAACTGATCGAAGAGATCGCTACCCTGATGGGCTACGAAGCGCTGCGCGACCTGCCGCTCAAGGACGTGGAAGTCACCACGCCGCTCGAGACCTGCATGTCCCCGATGATCGCCGGCCGCAAGCTGGCTATCGTCCCCATCCTGCGCGCCGGCCTGGGCATGGTGCAGGGCATCCTGAACCTGACGCCCACGGCGAAGGTCGGCCACATCGGCCTGTACCGGGATCCGGAAACGCATGAGCCCGTGGAATATTACTGCAAGCTGCCGAGCCCCATCGAGGAGCGCACCATCGTCGTGCTGGATCCCATGCTGGCCACCGGCGGCTCCGCCGTGGACGCCATCATGCAGATCAAGAAGCACGGCGGCCGTACCATCAAGTTCATGTGCATCATCGCCGCGCCGGAAGGCCTGCAGAAGCTGCATGAGGAGCACCCCGACGTGCAGATCTACGTCGGCAACCTGGACCGCGAACTGAACGAGCACGCCTACATCTGCCCGGGCCTGGGCGACGCCGGCGACCGCATCTTCGGGACGAAATAAGCTTTTTCGGGAATTAATGCTATGTCGGAAAAGACCAACGGAGAACTGAATATCAAAAAAGTCCGCCGCCACCTGCGCACTATCGTGCACCACCGGAACCTGGTGTTCAAGCATTGCCGGCAGTGCGGTCTTTTCTGGCAGGGGCTGGTCCACGACCTGTCCAAATTCTCGCCCACGGAATTTTTCACCGGCGCCCGCTACTACCAGGGGGACCGCTCCCCCAACGACGCGGAGCGCCGGGACCGCGGCGCCTCTTACGCCTGGATGCACCACAAAGGCCGCAACCGCCATCACTACGAATACTGGACGGACTACAAGACCGGCGAGCCGGAGCCCCGCTTCACGCCCGTCCCCATGCCGAACAGGTACGTCATCGAAATGTTCTGCGACCGCGTGGCGGCGTGCGAGACCTATTACAAGGACCGCTTTGACAAAAGCCAGCCGCTTGCGTATTTTGAACGCTGCAGGACTGAAGGGCTCATGCATCCCGAGACCGCGGAAAAGCTGCGCAGCCTGCTGCGGCTGTACGCGGAGGTCGGGGAAGAATCGTTTGAGATGATCCGGAAAGGGATAAAATGACAGCCTGAACACAGCAGGAAAAACCGCCTGTCGGTGCATACTTCGCAAGGAAGTTGCTTTGAGGCAGTCATTTGTCGGCTAAAAAGGATATGAAACGGTCGTGACCGTGACGGTCACGACCGTTTTGTCTCTCTTCTTGGGATTTTGGGGTGCAAAATCCGATGCTCGTTATAACGGTGGACAATAGAAACCCATTCGGCAAGATGGAAGTTATTATCTAAATCTTGTGATTGATAGAGTGATCCCGGAAGTGTTCCGGTATCAGTTCATAATCAACAGAGGATTGCAACTCGCCTATCTGATCCGTCCAGGCATCGTGATTGACCCTTATCTTTTGAAAGCCCAATAATTCGTAAATGTGCTGTGCTCTGAGATTCTTCAGGTTTGTATCCAAAACAATCTTCGTAAATCCCGTGGAAAATAGTTCTTTGATAAACAAACTCAGAATGATTCGCCCGAGGCCCTTCTCCTGATAATCGGACTCGCATATTTTGATGCCAATCTCCGCCGTGTGGCCACCTATATTGCGATAACTCATCTCTCCGATAGGCCGCCCGCAACATTCAATAATCAGTGTACGCCCCTTTTCATCACACTCATCTGCAATTTGCCTGCTGACTTCGTCCGGAGTCGTACCGATCCCATTCGGAAATCCAGCGTGAGCCATAACAGATCCATCGTTCCACCAATCAGCAAGCTGTTGACAGTCCGCAAAAAATGCGTTTCGAATATGGATACCCTCTAAACGAATGTTCATGATTTTACCTCACTGAACAGCGGTTTGTTTTGATCATTATACTATTGCCGGCCGGCGCAGTCAATCATCTTGCTTTTGAAGCAAAAGAAGGTACCTTCCTTACGAAGTGTCTCCTTCGGGCGGTTTTTTTATTGGAAAAAATGGCGGCGGCGCCGTTTTCCTGCGAAGAGACGAACACGCGGATCCGTCCTGAATCTGACAAAAGAACCGTCCCCCTGTCAGTTTTTTTGCGTTTGGGGTTGCTTATTATAGGAGAAAGTGATAGATTGGGTCGTTGCGGGGTGGAGATGCGCCCCTATTGTTTTGGAGAAAGAAGGTTCAGGATATGCATGTGCTGCTGTCGATCGCGGTGGCGATTTTCGCGGGGCTGATGATGACGAGGGTGCTGGGGAAACTCAAACTGCCGGACGTGACGGCGTATCTGATCGCAGGGGTGCTGATCGGGCCGTTCGTGCTGGGGCGGCTCGGTGTGGACGGACTGGGGTTCGTGAGCACGGAGAGTGTGGATAAGCTGGGGTATTTCTCGGACATGGCGCTGGGGTTCATCGCTTTTTCGATCGGGTCGGAGTTCAATCTGGCTGCACTCCGGAAGACCGGGCGGCAGGCGGCGGTGATCGGCGTGGTGCAGGCGGTCATGGCGACGGTGCTGGTGGACCTGGCGCTGATCGGGATCCATCTGCTGTTTCCCGAAGCGCTGTCCCTGCCGGCGGCCATCACGCTGGGGGCGATCGCATCGGCCACGGCGCCGGCGGCTACGCTGATGGTGGTGCGGCAGTACAAGGCAAAGGGCGAACTGACGTCGCTGCTGCTGCCGATCGTTGCGCTGGACGACGCGGTGGGCCTGGTGCTGTTCGCGGTGTCGTTCGGGATCGCGCGGGCCGTCAGTTCCGGGAGCCCGGACCTGTTCTCCATCCTGGTCAACCCGCTGCTGGAGATCATTTTCTCACTGCTGCTGGGCGCGGCGGCGGGCTTCGTGCTCAAGCAGCTGGAGACGATGTTCCATTCCAATACCAACCGTCTGGCGATGACCATTGCATTCATTTTCCTGACGGTGGCGCTTTCCATGCTCAAGATCCCGGCAGGCCCGGTCACGATCGGTTTTTCCTCGCTGCTGGTCTGCATGATGCTGGGCACGCTGTTCGTGAATATCTCGCCGCTGGCGGAGGATCTGATGGGGCGGGCCAACCGCTGGTCCGCGCCGCTGCTGGTGCTCTTTTTTGTCTTGAGCGGAGCGGATTTGAACTTGACAGTCTTCTCGCAGGGCATTATCATTCTGGTAGGGATCGTTTATATCATCGTACGTTGCATGGGAAAATATATCGGGGCGTCTCTGGCCGCCCGGGCCATGGGCTGCAGCAAAAACGTGGTGAAATATCTGGGCGTCACGCTTTTTCCGCAGGCCGGCGTGGCCCTGGGGATGTGCGTCACGGCCGCCTCGCTGCCGGGCGACGGCCCGCTGATCCGCAGCATCGTCCTGTTCGCGGTCCTGGTCTATGAGATCGCCGGCCCGCTGCTGACCAAATGGGCGCTGACGAAGGCCGGAGACATCCAGCCGAAATCTCCGGAGCTGCTCAGCCGCCGCCAGCAGAAGCTGGAAGAAGTCAAAGACAAACCGCTGCTGAAGAAAAAAGCCCGCAGATGACCGGCGGGCGGTCTGTGAGAGGATAACAAAATGGAAGAACATCCGCAGGAAACTGTGCCGGCGAAGAAGAATCACTGGCTCACGCCCTTCATTTTTCTGGTGCTTCTGATCGCGGCCGTGACCGGGTTCTCCCTGGTGATGGGCCTGCCGAATTTCCTGAGCACGACGATGAACACGGCGTTCGCACTGCTGATCGACACGTGCTTTTATATCATGGCCATCGCCGTGATCATGGGGGCACTGGATTCGCTTCTCACGGAGTTCGGCGTGGTGGATCTGCTGAACAAGCTGCTGAACCCGCTGATGAAGCCGCTGTACGGTCTGCCCGGGGCGGCCGCGCTGGGCGTGATCTCCACCTATCTGTCGGATAACCCGGCCATCCTGTCGCTGGCGGAGGAGCGGGGCTTCCGGAAATATTTCAAGAAATATCAGTTTTACGCGCTGACCAACCTGGGGACCGCGTTCGGTATGGGCATCATCGTGTCCACGTTCATGCTGGGCCTGACCATCCAGGGCGGGCACCTGCTGGGCGCGGTGCTGATCGGGAACCTGGGGGCGGTCATCGGGAGCATCGTGAGCACGCGGCTGATGATCCGGCAGACGCGCAAGGAATTCGGCGAGGACGAGTACGCGGAAGACGTGCACGTGACGATGGCGGAGTATTTCCCGCTCACGCGGCACATCAGCCGGCGCAAAAAGAAAAGACCCAGCATCGGGATGCGGGTCCTGAACGCGGCGCTGAACGGCGGCAAGGGCGGGGTCGAGATCGGCCTGTCCATCATTCCGGGCGTGCTGGTCGTCTGCACGCTGGTGATGCTGCTGACGAAGGGGCCGGCGGCCGGCGGCGGGTATACGGGCGCGGCCTATGAGGGCGTCGCGCTGCTGCCGAAGATCGCGGAGAAACTGAATTTCATCCTGCAGCCGCTGTTCGGCTTTGCGTCTACCGAGGCGATCGCAGTGCCGATCACCGCGCTGGGGTCCGCGGGCGCCGCGACCGGCATCGTCCGGGATCTGGCGGCGGACGGGATCGTCAACGCACACGACATCGCGGTCTTCACGGCCATGTGCATGTGCTGGAGCGGCTATCTGAGCACGCACGCGTCGATGATGCAGGCATTAAAAAGGCCGGACCTGACGGGCAAGGCCATCGTCAGTCACACGATCGGCGGGCTGGCGGCGGGCATTGCCGCGAACTGGCTGTTCCGGCTGTTTTTACTGATCGTGGGCGGGTGAGAGCACGCGCAGGATCTCTGCTTTCGCTTCCTCAACCGTAAGGGCGTCCGTGTTGACCGGGACGCCTTTTTCTTTGAGACGGAGCAGGATGCGGGTGACGGCGGGCAGGGCCAGGCCCAGGGATTCCAGTTCCGCGCCGCGGGTGAAAACTTCACGCGGCGTGCCTTCCATCACGATCTTCCCCCGGCTCAGGACGATGATGCGGTCCGCGAGCGAGGCGACGTCGTCCATGCTGTGGGAGACGATCACGATCCCCATGCCCTTCTCTTCTTTCAGGCGGCGGAATTCGTCCAGGAGTTCCGTGCGGCCTTCGGGGTCCAGGCCGGCGACGGGCTCGTCCACCACCAGGATCTCCGGCTCCATGGCCAGGACGCCGGCGATGGCGGCGCGGCGCTTCTCCCCGCCGGACAAGTCGAACGGCGAGCGGGTCTCGTATTCCGGCCCCAGGCCGACCGCGGCCATGGCAGCGCGGGCGCGGGCCAGACAGGTCTCCTCGTCCAGACCCTGGTTTTTCGGGCCGAAGGAAATATCTTTGAGGATATCCGTTTCGAACAGCTGGTATTCCGGGTACTGGAAGACCAGCCCGACGCGGCTGCGAAGTTTCCGGCGGTCGTATTTTTCGGCGAAAACGTCCTGGTCGTCCAGGAAAACTTTCCCGGTTGCCGGTCTGTTAAGGCCGTTCATCATCTGAATCAGAGTGGATTTCCCCGATCCGGTGGAGCCGATCAGGGCCAGGATCTCACCGCTGCGGACGGTCAGATCCATCGGCTTCAGGGCCTCGGTCTCCATCGGTGTACCCGCTTCATATGTATAGCTGACGTTTTCCAGACGAAGGATCATGCGGACAGCCCTCCGTTCCGCCGGTACAGGCCGGCCAGTTCTTCCGCCAGTTCCTCTTCTTCAAAGATCCCGTCTGCGAGAGGGATCCCCGCCTTCCGGAGTTCTTCCGCAAGCGCCGCGGCGGGCGGAACAGACAGGCCCCGCTGCCGCAGGGCTTCGCGCTGCGCAAAGATCTCCCGCGGCGTCCCGTCCATCACGAGCTGTCCGCGGTCCATCACCAGCAGGCGGTCCGCCAGCGCGGCCTCCTCCATGTGATGCGTGATCAGCAGGACCGTGATGTGCTCCTGCCGGTTCAGTTCCTTCACCGTGGACAGGACTTCCTCCCGTCCGCGCGGATCCAGCATGGCGGTGGATTCGTCGAACACGATGCAGCGCGGCTTCATGGCCAGCACGCCCGCGATGGCGACCCGCTGCTTCTGGCCGCCGGACAGGCGGTGCGGCGCGGTCTTCGCGTACGCGGTCATCCCGACCTTCTCCAGCGCGTCCCCTACGCGCTGCCAGATCTCTTCCGTGGGCACGCCGATATTCTCCGGCCCAAAGCCCACGTCCTCTTCCACCACGGTCATGACGATCTGGTTGTCCGGATTCTGGAACACCATCCCGGCCGCGGTGCGGATATCCCACAGCTTGTCCTCCTGCGCCGTATCCATCCCCTCGATCCACACCGTGCCTTCCGTAGGCGTCAGCAGCGCGTTGATATGGCGCGCCAGTGTGGATTTCCCGGAGCCGTTGCGCCCCAGGATCGCGATGAATTCGCCCGGTTCCACGCTAAGATCCAGGCCCTGCAGGGCCCGGTTCTTCCGTTCGGTCTCGCCGTCGGGATCGGGGACGGTGAAATCGTAGGTCAGGTTTTCGGTGCGGATGACGGACATGCGGCTCCTTATGAAAAGAGGGGCGGACGAAAGCGTCCGCCCCGGTTTTGTTCCCTATGCTCAGCCTAACCCGTTCCGGAACGCTTCCGCCGCCGTGATGGGGCTGCCTTCCGGTTCCTCGTAATCCGAGGTCAGGCAGACTTCCTGATACCGCTTCATGCCGGTGCCGGCCGGGATCAGCTTGCCGATCAGCACGTTCTCCTTCAGACCGCGCAGCCGGTCGAGCTGGCCGCTGATGGCGGCTTCGGTCAGGACCTTGGTGGTCTCCTGGAAGGAGGCCGCGGACAGGAACGAATCGCGGGCCAGGGAGGCCTTGGTGATACCGAGCATCACGCGCTTGCCTTCCATCGGGGTCTTGCCTTCCGCGATCAGCTCGTCGTTGATGTCCAGGTAGTCCAGGTAATCCATGGTGGTGCCGCTCAGCACGTCGCTGTCGCCCGGATCTTCCACGCGGACTTTCTTCATCATCTGGCGCACGATGACTTCCAGATGCTTGTCGTTGATGTCTTCACCGACCATGCGGTAGACCTTCTGCACTTCGCGCAGCATGTAGTCCTGCACGGCGCGGTCGCCCTTGATGCGGAGCAGGTCGTGCGGGTTCACGCTGCCGTCGGTGATGGCGTCGCCGGCTTCCAGATGGCTGTCCGTGACGACCGTGCTCTTGATCCGCATGTTGTACGGGATCAGGTAGGACTTGGACACGCCGGTCTCCTCGTCCGTGACGATGACTTCGCGGCGCTCCGCGTCTTCCTTCACGTAGACCGTGCCGGACAGATCCGTGATGATGGCCACACCCTTCGGCTTGCGGGCTTCGAAAATTTCTTCCACACGGGGCAGACCGCCGGTGATGTCTTCCACGCCGGCCACGCCGCCCGTATGGAACGTACGCATGGTCAGCTGTGTGCCGGGCTCGCCGATGGACTGGGCCGCGATGATGCCGACGGCTTCGCCGATCTGCACCGGCTCGCCGGACGCCATGTTGGCGCCGTAGCACTTGGAGCAGATGCCGCCCTTGCAGCGGCAGGCCAGCACGTTGCGGATCTTGACCTTGGTCACGCCGGTGCCCACGACGGCTTTCGCCTTCAGCGGGTAGATCAGCTCGTTCTTCTTCACGATGACCATGCCGGTCTCCGGATCCGTGATGTCTTCCGCCGCGGTCCGGCCGGTGATGCGCTCCTGCAGGCTTTCCACCACGTCTTCCGCGGTGTTGTTGACGAAGGCGGAGATCTCCATGTACGGGATGTTGCCGTCCTTCGCGCAGTCTTCCTCGCGGATGATGATGTCATGCGACACGTCTACCAGACGGCGGGTCAGGTAGCCGGAGTCCGCGGTACGCAGCGCGGTGTCGGACAGACCCTTGCGGGCGCCGTGCGCGGAGATGAAGTATTCCAGAACGTCCAGGCCCTCGCGGAGGTTGGACTTGATGGGCAGCTCGATGGTGCGGCCCGACGTATCCTGCATCATGCCGCGCATGCCGGCCAGCTGCTTGATCTGCTTTTCGGAACCGCGGGCGCCGGAATCCGCCATCATGAAGATGTTGTTGTAGCGGTCCAGGCCGTTCATCAGTTCCCGGGTCAGGCGCTTGTCCGCTTCGTCCCAGGTCTTGACGACCATCTTGTAGCGCTCTTCGTCGGTGTATTCGCCGTAACGGAAGCGCAGGTTGATGTCGTCCACTTCGCGCTGCGTCGCCTCCAGGATCTCCTTCTTGGTGGAAGGCACCGTCATGTCGGAGATGGAGACCGTCATGGCCGCGCGGGTGGAATATTTGTTGCCGATGGCCTTGATGTTGTCCAGGACTTCGGCGGTCTTGGTGGTGCCGTGGACTTCGATGACCTTCTCCAGGATCTTCTTCAGATCCTTCTTGATCACGTGGAAGTCGATCTCCAGCTTGAGCTCGTTGCCCGGGACCGTGCGGTCCACGAAGCCCAGATCCTGGTCGATGATCTCGTTGAACAGGAAGCGGCCCAGCGTGGATTCCACCATCTGCTGGATGGGTTCGCCCTGGGCGTTCACGCCCTTGCAGCGGATCTTCACGCGGGCGTGCAGGTCGATCTGGTGGTTGTCGTACGCCAGCACGGCCTCGTTCAGGCTGCGGAAGCTGCGGCCGGTGCCCAGCGCCTCGGGGCGCTCCTGGGTCAGGTAGTAGATGCCCAGCACCATGTCCTGGGACGGCACGGCCACGGGGCCGCCGTCCGAAGGCTTCAGCAGGTTGTTCGGGGACAGCAGCAGGAAGCGGCACTCGGCCTGGGCTTCCACGCTCAGGGGCAGATGGACCGCCATCTGGTCGCCGTCAAAGTCCGCGTTGAACGCGGTACACACCAGCGGGTGCAGGCGGATAGCCTTGCCTTCCACCAGGATCGGCTCGAAGGCCTGGATGCCCAGACGGTGCAGGGTAGGCGCACGGTTCAGCATCACGGGGTGTTCCTTGATGATGTCCTCCAGGACGTCAAACACTTCGGACTGGGCGCGGTCCACCATCTTCTTGGCGTTCTTGACGTTGGTGGCCTTGCCGAGGCTGATCAGTTCCTTCATGACGAAGGGCTTGAACAGTTCGATGGCCATTTCCTTGGGCAGGCCGCACTGATAGATCTTCAGGTCCGGGCCGACCACGATGACGGAACGGCCGGAATAGTCCACGCGCTTGCCCAGCAGGTTCTGGCGGAAGCGGCCCTGCTTGCCCTTCAGCATGCTGGAAAGGGATTTCAGGGAACGGTTGCCGGCTCCGGTCACGGCGCGGCCGCGGCGGCCGTTGTCGATCAGGGAGTCGACGGCTTCCTGCAGCATGCGCTTTTCGTTGCGCACGATGATCTCGGGAGCGCCGTCCATCTTGCCCAGACGGTTGTTGCGGTTGATGATGCGGCGGTACAGGTCATTTAAGTCGGACGTCGCGAAACGGCCGCCGTCCAGCTGCACCATGGGCCGCAGATCGGGCGGGATCACGGGCAGGACGTTCAGGATCATCCATTCCGGGCGGTTGCCGGAATTGCGGAACGCTTCCACCACTTCCAGGCGCTTCATGATCTTGGTGCGCTTCTGGGAGGAGGCGTTGTCATATTCCGCACGCAGCTCCGCGTATTCCTTGTCCAGGTCCACTTCCTTGAGCAGAGTCTCGATGGCTTCCGCGCCCATGCCGGCCTTGAAGGAGCCGCGGCCGTACTTTTCGATGTACTCGCGGTATTCCTGGTCGGAAATGACTTTCTTCTTCTCCAGCATGGGGACCGTGCCGGGATCCAGCACGATGTAGGCGGCGAAGTACAGCACCTGCTCCAGGTTCTTGGCCGAGATCTCCAGGATGGTGGCGATGCGGCTCGGGATCCCCTTGAAATACCAGATGTGGGACACCGGCGAGGCCAGCGTGATGTGGCCCATGCGCTCGCGGCGGACGCTGGACTTGGTCACTTCCACGCCGCAGCGGTCGCAGACCGTGCCGCGCAGACGGGGTTTCTTCTTATATTTTCCGCAGTGGCATTCCCAGTCGCGGCTGGGGCCGAAGATCCGTTCGCAGAACAGGCCGTCGCGTTCGGGCTTTAAGGTGCGGTAGTTGATGGTCTCCGGCTTCTTGACTTCGCCGTGGGACCACTTCAGGATCTTTTCGGGAGACGCCAGTCCGATCCGGATCGCGTCAAATACCAAAGGCTGATAGTAATCCTCATGAATCTGCATCGGCATATTTTTTATCTCCCTTCGTCGTCACTGCTGAAATCGGTATAGTCGTCATTCAGGTAATTGTCTTCTTCGTCGGAAGAGCTTTCGGGCTCCACTTCCTCCAGATCGCCCTGCGCGTTGAACGCCTGCGTCTGGTAGCCGTACTGGCCGTAGTTGTCGGAGCGGTTCAGGAAGTCGCGGTTGCCTTCGATCACGGCCTTGAAGTCGCGGTCGGAGTACTCGGTGTTCTCCTTCACTTCCACTTCCGTGCCGTCATCCAGCAGCAGCGTCACGTCCAGGCCCAGGGACTGCAGTTCCTTGAGCAGCACCTTGAAGGATTCGGGAACGCTCGGGGTCGGGATGTTGGTGCCCTTGACGATGGCTTCGTAGGTCTTGACGCGGCCCACGATATCGTCCGACTTCACGGTCAGGATCTCCTGCAGCGTGTAGGCGGCGCCGTACGCTTCCAGGGCCCACACTTCCATTTCGCCGAAGCGCTGGCCGCCGAACTGGGCCTTGCCGCCCAGCGGCTGCTGCGTCACCAGCGAGTAAGGGCCGGTGGAGCGGGCGTGGATCTTGTCGTCCACCAGGTGGTGCAGCTTCAGGTAGTGCATGTGACCGACCGTGACTTTGCTGTCGAACGGTTCGCCGGTGCGGCCGTCGCGCAGCTGGATCTTGCCGTCCGGAGTAATGGGCACGCCCTTCCATAAAGCGCGGTGCTCCAGGTGGGAGCCCAGGTATTCCATGACTTCGGGCAGCAGCACCTTCTTATATTTCTTTTCGAATTCGGGCCACTCGGTGTTGACGTAGTCGTTGGCCATGATCAGGGTGTCCTGGATGTCCACTTCCTTGGCGCCGTCGAAGACGGGGGTGGACACCTTGAAGCCCAGGATCTCGCCCGCCAGGGACAGGTGGGTCTCCAGGATCTGGCCGATGTTCATGCGGCTGGGCACGCCCAGGGGGTTCAGCACGATGTCCAGAGGACGGCCGTTCGGCAGGAAAGGCATATCCTCTTCCGGCAGGATGCGGGATACCACGCCCTTGTTGCCGTGGCGGCCGCTCATCTTGTCGCCCACGGAGATCTTGC
The DNA here is from genome assembly GCA_017430085.1 of Lachnospiraceae bacterium. Taxonomy (GTDB): domain Bacteria; phylum Bacillota; class Clostridia; order Lachnospirales; family Lachnospiraceae; genus UBA6987. Next base: position 114,500 of record JAFRNR010000001.1, on the reverse strand, counting down.
GCTTCTGGGCCACGTAGACGCGCACGCTCATGTTCACGCCCGGAGGCAGCTCGTCGCCGGCCTCGCGGGTGAAGACCTTGGTGTCCAGGACCACGCCGTAGGCGCCGTGCGGCACTTTCAGGGAGGTGTCGCGGACGTCGCGGGCCTTTTCGCCGAAGATGGCGCGCAGCAGGCGCTCTTCCGCGGTGAGCTCGGTCTCGCCCTTCGGGGTCACCTTGCCGACCAGGATGTCGCCGGTGCGGACTTCGGCGCCCACGTGGATGATGCCCTGCTCGTCCAGATCCTTTAAGGAATCGTCGCCGACGCCGGGCACGTCGCGGGTGATCTCTTCCGGTCCCAGCTTGGTGTCGCGGGCGGAGGTCTCGTACTCCTCGATGTGGATGGAGGTGAACACGTCGTCCTTCAGCAGGCGTTCACTCAGCAGGACCGCGTCTTCGTAGTTGTAGCCTTCCCAGGTCATGAAGCCGATCAGCGGGTTCTTGCCCAGGCCGATCTCGCCGCCGCTGGTGCAGGGGCCGTCCGCGATCACGTCGCCGGCCTTGACCCGGTCGCCCTTGTTGACGATGGGCTTCTGGTTATAGCAGTTGCTCTGGTTGGAGCGCTTGAACTTCAGCAGCGGATATTCGTCCACGTTGCCGTCCGCCTTGCGCAGGACGATCTTGTCCGCGGAGACGTAGATGGCTTCGCCGTCTTCCTTCGCGACCACGCAGACGCCGGAGTCGACGGCCGCCTTGTTCTCCATGCCGGTGCCGACCACGGCGGATTCCGTGACCATGAGGGGCACGGCCTGGCGCTGCATGTTGGAGCCCATCAGCGCGCGGTTCGCGTCGTCGTTCTCCAGGAAGGGGATCATGGAGGTGGCCACGGAGAAGACCATCTTCGGGGACACGTCCATCAGGTCGATGCGGCGCTTGTCGAACTGCGCGGTCTCGTCCTTGAAACGGCCGGTGACCGTGTCGTCCGTAAAGTAGCCCTTTTCGTCCAGCGGGGCGTTCGCCTGCGCGACGATGTAGTTGTCTTCTTCATCGGCGGCCAGGTAGATCACGTCGTCCGTGACGCGGGGGTTCTCCGGATCGCTCTTGTCCACGATGCGGTAGGGGGCTTCCACGAAGCCGTATTCATTGATCCGGGCGTAGGACGCCAGGGAGTTGATCAGACCGATGTTCGGACCTTCGGGGGTCTCGATCGGGCACATGCGGCCGTAGTGGCTGTAGTGCACGTCGCGGACTTCGAAGCCGGCGCGGTCGCGGGACAGGCCGCCGGGGCCCAGGGCGGACAGACGGCGCTTGTGGGTCAGTTCGGACAGCGGATTGTTCTGGTCCATGAACTGGGACAGCTGGGAGCTTCCGAAGAACTCCTTCACCGCTGCCGTGACCGGCTTGATGTTGATCAGGGACTGCGCGGTGATGCTGTCCTGGTCCTGCGTGGTCATGCGGTCGCGCACGACTCTTTCCAGACGGGTCAGGCCGATGCGGTACTGGTTCTGCAGCAGCTCGCCCACGGCGCGGATGCGGCGGTTGCCCAGGTGGTCGATGTCGTCGCAGTTGCCCAGGCCGAACTGCAGGGTGCAGCAGTAGCTGATGGAGGCGAAAATGTCGTCTTCCGTCACGTGCTTCGGCACCAGTTCGCGGACGTACTGGGGCAGTTTTTCCTTCTGCTCCTCTTCGTCCGTATAGGTCTCCAGGAAGCGCATCAGGTCCGGATAATGGACCAGTTCGCGGACGCCGTAGTCGCGCGGTTCGTAAGAGACGTACTGTTTCATGTCCACGAAGCGGTTGGACAGGACTTTGACGGGGGTGCCGTCAGCGTCCACCACGATGGACTCCACGCCGGAGTTCTGGATGGCGTCCGCGCGTTCGGCCGTCAGGACTTCGCCGGCGCGGGCGACCACTTCGCCGGTGTCGGGATTGATGACGTCCTCCACCAGCATGCGGCCGGTCACGCGGCGCTTGAGCTGCAGCTTCTTGTTGAATTTGTAGCGGCCGACGCGGGCCAGGTCGTAGCGGCGGTCCTCAAAGAGCATGTTGTGGAACAGGCTGCGGGCGTTCTCCACCAGCAGGCGCTCGCCGGGACGGATCTTGTCGTACAGTTCCAGCAGGCCGGTGCTGCAGTCCGTGGATTTGTCCTTGGCCAGGGAGCCGCGGATCAGGGGCAGGTCGCCGAACTTTTCCACGATCTCGTCGTTGGAGCCGATGCCCAGCGCGCGGATCAGGGTGGTCACCGGGACCTTGCGGGTGCGGTCCACGCGGGCCCAGAAGACGTCGTTGGAGTCGGTCTCGTATTCGAGCCAGGCGCCGCGGTTCGGGATCACCTGGGAAGAAAACAGGGATTTGCCCAGCTTGTCGTGGTCCAGGCTGTAGTAGATGCCGGGAGAACGGACCAGCTGGCTGACGATGACGCGCTCCGCGCCGTTGATCACGAAAGAGCCGCTTTCGGTCATCAGCGGCATGTCGCCCATGAAGATGTAGTGGGCTTTGACTTCTTTGTCCGGGGATTTTAAAAGCACTTTGACGCGCAGGGGGGCGGAATAGGTGGCGTCCCGTTCCTTGCACTCTTCTATGGTATATTTCGCTTCGTCGCGGCAGAGCTCGAAGTCCTCGAAGCTGAGGCTGATGCTTCCGCTGTAGTCCGTGATCGGGGAAATATCATCAAAGACCTCTTTCAGGCCTTCGCTCAAAAACCATTCATAGGATTTTTTTTGGATATCAATAAGATTAGGCAGCCCCAGAACCTCCCGCTGTTTGGAGTAACTCATACGGGTGTTCTTCCCGGAAGCTACCGGACGCATTCTGTTTTTTTCCATAGATGCTTCTCCCCTGCAAGAATTGTTTGCACCTTTTTGAGGGCATAGTAAAGCCAATGCGCCACAATAGTGCATTCTTCATCCTATCAAAACAGCCGCAGGCTGTCAAGTCCGCCTGCGGCTAATTTTATAAGTTTTTCGGGCTGTTTTTCCGCAGATTCGTTCGTGCGGATTGACAATGCGCCGCCGTGCCTTATAATGGTTCCCGGAAGCGGCCGCCCGGTCCCCCCGGAAGGAGCCGCCATCTCACCGGTCAAAACACTGTTATCCTCTTATTTCTCCCTGAAAGACGAGATCAACCATCTGGAAAAGCGCCTCGCCGCGCTGCCCGCGGGCTCCGAAGAAGAAGCCCCGGTCCGCCGCGCGCTTTTCCGCGACCGCCTGCTGGTGCTGCGCATCGAGCGGGCTGTCTACGCGCTGCCCTCTCCCCGCCTGCGCCGCCTGCTGGAGGCGCGCTATCTGGAAGGGATGAGCTGGCTGGAAGTTTCCGCCGTGCTGCACATCAGCGAGAGCACGATGTACGCGCTGCACCGGAAGGCGCTGGCGGAACTGGAAAAGAAACTTCCGTAGGGGCAGCCGCCGCCGTCCCGGGCATATCAGAACCGCATCTTCCGCACCAGTTCGCAGAACTGCCGGTTGGTCTTGGTATGCTTCATCAGGTCCAGCACCATCTCCAGCGCCTCTTCGCCCTTGACCGGGTTGCTGATGGCCTGGCGGATGTAGGACACGGTCTCCATCTCCTCCGGGGACAGCAGCTTGTCGTCGCGCCGCGTGCCGGACTTCAGGATGTCGATGGCCGGGAAGATGCGCCGTTCGGACAGTTTGCGGTCCAGCACGAGTTCCATGTTGCCGGTGCCCTTGAATTCCTCAAAGATCACGTCGTCCATACGGCTGCCCGTTTCGATCAGCGCTGTGGCGAGGATCGTCAGGCTGCCGCCCTCCCGCATGCAGCGGGCGGCGCCGAAGAACTTCTTCGGCATGTAGAGCGCCGCGGGATCCAGGCCGCCGGAAAGCGTGCGGCCGCTGGGCGTCACGGTCAGGTTGTAGGCGCGGGACAGGCGGGTGATGCTGTCCAGCAGGATGATCACGTCGCGGCCGTGCTCGACCTGGCGCTGCGCCCGGCCCAGCACCATCTCCGTCACGCGCTTGTGGTGCTCCGGCGTCTCGTCGAAGGTGGAGTAGATGACCTCCACGTTGGGGCCTTCGACCTCTTCCTTGATATCCGTCACTTCCTCCGGCCGCTCGTCGATCAGGAGGATGATCAGCTGCATGTCCGGATGATTTTTGGCGACCGCCTTGGCCACCTCCTTGATCAGCGTGGTCTTGCCGGCCTTGGGCGGCGACACGATCATGCCGCGCTGGCCCTTGCCGATGGGCGCCATCAGATCCATGATCCGCATAGCCCGCGCCTCCGGTTCCGTCTCCAGATGGATGCGCTCGTGCGGGAGTTCCGCCTTCAGTTCCTCAAACGGCTTCCGGCTCCGCACGGTATCCGGGGATTCGCCGTTCACGGTGTTGATATACAGCAGGGCCGGGAATTTTTCCGTGCCGGTCTTGACCTTGGTCACGCCGGCCAGGATGTCGCCGGTCTTTAGGCCAAAGCGGTGGATCTGCGCGGGCGAGACGTAGATGTCGTTGTCGCCGGGCATGTAGTTTTCGCAGCGGATGAAGCCGAAGCCTTCGGGCATCACTTCCAGGATGCCTTCGCCGGAGGGGCCTGCCAGGGCGTCGGGGAAGCCGGTTTTATCCGCGGCGGCGTCATTCTTGTCCGGGTAGGCGGCGGCGCGCTCGGGGTATGAGGCGGCGCGGTCGCCGTAAGGCGCAGGCCGATCGGACTGGCGGTCGCCGTATGACGCGGTCCTGTCGCCGTAACCGGCTGTCCGGTCCCCGGTCCGTTCGGTGCGGACGGGCCGGTCGCTGTTTTTATCCGGATAGACGGGGCGTTCCGGCGCCGGCCGGTTTTCGTCCTGTCTGCTGCGGTCCGGCGAGGGCATCTCGTAGCGGAAACGCGAGCCGCGCTCCTGCGTGTCCACGGCCTCCGCCTGGGCTTTGTAGCTCGGCGCATAGCTGCCGAAGCCGCCGCGGTTGCCGCGCGTCACCGCCACCGGGCTCTCATACGCGCGCCGGTAATTGGGACGGCGGGAGTTCTCTCCCGTCCCGGAGATATTATCGTTCGGCTCCCGGGCCGGTTCCGCGGGCTTAGGGGGCTCTTCCGCCGGCGCTTCTTCCGGGGGCTCTTCCGCGGCCGGTTTCGGCGCGGCGTCCGCGTTCCGGTTCAGGCGGGGGCGTCCCCGGACCGCCTGTTCCTTCGGACCGCCCGTCAGATTCATCGCGTGTTCGATGCGCGCGTCGCCCACCTGGGACAGCAGCGCGACCAGATCCGCCTTGCGCGCGTTGCTCATGCCGCGGATGCCCAGGGCATGGGCCCATTCTTTCAATGTCGAGAGGGATTGTTTCTCCAATTCAATACTCATACTGCTGCACCTCCGCGGGCTCCGCCGCCTGTCGTTCCCAACCAGTATTATCCGGGAAATATAAATGATCTCATATGGAAAAAAGTGTAAGGTTCGTTTGGAAAATCAGGGGAAAAGACAGATGAAAAACAATGAGAAATAGAGGTCTCCCCCATGCACGTTCTGTCTTCAGCAAAAGACTATATCATTTTTTCAAAAAATGCAAGAGGAAGACGGAAGAAAGCGGACATTTTATTGCTTTTTTTTGCGCGGCTTGGTAGAATAAACAAGGAATGTCACGGGGGAGGTGCGCGCTATGATCAACGATCCGCAGGTGTTATATAAATTGATGGTGCTCTACCTGCTGCAGCAGGCCAATCTGCCTATCAGCAACGAACAGATCTCCGAATTTTTCCTGACTACGGAATATACCAACTACATGTCCCTGCAGCAGGGCGTCAGCGAGCTGCTGGACGCGCATCTGATCAAAGTCACCACCGTGCGCGGCTCCCAGCGCTACGAGATCACCCGCGAGGGCGAAGAGACCCTGAGTTTCTTCGGCAGCGACATCCCGGACGCCATCAAGGAAGACATCCACGCCTTCCTCAAAAAGCACAAGATCCGCCTCCGCAACGAAATGGGCATCACCGCGGACTACCGCAAGACCGGCAGCACGGACTACGAAGTCACCTGCGAAGTCCGCGAAGGCAAAGTCCAGCTCCTGAAACTCCTCCTCTCCGTCCCCAGCGAAGAGCAGGCCCGCATCATCTGCGACCGCTGGCAGGCCTCCAGCCAGGAGATCTACAGCCACATCATGCATACCCTGCTGCAGGACGAATAAACCTGCGCCGCAGCCTGAAAATCAAAAACCTGACAGAGGGACGGTTCCTTTGTCAGGTTTTTTGAATTCTGAAAGAATGACGCCTCCTTTATGTAGGGGCCGTTGTTTCAACGGCCCGCAGATGACAAAGGGACGGTTCTTTTGTCATCTTTATTCACTTCTCCTCGACGGCCTCATTGAATGAGGGCAGCGATCTCCGGCACGACGTCCTCGGCGGGATCGAACAATCGGATGTACCCTTCGAGCGAACGGGTCTTTTCGCGGAGGCCGCGGGAAGTGCGGCTGACGAAGATATGACATTTCACGCGCGCGTTCTTGGCTTCCTGGATCAGGTTGGCGCCGGCGGCGTTGCCGTCCAGCGCAAGCAGTACGGACGCGCGGTTCTTAAATATCTCATAAGCGATACTCTTGTACAGGCCGAGGCCGTACGGCTCGATGGACAGGCGGACCGATACGCCGGAGCGCCGCAGAGCCGCGGCCTCGCGCGGCGTCAGCAGCGTGGGCACGACCGCGAAGATCTCGAAGCGGCCGGCGTTTTTCTCCACCAGCGCCTTTTCGTACGCGCTCAGTTTGTGGCCGATGACGAAATACGTTTTCTGCGGGTCCAGCCGCGCCAGCAGACTGTCCAGCAGCCCCAGCAGTTCCGGCCGGAGCGCCGAGCGCCGCCGGTCACTGTTGAAGCTGCCGCCCGCCAAAATGACCGGGAATTTGTCCCCCGGCAGCGGGCGGATCCGGTCCTCCAGCACCTCGGCCGAAGTCCGGCGCTTCTCCGCCGGCATGGTCAGCAGCCGCTCGCCTTCCGTCTGCAGCTGCGCTTCATAATATTCCTTTATCCCGCGTCCCTTCAGCGCCCGGCCCAGGCGCTGTTTTTTCGTGCGGAATGCCTCCAGGCCGGCCCGCATCACGCGTTCTTCGGCACGGCACATCGTCTTCAGATCGCGCGGCGTCAGACCCAGCAGGCGCTCCAGCGCCAGCTCTTCGTCGATGGAATTGGTCCCGTACAGCGCGCCGCCGTCCGTTCCCTGCACGCAGGCCACGCCCGCGCGCAGATACTGCTTCAGCGGGTGGTCCTCCACGCGGCTCAGGTTGTTCAGCCGCACGTTGGAACTGATCTGGAATTCCAGCACGGCGCCGCTCTCTTTCAGGTCTTTCAGCAGCGCCTGGCCGCGGGCGCTTTTCAGGTTGGAGGTGTACAGGCCGTGGCCGATGCGCAGGGCCGGCATGGGCTGACCCGGCGCCAGCGATTCGCGCACGCAGCGCAGGCTGCCCGCGACGTTGCCCCGCAGGCTGTCGCTCTCCCCGGCGTGGATGCGGATCACGAAGCCCGGGATCCGGCCCGCCAGCGCCGTCAGCCGTTCAATGAGCGGCTTGAGTTCTTCGATATCGTTGATCTCCTCGCCCAGGATGTCGCAGCCCGCCAGATATGGGTCCTCCGCGACGGCCTCCAGGGTGCGGACGTTCTCGCGCAGGTAATCGCGCGGCGCGACCTGGTCTTTCACGATGGTGAGCGGCGTCCGGCGGATCCCCGCCAGGAAGCGCAGCGTCACCCCGGTCTCGCGCATCGCCGCCGGCATCACGCCGTGGATCTCCGCCAGCCGGCCGGGCGCCTGGTCCGCCTTCGCGAGCGCGGTATCGGAGATCTCCGCGTACCGCACGCCCGCCGCCGCATAGCTGCGCGCGATCCAGAGCAGTTTGTCCTGGAACAGCGTGTTGCCGCCGTACGATTTGCTCTGCCGGTCCGCCAGCATCTTCGCCGCGGTGCGGCGGATGTCCGGATCCGGGATGGCCGCGATCTTCTCCCGCAGCGTTTCCGCCGGCACCGGGTCCTCCGCGGGCACGCCGCGCGTAAACACGTAACGGTACAGGTAGACCTTCTCCAGGTTGGAGAAAACGGCCTGGCCGTCCTTCAGCACGGCCAGCGACGCGCGGATCTTCGCGATGTTCCGCTCCGCGGCCTCCGGGTGCTCCAGGATCAGTTTCGCTATGTTGATAAAGCAGTTGTCGTCAATGCGCCGGTCGCGGTATTTGCCCGCCAGCCCCGTCAGGTCCAGCGTCTCCTCCGCCCGCGCGCGCCGCGCCGCCATCGTCCGTTGCTGCTCTTCCGTCAGCTCCAGCCCCAGTTTTTTGACGTAATACAGCGGGTACCGGATCTGGTGGGCGATGCCCAGCGCGATCAGCACGTCCGGCTCCAGGATCGCGTTCATATGCGTGTGCAGGTCCGTCCGGAACTTGCACTCGCTCAGGATGTACGTTTTGACCAGCGTGCGGAACAGGTCCAGGTGATAGTCCTTGGTCTGGCTCATCAGCGTCTTGGCGATGGCCGGGACCGTGGCCTTCCGTTCGATGGTGCCGTCCGGGTAGATGTTGGCGACCTTGGTATTGCCCAGGCGCAGGATGAAGACCTGGCGGTTTTCCCCGTCCACATAGGAAAAAGCGGGGCCTGTCATGACTTTCAGTCCCGTTTCTTCTTCCTCGATAAGGTCGGCGCGGCAGACGCGCGCGAGGTTGGTGATCAGGTTGCCGCTGTGGTGGTTCGGCGTGCGGAGGCGGTACTCCATGGCCTCGCCGTCACGGTAGAGGTCCACGGCGATGTCCTTTTCGCGGTCCAGGTAAAATCGTCCGAAATAGGTCATAAATTGTCCTCAGGCCGGCCCGTTCCCCGCCCGCAGCGAGAATTCGCAGCCGCAGTAGTTCTGGCGGTACATGCCGCAGGCGCGGGTGATCTCCAGGGAGCGGAGGTATCCGTTCCGTTTTTTGAAGTCCGAGGGGAGCCAGCGGGGGGCGGAAGGGCCGTGCTCCGCGGCCAGACGCGCCGCCTCTTCTTCGCCGATGCGGTTCAGGCGCGCCGCGTCCTTCAGCGGGCTCAGGGTCAGCGTGGTGGCGAAGAAATCATAGCCGCCCGCCGCCGCTTCCCGCGCCGTCCGCGCCAGCCGCAGCCGGTAGCAGACCGTGCAGCGGCCGCCACGCTCCGGTTCCTGTTCGAGGCCTTTCACCGCCCCGTAAAACTGCGCCGGTTCGTACTCGCAGTCCAGGAAATCCACCGGGCAGGCGAACGGGTACGTGCGGATGAAGTCTTTCTGCTCCGCCTTGCGGAATTCGTACTCCTCCCGCGGATAAATGTTGGGGTTGTAATACAAAACCGTCACCCGGAACGGGCCGGCCAGCTGTTCCAGTACGGAGCTGGAGCACGGCGCGCAGCAGGAATGCAATAAAAGCCGGGGCGGATCCTGGGGATCCAGCCCGGCGATGATATCCTGCATGTTCCGGTCGAAATCGGTTTTCATTCCTTAGTATACTTGTTGATCAGCTTGTCGATCTCCGAGATCATCTTCTTGATCTCCTTGTTGCTGCGGTCTTTCATGGCGCCGATCATCGTCAGCAGGCGTTCGCCGGCCGCCAGCAGGGAGTTGAACAGGGACGGTTCGGCGGCCTTGCCGGCCTTCTCTTCCTTGCCCTTCTCCACCGGGATGCCCTCGGTCTGGATCAGCGGCTCGCCGGTCAGCAGATCGTACACGGTGCCGCTGTAAGGCGCCGCCGTGTCATAGCCGAACTGGTCGCGCAGGTACCAGGCGAAACTGTCGCAGACGGAGGCTTCGCCGTGGTTGATGAAGACACGCTCGGGCTTCGCGTTGAGGCCGTTCAGCCAGGCGGCCAGGCCGTCGCGGTCCGCGTGGCCGCTGATGCCCTGCATGGTCAGGAGCTCGGCCTGCACGGAGATCTCCTCGCCGAACAGCTTCACCATGTCGGCGCCGTCCAGCAGATAGCGGCCCAGGGTCCCCTCGGTCTGATAGCCCACGAAGAGCACGGCGGATTCCGGCCGCCACAGGTTGTGCTTCAGATGATGGCGGATCCGCCCGGCCTCGCACATGCCGCTGGCGGAGATGATGACCTTGGGTTCCGGATCCAGGTTGATGGCCTTGGATTCCTCGGACGACACGGACAGTTCCAGGCCGTCGAAAAAGATCGGGTTGATGCCCTCGTCCAGCAGGGCCCGCGTGTCCTCGTTGAAATAATCCCGCGGCGTCTGCTGGAACACCGCGGTGGCTTCCACGGCCAGCGGGCTGTCCAGCACCACCTTGAAATGCGGCAGCGACGGGATCATGTTTTCTTCCTTGATCTGGCGGATGAAATACAGGATCTCCTGCGTGCGGCCCACCGCGAACGCCGGGATCACCAGGTTGCCGCCGCGGCCCAGCACCTGTTCGATGGCGCGGGCGAGCTGCAGCACGTAGGCCTCGTGTCCCTCGTGCGGCTCGTGCAGGCGGTCACCGTAGGTTGACTCCAGCACAACGTAATCCGCCTCTTCCACGGGCTGTGGGTCGCAGATCAGCGGGCGGTCCGTGTTGCCCACGTCGCCGCTGAAGAGGACCTTCCTGGTCACACCGTCCTCAGTCAGCCAGAGCTCAATATGGGACGCGCCCAGCAGGTGCCCCGCATTGCCGAAACGGACTTCCACGTTTTCCTGCACCTGTTTCCGCTCGCCGAAGGACAGCGGGATGAACTGGCGCAGCACGGCTTCCGCGTCTTCCTTGGTGTAGAGCGGCTCCACTTCCGCGCGGCCGGCGCGGTCGTTCTTGCGGTTCTGCCACTCCACTTCGGATTCCTGGATGGCGGCGCAGTCCATCAGCATGATGCGGCACAGGTTGACCGTCGCTTCCGTCGCGTAGATCGGCCCGCGGTAGCCCTGCTTGTACAGCAGCGGCAGGTTGCCGGAGTGGTCGATGTGGGCGTGGGTCAGGAAGACCGCGTCCACCTGGTCCGCCCCGATAGGCAGGCTCTGATTCACGAAGATGTCCTTGCCCTGCTCCATCCCGCAGTCCACCAGCATGCGGTGGCCGCCGGCCTCCAGATAAGTCAGGGAGCCGGTCACTTCATGATCGGCCCCTAAAAATGTGATCTTCATAACAGTTTTTTCCATTCGTCAAGGATGGAGCGGTCTTCGAAATAGTCGATCCGCATGGCATGGCGCACGCGCGCCAGCGTCTCATCGGTGATCGCCCGCGCCCGGGCGGTGCCTTCGCGCAGGATGTCGTAGACCGTGTCCAGATCCGCTTCCCACCGGGCGCGCTCGGTCCGGATGGGGTCCATCATCTCATTCAGCACGCTGATCAGGAACTTTTTGCAGGTGCCGTCGCCCAGACCGCCCCGCTTGTAGTGCTCCTTCATCTCGTCCAGGCAGGTGTACTGCGGCAGGAATTCCGCAAAATGCTCCGGCCGGGAGAAGGCATCCAGATAAGTGAAGACCACGTTGCCTTCTAGATGGCCCGGGTCCTCGATCCGCAGGTGCTGCGGGTCCGTGAACATCTTGCCGTTGACCAGTTTCTTCACGGTGGCGGCGGTGTCGGAAAGGTAGATGCCGTTCCCCAGGGATTTGCTCATCTTGGCGCTGCCGTCCACGCCGGGCAGGCGGCGCTGCACGGCGTTTTCCGGGATGACGGCCTTCGGCATCACCAGGGTCTCGCCGTAGATGCGGTTGAACTTCTCCACGATCTCGCGGGTCTGCTCGATCATGGGCAGCTGGTCCTCGCCCACCGGCACGACGGTCGCGTTGAACGCCGTGATGTCCGCCGCCTGCGACACCGGGTAGGTGAAGAAGCCCGCGGGCAGGCCCTCGTCCTCGAAGCCGCGCATCTGGATCTCCGCCTTCACGGTGGGGTTGCGCGACAGACGCGCGGTGGTCACCATGTTCAGGTAATAGAACGTCAGCGCGTGCAGGGCGGGCAGGGCGGACTGGACGCAGATCGTGGTGCGGGCCGGGTCGATGCCCACGGCCAGGTAGTCCAGCACGACCTGGATGATGTTGTCCCGGATCTTGCCGGGGTTGTCCGCGTTGTCCGTCAAGGCCTGATCGTCCGCGATCAGGATGTTGATCTGGTCATATTCGCCGGAATTTTGCATCTCCACGCGGCGCTTTAAAGAGCCGACGTAGTGGCCCAGGTGCAGGCGCCCGGTGGGGCGGTCTCCGGTCAGGATGATCTTTTTCTCAGCCATGTTCTTATTCCTTTACGTCCATAAAGCTGGTGAAATCCTTGCGTTCCACAAGGGGCAGGCCCTCTTTTTCCTTCTGCGCGGCGATCGCGCGGATCAGGAACGCCATGTTCCGGCCCAGGTTCCGCATAACCTGCAGGCCTTCGAGATCCTTGCGCGCCTCTTCCGGCGTGCAGCCGTGGATCTGGTTCCAGTAGGTGGAGGAGGCCAGCGGCATGCCGCTGATCGTGAAATACTTGTTCAGCACGTCGAAGCTCGCGGTATTGCCGCCGCGCCGGCAGCTCACCACGCTCGCCCCGACCTTCATGTGTTTGGAGAAATGACTGCTCTGGAACAGCCGGTCCAGGAACGCGATCAGCGTCCCGTTCGGAGACGCGTAATAGACCGGGCTGCCCACGATCAGGCCGTCCGCCTCCTCGAATTTCCGTGCGGTCTCATTGACCGGATCGTCCGTGAAAATGCAGCCGTCTTGCTCCCAGCAGCCGCGGCACGCAGTACAGCCGCGCACGGCCAGGTGGCCGACGTGGATCATTTCGGTCTCGATCCCCTCCTGCTCCAGCGTCCTGCGCACCTCGTCCAGCGCGACGAAGGTGCAGCCGTGCGGGTGGGGGGAACCGTTGATAAGCAATACTTTGGGCATGGGGTCCTCCTTATTCGGGCGGTCGATAGCCGTCTGCGGGCCGTTGAAACAACGGCCCCTACGACATTTTACCGGCTGCGGTTCGCGACTTCCTGCAGGATATCCGCGGTGAAATCCGCCAGAGACTTGCTGCCCAGGTCGCCTTCGGAACGGGAGCGGACGGAAACGGTGCCTTCCTCTTCCTCTTTCTGGCCGACGATGAGCATGTAAGGGATCTTCATGCTCTGGGCTTCGCGGATCTTGTAGCCGATCTTCTCGCCGCGCTCGTCCAGTTCGACGCGCAGGCCGGCGGCGGCCAGGTGCTCCGTCACTTTCCGGCCGTAGTCCAGATACTTCTCGGAGATGGGCAGGACCTTCACCTGGACCGGCGCGAGCCAGGTCGGGAAGGCGCCCATGGTCTCCTCGATCAGGTAGGCCATGAAGCGGTCCAGGGAGCCCAGGATGGCGCGGTGGATCACCACCGGCGTCTGCTCCCCGTTGTCCTTGTCGATGTAGGTCAGGTGGAATTTCTGCGGCAGGCAGAAGTCCAGCTGGCAGGTGGACAGCGTGTATTCCGCGCCGACCGCGGGCTTCACGTTCACGTCCAGCTTCGGGCCGTAGAAGGCGGCCTCGCCGATCTCCTCGGTGTAGTCCAGGCCCAGGTCGTTCAGCACTTCGCGCAGCGCGTTCTCGGCCGTGTTCCACATCTGGTCATCGTCATGATACTTTTCCTTGTCCGCCGGGTCGCGCAGGGACAGCACGCAGCGGTAGTTCGTGATCCCGAAATCCTTGTAGGTGTCGAAGATCAGGTCCACGACCTTGGAGAATTCCGCCTTGATCTGGTCCGGCGTCACGAACAGGTGCGCGTCGTTCTGGCAGAAATGCCGGCCGCGCTCAATGCCCTTCAGGTTGCCCGAAGCCTCGTAGCGGAAGTCGTGCGCGATCTCGCCGATGCGCACCGGCAGGTTCCGGTAGGAATGCGGCTGCGACGCGTAGATCCGCATGTGGTGCGGGCAGTTCATCGGCCGGAGCACGTAGACTTCGTCGTCCACTTCCATGGCCGGGAACATGTTGTCCTTGTAGTGATCCCAGTGGCCGGAGGTCTTGTACAGGTCCACCGTGCCCACGCAGGGGGTCAGCACGTGCTGGTAGCCTTGGGCCAGTTCCTTGTCGCGGATGTAGTTCTCCAGGATGCGCCAGACCGTGTAGCCCTTCGGCAGGAACATGGGCATGCCCTTGCCGACCAGCTCGTCGCTCATGAACAGCTGCAGTTCCTTGCCCAGCTTGCGGTGGTCGCGCTTCTTGGCTTCTTCCAGCAGACGGATGTACTCTTCCAGTTCTTCCTTTTTATTGAAAGCCGTGGCGTAGATACGGGTCAGCATCTTGTTCTTTTCGCTGCCGCGCCAGTACGCGCCGGCCAGGCTCATGATCTTGAAGGCCTTGCCCACGCCCTTCGTGCTCATCAGGTGAGGGCCTGCGCAGAGGTCCGTGAAATCGCCCTGCTTGTAGAAGCTGATGGTGGCGTCCTTCGGCAGGTCCGTGATCAGCTCCACCTTATACGGCTCCTCGACGCTGTGCGCCCAGGCCAGGGCTTCTTCCCGCGGCAGGGTGTAGCGCTCCAGCGGGATGTCCTCCTTGATGATCTTCTTCATCTCTTCTTCGATCTTCGGAAGTTCTTCCGCAAGCAGCGGCTCCTTGAAGTCGATATCATAATAGAAGCCGTCCGCGATCGACGGGCCGATGGCCAGTTTGGCGTCCGGATGCAGGCGCAGCACGGCCTGGGCCATGACATGGGCCGCGGTGTGGCGCAGCGCGGAAAGGCCCTCCGGATCCTTCGCGGTGAAGAAATTCAGCTTCGCGTCTTCCGCGATCTCGGTCCGCAGATCCTTCTTCTCCCCATTGATCTCCGCCAGGCAGGCCATCCGGGCCAGGCCCTCGGAAATGTCCGCCGCGATGTCGATAGCCCGCATCGGGTGATCATATTCCCGTACAGCGCCGTCCTTCAGTGTGATCTTCATTCTTTCTTCCTCCTAAACAAAAACGTCCCCGCGGCATCACAAGATGCCGGCCAGGGACGAGTAAACCCGCGGTTCCACCCTGCTTCCCGGAAAGGCTCCGGCCTTTTCGGGCTCTTCTTTTAACGTGTAACGGCGTTACCCGGGCCGGATTGGGGCCGCTCCGAGGTGGTCTTCGGCCGGCTTCCTGCAAGAGGCTTCCAGCCAAGGCCTCTCTCTCTGGGGAAGGAACGTCCGTCCTACTCTTCTCATCAACGCTTTAAAACCCTTGCGGGTTATCGTTATTTTAGCACGAAATCTGCGCGTGTCAAGGGAAAGGATGACAAAGGTGACAATTTACTACGGGAAAGCAGAGAATTTTCCTATATGACAGCTTAACTTTTCGATACCACACTCACAATATTTTTTGAATCAGTGGGCTGAATCTACGGGGTCATTACCCCTTCCGGATACTTTGCATATGCCATAGCAAAATTGCCCTTTCTGACGACTGCTGCCGTATGGATACAATAAACAAAGCAACCGTCTTTTGGACATGTGACCTCAAAGATTTCTCCTGTCTCCACGTCCATATATTTTAAGCATACATCCCCTTTATTGATACTGCTTCCGAGCGGGATATGGTACAGCAACAGCCCATCGTGCTCACAATAAACATAATCCTCCGGCTCGAAATAGAATCCGCTTTCCGGGGCGTGTTCTCCGCACTTCAGAAATCCTGTTTCCACCATCAGATACCGGACGGACTCAACGTGTCGTTCCACGCAGTCTTTATCCCAGGCAATCCCGCCGCCGTTTTCCAGCAGGATTCCGGGAATCCCTTTTTTCGCCAGTGCTACAATCAGTCTTCCTGTATTGCCGTTTTGATCATTATGGTCGCAGAAAATGTACTGGAGGCCACATTTCCGAGCCAGATCATTGATATAACTATCTACTTCATTTCCCACATTGGGCACCATGCAATAGCGGCTGATATCATTCAGCTTGCTTCCACCGTGATAATCAATAAAGAAATCTGCCAAATTCTCCGCCAGTTCAAGAAGAAATCTTCCGTATTCCCAGCTGTAACCTGTATTATCGTTTTCAAAAAAAACACGGTTCAAATTGATATTTCCATCATACGGACTTCCATGCTGATAGGCAAAAAAAGCTGTTGGATTGATGACAGGAAACACCAGAACGGTTCCGTGAAGGTCATGCAGATCCAGATTGTTGATGAAATCGAGACAGGCCAGCGCCCCGTCATATTCATCGCCGTGTATCAGTGCTTCCAGCCAGAGCCTGGGGGAGGCACTGTCCCCTTTCAGCAAACAACAGGGAATCGTTGTAGGTTTTACCCCGGGATATTCAAATGTCAACCGGATAATCCTGCGGCTTTCAACCGGCATAGCCTGCAGTTCAAAAAAAATTTGTTCTGTGTACTTTTTACCCTGTTCCTTCCCTGTTAACATCACAGTCCCTCCGTCTTTCTGGCCAGACAATATGCTATATTGCCTTTTTTACACACGGCAGCATTGTGAATGCAGAAAATGAAACAGTCGTTTTTGGTGGCGAGAATTTCCTCTATTTCCATTGTCTCCACATTCATCATGCGTAAAACAACGTCGCCTTTTTTGACCCATGTCCCGATCGGGACATAATCAATCAGCAATCCATCTCTTTCAAAATAAATATAGTCGTCTGCATCAAACGTTTCGCCGCTTTCCGGCCAGTGTTCGCCCTGACTGATATATCCTGCTTCAAACAAGACCTGCATCACGGAAGCAATGTGGTTTTCAGCAGCTTCCTCAGTCCAGGACAGCCCTCCGCCGTTCTCAAAAACAATCCCCGGGATCCCTCGCATGGATAATGCAGTATTTAGACGGCCTCTATTATTCCCCGACTGGGTATTATTATCCAAAAGGATATAATCGCAACCTGTCCGTCTGGCGATGTCATAAGCAGTTTTATCACAGGCATTTCCCATATTGGCAGTGCCCGTATACCGAGCTATCGTGTTCAGCTTGCTGGCTCCGTGCAGGTCGATATGGAAATCTGCCTCGGCGGCAATGATAGTAAATAGGAATCTTCCATATTCCCAGCTGTAGCTGTGATTGTCATTTTCCCCGAAGACTCTGTTCAAATTCACGTTGTCATCATAGGGACTTCCGTGCTGATAAGCAAAAAACGCCGAAGGATTCATCACGGGGACCAGGATAAGAGCACCGTTCAAATCATGAAGATCCAGCCGTTCCGCAAGCCGCAGGCAGCTTATGGCGCCGTCATACTCGTCACCATGAACAACAGCCTGAATCCACATCCGCGGTCTGGCGGATTTACCTTTCAGCAAAATGATCGGGATCCGCGTGGGAGCAACCCCGTTATATTCAAAGGTAAGTCGGAGTTTTTTCTGGCTGAAGCAGGGCATCTCTTCAAAACTTTTATCTATCTCCTGAACAAATACTTCTGCTTGTTCTTTTGCTGCAGCTGTCATAACAGACCTCCTTATAATCTCTTCATTTTGGGATCAAGAGCATCCCGTACGCCTTCACCAACCAGGTTGATACAAACAATCGTGAAAACCAGACACAGTCCGGGCGCAATCCACACCCACGGCATCTTCTTCAGAACACCAAGACTCTGTGCTACATACATAATGTTTCCCCAGGATGCATCCGGAGGTTGTACTCCAGCGCCCAGAAAGCTGAGTGCAGACTCCGTCATAATAGCGGAAGAAATCCTGAATGCGATATTCATCCAGATCGGCGCTATGGAGTTCGGCAGCACATACCGGAACAGCAGTTCTCTGTCCTTTGTACCGATTGCCTTTGCGGATTCCACATATTCTTTGTTCCTGACAGACAGTACGTTGGCATAGAGTAAACGAGCTATACTGGGCCATCCCAACACACCGATCACAATGGTCACGACAGAAATAGAAGGATCCATGATTGAAACAATGACCAGAATCAGTATCATAGGCGGCACTGACATAAAAACGTCCGCGGCACGCATCACAATTGTTTCCAGAGGTCCCCGGTAATAGCCCGCCAGAAGCCCCAACGGAAGTCCAATGACAATACTGATCACTACAGAAGCGAATCCCACCCAGAGAGAAACGCGGCCACCGTAAAGGATACGGGCCAGCAAATCGCGGCCCACCTGATCTGTACCGAGGATATGTTCCGCACTGGGAGCCTGTCCGACCTGATAAGCATCAATCTGATTAGGATCAACCCGCAGGATCATAGGCAGAAAAATAACTGTCAGTACCTCCAAAACAATTACGATAAACGCCACGACAGCAAGTTTATGCTTGCAGAAGTTTTTGACGAAGGTATCGGTTTTTTTGTTTGACATCGTATTATCCCTCCGTCACCCTTTCTTGATACGAGGATCAAGATAGGTATAAAGGATGTCCAATAACAGATTGACGACCAGTACAGAAACGGAAATCACAACCGTACATCCCATGATCGTATTGTAATCCCGGGTACTGATAGCATTAATCATCAGACTGCCCATACCCGGCCATCCAAAACACTGCTCTGTGACAACCGCGCCGCCTACCAGCATGGGGACAAGCATGCCAATCGTAGTCACGATGGGGATCAGTGCATTCCGCAAGGCATGCTTAATAATTACCACTTTTTCTTTCAGGCCCTTGGACCGGGCCGTTTTAATATAATCTTCTCCCAGAACTTCCAGTACAGCACCCCGGGTTTGCTTAACGATGCTTCCCATATTTAAAACGCATACAATAAGCGAAGGGAGAAGCAGATGCCTTAACAGATCTCCCAGAGACTCATCGCCCGGATTATGCATGCCTGAAGCAGGAAGAATGGCCAGTTTTACAGAAAATACGTAAATACCGACCAGACACAGGAAAAAGCTAGGCAAAGAAACGCCTAAAAAGCTCACCACGGAAGATGCATTATCCCAGGCCGAATACGGCTTGCATGCCGCAATCACTCCAAGAGGAATCGCCAGCAGGGTGGCCAGAACAATGGAGGTGCCGGTCAGCAACAAAGAAGGACCTATCCGCTTCTGGATCAAGTAAGATACCGGCGCGTAAAGGGTTGTGCTGTTTCCGAAATAACCTTTTAACAGATCTCCGAGCCAGATGGCATAGCGGACGTAGATCGGTTTATCCAGTCCCAGAGAAATCTCTAACTGACGATATGCTTCTTCCGTCAGATTGCCTGCCTGAGCGATTACGTCAGCCGGACTGCCCGGGGCAAGATTGGATAACACAAATACAGCAAATGTGATGCATAAGAATATCGGGATTGAGATCAATATTCTTTTTACGATGAATTTCAACATAGCAAACCTCTTGCGCAGGTGGAGAGCCCTGAGTATCGAAACGTCCCTCTGCCGGGAAGCCCCGGCAGAGGGGAAAAACAGGGATTGATCAATCTTTCACAGTCCACTCCCAGGACAGATCATGAGAGGAGGCCGTGGGACCATTGATTACATTGGCACTCCAGGCTGCATAGGAGTTTCTGTGCGCAATACCAATATGGCCCATATCTTCCAGCATATACTTGATATATTCCTGGACAAGATTGTAGAGTTCTGTAGAATCCTGAGCAGCATCAATCTGATGACAGTAGTTAGCATAATCATCATAATCAATGAAGGAGAGGTTGATACTGGAGCCGGGTGTCTGGCAGATCTGGAAATACGTAGGGTTCTGATAGTGCATACCCCAAGTCTGCATCCCCATCTGATAGGTGCCGTCCTTCAGGCCCGCCTGCATGGCTGTCTGATCACAGGAAACAAGCTTCAGTTGGACACCGACTTCGGCCAGATTCTGCTGCATGATAAGGGCGATGTCTTCACGAAAGTCAGACGGAGTCGCCATAGTGATGACCGTATTACTGTCCCAACCGGCGGCAGCCAGCAGTTCTTTTGCTTTTGCCACGTCGCGGGTGCTGGTGCAGTCAACACCACACAAAGGACTGGCCGGGTTGATGGGAGTTTCAGCAGGCACACCTTCCCCATTCAGTACGGTATTGATGATCTGCTGTTTATCAATTGCGAGGTTGATTGCCTGGCGTACTTCCTTGCTGCACAGAGCATTGTTGATGTGGCAGTATACATATTCCGTCTGGTTCGCTTTGCGGACGGTCACGCCGCTGGCAGCGCGCAGTTCTTCCAGATCGTTCAGGTCTACAGCAGTCGTGCAGTCAATGTCACCGGAGATGATGGAACTGGCCAGACTGGCAGCAGCTACTTTCCGGATAATCAGGTTCTTAATCTGTACGTGATAGTAGAAGTTTTCGTTAGCTACAAATACGACCTCTTCACCGGGGGTCGTGCTCACAAACTTAAAGGGGCCGCAGCCTACTGGGTTAAGCCAGAATTCGTTTTCCACGAAATTCGCGCCGGTCATTTTACCATCCAGCAAATGCTTGGGCAGCGGATGATAGAAACGGCTGTAGTTCAGCATGAACAGATTATAGTTCAATGGATTGTCTAGCGTAAACTTTAAGGTGTAATCATCCGTAGCTACCAGTCCGAAAGGTTCGGTTTCCACAATGTTCCCACTGGCGTCAACACCGGAAAGATTAGCGGGATAGGTCTTGCCAGCCATACCGGTTACGGCAGGGTCTGCCAACAGGCGAGCTGCAAATTCCCAGTCGGCTGCCGTGACAGGTTCACCGTCGTGCCATTTGACATCTTTCCTTAAATGGATGATGTAAACCTTACCATCTTCCTGCACCTCGTAGGATTCGCAGGAGCGGTTCACCAGGTTTCCTTCTTCATCGATGGAATACAGGGTCTCCCAAAGTTTATCATGAACATTGGTGCCAGTGTAGTTCACGATGTGGTACGGATTCAGAGAACCCCAAGAATTCGTCAGAGCATAGACCATAGTTCCGTGAGGCTCTGTTGCCGCAGGCTGAGTTTCATTTCCTCCTGACTGTGTCGTCGAATTGGCGGTAGTGGTTGCCGCAGTCGTGGACTGATTGCTGTTCCCGCATGCGGACAGCAATCCCACTGTCATCGCCAGGATCAGCATCATGCTAAGCAGTTTCTTCATGTTATTCGTTCCTCCTTTTTTTATTTTCAGCGGTTCCTCCGCTGATAATGGTTCGCAGTTCATTCCAGATGGCAGGCCACCTGATGATAATCGTTTATTGTTCTGAGCTTTGGCATCTCCATGCTGCATTGCTCTGTGGCATAGGGGCATCTATTATGGAACCGGCATCCGCTGGGAGGATTTAGAGGGCTGGGAACGTCCCCCTCCAGAATGATCCGGTTCCTTTTTACCCGGGCATCCGGGATCGGGATCGCAGATAGAAGCGCTTTTGTATATGGATGCCGCGGATCTTCAAACAGGTTCGTTTTGTCTGCGATCTCCACGATCTGCCCCAAATACATGACTGCAACAGTGTTGCAGAGATACCGGACAACACTCAGGTCATGGGAGATAAAAAGATAGGAAAGATTCAGTTCTCTCTGCATCTTTTTCATCAGATTTAAAACCTGCGAACGAATAGAAACATCCAGAGCGGATACCGGCTCATCACAGACAATGAACTGCGGCTCCAGAATCAGTGTTCTGGCAATGACCGCACGCTGTCGCTGTCCGCCGGACATCTCGTGAGGATACTTGAGTCCCTGGCCAGAACTGAGACCCACGTAATCCATCATCTCCCGGACCTTTCTATTACGTTCCTCTTTTGACCCTGTGTTGAAAACATCCAGGGGTGCTTTGACAGATTCATATATCGTCATACGGGGATTCAGAGAAGCATAAGGATCCTGGAACACCATCTGCATTTTCTTCCGGTATTCCCGCATTTGCACTTTACTGCAGTCATGAATGGCTTGACCGTCGTAGTAGACTTCTCCTGCCGTGATAGGATGAAGACGGAGGATAGTCCGACCGAAGGTCGATTTCCCGCAGCCGCTTTCTCCAACCAGACCAAAAATTTCTCCCTCATGGATCTGAATACTGATATCATCCACAGCTTTCAGGTATTTGAAACTTTTTTTTGACAGGCCGCGGCTTACGAGGAAATGTTTCTTCAAGTTTCTGGTTTCGACTAACACTTTTTCATTATTCATCAGTCGTATCCTCTCTGTCGGTATATTTCCAGCATTTCACCAATTTCCCACCGATTTGAACGGTCGGTGGTTTCCGCGTTTTACATTTATTTGTACACTCAGTGCAGCGAGTGCTGAAATGACATCCTTTCGGCATATCCGCAAGTCCGGGCACAGTGCCCTTGATAGAGTACAGTTCTTCCCTGTCTTCATCAAGGCGCGGGATGGAGTTCAAGAGATCTCTGGTATAAGGATGCATCGGGTTTTCAAAGAGAGGAACTACTTCATCATATTCCACGACCTCCCCACCATACATAACCATGACGTCATCTGCACTTTCCGCAATCACTCCCATATCGTGTGTGATCAGCATGACTGCCGTGTTGGTTTTGACCTTCAGTTGGTTGATCAGTTCCAGAATCTGGGCCTGAATCGTCACGTCAAGAGCGGTGGTCGGTTCATCGGCAATCAACACCTCCGGCTCAGTGGAAAGAGCCATGGCAATCATCACACGCTGGCGCATACCGCCGCTCAGCTGATGGGGATATTCCTTCATACGCTCCCGTGGAGAAGGTATTCCAACTTTTTCCAGCATCTTCACGCTGTATTCAAACGCATCCTTCCTAGAGATTTTCTGATGGACTCGCAGCATCTCGATAAGCTGGTTGCCTACGGTATAAACCGGATTCAGGGCCGTCATCGGATCCTGGAAGATCATACTGATTTTTTTCCCACGTATCTGGCGAATCTCATCAGGAGTGCATTTAGTAATGTCCTGCCCATCCAGAAGAATACTACCGGCTTCTATGCTGCCGATGCCTTTGGGCAACAACTGCATTATGGCATTGGCGGTCACACTTTTGCCGCAGCCGCTTTCGCCGACAATTCCCAGAGTCTTTCCCCGTTCAATGGACAAGTTGATATCCTTAACTGCTGTGACATACTTGTTCTTGCCCACTTTGAAATCAACGCGCAGTCCTTTCACTTCCAAAGGAGACGACATCACACTTTTCCTCCGCACAACTTAACTTCTGCCCAACTGTTTCCGTTTCTGTCCTGAGTAACAGTTATTAGTGTTCCATATTCCCGGCTCATTTCGGCAAACTGGTCTAAAATGGCTTTTCCTTCCGTTCCCGAAGCCAGCATCGGCAGGCCCTTTGTCCCGCGGTCAAAATATTGTCCCAGTGTTACCGGATATATCCGAATAGCGGTTATGTTTTTATCTTTTACCTCACAGATTGGAAGCACTGTGTGCCAGTAATCCTGTTTGGTCATGAAGATATTGGCGCTTCCGTCCGGTTTTTGGGTCCAGATATCATGGACATCCGCTGCAACTGCAGCAAGCGGAAGATCATGCTGTTCAAAAGATTCGGCAGGAAGCGTCTCCAGAGACTCAATTGTAAACATGAAGTTGCCAAGAGAATAGAAAATAGGCTTCCCCTGATATAACTCAAGGGGCCTTACTACGTGAGGACCATGACCCACAAACAAATCCGCGCCGGCGTCAATGAAGGCATGCGCTGCTTCTCGAACGAACTCCGCTGCGTGTTTATTACTTCCGATACCATGAAGTCCCTCATGTGCGTGCAAAGACATGATTACATAATCAGCCTGCCGCCTTGCGCCGGTGATCTGATTTACGATCCGTTCCAGATCCTTATGGTCTACGCGGGTTTTGATCTCACAAATCTCCCCTTCAGTAAAATACGCCTTCATGAAAGGGTATTTCCCAATATCCTTCAGCAGGCCCATGCGCATCTTTCCTTCAGTCAGCTCCTTTGTACCAAGCGCCTGATCAATTGATTTCAGCATTGTAAAATGCTCTGCGTCCAGCTGGTACTCCGTGGAAAAGCGAAGAGGGTTCAACCCGGGCCTCCCTGCCCGGGTGGCCCGGGGATTACTGGCAAGCGCACCATAGGTGTAGGTGGATGCAGCTGCGATTATGGCAACACGCAGGTCGCCGACTGTCAAATATTTCGGTTCTTCCGCTTCCGGTAGGTTATATCCAATCCCGGCGCAGGCCATGCGACGTTTTGCCAGTTCATCAACGGTATTGCACAGTCCCTCATAATTGTAATCAACGGAGTGATTATTCGCTCCGCTGTACAGATTAAAACCATATTCCTTCAGATCATCCAAAACGTCCGATGAGCTTCCGATATGCATGGTCATATTAATACCGTCCGCTTTCGGCGCCGCGATCCATGGCTCCGCGGGAACCGTAAATTCAAGGTTTGTGAAGGCGAGATCTGACTCATGTATCATCTTTTGGACAGCGACATATTTATCACTGCCACTGTGAGGGAGTCTGCGTGTCAGAAGACTGTCGCCCGTTAACGCCATTTTGAACTCCATATGTCAGGCTCCTTTCTCTACAACAGAAACCAAGTAATAGCTTTTGGAATTACAACATCTTCTTGATGTTTTTCGCTTCTTGAAGTAAAATCAATTTATATATCAAACGAGGTGGAATCATGCTTAATTTTACAAATCTCCACTATTTCCTCGTGATTGCAGAAGAGGGCAGTTTTTCAAAAGCTGCAAAACGCCTTCTTGTCTCTCAGCAATCTCTCAGTACGCTGATCAGCCGAATGGAAAAAATGCTAGGTGCGGAACTCTTTGAGAGGACCAGGCCTCTGACTCTGACTAGAGCCGGGAATTGCCTGAAGGTTCGGGCCACTCAAATTATTTCTCTACGGGACACAGCTTTTCTGGAGGTTTCATCCGGTGCTTTATTTAACTCTGACCATCTTTCCATCGGAATCAGTTATGCTTACAGCCGGGTGCTTCTTCCGCGGATCGTTCCACAGTTCTTCCAGCATTTCCCCAACGTCAAACTCACCATTTTTGAGCAAAACTCACAGGATATCGATTCCTCGCTCAGCAATGGAAAAGTGGATCTCATTCTGGGCCGGCTCCCTTTCTTTGTCAAGGATCTTCAAACCATCGATATCTGCGAGGACTACATGCTACTTATGCTGCCGCATATTACTCTTCGGAAATATTACGGCGATCACGCAGAAGAGATACAGACTAGCCTGCAGAGGCAGACTGATCTGCAGCTAATCCAGGACTGCGGTTTTATTCTGACTTCCTATGGTCGAGTCAGAAATCTGACTGACGATCTGTTCCGCCAGCAACAGATATCTCCCAATATCCTCATTGAGACGGAGACGATTGAAACGGGAGCGGCCCTGTGCCGACAGGGACTCGGTGCACTTATCCTCCCTTCTACCCTGCTGCCGGCTGATATCGATATGTATAATCCACCCGCAAATCTGGAGATCTATCCGATTTCAAACCTGCAGTACGGAACTATCGCTTTCGGATATCTTCGGAATCATATCCTGTCCGCCCCCATGCAGGGATTTATTGAAATCACGCAGGAACTTCTGCTGAAAACATCCTAATTGTCTTCAAGCATGAGGTTCAGAATCTCAACATCCGTTTCCCTCATGCCAATGCGGCCCATTGTGCCGATATTCCGTATGGTAGCTTCCAAAGAAGATGCCGTTAATCCTTCTCCGGCTTGAAAAGCATTGCCGGTTTTAGCCATGTCCAGAGCAACCAAAGCTGTATAAACAGATGTTGCGATCTTGGCCGCGCAACTGGATTTTGCACCATCACAGACGATTCCGCCCGCCGTGCAAATAGTGTTGGTAATCGTATTGCTGATAACATCCTTGCTTTGACCGGTCATATAAGCGATACCGCTTGCTGCCGCACAAGCTGCACTCACAGCCCCGCAATATGCAGACAGATTACCGATATAGTATTTCTGGTGCAGACTGAGCAGATTTGCAAAACATAAAGCGCGCAGCATTTTTTCATGATCGATCCGGTATGCTTCTGCAAAAGTTACAATTGGCATGGTGACGGTAATTCCCTGATTGCCGCTGCCGGAATTGATTACAACGGGAAGTGAACATCCGGCCATTCTAGCATCGCTACCTGCTGCCGCCCGCGCACAAGCCAGCGCCTTGAGGTCGTTTTCGGTTGATGCACCAATAATCACCTTACCAACGTTAGCTCCCCAGAGGTTTTTCAAGCCTTCCTCAGAAATTGCTCTGTTGCAGTTGATTTGCGTCTCCAAAATATCCTGAATGTCCTCTATTTTAACACAGTCGGCAAAGGCAAGAATATCTTGGACCGTTAATTCTGACTTATCAATCTTTTTTTCCGAATTAATCTCCGTGATAGTCTTTTTTAGTTGGATTTTTCCGTTTTTCTCTATTTTTGTAATATTCGTATGAAAACCGGAAATCTCCACCTCCGCATATTCGTTGCCAGCATACACTGTCAGATCAATGTATAAATTTTCTACCCCTTCTGCCAGTTTGCAATGACAACACCCCGCATCGAGCATCTCATTTGCCTTTTTCAGATCTTCCGGAGTGACAGCAGACAACACATCCAGTTTTTTTTCTGGATCTCCACCCGTGATACCCAACAGAGCAGCTATATCGATTCCACGCTTGCCTCCGGACTGCGGAACAATCACCCCCTTGACATTTTTGATGATGTTACCGCTGCAACGAACCAGCACTCTTTCCGGCATTTTTCCCAGAACAGCCCTCGCTTTGGCTCCCGCGTAGGCGATCGCGATAGGCTCGGTGCATCCCATAGCGACAATCAACTCATGTCTCAATATATTGATATAGTTTTCATAAAGTTTGTTATCCACTGTGCAGCCCTTCCGGATCTACCTATATCTTTTTCCGTCTTTAATGGTACATACAACGGTACGAAGTCCTTCCAAAGATTTTGTAAGATCTCCTGCAAACACCACAATATTGGCCAGACAATCTTTTTTCAGAAGGCCCATGTCCGGACGCTTTGCGATTACTGCATTTATTCCCAAAGCATGTCCTAACGCCTCTACAGGACTTTCTCCCAGCGTCTCTCCGATCATGATGATCTCGTCACATAATGTTCCGGCCGTATCCGTTCCAGCGCCGATCAAAATACCGGCCTCCTTAGCCCATCGCATACCCTGTTCCTGTTTACTGAAAACACGCTCCTGCAACATATCCCAGTATCTGGCATTCGGGCCGGCTTTCGCAGCCCCCCGAATCCCTGTCATGGTAGGATTCAGGTGCAGGCCTCTTTTTGCCATTTCCTCGATCAGGTCCTGTGTCATCATACAACCGTGTTCTATGTTATCTACACCTGCCAGAACCGCTCTGCGGATCCCTTCGTTGGAATACGCATGGATAGCGCAATCACGTCCCAGATCATGGGCTGCGTTCACACCGGCTGTTAATTCTTCCACCGTGAACTGAGGTGCATTCGGGTCTTCATTCGGAAAATGCTCCAGACCACCGCTGCCCATAAATTTAATAACATCAGCTCCTTTATTGATCTGGATCCGGACTGCTTTTACGATCTCATCCGGTCCATCACATTCAACGCTCTGTCTGTAACAATGGCCGCCGCTTATACTTATAGACATTCCGCAACTGCTGATATACGGTCCGTCTACGATTCCGTCTTCAATTGCGCGGCGCAGTTCAATACAGGTATAACCGGTCAGACCTTGATCACGGACGTAGGTGATGCCTTCTTCTACCAGATATTTATACATATTGGCATAGCTGTGAAGGATCAGGTATTCCTGTGCGTGATTCATCAGAGCGGAAGCACATTCGCCAAATGTCTTGCCCGGCGTCGGATAACGCAGACTTTTCCGGCTGATATGATCATGGATATTCAGAAGTCCAGGCGTAATAGTAGCATTTTCAAATGTCAGAGTATCTGACTCATCCACATTTTCAGGAGCTTCGCTTCTGACGTCTGTTATATATTTGCCCTCGTAGGCCACCCAGGCCGGAGACAGCACTGTCTTCCCGTCCCCAACAACCGCTCTGTCAGCATGAATCCATTTTTTCATCACATTCTTCTCCTTGAAAATGAATCTGCATCCATCAATATTTTTCAACGGATTTTCTGAAGGCCCACAATTCATTCTCCAGAACTTTCGGGGACACACTGCATTCCGGTGCCATCAGGAAAGGAACTCCCTTCATGTCAATAATTGTTTTTTTGCAGAGCTGATCAATCACTAACGCCTTGTTTTGCCCAAACAGTCTTTCATCACAACCGCCCATAGCAATCTTCCCCTTAAGCCATTCGCTGCTGCCTTTCATGGGGGGATTTCCCGGGGCGCTTGCGGCCCAATGGATTACCTTGCAGGGATAATCAGTAAACCACTCAGGATTTCCGTAAATACCACAAGTATGCACCATATTGGGCAGATCTTTTATCGGCTCCATTGCAATCAGATCATATGGCTTGCAAAATTCCTGCCATTCACTCGGTGTGAAGTAACCGGTTCTCGCCATTCCCAATGCAGCATAGAATACACCTGTTACACCGGCTTTCTTCAAGTTTTCATTGTATTTGGCCATGGTATAAGCAATTTTCTTCAGAGCTGCATGAACTTCTTCCGGGTGCTCATTGCAAAGCCTGATTAGGTCACTCTCCTCGCGGGGTGATTCTCTATAGCGGCCAATGCTGCGATAGCCGCAAAGGTTCAATAATATACCAATAGGGGTGAAGGCTCCTGCAAAAACAGGTGTATCTTCTCCGACCGCTTCTACGATCATGCGCACGGTATCATACTGCTCCTGCCAGATCGGCTCATCCCCGTTCAGCTCAATAATTTTATCAAGATCTCTGTAATTATGAACCAGATGTGAGGTTCTTGTCGGCACAACGTCATTATAGTGTTCATAGTCGTAAGTGTTCCCCCATGCCTCATAATAGTAGACAGCACGCGGGTTTATTTTTACATAATCCCAATCATATTCCTTCTGGAAGTCGATCAGCGTGTCAGCCATGACTCTGGCACCACTGTGTTCATTAGCTGTGAAGTGGTGATAACAGGTTATGGGAGGTCTATCAGCTAATTCTCCATTTAATACAGCTTCTACGCGTTCTTTTTTTGTCCAGCTCATTTCTTCTCCTTTTACTGCAGGGAGTACGTTCTATTAATGTTGCTGATTAAATTATAGCGAGGCCAATCTACAATATCCAACACATTATATGATTATTTAGTACAATATAAAAGTTGTATTTCCATTAAAAAAAAGACATCAAGATCCATCATGACAGCTGGGGGAGATTGAAGATTTCTTCCGGATCACGAAATCCGCGCGTGTCAAGGGAAAGGATGACAAAGATGACAAAGAACCGTCCCCTTGTCATCAAGTATCTATTCTCCTTTGAGGATGGCAAAAGAACCGTTCCTTTATCTTCAAAATCTGACAAAGGAACCGTCCCCCCGCCAGGTTTTGTTAGCACTCTTTTGCGTTGAGTGCTAAAAATCGCTTGACTTCCCGCCCGCGCGCAGTATAATAAAGAAAAGCCGACAAATACAGAAAGAAGGTTGATATACATGGCAAGAAAATCACACGGACATCTGTCCATCAATTCGGAGAATATTTTCCCGATCATCAAGAAGTGGCTGTACAGCGACCACGATATTTTCCTGCGGGAGCTGGTCTCGAACGGCTGCGATGCGATCACAAAGCTGAAGAAGCTGGAACTGGCGGGGCAGACGGAGATCCCGCAGGAGCAGGAGTTGTGCCTGCATGTGACGGTGTCGCCCGACGCGCGGACGCTGCAGGTGGAGGACAACGGTCTGGGCATGACGGCGGAGGAAGTGAAGACGTACATCAATCAGATCGCGTTCTCCGGCGCGGCGGACTTCCTGGAGAAATATAAGGACAAGGCCACTGAGGACCAGATCATCGGCCATTTCGGGCTGGGCTTCTACAGCGCGTTCATGGTGGCGGACAGGGTCACCATCGATACCCTCTCCTGGGAGGAAGGCGCGGAGCCCGTCCACTGGGAATCCGACGGCGGCACCACGTATACCATGGAGTCCGGGGACCGCACGGAGCGCGGCACGCTGGTCACGCTGTATCTCTCCGACGATTCGAAGGAATTCGCGAACGAGTACCGGGCCCGCGAAGTGCTGGAGAAGTACTGCGCGTTCATGCCGTACCCGATCTATTTCAAGAACGCGGATAAGGAGGAAGCTCCTGCGACTGCGGAGGCTGACGCCATCGATCAGGATGACACGGACGGCGCTGCGGCCGCCAAAGCTGCCCCCGCCCCTGTCAACGACGTCCACCCGCTCTGGCTGAAGAACCCCTCCGAATGCACGGACGAGCAGTACAACGAATTCTACAAAAAACTGTTCCGCGAATGGCGCGACCCGCTCTTCACCATCCACCTGAACATGGACTACCCCTTCCACCTGAAGGGCCTGCTCTACTTCCCGAAGCTGAATCTGGAGACCGAACCGGCGGAGGGCACCATCAAACTCTTTGCCAACCAGGTGTTCATCGCTGACAACATCAAGGAAGTCATCCCGGAATTCCTGCTGCTCCTCAAGGGCGTGATCGACTGCGCGGACCTGCCGCTCAACGTCTCGCGCAGCGCGCTGCAGAACGACGGCTTCGTGCGCAAGATCTCAGACTACATCACCAAGAAAGTGGCGGACAAGCTGACCGGCCTGTTCAACGTGGAGCGCGAAGCGTACGAAAAGTATTGGGAGGACATTTCCCCGTTCATCAAGTACGGCTGTCTGAAGGACGACAAGTTCAGTGAGAAGATCCGCAAGGCGGTGATCTATAAGAATCTGGAAGGGAAATACGTGTCGCTGGATGAGTATTTGAAAGAGGAGGAAAAACCAGCTGCCGACAACGATACCGCCGCCGACACCCCCGCCGCCGACACCGCGGCTGACGCCCCCGACGCCGCCCCCGCCGACAAGCGCTCCGTCATCTACTACGTCACCGACCCGGTCCAGCAGGCCACCTATGTCCGCATGTTCAAAGAAGCCGGCCAGGACGCCCTGCTCTTCACCCACGCGATCGACGAGCCCTTCATCACCCGCCTGGAGCAGCGCTACCCGGACTACAAGTTCTGCCGCATCGACTCGGACGTCAACCGGGCGCTGGCCGAGGACTTGAGCCCCGAAGAAGCCGCCTCGCGTGAAGAAGGCCTGAAGGACATCTTCCAGAAAGCTCTGGGCCACGACCTGCACGCGGTCAAGCTGGTGCGCTTCAAAGATGATTCCGTCGCCTCCGTTATGACCTACGCAGAAGAAAGCCGCCGCATGAACGACATGTTCCGCCTGTACGGCATGGATCCGTCGCAGTTCCCGGCCGAGGAAACGCTGGTCTTAAACAGCGGCAACCCGCTGGTGCAGTATCTGGAGAAGCCGGCCGACGAGGAGACTGCCTCGCTGGTGGCCGCTCAGCTGTACGACCTCGCGCTGATGGCGCACAAGCCGCTGAGCGCCGAGGGCAACGCCGCGTTCGCGTCCCGCAGCCTGCAGATCCTGGAGCGGCTGATCAAAGAATAAACGGAAACCGCCGTTTCCCGGCTTGCAATCAAAGCCCGTCCCCATTATAATAGTTAGGTGTTCCTGATTATTTTAAGATCGGACGGGCTTTGTTATGTCTTTGCGCAAAAAACTGATCATCCTCCTGACGTCTCTGGCGGTGCTCCTCGGGCTGGCCGCCTTTGTCGTATGGGGCGGCGGCCGTCACATCGAATTCGACGGGATCAGTTCCGAACGCATCGTCTGGGAATACGGCACGCCCTCCCCCGTCCCGGAGGTCACCGCGCGCCTCGCCGGCAGCAATTTCATCATCCGGGAACAGCCCCTCTCCGTCCGCTGCGAAGGCGGCGTCCCGGAGCACGCCCTCGGGGAATTTGTCATCACTTACGAAGCCTCCTGGTTCCTGCTCAAAGCCACCGCGGAACAGAAAGTCCTGGTCACGGACACCACGCCGCCGGTCATCACGCTGCAGCAGCGGGAAGGCTATTATACCCGCCCCGTCGAAACGTATGAGGAAGAAGGCTTCACCGCGGCCGACGCTTTCGACGGCGATCTGACGGACAAAGTCCAGCGCACCGAGCCCGGCGACGGCTTCATCTACTACAAAGTGACCGACAGCCGCGGCAACACCGCCGAAACGCGCCGCGCGATTCCCTTTGACGACCGGACCGCGCCGGAACTGACCTTAAAAGGCGAGGCGGAACTGCTTCTCGATTACGAAGACGTGTTCAAAGATCCCGGCTGCACCGCCGTCGATGACTGCGACGGCGACATCTCCGGCCTCGTCATCCGCGACGAAGCGCCGGGCCACTGGCCGAACAGCACGCTGTACACTTATCACGTGAAGGACAATTACGGCAACGAAGCCAGCGTCGTCCGTCTGGTCAAGCGGACGGATCGGAAGCCGCCGGCCATCGAACTGGAAGGCCCCCGGCATATTCTTACGGAAGATCCGGAAGAATATGAAGAGGCCGGTTATGCCGCCGCGGACCGGCGGGACGGCGATCTGACGGACCGCGTCTGCCGCACCGTCCGCCCGCTGCCGAACGGCCCGGGCCTCCTGCTGCGCTATACCGTCCGCGACAGCAGCGGCAATACCGCATCCGCCGCGCGCCTGATCCACCTCGCGGACTTTGAACCGCCGGTGGTGCAGCTGGCCGGCGCCGCCGATATCACGCTGCCCCTGGACGGCACGTTTACGGAGCCCGGCTATTCCGCGTGGGATTCCCGGGACGGCGACCTGACCGGCAAAGTGCAGGTCGAAAAGGCCGCCGGGGACGGCGATCCGGAAGAAGTATACATCTACACCTACACCGTCACCGATTCCTTCGGGAACCGGGGCGAGGCGCAGCGCATCGTGCGTTACCGCGACATGGTCGCCCCCGTGATCACCCTGCGCGGGGACAGTTCTGTCACGCTGGAATTCGGCCAGTCCTTCGAGGATCCGTGGGCCACCGCGGAAGACAACCTGGAGGGCGACATCAGCGCCCGCATCCAGGTCTCCGGCGGCGTGGATGTGAACCAGGCGGGCACCTATACCCTCACCTATTCCGTCACGGACTCCTACGGCAACACCGGCAGCGCGACCCGCCAGGTGACCGTCAAAGCCAAACCCACGCCCACGCCGCCCACGCCTGTCACCCCTGTCACGGGCGAAAAGATCGTCTACCTGACCTTTGACGACGGCCCCTGGCAGTACACGGAGCATCTATTGGAAGTCCTGGCGCGCTACAATGTCAAGGCCACCTTCTTCGTGACGAACCAGTTCCCGGGCTACAGCTGGCTGCTGGCGCGGGAAGCCGAAGCCGGCCATACCGTGGCCATGCATACCGCCACGCACAATTTCAACCAGGTCTACAGCAGCGAGCAGGCCTATTTCGACGATCTGAGCACGATCGAAAACATCGTCGCCCAGCAGACCGGCCGCTGGCCCAAAATGCTGCGCTTCCCCGGCGGCAGTTCCAACCAGGCCAGCAGCTTCAACCCCGGGATCATGACCCGTCTGACGCAGGAAGTCCTGGCCCGCGGCTACCAGTATTTCGACTGGAACGTGACGTCCGGCGACGGGTCCTACCTGGCCGCCGATCAGGTGGTGGCCAACGTCATCAACGGGATCTCCACCAAGGACGTTTCCATCGTCCTGATGCACGACATCAACCCGCCCGTGGCCGAGGCCACGGAAAGGATCATCCAGTGGGGCCTGAACAACGGGTACACGTTCCTGCCCCTGCAGTGGTCGTCGCCGCCCTGCCATCACACTGTCTTCAACGCTCTTGATACAATACATTAAATAAACAGGAGGAAAACATGAAGAAGAACATCTGGAAACTGCTGACTGCCCTGCTGCTGGCCTTTGCCATGCTGCTCAGCGGCTGCGCGTCCAAGTCTGAGTCCACCACGGCTGCCCCGGAGACTACGGCGGCGCCGGAGACCACCGCGGCTCCGGAAACCACCAAGGCGCCGGAGACAACGGCCGCCCCGGAGACCACGGCTGCCCCGGAGACCACGGCGGCGCCCGAAACCACGGCCGCTCCTACGGAAGCGCCCACGGAAGCCTCTACCGAGGCTCCGACGACTGAGGTGCCCCCCGAGCCGGTCGTGGAGAAGAACGGCGACATCGTGATCCTGTTCACCAGCGACGTCCACTGCGGCGTCGACCAGGGCTTCGGCTATGCCGGCCTGCAGCAGATCCGCGATTATCTGCTCTCCCAGGGCAACGAGGTGATCCTGGTGGACGACGGCGACAACATCCAGGGCGAACCTATCGGCACCCTGACCAAAGGCGAAGCGCTGACGGATCTGATGAACCAAATGGGCTACAGCGTTGCGATCCCCGGCAACCACGAATTCGACTACGGCATGGACCAGTTCCTGGCCCTGGCCGAAAAGGCGGAATTCGACTACATCAGC
This sequence comes from Lachnospiraceae bacterium, assembly GCA_017430085.1. Lineage (GTDB taxonomy): Bacteria > Bacillota > Clostridia > Lachnospirales > Lachnospiraceae > UBA6987. The sequence continues at coordinate 80,478 of JAFRNR010000001.1, read as the reverse complement.
TGCAACTTCAACTACAAAGGCGAACCGGTCTTCCAGCCCTACGTGATCCGCGAACTGGCCGGCCGCAAGGTCGCCTTCGTAGGCGTGACCACACCGCAGACCCTCGTGAGCTCCACCCCCCGCTACTTCCAGGATGAAGAAGGCAATTACGTATACGGATTCATGCAGGATACGACCGGGGAAGGCGTTTACAACGCCGTCCAGGAAGCCGTCGACGCCGCCCGTGCGGACGGTGCCGAATTCGTCGTCCTGATGGGCCATCTGGGCAATGAAGCCGAGTGCATCCCCTGGACCTATGCGGACGTCCTGACCAACACCTCCGGCATCGACGTGATGCTGGACGGCCACAGCCATGACACCGACAAGGTGACCGTAACGAACAAAGCCGGCGAAGACGTGATCCGCGCCGCCTGCGGCACGAAACTGTCCGCGATCGGCTGGTGCCGCATCAGTGCGGACGGAGCGATCTCCACCGGTCTGTACACCTGGAACAACGACGTCGCCGCTCCGGAACTGCTGGGCCTGAATAACGAAATGGCCGTCTACGTAGCCGCCGGCAACGACGTGCTGGGCGAAAAGCTGAACGAAGTGGTCGCCTTCACGCAGGTCGAACTGACCATCAACGACCCCGTCGAAGTGGACAGCAACGGCAAGCCCATCCGCATGGTCCGCCGCGCCGAGACCAACCTGGGCGACCTGTGCGCCGACGCTTATCTGGACCAGAGTGGCGCTGACATCGCGTTCGTCAACGGCGGCGGCGTCCGCGCCGTCATCAAGGCGGGCGACATCACGCTGGGCAACATCCTGAGCGTCCATCCTTTCGGCAACGAAATGTGCGTGATCGAAGTCACCGGCCAGCAGGTCCTGGATGCCCTGGAATGGGGCTCCCGCGCCGTCCCGAGCGAGACCGGCGGCTTCCTGCAGGTCGCGGGCCTGACCTACGAGATCCACTCCTACATCGACTCCACCTGCGAAGGCGATGAAAACGGCATGTTCGTGGCCGTGACCGGCGAGCGCCGCGTGCAGAACGTCCTGGTCGGCGGCGAACCGCTGGATCCCGAAAAGACCTACACGCTGGCCAGCCACAACTACATGCTGCTGAACGCCGGCGACGGCTACTCCATGTTCGAAGGCTGCAACGTCCTGCAGAACTGCGTCAAACTGGACAACCAGGTGCTGATCGACTACATCACCCAGACCCTGGGCGGCACGATCGGCGAACAGTATGAAGATCCGTACGGCCAGGGCCGTATCGTGATCATCGACGAAGAGCCGTAAGCCGCGGTTTTTCCGCAAAAAAAGAAGGCCATTCGGGAACTTTCCCGAATGGCCTTTTTTCAGTCGTCGTCTCTCTCCCGCTCCGCCTGGCGCTTCATGTCGCGCTCCTTGATGCTTTCGCGCTTGTCGTAAAGCTTCTTGCCGCGGGCGAGGCCGATCTCCATTTTGACCAGCTGGCCCTTGAAGTAGATCTTCAGGGGCATGACGGTGTAGCCCTGCTTCTCCACGCCGGCCTGCAGCTTGCGGATCTCGTAATCGTGCAGCAGAAGGCGGCGGACCCGCAGGGGGTCGCGGTTGAAGATATTGCCTTTTTCATAAGGGCTGATGTGCATGCCGTGCACAAGGCACTCGCCGCGCTTGATCTGGATATAGGATTCCTTCAGCGAGCATTTGCCCATGCGGAGGGACTTTACCTCGGTGCCCACGAGGGCGATGCCCGCCTCGTAGGTGTCCTCGATAAAGTAGTCGTGATAGGCTTTCTTGTTGTTGGCGATCAGCCGGGTGGATTCTTTGCTCATGATAATTCCCAATACAAAAGGCCTGGCTTCGCAGCCCGGCCTTTGTCTGACTTGCGGCCTGGGCCGCCCGTATCAGCGCGATTATTTGACGAACTTCTGCAGGAAGCCGATGAGCAGCGCGATGAACATGAAAGCCGCCAGGATGATGCGGGTGTACTTCCGCAGCTGGCCTTCCTTGGTGCGGCCGCTGTTCTTCACGGCATAGCTGGTTTCGGACATGCCGCCCGCGATGCTGCCGGACAGGCCCTTCTCATTGCCTTCCTGAAGCATCACCAGAACGATCAGAACGACGCTGATAATGGCTAATAAAATGGTCAGTATGGTGATAACTGTGTTCATCTTGTTCTATCCTCCTGAACAAACGCCAGATTATGATAGCACCGCGGCGGCGGAATTGCAAGTGTTTTTTTCTTATTTTTTCCGGCCGGACGACACGGTTTTTTCGTAGGGGCCGATGTTTCATCGGCCCGAGTTTTTTATCAGCTTCTGAGTTCGATGCCCTTCTGGGACAGCCCGTTCAGGATCTTGTTCATCACGCCGGTGATATCCTTCTCCTCCAGCGTCCGGTCCTTCGCCCGGAGCACCAGCTTATACGCGACGGATTTTCTGCCTTCGCCAACCTGGGCGCCTTCGTAGACGTCGAACAGTTCCAGGGATTCCAGCAGTTTGCCGCTGCGCTGACGCAGGATCTTTTCCACCTCGCCCACGGGCGTCTTCTTGTCCATGACCATGGCGAGGTCACGGCTGACCGCCGGGAAGCGGGCGATGCCTTCGAACTTCTGGTGGTCCAGGTTCGTGAACGGCAGCAGGGCCGGCAGATCCACGACGGCGACATACGCGCGCTCGGCCAGGCCGAAGGCCTCGGCGACCAGCGGATGCACTTCGCCCAGATAGCCCAGTTCCGTGCCTTCATAGCGCAGGACGGCCTGGCGGCCCGGATGGAAGAACGGGTACGCGCCGGTGTTTTCATACTCGGGCAGGCCCTTCATGCCGGCCTTGCGCAGGAGTTCCTCCGCGGCGGCCTTCAGCGTGAAGAAATCGCCTTCGCCGTAGAAGCCGAAGCACAGCTGGCGGCGCTCATCCGGGAGTTCCGTGAGCGGCAGCGCCTTGGGCAGGTAGATGTTGGCCATCTCGTAGAGGCGCGCGTTTTTGTTGCGGCGGCTCGCGTTGGTGGCCAGGGAGGTCAGCATGCCGCCCAGCGGGAGGGTGCGCATGATGCTGTAGTCCTCGCCCAGGGGGTTCATGATGGTCACGGCCCGGCGCAGCGGGGAATCCGCCGGGAGCCGCAGCTTATCCCACACCTTCGGGCTTTCGAAGGAGAAGTTCATGGCCTGGCTGAAGCCGCAGTATTCCATGACCTGGCCGGCCAGATCCTCCACGCGGTTCTTGTAGGACAGCTTGCCTGCGGTGGCTTCGCCGCGGGGCAGGGTCACCGGGATCTTGTCGTAGCCGTAGAAGCGGGCCACTTCCTCCGCCAGATCCGCTTCGCCTTCCAGGTCCTGACGGAAGGTCGGGATCTTCACGGCGCGGCGGGCGGGGTCGTATTCGAGCGCCAGAGGCGGGAAGTAGCCGAGCATGGTCTCTTCGGAGAGGTCGGTACCCAGGAAGTTATTGATCCAGTCCGGACGGAACGGGATCTCGCGGCGTTCGGGCTTCTTCGCGTAGACGTCCACGACGCCGCCGACCACTTCGCCGCAGCCGAGCTCTTCCACCAGCGCGCAGGCGCGGTCGATGGCAGCCAGGGCGTTCTCCGGATCCAGGCCCTTTTCGAACTTGCCGGAGGCGTCGGTGCGCAGGCCCAGGCGCTTGGCAGACAGGCGGATGTTCACACCGTTGAAGCAGGCGGATTCGAAGACCATCGTGTGCACGTCTTCAGTGATTTTGGAGTTTTCGCCGCCCATGATGCCGGCGATGCCGATCTCCTTCTCGCCGTCGCAGATCATCAGCATGTTGTCGTCCAGTTTGCGCTCCTGGCCGTCCAGGGTCACGAAGCTTTCGCCGTTCTGCGCGCGCCGGACCACGATCTTATGGCCGGCGATCGTGTCGTAATCGAACGCGTGCATGGGCTGGCCGTACTCTTCCATCACGTAGTTGGTGATGTCCACCAGGTTGTTGATGGGACGGATGCCGCTGGCGCGCAGGCGCTCCTGCATCCATTTCGGGGACGGGCCGAACTTGATGTTTTTGACAACACGAGCCGTGTAGCGCGGGCACAGGTCGGGGTCCGCGATCTCCACGGAAATGTAGTCCGAGGCCTGCTCGCCGTTGCCGGTCACCGGGACGACGGGCGGCACGAACGGCAGGCGGAACGTGGCCGCCGCTTCCCGGGCGATGCCCAGGACGCTGTAGCAGTCCACGCGGTTGGAGGTGATCTCGTATTCAAAGACGGTGTCGTGCAGGCCCAGGGCCTCCAGGGCGTCGTCGCCCGGCTTCACGTCACTGCCTTCCGGGAAGACATAGATGCCGTATTCGGGGGCTTCGGGGAAGAAGTTGCGGTCAAAGCCGAGCTCTTCCACGGAGCACATCATGCCCGCGGACGGGACGCCGCGCAGGGCGCCGGCTTTGATGACGACGCCGTCTTCCGCCATGTGGCCGTCGTGGTCGCCCGCGACTTTGCCGCCGTCCAGGACGACGATCACGGTCTGGCCCGCCGCCGCGTTCGGGGCGCCGGTCACGATCTGCAGCGGTTCCTCCGCGCCGACGTTCACCTGGCACACCACCAGCTTGTCCGCATTCGGATGGGGCTCCAGTTTTTCGATGCGGCCCACCACAATGCGGTCCAGATTTTTGTCCAGACGGGTGAAGCCCTCCACTTTGGTGCCGGAAAGGGTCATTTTATCGAAGTATTCCTGGTCGCCCGCGCTTAAGCCGGGGACGTAGGATTTGATCCAGTTATAGGAAGTATTCATCTCGCCACCTCAGAATTGATTCAGGAACCGCACGTCGTTTTCGTACAGCAGGCGCATGTCGTCGATCTCATACTTGAGCAGCGTGATGCGCTCCAGGCCGATGCCGAAGGCGAAGCCGGAGTACTCCTCGGGGTCGATGCCGCTCATGCGCAGGACCTTCGGGTGCACCATGCCGCAGCCCAGGATCTCGATCCAGCCGCTGCCCTTGCACATCCGGCAGCCCTTGCCGCCGCACTTGAAGCAAGACACGTCCATCTCCGCGCTGGGCTCGGTGAACGGGAAGTGATGCGGCCGGAATTTGACCTTGGTCTCCGGGCCGAACATTTCGCGCGCGAACTGCGCCAGCGTGCCTTTGAGGTCCGCGAACGTGATGTGCTTATCGATCACCAGGCCCTCCACCTGATTGAAGCAGGGGGAATGGGTGGCGTCCACGTCGTCCGAACGGAAGACGCGGCCCGGCGCCACGATGCGGATGGGCGGCTTGGTCTTCTCCATGGTGCGGACCTGCACCGGCGAGGTCTGGGTCCGCAGCAGGATCTTGTCGTTGATATAGAAAGTGTCCTGCTCGTCCTTGGCCGGGTGGCCGGCGGGGATGTTCAGGGCCTCGAAATTGTAGTAGTCGTATTCGATCTCCGGGCCTTCCACGACTTCATAGCCCATGCCCACGAAAACGCGCTCCAGTTCCTTGAGCGCGAGGGTGTTGGGATGGGGATGGCCCAGGCTCGCCGATTTGGCGGGCATGGTCACGTCGATGGTCTCGGCCTCAAGGCGCAGAGCCAGCGCTTTTTCCGCGGCCTTCTTCTGGACTTCCTCCAGCTTCGCCTCGATGGCCTTGCGGGTGTCGTTCACCCATTCGCCCACCTTCGGGCGGTCCTCCGGGGCCACGTCGCGCATGCCCTTTAAGACTTCCGTCAGCTGGCCCTTCTTGCCCAGATAAGCCAGACGGATCTCATTGATCGCATCGGAATCCGCGGCGGCATTCAGCCGCGCCAGCGCTTCCTCTCTGATTTTTGCCAGTTTCTCCTGCATAACTGCCTCCCGGGGGAATCGCTTCCCCGATAGTATTACAAACTGTTATTATAATGCGGTAACTTGGGAAATACAAGTAGAAATGGGGAGAGAATCTGACAGGGGGGACGGTTCTTTTGTCAGATTTTTGCGAAAATCTGACAAAAGAACCGTCCCCCCTGTCAGATTCTCAATCCGTCCAGACGACTCGGCTGCCGATGCGGCCGCCCTCCTGCTCCATGCGCTCCTGCAGGGAGGCGATGGCGGCGGCGTATTCGTCCAGGAATTCCTCGCAGCGGACGCGGAGGGCGCCCTGGCGGATGGCGGCGAGGCGGATGAGGTTGTCGTTGCTGACGACGGCGTAGCGGCCGGTCTTTTTGTTTTCGGCCAGGAAGCGCTCGATCAGCATGTCGGCGGTCTCGTGCTCTTTCGTATAGATGACGGTCAGGTGGGGGAGCTCCTGCGTTTCGCCGGCGCCGCCGCCCACGCGGTAGCCGTCGAAGACCGCGAGCATTTTTTTGTCCGCGAAGGCCGCGTAGTTCTGCAGGCGGCGCAGCAGTTGTTCGCGGGCGTTTTCGAGACTTTTCTCCGCCAGTTCTTTCATCTCCGCCCAAAAAAAGATCAGGTTGTAGCCGTCGATGATATAGGTGTGGGCCGGGAGGGAAAGGAATTCCGGGCCGCGCGGCAGGCCCGCGTTCGTATGGGTGACGCCGGTGACGACGGGGCGCTTGATGGGGCCGAATTCGCGGAGCATAATGGCTTCGAGTTCGGCGTCCGCGGCGCGCGGGTCGCGGGGGCGGGGAGCGGCGGGAGCAGCGGAGGCGCCGGTCTTCGGGCCGGCCGGTTCATCGTCCTCTGCGGGCAGCAGGTACGGCAAATGCATGTAGTTCGGAACCTGATCCCATGGGACCGAAAATCCCGCGCCGTGCGCGCAGAAAACGGAATCGCAGGGGTCTTCGCGGTCACTTTCGGCGCTGTAGTCGGCGGCGGCGATGACCTCCTCCGTGTTGTGGCACAGACCGTAGCCGCCATTCCAGAGCTGGAGGCGGGCACGGCCGCCGGTATACGCGGCCAGTTCACGGTCATAGCCCAGGAGCGCGGCGGCGGGGCCCCGGCCGGTCACGGCGGCCAGGTCGGCCTCCATGCCCTCCTGCTCCGCTTCGCAGGCGCGCGCCTTGAGTTCCGACAGCGCCCGGCCCAGTTTGTCGGGCGGGAGCAGCAGGCGGAAGTTCTGGTAAGGCTCCAGCAAGCGGGCCTGTCCGCGGGCCGCCAGTGTCATCAGGCCCTGGCGCACGGCACGGAAAGCGGCCTCGCGCATGTCGCCGCCTTCGGTATGTTTTTCGTGGTCTTTCGCGCCCAGCAGCGCGATCTCCATATCGGTCACGGGCGCACCGGTCAGGACGCCCCGGTGAATCTTCAAAGCCAGCAGTTTGACGATCCCGGCCGCCAGCATCGGTTCCAGTTTCCGGGGATCGGACGCGTCCCGGATCACCAGGCCGGTGCCCCGCGGCAGCGCGCGGAGCGCCACGTGCACCTCCGCGTAATGGCGCAGCGGCTCGTAATGCCCCACGCCTTCGGCGCAGCCCGAGACCGTCTCGCGGTACAGGATGCTGCCCTCTTCCATGCGCACGTCCCAGCCCGTCATGGCGCGGACGCGCTCGGTCAGGATCTCCTGCTGCACCGGGCCCATCAGGTCCACGGTCAGGCCAGCGCGGCCGGGGGCGAAGCGCAGGTTCAGGGACGGGTCCTCCTCGCCCAGCGGGGCGAGTTTCGCGTAGGCGGTGTCCGCGTCCACGCCGTCCGGGAGGCGCAGGCGGTAGCGCATTACGGGCTCGAAAAAGTCCGCCGCAGCCTCCCCGCCGCCGCCCAGGATGTCGCCGGGCCGCGCGCCTTCCAGCCCCATCAGCACGCCGAGACTGCCTGCACCCAGGCGCTCCGTCTGCGTGAACCGGCCGCCCGTGTAGCGGCGGAGGAAGGATATCTTCTCCGGCGCGGGAGCTCCGGTCTCCACACTGTCGCGGGCCGCCACGGTCCCCGCCAGCACTTTGACGTGCGTCTGGCGGGCGCCTTTTTCATCAAAATCTATCTTGTAGACCAGGCCCCGGAAGGGGCGGGCCTCCTGTTCTTCCTGCTCCTGCGCCAGCAGGCAGGCCGCTTCCAGCAGGGGCTCCAGGCCCTCGCCTTTGAGGCCGCTGCCGAAGAAAACGGGGAAGACTTTCCGCCGGCGGATCAGGTCCGCGCAGGCCTCCGGCCCGATGGCCCCGCCAGCCAGATACTGCTCCAGCAGATCTTCCTCCAGCAGCGCGGTCTCCTCGCCGCCCTCGATCAGGACTTCCCAGGGCAGGAACGGCGCTTTCAATTTTACTTTCAGGTCCTCCAGCAGGTCTTCCCGGGTCCGGCGGCCGCTGTCCATTTTCGACACGAAGACCAGGACGGGCAGCCCGCGCCGCGCCAGCAGCTGCCAGAGCGACCGGGTGTGCGCCTGCACGCCGTCCAGCCCGCTGATGATCAGCAGGGCCGCGTCCGCCGCCAGCAGCGCCCGTTCCGCCTCCGGGGAAAAATCCACGTGCCCGGGCGTATCCAGCAGCCCGATCTCCGTGCCGTCCTGCAGGAACGACGCCTCCCCCGCGAAGATCGTGATGCCCCGCCGCTTCTCCGGCTCCGCGGAATCCATCACTGTATCGCCCCGATCCACCCGTCCGGGCACGCGAAGCACCCCTGCCTGATGCAGCAGGGCTTCCGCGAGCGTCGTCTTGCCGGCGTCCACATGCGCCGCCAGCGCGAGGGTGATCTTCTTCAAGGGGGCCTCCCGGATCTTCTTTCCAATCTGTCAGATTCTTCGACTCCGGTTCCTTCGGAACCTTCGCTCAGAATGACACCATCATGTTATTTCACGATTTGTTTTATTATAGCATTTATCCTCCGGTTATGGTATCATTTATACAGCAAAACATCTGTCCCGGAGGTCTTCCCATGCAGCTTACCGAAGCCCGTTCCCAATTATCCGCCCTTCAGGCCAAAATGTCCGCCTACCGCCACGCCCTCGGCCTCATCAGCTACGATGGCGCCACCACCGCCCCCAAAAGCACCGCGGCCAACCGTGCCCGCACGATGCCCGTCCTGAGCGGCGAAGTCTACCGCCTCGCCACCGGCCCGGACACCGTCTCCCTGCTGGAGTTTCTGGACGCGCATCAGGACGAACTCACCGAAAAAGAGCAGCGCCAGGTCTACCTGCTCCTCAAGGACCTCCGCTTCATGGCCGCGATCCCGATGGACGAATTCCTCGCCTACCGCCGCCTCCTCGTGGAGTCCGACGACGTCTGGCACCGTGCCAAAGCCGCGAACGACTTTGCCTCCTTCGCCCCTTACCTGGAGCAGATCTTCGAAGCCAAAAAGCGCTTCGCCGCCTACGCAAACCCGGACATGGATCCCTACGATTACTGGCTGAACGAATACGAGACCGGTCTGGACCGAAAAACCTGCGACGCCTTCTTCGCCGCCGTCCGCGCCGGCGTCGTCCCGCTGCTGAAAAAAGTCCTGGCCGCCCCGCCCGTCTCCGACGCCTGCCTCCTGGGCGACTTCCCGGAGCCCCAGCAGGAAGCCCTCGCCTACTACCTGATGGACCTCATCGGCCTGGACCGCGGCCACGTCGGCCTCTCCACCACGGAGCACCCCTTCACCACCAGCCTGGGGTCGCACTTTGACACCCGCATCACCACGCACTATTACCGGGGTAACGTCTCCTACTCGCTCTTCAGCGTCGTGCACGAGGGCGGCCACGCCCTGTACGAGACCGGCTCGGCGGACGATCTGGCCTACACCGTCCTGGACGGCGGCGTCTCGATGAGCATCCACGAGAGCCAGAGCCGCTTCTACGAAAATCTCATCGCCCGCAGCCTGCCTTTCGTCCGCACCATTTTCCCGAAAGTGCAGGAACTCTTCCCGCAGCAGATGGCCGGCGTGACCGCCGAAGAATTCTGGGCAGCGGTCAACAAGGCGCAGCCGTCCCTCATCCGCACGAAAGCGGACGAACTGACCTACTCCCTGCACGTGATGGTGCGCTACGAACTCGAAAAGCGCGTGATGGCCGGCGATTTGGCCGTCCGCGACCTCCCCGCCGCCTGGAACGCGCTCTATAAAGAATACCTCGGCGTCGACGTCCCCGACGATACCCGCGGCGTCCTTCAGGACTCCCACTGGGGCGGCGGCATGGTGGGCTATTTCCCCTCCTACGCCCTGGGCAGCGCGTACGGCGCGCAGATCCTGGCCCGCATGAAGGAGACCGTAGACGTGGACGCATGCCTGGCGCGCGGCGACCTCGGCCCCGTCAACGACTGGAACCGCGAACACATCTGGCAGTACGGCAAACTGTACCCGCCGCAGGAACTGCTGGAGCGCGTGCTGGGCGGGCCGTTCGATCCGGGGTATTACGTCCGGTATCTGGAGGAGAAATACACGCAGCTGTACGGGCTGCGCTGAAAATCATATTGATTATTTCCGTCTGCCCTATTATAATGTATAAGATACTTGAAACATCCCATTTGTCAGGAGGTAAAGCATCATGAGCCGCATGACCGGAACCGTTTCCCGGGGCATCCGCTGCCCCATCATCCGCCAGGGCGACGATCTGGCGCAGATCGTCACCGACAGCGTGCTCCAGGCGTCCGAAGCCGAGGGCTTTCCGCTCCGCGACCGCGACGTGATCGCCGTCACGGAATCCGTCGTGGCCCGCTCGCAGGGCAACTACTGCAGCGTGGACGACATCGCCGCGGACGTGAAGGCCAAGCTGGGCGGGGGGACCGTCGGGATCCTTTTCCCCATCCTCTCCCGGAACCGCTTCGCCATCTGCCTGCGCGGCATCGCGAAGGGCGTCAAAAAGCTGGTCATCATGCTGAGCTATCCCTCCGATGAAGTCGGCAACGAGCTGATGACGCTGGACCAGCTGGACGAATCCGGCGTGAACCCCTACTCCGACGTCCTGACCGAGGAGCAGTTCTACCGCATCTTCGGCACGCCTCGCCACCCCTTCACCGGGATGAATTACGTATCCTACTACCGCGAACTGGCGGAAAGCTGCGGCGCCGAAGTCGAGATCATCTTCGGCAACCACGCGCAGCAGATCCTGCCCTATGCGGACCACCTGATCAACTGCGACATCCACACCCGCGCGCGCACCAAGCGCCTGCTGCAGAAGGCCGGCGCCAAGAAGGTCTTCACACTGGCCGAGATCATGAACGCGCCGATCAACCGCAGCGGCTACAACGCGGACTTCGGCCTGCTGGGCTCCAACAAGGCCACGGAGGACACGGTCAAGCTCTTCCCGCGCGACGCGCAGGGCCTGGTCGAGGACATCCAGAACCGCATCCTGCTCCGTACCGGCCGCCACGTGGAAGTCATGGTCTACGGCGACGGCGCCTTCAAGGATCCGCAGGGCAAGATCTGGGAACTGGCTGACCCGATGGTCTCCCCGTTCTTCACCAGCGGCCTCAAGGGCACGCCGAACGAACTGAAGCTCAAATACCTGGCGGACAACGACTACGCCGCCCTCTCCGGCGAAGCGCTCCGCGACGCCATCCGCGAAAGCATCCGCCGGAAAGACGCCAACCTGGTGGGCAAGATGGCCTCCGAAGGCACCACGCCCCGCCAGCTGACCGACCTGATCGGCTCCCTCTGCGACCTGACCAGCGGCTCCGGCGACAAAGGCACGCCCGTCGTCCTGATCCAGGGCTACTTTGACAACTATACCAATGAGTAAGCACCATCTACTCCCGAAAACAAACCTTTAGGAGGAGACATGAAAAACTACCGGGAAATGACCCCCGCCGAGCGCGCGCAGGAACGCGCGGAAGTACAGGCACACTACCAGAGGCTGAAAGACCTGAACCTCAAGCTGGACATGTCCCGCGGCAAGCCCGGCAAGGACCAGCTGGATTCCGTATCCGACATCCTGACGGTCCTGACCGATCCCGCGGACTGCATCTGCGAAGGCATGGACGTCCGCAACTACGGCTTCATGACCGGCGCCCCCGCCGCCCGCCGCCTGATGGCGGAACTGCTGGGCTGCCGGCCCGAGGAAGTCATGATGGGCGGCTCCAGCTCCCTGGCCCTGATGTACGGCCTTGTGATGCGCGGCTACTGCTTCGGGATGACCCACTCTCCCGTCCCGTGGAGCCAGGTGCCCGGCCGCAAATGGCTCTGCCCGGTGCCCGGCTACGACCGCCACTTCAAGATCACCGAAGTCTTTGGCTTCGAAATGATCCCCGTCCCCATGACTCCCGACGGCCCGGACATGGACCGCGTCGAAGAACTGGTGAAGGACCCGCTGGTGAAAGGCATCTGGTGCGTGCCGAAGTATTCCAACCCGGACGGCATCGTCTACAGTCAGGAGACGGTCGAGCGCTTCGCGAAGCTGGAGCCCGCCGCCCCGGATTTCTCCGTCATCTGGGACAACGCCTACTGCGTCCATGAATTCGAGGGCGATTACCTGCCCTTCCCGGACATCATCGGGATGTGCCGCGAAGCCGGTCATCCGGACCTGGTATACGAATTCGCCTCCACCTCCAAGATCACCTTCCCCGGCGCCGGCATCTCCTGCATGGCCTCCTCGGAAGCCAACGTGGCGTTCCAGGCCAAGTTGCTGGGCGTCCAGATGATCTCTTACGACAAGGTGAACCAGCTGCGCCAGGTGATGTACCTCAAAGACAAGGAACACACGCTGGCCATCATGAAAAAACACGCCGCCATCCTGCAGCCCCGCTTCGCCTGCGTGCTGCGCTGGCTGGAGAACGAGATCGCGCCGCGCGGCCTGGGCCACTGGCAGACCCCGAAGGGCGGTTACTTCGTTTCCTTTTTCACGCTGCCGGGCCTGGCCAAACGCACCGTCGCCCTCTGCAGGGAGGCCGGCGTGGTGCTGACCGACGCCGGCGCCACCTATCCCCTGGGGAAGGATCCGCAGGACAGCAATATCCGCATTGCGCCTTCGCTTCCGCCCGTCCACGAACTGGAGGCCGCCATGGAAGTGCTCTGCACGTCCCTGGAACTGGCCGCCCTGGAACAGATGGGGTAATACGGGGGATATCCGGCCCCTGGGACGGACCTCCCCGTCCGCCCCGGAAGGAGTATCCAACATGAAGATAGAAAAGATCAACGACAATCAGTTCCGCTGCACCATGTCCATGGGCGAACTGCTGCAGCGCCATCTGACCATCCGCAAACTCAGCCAGAGCCCGCCGGACGCCACGCGTCTGGTCCGCGAGCTGATCGACCGCTCCGTGGACGAGGTGGGCTTTGTTCCCAATGACCTGCCGGTCATGGTGGAAGCCGTCAAGAACCCCGACGGGGACATGGTCTTCACCGTGACCAAGATCAATTCGCCCGACGAGCTGCCGCAGGGCTTCCAGCCCCAGCCCGACGTGATGCGCATGCTGCAGGGCTTCGCCAAGGCCATCCACTACCAGGCCGAGGAGATCAAGACCCGGCAGCCCCGCCCGCTGGCCGTCTTTGCCTTTTACGGCAAGGACAGCCTGATCATGCCGCCGCGCCTGAAGCATCTGGCCGGCGCCGTGAACTCCAGCCTGTATTTCTTCAAAGAGCAGAGCATGTACTACCTGGTCCTGACCGCCTCGCCCAAGAACGGCGAGCTGTTCAACCGCGTCTGCCTGCTGATGTCGGAATACGGCCGCCGCGTGCCGTCCACCTCGGCGTCCAAGACGTACTACGCCGAGTATGGGGAGACCGTCTATCCGTCCCACGCTATCGAGATCCTGCTGGGCGAAATGGAGCCCCCCGCGGACGCCTGACATCTTGACAAAGCCGGAGGGAATTGCTACAATCCCCTCCGCACGGACCCTTAGCTCAGCTGGTCAGAGCAGTCGGCTCATAACCGATCGGTCCCGGGTTCGAATCCCTGAGGGTCCACGAATACAATTCCATAATTGCGAAAGCTCATCTTGCGTGCCCCATGCACCGAAAAGGAGGCCCCCATGAACGAACTGGACAACTACACGAAGCCGGTCAGCCTGGACGATCCCATCGACGAACGGCGTGTCTCCCTGTACCCCGACGGCGTTTACCGCTGGATCGGGGAAGTCAATCTGTACAAAAATCCCACGATCCTGTTCATGCTCTGGAAGATCTTTTTCTGGATCTGCTTCGGGATCTTCGTGATGACGTCCCTGTTCGATATCGGGAACCGCGACTTTTTCTGGCACGGCTTCCTGGAGAACCTCAAGTTCTGCGGCTTCATCACCGGCGGCTTCCTGCTGCTGGTCCTGATCAGCTATCTGGTATATGCCATGATCATGAAAGGACGTTATACCGTTGTTTTTGAGATGGGCAAGAACGGCTTCACCCACCGCCAGATCGCGTCCCAGGCCGACAAAGCCCAGAAGATCAGCATGCTCACCACGCTGGCCGGCCTCCTCTCCCACAACCCGACCACCATGGGCGTGGGCCTGAATGCCTCCCGCACTGAAATGTCCACGGACTTCAGCAAAGTCAAAAGCATCCAGGGCTTCCCCCGCCGCGGTCTCATCAAGGTCAACCAGACGCTGGAAAAGAACCAGCTGTACGTGCTGCCGGAGGATTACGAGTTTGTGTGGGACTTTGTGAAAGAGAACTGCTCGCAGGCGAGGATCAAATAAAAAACCGCCTTCCGGCGGAGGCAAAGGACGGGTACGGCCCGTCCTTTTTTAATGTGGTGGCCGTTGTTTCAACGGCCTGAAAATGATGCCGCTGGGGGACGGTTCTTTCTGGCCCTATTTGGCATATTCCACCAAAACAGGGCCACTTGGGAACCGTCCCCCAGTGGCCCTGTTTTTCGTAGGGGCCGATGTTTCATCGGCCCGATGTCTTATTCAGCGGTAGTACATCCCCGTTTTGTCCAGCAGCATATAGCCGCCGGGGCTGTCGTCGAAGAGGCGTTCCGCGTCGAGTTCTTCCGGCTGGAAGAAGTACTGGATGACGCGGCAGGAGCCGTAGAGGGTGGCAAACGAGGTGGCGGGGGAGTAGATAACCCGGGTGATTTCTTCGATCTCCCAGGTGACCTCTCCCTGGTCGTTGATGCCCAGCGCGCCGCCCAGGCTGCCGGCGCGGGTGCGGATGGTTTTGAAGTGCTCCGGCTGGTGGCGCAGGCCGCTCAGCAGGACGGGGGTACGGAAAAGGACCGCAGTGTATCGGGCCTGCACCATTGGCGTGATCTCGTCCGAAAGATCGGGGAAGGATCCGTCTTCGGTCGGCGGGGCGGCTGCGATCTGCTCATAGCCCCATTCTATGATGTCCTGCACCTCGTCCCGGTTCGTCGAATTATATTTTTTTTCATATGCCGTGCAGAAATACGCGGAAATGTAAAGGGTGCCGTCCTGTTCCAGGATGTCGCGGATCTCCATGACCTTCCCGTCCGGTGCCAAGCCGGCAGGGATCTCAATGATCCGCTGCGCTTCCTCCATTCCCTCCGACAGCAGATAGATCCCGGCCGTTCCGGCGCCGCTCTCCTGCACCGCCAGCAGAATCATCGGCCAGTTTTCGCTGGTGCCGTTCACGCTCGCTGCCAGCATGGAACCCGCCGGAAGGGCCACCCGATAGGTATGCGTCCTCTTCCCCTCGCCGTCAAACGTCCAGATATCCGCATAATTCGTCTGTTTCGGATCCGAAGCGTAAAGGTTGCCGCCGCGGAAAACGCAGGTCAGTTCCCCGTCCTTTTCCCCGGCGCCGAGCAGATGCCGGTACGCTCCGGCGGCGGCTTCTTTCCACTGCCACAGCAGTTTGCCGCCGGTATCGTAGTGTTCCAGGTAATTCACCTGCGGCAACACGCTGGTTTTCGAGTACTGGACGCCGTGGATCAGGATCCCCTCGTCAGTAGGGCAAGAGTATTCCACGCTGTAGGGCAGTTCGGCTCGCCAGAGGATCCGGCCGCTTTCCCAGTAGGAAAGCATGCCCTGCGCGTCCGTTTGCGGTGCGAACAGCGTTACGGCCCGCTCCGAGTCCAGATTGGCCTTGGCGAAGTGAGTGTTCCACGTTTCCTTGCCGTCAATACGGTACCAGAGCGGGCGCTCCTCTTCTGTCGGGACGTAGGCTCCGGGCTGCTCCGACGCTTCCGTATACAGGCGGGTCGCGATGTTGTGATGGGGGACAGCGTCCCCGAACTGCGAGCTGAGCATGCCCCATTCGATGCGGTCCCAAGTAAGGGTGTCATCGTCGACCAGGACGAAGTGCTCGTACAGGAACGGGCGGGCCGGCGGGGTGGTTTTGCCTTCGTAATGCATCAGATAGCGGAAGCTGCCCTCCGCGCCTTGTTCTATTTCCATGGCGCTCGTCCCGCGGACGGCGAAATAATACTGCTCACCGTCAAAACCCACACGGGTCAGATAAGCCACCGGATAATCTGCACCTTCTCCGTTGAAAAACTCTACGCCGCAGCGAACGCCCACCAGGTCATAATAGTTCAGGACCAGGATCTCGCCGCATTCGCTCTGATGCGTGGCGTCGGTGAAGGCGAGCAGGCGGTCGCGGCCGGCAATGATGTCACTGTTTTTCGTCACGATGATGTCGCCGCGGGACAGCGCTTCCTGCAGGGTTTCCGAAGCGGTCTTTTCCAGACCGAAGGTGTCCCAGAGAGTCCGGACGGTTTCGGCGGGAAGGAAGGGGGATTCCGCGGAGACCGGCAGTACCGCAGGGGTGGCAGACTCCGCAGGCGCGGAGGTTGCAGGCTCCACAGGCACGGAGGTTTCAGACTCCGCAGGCGCAGCGGATCCCGGGGAAGCAGGGCCGGAAGCCGGCGTCGTCCTCTGCTCTTCCGCAAGTGCGAACGTCGCCGCGGAGGCGGGTTTTTCCGCCAAATCGAACGGGACTGCCGCCATCTTATCGGCCTGCATGGCTTCCGTCATTTTTGTCTCTCCCTTCTGCGCGCCGCACGCGCACATACTCAAAAGCAGTATAACTGCGAGAACCACACTGATCATTCGTTTCATCTCACACCTCCCGTGGGATCGGTCAGCAAAAACCAGGACAGGGCCGCCGCGAACGCGCCGAGCGCGAGGCAGGCCAGCAGGCTCATGCGCTTCCAGGACAGGATGCGCTCCACCCGCACGCGGATGGCCGCGCCGCCGAACGCGGACGCGAACAGGTTTTTCTGCTCCGCCTGGCTGACGAGCGCCAGTGCGTACTCTTTTTTCTTCTCTTCGCCCAGCCGGGCCAGGACCTGCTCGTCGCAGGCCAGTTCCAGGTCGGCCAGGAAGCATTTCAGGAACAGCCAGGCGAGCGGGTTGAACCAGCAAAGCGCCGTCAGCGCGAAGGCCGCCGCGCGGCGGAGGTTGTCCAGGCGCCTGCGATGGGTCTCCTCGTGCAGCAGGATATGCTCCAGCTGCGGGCTCTCCTCCGTCCCTTCCGGCAGGACGATCCGCGGCTTCACGATCCCGTACAGAGCCGGGCCCGTCACCTTATCCGATAAATACACGCCGCGCCGGCCTGCCAGCGGCCGCGCATCTTTCATCTCCCGCATCGTGATCCCGTACAGGATCCCGAAGGTCAGGAGCAGGGCGCACGCCAGAATGATCCAGATCAGGCTGCCCCAGGTGAAGACTTTGAACTGCCAGGCTTCCCGGAACGTCAGCGGATCGTAGGACGAAGCAGCCTGGACGTAGTTGGTGATGATCGCATCGGGCAGCCCCGTGATCCGGGCCGGCCGCCCCCAGACGCGGCTCAGGAGCCCCACCAGGCCGAAATTCCCCCAACGGCCGCCCATCCCGAACGGCAGCAGCACGCGCAGCGCGGGAATCAGCCACAGCCAGCAGATCAGGCGCCGCGGGATCCGGCGGATGCGGCGCAGCAAAAGGATCACCAGCCCGCACAGCGAGGCCACGATATTCATATTCAGAAACCAGTAAAAGGCCTCCGCCATGTCAATGCTCCTCGATCATCCGCCTTAACGCGTCCAGTTCCTCCGGCGTGATGCTTTCATCCTCCAGCAGCGCGGAAAACAGCGCCTTCTTCGAGCCGCCGAAAAACCGTTCCAGCAGGCCGCGCGCCTCCTGCTGCTGCACCGCCTCGCGGCTGATGAGCGAGCGGCACATGAAGCCCGGCTCGCTCCGCTCCACGCGGCCCTTGGCCACCAGTTTTTTCAGCACGGTGTACGTGGTATTCTTGTTCCAGCCGATGCGCTCTTCCGCCAGCAGGCTCAGCGCTTTCGCGCTCACGGGCTCCTGCTCCCAAACCAGCTCCATCAGTTTCATTTCACTGTCGTAAAAACGGTCTTCCATTGGATACCTCATCCCGGTCCTGTCTGAACAGACTATTTCGATAGTCTCATACTATCACGATAGTCTTGCATTGTCAAGCCTTTTCTCAAACCTTCCCCTTCACGTAACAGGCGGCCGCAAAGGCCGCCTGTTTTATTTGGAAAGATGACAAAAGAACCGTCCCTTTGTCACCTCGTCCCTTTGTCACCTTAGTATTTCAAAACAAGATCTCTCCCGATATTTCAAAAACCCGCTCCGGTACTCCTTGTAATTACCGCCTCCGCGGAGTACAATAGAACGCAAAGATCCGGGCCGCACCCGGCCCCGGAACACCCCCGCGGAGGTTTTGCATCATGAAGAAGAAAATATCTGTATTTCTGGCCGCCGTCCTGCTGCTGGCCTGCTTCGCCGGATCGCTCCCGGTACGGGCGGAGGAGGACAAACTCCCCTTCGACCTGGTGGCCCCGGCCAATGTGACCGCCAGCTGGATGGAGGGCAACGACTCGCCCACCACCACCGGCATTGCCTACAGCTTAAGCAACGAAATGACCGCGTTCTTCAAGGAACTGGAGGAAGCCCGCGGCGCCGGCACGGGGGAGGAACTCCTGAAGCCGTACGGCATCGACGACATTTCCATGACCACGCAGGTGGACTGGGCCATCGATGACGTGAACGACCCCGTTTCCGGCTGGCACTGCAATGAATACTGGAACGCCGACAACGGTTTTGGCTATGATGAGGAAGGCCGCTACCGTGTCAGCGACTGGGACGGCGTGGACTTCGGGATCGGCAACGCCACGGAGACCGTGAACGAACACTGGATCATCCGGGGCGTCCCGAACGACGACCGCTGGAACGGCAACCCCGACACCCTGACGCCCGGCGTGAAGGACCAGCTGAATCCCGGCCAGTACACGTACGATACCGCAAATGAAGAACTGCGCATCGATTTCACCAAACATACCGCCTATTTCCGCATGCGCTTCGTGGTGACCACCTACAAAGACACCGAAGAAGGTGTCGTCATGAAGTATTATTATTCCGACTGGTCCGACGTCGCCTCCGTCGGCAGGGACGCGGAAAAATGGGAGCCCGTCAAGGCCGGCGAGATCAAGGCGCCGGTGATCACGGACCTGCATATGACGGACAGGACCTTCAACGGCAACCCGGTCGTCGCCTTCACCCTGACCGTGCCGGATGAGCTCCGGGAAAAGGCCACGCAGCTGGAGGCGCACGGGGGGCAGATCGTTGTCGAGACGTACTGCCGGGTCCCGGGCGACGCGGAATGGACCAGTATGCAGAATGCGGACTGGATCATCAAGGCCGGGGAGATGGAATGCCCCCTGCTCCATCTGGTGAACGACAGCCGGCCCGTGATTGCACAGGACAGCCCCGTCGAACTGCGCTGCCGCTACCGCATCGATCAGGTCGAACTGGATGACCTGTACTCGGATTACTCCGTGATCCTGACTTTCGGCACCGCGGAGATCGGCCAGGGGAGCGAGCCCGTGCCGGAAGCCACTACGGCGGCGGAGGAGACCACCACGGCGGCGGCGACGCAGCCGGCTAAGGACAGCTGCCCGATCTGCCATTTCTGCCCGCAGCCGCTGGGGCTGTGCATCTTCATCTGGCTGCTGATCGTTGCGGCGGTGATCGTCGTTGTGATCCTAGTGACGAAGAAAGGGAAGAAGGATAAGAAGTAAAAACCGGATAACATCCACGCAAAAGGCGGCCGCAAAGGCCGCCTTTTCATGTGATATAAAGGAGTTTCCCGGCGGGCCGTTGAAACAACGGCCCCTACGAAAAATCGTTTTCCTGTCAGAACATCCCTTGCTTTTTCAGATGCCGCAGATAGAAAATGTACACGATCGTGCTCAGCGTCCAGGTGATCGGGTAGATCCAGACCGCCAGCAGGATGTTGTGGTAGATCTGGCCGATGGTCATCAGCGTGAGGACGCGGACTGCGCACCAGCAAGCGAGCATCACGACGGTCGGGACCACCGGTTTGCCCAGGCCGCGCATGGCCGCGCTGCTCACGTGTGAGAAGCCGCAAAGGCAGAAGAACAGGCCGCAGATCCGGCCGCGCAGCATGCCGTAATAGATCACCTCCGGGTCCTGATTGAACAGGCCCACGAGCGCCGGGCTGAAGAAAAAGATCACGGTCCCGGCCGCCAGCACGGCCAGCACGGCGGCCGGCAGAGCGAAATTCATACCCTTGCGGATGCGGTCCTTCCTCCCCGCGCCCAGGTTCTGCGCGATGAACGTGGACAGTGCCATGCCGAACGCGTTCACGGGCAGGAAGCAGAAGCCTTCCACCTTGGAGGCTGCGCCGATGCCCGCCATCGCCGCCTTTCCGAAGGAATTGATGTACGCCTGGATCATCATGTTCGCCAGGTCGATCACGCAGGCCTGCAGCGCCGTGGGCAGGCCAATATGGATGATCTGCCCCAGCTTGGCCATGTCGAAGCGGATCTTCGACGGCACGATGCGGATCGCCTCGTCCGTCCGGAGCAGCCGCCGCAGCACCAGCAGCGCGCTGATGAACTGGCCGATGATCGTCGCCAGCGCCGCGCCGTCCACGCCCATCCCGAAAAAGCGGATGAAGCAGTAGTCCAGCACCGCGTTCAGCACGGAGCTGAAGATCAGGTAATAGAGCGGGTGGCGCGAGTCTCCGCTGGCCTGCAGGATGCCCACCAGCAGGTTGTAGAACACCAGGCCGACGCTGCCGGCGAAATAGACGCGCAGGTAGACCGCCGCCTCGTCGAACACTTCCGCGGGCGTCCCCATCCACTTCAGGATCACCGGCGTGCCGAAGACGCCCAGCAGGGTCATGATCACGGTCGCGACCAGGCCCATCGCCACGGTCGTATGCACGGATCGGGACACCGCACGCTCGTCGCCGGAGCCGATATCCCGGGCGATCACGACGCCGGCGCCCATGGAGAAGCCCATGAAAAAGCCGACCACCAGATAGACGATGGAGCCCACGGAAGTCACCGCGGCCAGCGCGGAATCCCCCACGAGGTTGCCCACGATCAGCGAGTCGACCGTGTTGTACATCTGCTGGAACAGCTGGCCGATGAAGACCGGGATGGCGAACAGGATGATGCGCTTCGCCACCGGGCCGTCGGTCATCAGATACTGGGATGTTTTATGTCCCTGATGAGAATTTGCATGAATGGAACTCAACAAACTCATAACAGGCCTTTCGTGAAAGCGGGCGGCCCGAGAGCCGCCCGCCCTTTTGATATATCCGCTTGAAGGCAGATCACATTATTTGCCGCCGTACATCTCCTGCAGCTTCAGCAGATGTGCGTATTTCTCCTGCGCGTATTTCTCAGACTTGTCAAACAGCATCTCGGCGCGCTCCGGATTCTTCAGGGTCAGGGCCGTGTAGCGGTTCTCGCCCTTCAGGAAATCCTGGTAGCTGGCCGTCGGAGCCTTGCTGTCAAGCTGGAACGGAACTTCCTTGCGCGGGTCGAAGCGGAACAGATGCCAGTAACCGGCCTGCACCGCGTTCTTCTCTTCCGTCTGGGCCTTGCTCATGCCGGCCTTGATGCCGTGAGTGATACAAGGGGCATACGCGACGATCAGGGACGGGCCCGGATAGCTTTCCGCTTCGGTCAGGGCCTTGACGGTCTGGTTGTAGTCCGCGCCCATGGCGATCTGCGCCACATAGACGTAGCCGTAGCTCATGGCGATGGCCGCCAGGTCTTTCTGCTTGACTTCCTTGCCGCCGGCCGCGAACTGCGCCACGGCGCCGACGTTGGTCGCCTTGGAGGACTGGCCGCCGGTGTTGGAATACACTTCGGTATCGAAGACCATGATGTTGATGTTCCGACCGGAAGCGATCGCATGGTCCAGGCCGCCGAAGCCGATATCGTAGGCCCAGCCGTCGCCGCCGAAGATCCACTGGCTCTTCTTGCTGATGAATTCCTTGTTCTGCAGCAGGTACTTCACGTTGTCGCTGTCGCCTTCGGCCACCAGCGCCGCCAGCAGCTTCTTGGTCGCGGCCGCGTTCAGCGCGGAATCTTCATAGGTGTCGAAGAACTCTTCCGCCGCTTCCTTGAGCGCGGGGCTGCCGGCTTCCGCCGCCTTGCGGATGCGGTCCGCCAGGCCGGCGCGCAGGGTGGACTGACCCAGTTCCATGCCCAGACCGAATTCGGCGTTGTCTTCAAACAGGGAATTGCTCCAGGCCGGGCCCTTGCCTTCCTTGTTCACGGTGTAAGGCGTGGACGGCGAGCTGTTGCCCCAGATGGAGGTGCAGCCCGTGGCGTTGGCGATGTACATCCGGTCGCCGAACAGCTGAGTGACCAGTTTGGCGTAAGGGGCTTCGCCGCAGCCGGCGCAGGCGCCCGAGAACTCCAGCAGGGGCTGCTTGTACTGGCTGCCCTTGACGGTGCTGACTTTGTATTTCTCGATGACTTCGGGCTTCTCAGGCAGCGAGACGGCGAAGTCGAAGTACTTCTGGGTGTCGCGGTGCTCGTCCAGCGGAAGCATGGCGATGGCCTTGCCGGGCGCCGGGCAGACGTTGACGCAGGAGCCGCAGCCCATGCAGTCCAGGGCGGACACGGTCACGGAGAACTTGTAGCCGGGCATGCCCATCAGATCCTTCATCGGCATGCCTTCCGGCGCGTTCTTCACGTCCTCTTCGTTCAGGGCCACTGGACGGATGACCGCGTGCGGGCAGACGTAGGAGCAGAAGTTGCACTGGATGCACTTGGTGACGTCCCAGACGGGGATGTTCACGGCCACGCCGCGCTTTTCGAAAGCGGAAGCGCCGGACGGGGTCGAGCCGTTGGCGTACGCCAGGAACGTGGAAACGGGCAGGTTCTGGCCTTCGTGCGCATTGATGGGCTTCTGGACGGCGTTGACGAAGCTGACGACGTCGGCGCGGGTGCCGGTGGCCAGTTCGAACAGCGGCTCATCCTCGGCATCCTTCCAGGAGGCGGGCACTTCCACTTTGTGGAACGCGCCGGCGCCGGCGTCGATGCCGTCGTGGTTCATCTTCACCACGTCCTCGCCCTTCTTCAGGTAGGACTTGGTGGCCGCATCCTTCATGTAGCGGATGGCGTCTTCTTTCGGGATGACGCCGGAGATCACGAAGAACGCCGCCTGCAGGATGGTGTTCACACGGCCGCCCAGACCGATCTCCTGGCCCAGCTTGATGGCGTCGATGGTGTACAGGTTGATGTTATGCTCCGCGATGTAGCGCTTCATCTGACCGGGCAGATGCTCTTCCAGACCCGCCAGATCCCACGGGCAGTTCAGCAGGAAGCTGCCGCCGTCCACCACTTCCTGGACCATGTTGTACTTGCGTACGTAGGAAGGGTTGTGGCAGGCGACGAAGTTCGCCTTGTTGATGAAGTAGGTGGAGCGGATGGGGGCGTGGCCGAAACGCAGGTGCGAAATGGTCAGACCGCCGGACTTCTTGGAGTCATACTCGAAGTAGGCCTGCACGTACATATCCGTGTGGTCGCCGATGATCTTGATGGAGTTCTTGTTCGCGCCCACGGTACCGTCGGCGCCCAGGCCCCAGAACTTGCAGGAAATGGTGGATTCCGGCTGGGTGTTGGGATCTTCCACGACGGGCAGGGACAGGCCGGTCACGTCGTCTTCGATGCCGATGGTGAACTCTTCCTTGTCCGTGTTGCGGTACACCGCCACGATCTGGCCGGGCGTGGTGTCCTTGGAGCCCAGGCCGTAGCGGCCGTGCAGGATCTTCACGTCATGGAACTTCGTGCCGCGCAGGGCGGTCGCCACGTCGATGTACAGAGGCTCGCCGACCGCGCCGGGTTCCTTGGTCCGGTCCAGAACGCTGATGGTCCTGACGGTCTCCGGGATGGCGGCCAGCAGGTGCTTCTGGCTGAACGGACGGTACAGGCGGACTTTCACGACGCCGACTTTCTCGCCGCGGGCCACCATGTAGTCGATGGTCTCGTCGATGGTGTCGCAGACGGAGCCCATCGCGATGATGATGTGTTCCGCATCGGGCGCGCCGTAGTAGTTGAACAGCTTATAGTCCGTGCCGAGCTTGGCGTTGACTTTGTTCATGTTTTCTTCCACGATGGCCGGGAACGCGTCATACGCGCGGTTGGAAGCCTCACGGGCCTGGAAGAAGATGTCGGGGTTCTGCGCGGAGCCCAGCTGGCAGGGGTGCTCGGGGTTCAGGGCGCTGTTGCGGAACGCCTGGACCGCATCCCAGTCGAGCATGTCGGCCAGGTCTTTGTAATCCCAGACTTCGATCTTCTGCAGTTCGTGGGAAGTGCGGAAGCCGTCGAAGAAGTTCAGCACCGGCACGCGGCCCTGGATGGCGGACAGATGCGCCACGGCGGTCAGGTCCATGACTTCCTGCACGTTGGATTCGCAGAGCATGGCAAAACCGGTCTGGCGGCAGGCGTAAACGTCGGAGTGGTCGCCGAAGATGCAGAGCGCGTGGGACGCGACCGTACGGGCGGAAACGTCGATCACGCAGGGCAGCATTTCGCCGGCGATCTTATACATGTTGGGGATCATCAGCAGCAGGCCCTGGGAAGCGGTGTAGGTGGTGGTCAGGGCGCCGGACGTTAAGGATCCGTGCACGGCACCGGCCGCGCCGGCTTCGGACTGCATTTCCATGATCTTGACTTCCTGTCCGAACAGGTTCTTTCTGCCTTCCGTGGCCCAGGTATCGGCTACCTCAGCCATCGGGGAAGACGGGGTAATGGGGTAAATGGCAGCAACGTCCGTAAACGCGTACGATACGTGGGAAGCTGCGGTGTTACCGTCCATTGTTTTTCTCGGTCTCGCCATAGTGTTATTCCTCCTTTTGCCGTATAAGCAAAGAATTATTAGGGTGTACAAAATATACCGTATATATTATAGATGAATCAGGGAGAAAGTCAAGGAGAATGTGGGGGAGCGGGGCCAATTACCGTCCCCCCGCCCGCGGTTCCGGCGAAAACTTTTCTCCGTTCTGAAGTCTGAGGCCGCATAGCATTCCCCACCCGCGGTTTCGACGAAAACTTTTCTCCGCCCCGAAACCCGAGGGGCGTCGAAAAGTATTGTCTCCCCGCTCGCTTCATTTCAGGTCGGACCCGTCAGATCCCGTGTCGTTCCGCATGTTTTCCGCTCAGTTTCCGGGGGCATGTCTGTTGCGGCGGCCCTGAAATCGGGGCTTCAGGACGGTCGATTCGGCAAAAACATATTGATAAATGGGCGGACAGTCATTATATTTGAAGTGATGCCGGCCGCATGACGTACTGGCCGGCGCACCGCATATTCGTTTTCAGGAGTTTGTCATGGCTTTGGACGGAATCAGCATTGCTGCGTTAACATATGAGCTGAACGAGCGCCTCACCGGCGGGCGGATCAGCAAGATCGTGCAGCCCGAGCGGGACGCGCTTCTATTGCACATCAAGACGCGGGAGGAGACGGTAAAGCTGCTGCTGTCGGCGAATCCGTCGCTGCCGCTGGCATACATCACGGATAAAAATCTGTCGGGGCCGCCGCAGGCGCCGGCGTTTCTGATGCTGATCCGCAAGCACCTGTCCGGGGCGCGGGTGATCTCGGTCACACAGCCGGGACTGGAAAGGGTCATCCGCCTGGAAGCGGAGCATCTGGACGAGCTGGGGGATCCGTGCCGGCACGTGCTGATCCTGGAGATCATGGGCAAGCACAGCAACCTGATCCTCTGCGACAGCGGGGACGTGATCTGCGACGCCATCCGCCGCATCGGCTCCGGCACCAGCAGCGTGCGCGAAGTCCTGCCCGGCCGCCCGTATTTCATCCCGAACACCCAGGGCAAATGCGCCATCGGGGACGCTTCTTTCCGGTCCCGTCTGGCGGCCTGGCCCGGTCCGGTGGAAAAGGCGCTGGGCGGTCTTCTCACCGGCATCAGCGCCCAGATGGCGCGGGAGCTGATCCTGCAGGCCGGCCTGGACGGTACGGAGAGCGCGGCCTCTCTGACGGACGCGGAGCGGGAACGGCTCCATGCGGTGCTTGACGGCCTGACCCGGACGCTGGAGGAGCACGATTTCGCCCCGCAGATCTATTACCACAAAGGGCAGCTCACCGAATTCTCCGCCCTGCCCCTCTCCTATTACGACCCGGAGGAAGCGGTGTCTTACGACAGCATGAGCGAGCTGCTCTTCGATTTCTACTCCGGCCGCAACGCGGAATCCCGCATCAAACAGCGTTCCTCGGAGCTGCGCCATCTGGTCACGCAGATCATGGAGCGCGACTCCCGCAAGCGCGACCTGATGGTCAAACAGCTGAAGGACGCGGAAAAGCGCGATAAATACAAGCTCTGGGGCGAGCTGATCCAGAGCTTCGGCTACGGCGTGGAGCCCGGCGCGAAGCAGCTCACCGCCCGCAATTATTACGATAACGACGCGGAGATCACGATCCCGCTGGACGATACGCTCTCCCCGCAGGAGAACGCCGCGAAATACTTCGAACGCTACCAGAAGCTCAAACGGACATTCGAAGCCACGCAGGTGCAGATGGCGGAGACCGATCAGGAACTGGAATACCTGCGCACAGTGGAGCAGGCCCTGAACATGGCGGAGAGCGAGGCCGACCTGGCCGCCGTCAAGGAGGAACTCACCGCCGGCGGCTACATCCGGGCCCGCCTGGGCGCCGGCAAAAAGAAAGCCGCCAAACCGGTCAAAAGCCAGCCGCTGCATTACGTGTCCGATGAAGGCTTTGACTTCTACGTGGGCAAGAACAACCTGCAGAACGAGACCGTCACCTTCGAGCTGGCCTCCGGCAGCGACTGGTGGTTCCACGCGAAGGGCATCGCCGGCTCCCACGTGATCGTCAAGACCGGCGGCCGCGAGCTGTCCGACCGCGGCTTCGAGCAGGCCGGCGCCCTGGCCGCCTGGTACTCCTCCGCCCCCCGCGACGGGAAGACGGAGGTGGATTACACCCGCCGCAAGGAACTGAAAAAGCCCGGCAATTATAAGCCAGGCATGGTGATCTATCACACGAATTATTCCCTGGTCGCGACGCCCTCGCTGGAGGGTCTGACGCTGATCCCGTAGAGAAAGCCGCCGGCCGCCCGAAACAGGAGAACTGATGTCATCTGAAACCGATCATTCCAAAACCGCGCTCCGCCGCTCCCTCCGCCTCCGCCAGGCCCTACTCCCGGCGGACTATCTCCGCACGGCATCCGATGCCATGCAGGACAAGGTGCTGGCCCTGCTGACCTATCGTGCCGCCAAAAGCATTTTCCTCTATATCCACATGCCGCACGAACCGGCCACGGACCGTATCCTGGCGCAGGCGCTGGCCGACGGCAAGGCGGTTTTCGTCCCCCGATGCGTCAGCCGCACTGAAATGCTGGCCGTCCGCATCCGGGACTTGTCCGGGATGAAGCCCGGCGCGTTTGGGATCCCGGAACCGGAGGACGTCACGGAAACCGCGGCCGCCGCGGACCTTGACCTCATCCTGGTCCCCTGCCTTGCCGCCGCCCCGGACGGCCGCCGCCTGGGTCACGGCGCCGGGTATTACGACCGCTTCCTCTCCGCCCAAGGCGGTGCGGACCGCGCCGTCTGCCTCTGCTTCCGCCGCATGCTGTGCGGGGATATCCCGACGGATGCGTACGATATCCGGATCCCTCATATCATCACCGAATGACCCGATCGAAACGGGCGGCCGCCGGCCGCCCGCTTTTTTATCCCTTCTTATTTTTCACGATCACTTTGTCGCAGATCAGCAGCAGCGCCGGCAGCAGCGTCAGCACCAGCGCCGCCGACACGAGCGCGCCGCGCGCCACCAGCAGGCCGATATCGGAAATATAGAAAATGCTGCAGCGGATCCCGATGACGGATCCCGCGGTGATCAGGATGATCCCGGAGGTCATAACCGTCGGCAGCGCCCGCTTCATGCCTTCCTGCAGCGCTTCCGCCGCCGGAAGTCCCTTCCTGCGGAAACTGCGGTACTGGTCGGCCGCCAGGATGCCGTAATCGATCGTCGCCCCCATCTGGATGGACAGGCAGATCAGGTAGGAAATAAAGAAGATCGGGCGGCCGAGCAGGCGGTTAAAGCCCATCGTGATCCAGATCGCGCCTTCGATCACGAAGACCAGCAGCAGCGGCAGGCCGAAGGAACGGAACGAGACCGTCACGATCAGCAGGATCGCCAGCAGCGTAATGATATTGACCCGGATCAGGTCCCCTTCAAACGCCCGCGAAATATCATAATTGGACATCGGAACGCCCGTAATATAATAATCGTTCCCGTACACCCCGGCCGCGGCGGCCAGGATCTGTTCCATGTAGTCCGCCGCGTGCGGGTCAGACGTCGTGAAGCTGACCTCCGCCATCATCCGGTGATGGGCGGTGCCGATAAACGCATCGCGGGCGGTCTGCCAGAGGGTCTGCAGTTCCGCGACCTTTTCATCGCCTTCAGCCAGCAGGGACGCGGCTTCCAGCAGCCGGTCCGCGCGGACGGACTCCCCGTATCCCTGCATCAGGAAGAACAGTTTTATGACCGTCAGGTTCATCCCCGTCAGATCCGCCACTTCCTGCGGCGTATAATAGCGCAGCGCCATTTCGCCGGTCGTGACCATGGAGGCAACGGACGTCACCGCCGGGCTGCCGTCCGCCTTCCGGACCGCCTGCAGCTGTTTTACGAGCGTGCGCTGGCGCGCATAATCCGCGTCCTCCTCCCCGCCCGGGACCAGGAGCACGAGGGGATTGGAAGTGCCGAAGCGGGACGTGACCTGCGCGGCTTCGGTGTTTTCTTTTTCCTCCACGGTAGTAAAGCTGAACGTATTGCGGCTGTTTAGGTACAGGCCGCCCAGCACCAGCAGGATCAGGACGGCCGCCGCCGGGACTTTATACCGCGCGATCCCGCGGGCCAGATGCTCGCCGCCCAGTTTCAGCGGCTTATGCCTGGTCGCGCGCAGCGGCTTTTCCAGCATCAGAATGAGCGCCGGCATGAGCAGGAACACGCCCAGCAGGCTGCAGACGATCCCCTTGGAGAGCACCATCCCGATATCGGCGCCGAACGTGAACGACATGAAAAGCAGGGACATCAGGCCGGCCACCGTCGTCAGCGCGCTCGACGTGATCCGCATGAAGCATTCCGCCAGCGCCTCCGTCATGGCCGCTTTCGCGTCCAGGCCGCCGTCCCGGTATCCGTTGTACGTATGCAGCAGCATGATCGCATAGTCGATGGACAGCGCCAGCTGCAGCACCGCGCTCACCGCAAACGTGATGAACGACACGTAGCGGAAGATAAAGTTGGTCCCCATGTTGATCAGGATCGAGACCGCCAGCACGGCCAGCACCGGCGCCGGCTCCAGCCAGGCATGGGAGGTGGCCAGCAGCACCAGGATCACGATGCCCACGGCGATCGCCAGCACCCCGGGGATCTCCCGCACCACGCTCTGCTGCAGATCCAGCTGTCCCGCCGCGGAGCCTTCCACGCAGTACTGCCCCGCCTCCGGGAACATCCCGCGCAGCCGCTTCACCAGTTCCGCCCCGTCACATTCATTGAGCGCGACCGTGACCAGCTGCCAGCGGACCCCGCCCTCCAGCTTCACGCCCGTCTCCGGATCATGCGCCGCCATCAGCACCTCCGGCAGCGCATTCAGCGCCGAAACGTAGCCCTGCAGCGCCGTTTCTTCCTGATCCGCAAACATCACCCGCAGCTGCTCGCTGCTGCCGAACTCCTCTTCCATCACAGTCAGCGCGCGCCGGGTCATGGTATCCTCCGCCAGGTACTTCGTCAGGTCATAATTGATCCGGGTGCGCCCGATGGACGCGGCGCTGAACGCGGCAGCGCCCAGCATGAGGGCCAGGAGGAGGAAGCGGAAGCGGACGATGGAGGAGGCGAGTTTGTGCTTGAACATGATACGGTCAGTTTTCCTTTGATTTCCGGTAAGGTATTCTGAAAACACGGTAAAATAATAACACCGCGGCGGAAAAATGTAAACAGCACCTTCGTCCATTTGGGACTGCCTCTGCTGTTCCGGGCGGTCGGCAGACCATTTCTATTGTAGTTAAGAGGCCTTTCCTGAAGCTGAAGCGTACCGGGGATACGCCTCCGCAACAGGCGGTTTTCGGGATGTCTGCCAAAAAAACCGCCCCGGCCTAACGGAGGGTGCTCATAAGAAAGTTTTAGATCAAAAACAATATGGGCATCTGTCTGAACGGGTTGGCAAACAAAAACGGATTGTTGTTTTACAGCAGTCCGTTTTTTGTTGCCTTCTTATCGCATCAATCAAATGGGTTATTGCAAGACGGAACTTCTTGAAGTGTGAAAACGAGACTTCTTGAAGTGTCGAAATGAAACTTCTTGAAGTGTAAAAATCAAACTCAATTAAGACTAATACTAATGATACTGATATGAATAAGACATATCCTTCTTTCCTTCCGGAAACGAACCGAAAGAAATTACTTGCGAGATAACTAAAATACATGATTTTAAAAGTCATAAGAAATACCTCGATTCCTCTGCAACGCATCCATTGAATTATTCACAGAAATGTGATACAATATGTGCGCATTTTGAGATAAGGAGGCTGATGATATGGCCGTTAGTTATAAACCCCTGTTGCATATGATGATTGAGCGCGATATTTCCAACGCCGAGCTGATGCGCCGTGCCAGCATATCCGCAAACATAATTACAAAAATCAAGAATGGGCAATACATCGCCTTGGATAAGGTGGAGAGCATTTGTCAAGCTATGGACTGCTCGCCTAACGATATGATGGAATTTATAACCGAAAACCCGGAAGGAGAAGATAACCATGATTAATATACGCAAACTGGAGGCGGAGCTGTGGGAATC
The DNA here is from genome assembly GCA_017430085.1 of Lachnospiraceae bacterium. Classification (GTDB taxonomy): domain Bacteria; phylum Bacillota; class Clostridia; order Lachnospirales; family Lachnospiraceae; genus UBA6987. Next base: position 49,749 of record JAFRNR010000001.1, on the reverse strand, counting down.
CGCCGATCTCCTTCGCGCCGGGTCCAAGCTGACCTCGAATCAATACTGTATGCCCGTACTGGGGCTTATCTTCCTGCGCTATGCGTATAGCCGCTTTAAGAAGGTCGAAGCCGAGATCCTGAAAGATCGTCCCTCTCGCGGTGGACGGATATTGCCAGTGGAAGCCAGCGATTTTTCCGCAAAGAGCGCATTGTTCCTGCCGAAAGAGGCACAGTACGAATACCTTGTCAATCTGCCGGAGAACATCGCCTCTGCAGGTCTTGTCAACAAAGACGGTCACCCGATGAACAGCCTCGGTGAAGTGGTCAACAACGCCATGCAGCTGATCGAGGATCAGAGCGAACAGCTCACAGGCGTCCTACCGAAAAGTTACACCGACTTTTCCGATGAACTGCTGGCGGAACTGCTTCGTATTTTCAATAACAGCGCTCTTGACGATGTCGGCGGCGATATCATCGGACGTATCTATGAGTACTTCCTTAATAAGTTTGCTAAGAACATTGCCTCTGATGACGGTGTGTTCTTTACGCCGAAATCCCTCGTAAAAATGATTGTAAACATCATTGAGCCGAAACAGGGTGTTCTTCTCGATTGCGCGTGTGGCAGTGGCGGTATGTTCGTACAGAGCGGCGATTTCGTGAATGCCGCTGGTATGAATGCCAACAGCACAATGACCTTCTATGGGCAGGAAAAGGTGGAATATAACGCCCAGCTGTGTCTGATGAATATGGCTGTCCACGGGCTCACGGGCGTTATCAAATCCGGTGACGAGGCTAACACCTTCTACCATGACGCGCACAACCTGAACGGCTGCTGTGACTACATTATGGCGAATCCTCCGTTCAACGTAGATAAGGTCAAGGCCGAATCTTGCGAAAACGCCGGGCGGCTTCCGTTTGGTCTGCCGAGTGTAAACAAAAACAAAGAGGTCGGCAACGCCAACTACCTCTGGATTTCTTATTTCTACTCCTATTTGAACGAGCATGGCCGTGCCGGTTTCGTTATGGCATCCTCCGCCACGGACAGTCAGGGCAAGGATAAGGATATCCGTGAAGCGCTGATCCGCACAGGGCACGTTGACGTGATGATTTCCGTCGGCAATAACTTCTTCTATACAAAATCTCTGCCTTGCTCCCTGTGGTTTTTTGATAAGGCCAAGGGGGAGGCAATCCGGGACAAGGTGCTTTTCATCGACGCCCGGAATTACTATACGGTGGTGGACCGCACACTCAACGAATGGAGCGAATGGCAGCTTAAAAACCTGAACGCCATCGTATGGCTCTATCGTGGCGAGACAGAAAAATACACAGCACTTCTGCAGGAATACCGTGATTATCTACAAAGTGAAGCTGAGGCAGCCGATAATGATGATCTGAAAGATGCCGCATATCAGGATTCCTTTGTCGGTGTCGTATCTGCGCTGAAAGAAAAGCTCTCTGCACTCCGCAAAGCCGCGAAAGCCAAAGTAGATGCTGCTGGTAAGCGCGACAAAAAGAGCGTGCAGCAGTATGACGACAGAATTGCCTATATCGAGAATATGCTGACCGTTGCCAAAGAAGCGAATTGTCTTTATGAAAAGTTCGGTGACGGTGTTTATGCCGACATTCTCGGTCTGTGCAGACTGGCTACGATTGCCGAAATCGAAGAGAAAGGCTGGTCTCTCACGCCCGGCGCATACGTGGGCGTCGCTCCCGTAGAGGATGACGGTGTGGACTTTGCCGAGCGCATGGCTGAGATTCATCGAGAACTTCTGTCCCTTCAGACTGAATCCAACGACCTTATGGATACCATCTCGCAGAATATGAAGGAGATGGGGATATGAGTTGGGATAAGGTAAAACTTGCAGATTGTTGCTTATCGATTTCGGATGGAGACCATCAACCGCCTCCAAAAGCTGTCACTGGAGTACCGTTTGTAACCATCGCCAATATAAACAAGTCAAATCAATTCGATTTTAGCGATACTATGTTTGTGCCGAAGGAGTACTATGACCGTTTGGATTCAAAGCGTAAGGCCCAAGTCGGAGACATCCTGTATTCTGTGGTCGGCTCTTTTGGCATACCTGTCCTGATAAAAGAAGAGAGGCCGTTTGTCTTTCAAAGGCATATAGCTATTCTGAGACCGAACGAAAGAATAAACTCGGCCTTTCTATACTATACAATGCTAAGCAGAGATTTCTATGGTAAAGCTGATGCTGCTGCGATAGGAGCAGCGCAGAGGACAGTTAGTTTAACTTCGCTCCGCGGCATGGAAATTGAACTTCCACCATTAGAAGTTCAAGAAGCGATTGCTTCAAAACTTTCTACCTACGACAACCTCATAGAAAACAATCAGAAGCAAATCAAGCTTCTGGAAGAAGCAGCACAGCGGCTGTATAAGGAATGGTTTATTGATCTCCGCTTCCCCGGGTATGAGGACACACCGATTGTTGACGGTGTGCCGGAGGGGTGGGAAAAGGCCACTATTGATTCGCGTATTTCATTGTTAAGCGGATACGCATTTAAAAGTGCACAATTCGATAGCTCAGGAGAATTCAAAGTTGTTACCATTAAAAATGTTAAAGACGGTGAGTTTGACGGGAGTAACACAAATCGAATTGTGTCCATTCCGGAAAAAATGCCAAAACACTGTGTTCTGGCAGATGGCGATATCTTGTTATCTTTGACGGGAAATGTTGGTCGCACTTGCATTGTGAACGGGAATAATTATTTGCTAAATCAGCGTGTTGCAAAACTTCAATCTGATATTCCGGCATTCACATATTGCTTATTTAGAAGCAGTGATATGTTTGATGCTATGAAAAATCTTGCAAATGGAGCTGCACAACAAAATCTGAGTCCGATTAGAACAGGAAAAATAACGATATTGTTTCCTGCGGATAACTTGCTTGAGGAGTATGAAAGAATAGTGGGCTCTATAATTAGCAAAATGCTTAGTTTGAGAAAACAATGCGATTTGTTGATTCAGGCCCGTGATCGTCTGCTGCCCAAGCTGATGAGCGGTGAAATCGAGGTGTGAGTATGAGCTACGATTATTCCGAAAATATACTCGTGCAAGAAAGCGCCGGTAACCTTCTCCGGGACGAGCTTGGCTGGGATGTGAAATTTGCATATAGCATGAAAATGTCAGCAACTTGTTTCCTAAGTTGATGAACGAAGAAAGTGGAGTGTAAGAAAAAATGACCAAGGATTTGACAACTTCGAGAATAGACAGACAAAATATTCTAAACAACGAAATGGCAATTGAGGAAATTCAAGATAAATCTGGCATCACAGGAATTGCGTGGGATGGGAAGATTTATCTCACAAGAGAAGCGGTAGCTTCATTCTTTGATGTGGATATCAGAACAATCAGCCGATATATTGAACAATACAATGACGAACTGACCGAAAACGGGTATGTTGTCCTGCGTGGTCAAAGGTTAAAAAGCTTTCTTGATGTAATGCCTGCGGATTTTGCCAAGGACATTAATGTCCCTAGCAAAATTCGTCAACTCGGCTTGTTCGATTTTCGTGCATTTTTAAACATGGCGATGCTATTGTCCGAGAGCGAAAAAGCACGTGCCCTGCGGCAGCTTATGCTGGATATTGTTATAGACCTTATCAATCGTCGAACGGGTGGTGGAACAAAGTACATTAACCAACGCGATAAAGATTATATCGGTTCTGCATTGCAGGAAGAGAACTACAGGCGGCAGTTTACCGATGCATTGAAACTGTATGTTGCTGAGGATCGTTACAAATATGCACACTTTACAGATATGATCTATGTGAGCATATTTAAGGAAAAGGCTCACGAGTATAAAAAAATACTCGATCTAAAGGCAAGTGATAAGGTACGTGATACGTTTTACAGCGAAATACTAGATATTATTGCGGCTTATGAAAGTGGACTTGCAGATGCTATTAAAAAAGAGTACGAAAGCCTTGGACATATATTAAGTATTTCGGAGGCTGAACAACTATTTCAACGATTTGAATCAATGGCTTTGTGGAAGCCTTTAATAAACAGAGGACGAACCAAGATGGCAAGCCGTGACATGGCTTTACGTGATGCATTTCATTACCAGCTTTCCGAGTATATTCAACCGCTGGATAAAGATGAATATCAAAAATTCCTTGGAGCTGCAGGTGATGAATTGGAGCGTTTGATGGCCGAGAATCAGGATGTGCTGAAGCGCTTAAAGGAGCGTGAATAAGATGGATGGTCTTGTTTACATCACGCTTGACCAGGCAATACAAATTCATCGCAAGACAATTCAATATAGTGGTGGTGGAACATATGAACGTTTTGATCTTGGACGTTTGGACAGCGTTCTGCAGAACATTCAAAACGATGATTACTATCCAACGTTTGAGGATAAGATTACCCACCTATTCTATTGCACCTGTGAGTTTCACTGCTTCGCAGATGGAAATAAAAGATTGGCTATTACACTCAGCGCTCAATTCCTACTTCTGAATGGATATATGGCGGTTGCTAAGCGCTTCTTTACCGTTATGGAAAACATTAGTTACCACGTTGCAGCAGGAAAAATCAGTAAAGACTTGTTACATCGAATCATTGTTGCAGTTATGGATGGTACATATGATTCGGATGAAAACTTGAAGTTGACAATTATTGATGCAATTCAATAAGAGGTGCTTGGAATATGAGCTACGATTACTCTGAAAACATTCTTGTGCAGGAAAGCGCCGGAAACCTTCTCCAGGACGAGCTTGGCTGGGATGTGAAATTTGCATATAACACGGAGGTGCTGGGCGATAACGGCACCTTCGGCAGGAAGTCGTACAAGGAGATTCTGCTTGTGCGGTATTTCCTTGCTGCCCTGAAAAAGCTCAATCCGTGGATCACCGCCGATCAGCTGCTTGAGGCACAGGCTGTTTTGCAGAAGCGTCTTTCCACCTCGTCGCTGCTTCAGATCAACGAAGAGAAATATTTCCTGATCCGCGACGGCATCCCCGTGACGGTCAAGCGCCCAGACGGCAAAACGGAAACAAAAAAAGCCGCCGTGATCGATTTCCTCCACCCGGAGAACAACTACTTCCTCGCTGTAAAAGAACTGAAGATACACGGCGATCTCTACCGCCGCCGCACGGATATCGTCGGTTTTGTGAACGGTCTGCCGCTCCTATTCGTGGAATTAAAGAAGAATACCGTAGACGTGCAGAACGCCTACGATGACAACTATACGGATTATCAGGATACGATATCGCATCTGTTCTACTATAACGCATTTCTCATGCTCTCCAATGGCACCGAGGCCAAGGTCGGCACGCTGGGCAGCAAGTATGAATTCTTCCATGAATGGAAACGTCTTGATGAAAAAGAGCAAGGCAGCGTGGCTTTGGAAACCGTGCTCCGAGGTATCTGCAGAAAGGAGAATTTCCTTGATCTGTTGGAGAACTTTATCCTCTATGATCACTCTGGCGGCAACACCGTAAAAATCCTTGCCCGTAACCATCAGTACCTTGGTGTCAACGAAGCGGTCAAAGCATACGAGGCTAGAAAGCTCAACGATGGCAAGCTGGGTGTGTTCTGGCATACCCAAGGCTCCGGCAAGAGCTATTCTATGGTATTCCTCGCGCAGAAGATCCGCCGCAAGTTTGCCGGGTCTCCCACCATCGTAGTGCTGACCGACCGCGATGAACTGAACAAGCAGATCAGCGATACCTTTGAAAACTGCGGTCTGCTCGGCAAAACGAAGGCTTCACAGTTTATAGCCACAAGCAGCGGCGACCTTGTTACAAAGCTGAAAGGCAATCCGAGCTTCATATTCACATTGATACAGAAATTCAATAGACCGGATGAGCAGCCGATTTACCCGGACCACGATATTATTATCATGTCGGACGAAGCGCACCGCAGCCAGTACGGAATCTTTGCCGATAATATGATGAAGCTGCTCCCGACAGCGGCTCGTATCGGTTTTACAGGCACGCCGCTTCTCTCCAGCGATAATATCACAGCCCGTACCTTCGGCGGCTATATCTCCGTTTACGACTTCAAACGTGCCGTGGAGGACGGTGCCACCGTTCCTCTCTATTATGAAAATCGCGGTGAAAAGATACTCGACCTTCACAATCCGGAAATCACTGACCGTATTCTCGACGCTATCGAGAACGCTGATATCGACGTCGACCAGCAGGAAAAGTTGGAAGCGGAATTCGCAAAAGAAATCCATCTGATGACGGCAGAACCGCGTCTAAGATCCATCGCCAAGGATTTTGTCGGTCACTACTCGGATCTGTGGACCAGCGGAAAGGCCATGTTCGTTTGCCTGAACAAGGTCACCTGCGTCCGTATGTATAACTTCGTTCAGGAATACTGGAAGGAAGAAATCAAAGCCCTGAAAGCGAAAATTAAAACGGCCACACAGCAGGAGGCGCTGGAACTGGAGCGCAAGCTGAAGTGGATGCAGGAGACCGAAATGGCTGTTGTCATCAGTCAGGAGCAGAATGAGATCCAGACCTTCAAAAAATGGGGTCTTGATATTAAATATCACCGGGCGAAGATGGAAAAGCGCGAACTGGACAAGGAGTTCAAGGATTCGTCCAACCCTCTCCGCGTTGTGTTCGTCTGCGCCATGTGGCTCACCGGCTTTGACGTGAAGTGCCTTTCCTGTCTCTATCTGGACAAGCCTTTGAAGGCGCACACGCTGATGCAGACCATCGCCCGTGCCAACCGTGTAAACGAGGGTAAGAGCAACGGCCTGATTATCGATTATATCGGCATCGTAAAAGCGCTCCGTAAGGCGCTGGCAGATTACACGGCTAACATCAACACACCCGGCGGCGATCCGACCGTTGATAAAGATGAGCTGATTGCCCGTATTCTTAATACCATCGAAAAAGCAAAGGCTTTCCTCCATGAGCGCGACTTTGAGCTTTCCGATCTGATAGCTGCAGTCGATTTTATGAAACTGTCACTGCTTCAGACCGCCGCTAATGCCGTGTGCGGCACCATTGAAGATAAAAAATCGTTTTCCACATACGCCACGGAACTGATCCGTCTGATGAAATACACGGACCGTGACGATATTACCGGCCCCACCCGGAAAGAGTATGAAGCCATCGCTGCGATTTATGCGGAATTGCAGAAAAAGCGCCGTCACGTCGATACTACTGATCTGATGGTGGAAATCAATTCTATCATCAGCGAGTATGTGGAAATAGACGACGTTCCGTTGATGGTTAAAGAAGAACCGCGCCAGTTTGATATCAGCGCTATCGACTTTGATCTGCTGCGCCGGGAGTTTGCGAAGGTTAAGAAAAAGAACCTCGTGATGAAGGATTTGGAGGAGCTGATTCAGCAGAAACTGGACCGCTTGCTTTTCAATAATCCTGACCGCATCAATTATTATGAGCGGTATCAGCAGATCATCACGGATTATAACAGTGAGCAGGATCGCGCCACAATCGAAAAGACCTTTATGGATCTGATGGATCTGGCCAACAGCCTTGATAAAGAGGAGCAGCGGTATGTCCGCGAGGGCTTCGAGAATGACGAAGAACTCTCCCTCTACGATATGCTCTTCCGGGACGATCTCTCCAAAGCGGATATCAAGAAAATTAAGGAAGTGGCCGCAAACCTCCTGAAGAAGATAAAGGCAAAGATTGCCGAGCTTGATCACTGGACAGATAAGCAGGAAACAAAGGCCGCCGTGGACAATCTGATCCGCGATACGCTCTGGGCTGAACTGCCGGAATGCTACGATGAGATAAGCATCTCTGAATACCGCCAGCGTATTTACGAATATGTGTACACGCGGTATAGAGCGGCTGCATAAATAGATTGGTGAAAAACTGCTCGAATCAATAAACAGACCGCACAAATGGAGCAAATAAAAGGAGGTGAGTCTGTTGGCTGAAGCACTCAGTGGCGTAAATGGTGAGATAATTCGCTGGGCACGAGAATTCTATAATATGTCTCCTGATGAAGCCGCACAGGCTATCGACGTTGATATTTCTCGCTATCTTAATTGGGAAAACGGAACGGAGCATCCAACATATGCAAAGCTGAAAAAGATCAGTGATGTATTCCGGAAGCCAAGTGCCGTGTTCTTTTTCCCCGAGCCGCCGCAGCTTCCTTCAATCAAGGGAGATTTGCGGACGTTACCGGATGAGATAGTAAACTCGTTCAGCAAAAACGTCATCATCCAGTTTGAAAAGGCAAAAGTCTATCAACTTAGTCTGGAAGAGTTGTATGGAAACAAAGAGAGTATCATTGCGCAAAGAAGCAGTTTTCCCAATGATATTGACCAACTTTGCAACTTTTTTAGAATGCAATTAGAGTTTCCCATTTCTGCACAAAAAGCCCGAAAAAGCACAAAGGTTGTCTTTGAGATATTCCGTGAAAAATTCTATGATCTTGGTATTTATGTATTCAAGGATGCTTTTAAGGATAATCGGATTTCAGGTATCTGCTTGAATGATGACCATTTCCCTGTGATCGTCATCAACAATTCTATGTCATTTGCGCGGCAGATTTTTACCTTGTTCCATGAGCTGTATCACTTGATTTCAGATACTAGTGGCGCTGAGATTATCCGGGATGATTACTATGTTGCTTTAAACGATCAGCAGACAGAGATTGAAAGAGCGTGTGACACCTTTGCAAATGCTTTCCTGGTTCCGATGGACGATTTCAAGCTGGAATTAACAAAGAGGCCTATAAACGAGGATCGCATTGAAGAACTGGCAACGCTATATTCTGTCAGCAAAGAGGCCATCATGTACAAGCTTTACAAGATGGGAAAGATGACCTCTGCAGAATACAACGACCTTAAAGAGTTTTTTTACGGTGACGCAATCCGTAATGGCGATAAGAAAAAAGGTCAGGGCGGAGGCGGAAACCATTACTACACGCAGCTTACCTATCTTGGACAGAGATATGCAGGCGATGTGTTCAAGCAGTATTTTTCTGGAAAGATAGATAGCGTCCGTGCAAGTGAGATGCTACAAAGCAAGGTGGATCACCTACCGAACCTTGAAACCGTCTATTTCAGGGGGGTGAGCAGATGATATATATTCTGGATACCAATATCATCCGCACACTTCTGAATTTCTTCCCCAAAAAGGGAAAACGGTTTGAAGAAGTATGGGAAAAGATTGATGAGAAGATAAAGGCAGGAGAGTTTATCTCTGCAGATGAATGCTACAATGAACTTGCAAGGCAGTTTTCGGAAAAAACAGATCAGTATCAATGGTTCCATGGACATAAGGATATGTTCAAGAATCCAGATGACAAGGAATCCGTTATTATTAGCCAACTGCTTATAAATCCCAAAATGCGGGAGACAGTTCATCAAAAGAACATTTTGGAGAATCGGCCGTCAGCAGACGTCTACATAGCAGCTAAGGCGAAAGCGTTAGCTGCTACAGTCGTCACCAATGAAAACTATAAACCACATTCTGCACAACTTCCGAATCTGTGTGAAGAGCTGGGTGTTTCCTGTATTTCATATGATGATTTTATGGCAATCATCGACAGCTTGTGAAACAGAATGGCGTTAATCCAAAGAATCGTAATTATATGTTTTGTCTCTTTCTTGAATTTATCTTTCTGAAGAACAAAATGTCTTTGGAAGCGTGAAAACGCGCAGCTCGCACTTGTGCGATCATAAGGGTTTGGGATTATCCCAACAAGCAAGATTTGGCGAAAGTGGTTCCGATCCGGATCGGAACACTGCTCGCCAAGTTCTGGAACCGTCCATCGGTACACTGCTTGCCAGTTACCGATGCGATAACGGTTCCGGACGAAAAACCGCATACTCTTACGAGTATGCCCTGCTTGCTACAATGTAATTGACCCGAAAAACAGTATTGAAAAATGCTGTATAACGGTTCATACCTAAGCTACAATGAAGAGGTAATCGGTCTTACGGTGCCCTGCATGAGCTAACACGCTCGATTGTGCAAACTGTCAGCCGTCCTCTTCATTGCAGCGTTCGATTTACGCAGGTTGAATTATCGGGGAAATCCCGTACATTCGTGTCACTCAGCAAGCTGAATCGGTAATGAGCTGTGACGGTCACCGATTTCATTTTTATGAAAGGAGGGCTGTCGTAAATGAGTCAATTCACAACGGCACCGCAGGTCAAAGACAGGCAAGTCCCATATGTTTTCCGGGTTAGTCTTTTGCGCAGACTGCAAGTCCAGAATGTACTACTGCACCACAAGCTACTATGAAGAGCGCCAGGATCATTTCGTCTGTTCGACCTACAGAAAGAACTAAGACAATTGTTGTGCTCACTTTATCAGGGCGGTCGTTCTTGAAAAGATGGTCTGGGAGCATCTTAAAGAAGTCATCTGGTACGTAGGCCACTATGAAAGTCATTTCAGATCGATCATGGAAGCCAGACTGCAGAGTGAAAGCAAAGAAATCCTTCGTGCCAGGCAGAAGCAGCTTGAAAAGGACGAGAAACGTATCGCTGAATTAGACCGCCTCTTCATTCGTCTTTATGAGGATAATGTGGCATCCCGGATCAGTGATGACCGCTTCGCCATAATGAGCCGGGCCTATGAGGATGAACAGCGCGAACTGAAAGCGGAAGCAGAAGTCTTACGGCAGGAAATCGAAATACAGGAACAACAGAACCAGAATCTTGAACTTTTCATTCAGAAGGTCAGGAAGTACGCAGAAATGACCGAATTGACGCCTTATGCGACTCATGAGCTGATCAAGGCAATATATGTAGGGGCTCCGGACAAAAGCAGCGGAAAACGCCGCCAGAGCATCCATATCTGCTATGATATGATTGAATTCATCCCGATGAATGAACTGATGAAACAGGAAATGGCATGACCCGAAGATCATGCCATTCCTGAAAACTATAAAACTGTCTTATGCGCCCCAGCCAAAACCGGGGCAGTTTTATGTTGTGTTCCGTCCTGCGGAAATTATCAGTCCTTTTTGTCGTTGAACGCCATCACGACCCGCAGCACCCATTCGATCACGCGGAGCACTTCCAGGATGAAGTTGCAGATGTACTGCATGATGTAGGCGTCGAACACCTTCTTCATGATCTGCAGTTCTTCCTCGTTGGCCATGCCGTAGTCGCGGGCCATTTCCAGGGCCATTTCATTGCCCTTTCTTTCCACGGGAATGTTCAGGAACGTGACGATCAGGCCGATGAGCAGCAGCAGGCCGCCGACGCCCAGGCCGAGATAGGAAGCTATGCCGCCGTTCGTCTTCAGCACGAAGAAATCCACCACGAAGCCGATGATCACGAAGGGGATGAACAGGATCGGTCCGAAAAGGGCGATGATGGACAGACGGTTCCGGATCACGGCTTTCCGGTCGCCTTCCTCGCACAGTTTCGCGATGCCCGCCTTCTGCAGCGCCAGCGCCGTGGACGTCACGGACTGCTTGGTGTCGATCTTGCCGAACACGCTGCGCAGATAGATCGTTTTTGTGTAGATGTTGTAATAGTTTCCGAAAAACAGTTCCCGGATGAAGCCGCTTTTCCTGACTTTCACATGCTGCAGGCCGGCCTGATCCAGAGCAAAGCGGCAGGTGTCTATGCCGCTCATCTGGTTGGTGATGCCGTGCTTGTTGGCGCGGCTGTATCGGAACCATACCAGGACGGACATAATGGCGCAGACGATGGCCATGATCACGACCAGTGCGGAGACGATCAGGTACGCCGTCGCCAGGCCGCGGGTAGTCCCGAATTCCGTCATGATCGAGCCGATCAGTTCTTCAATCATTTTTTTAATCATATGACTGACCTCCTGTCATAATATCTGTATCAGTATAGCATTCCCGGCAGAAAAAGACAATGATTTTGACAGCAGGGCGCTTCTTGTCTCAGAATTTCCGGAGCCGGACGTACAGCCGGCCTTTCTTCGTTTCGCTGCCGATGCCGTCGTAAATGGCTTTGCCGAAGCCGCGGACGGAGAAGCGGTCGCCTTCTTTCAGGCGGCAGGCGCGGTCTGTGACGGGAAGGCCGTTGACGAAGACTTTTTCCGCGGCGAAGAGCTGGTCGGCCTTGCCGCGGGCCAGGCGGCAGAAGGCCGCGACGACGGCATCCAGACGTTCCGAGGCCACGTTCAGTGACATTTCCTGCAGTTCCGGCTCCAGAGCCGGGACCGGGCCTTCTTCGCGGCGGACCTTCACGGCCGTGCGTCTTACGGAGGTCAGGCTGCCGGCTATGTATCCGCTGATGGGCTCCAGGCAGATCAGGTACGCGGTCCCGTCCCGGATCACGATGTCGCCCAGCTGCGCCCGTTCGATCCCCAGGCTCATCAGCGCGCCGAGAAAGTCGCGGTGGGTCAGGTCCTCCGCGAATTTTTCGTGGGCAGGCGCGATCGACAGGACCGCAAGCGGGGGCTCCGGCGGATACCCGAAGGTCTCTTCGTCCCCGCAGACCAGGACGCGGCGTTCGGCTTCGGGGAAGCCGCCGTCAAAGGCAAACGGCAGCGCGCCTTTCGGAAGGTTTTTCCGGAAGGCGTCCTGCTCCGCCGGCGTCAGGAAGGCGGAGTATTGGTATATGCTTTGTTTTTCTGCCCGAAGATACAAGTCCGTCAGATGGCGGAGGATAACGTTTGCGCTGTCCATGGCCGGTAAAGGAACGGGCCGATGAAACATCGGCCCCTACAGAGAGGAATCACATCGTCCTGAGTCGTAGGGGCCGGTGTGCCACCGGCCCGTTATCCTGTCTTATTGATTGAATTATTTGAAGTTGAACGCCTTGAAGCCCGGATACACGGCGGATTCGCCCAGCTGTTCCTGGATGCGGAGCAGCTGATTGTACTTCGCGACGCGTTCGGAACGGGAAGGAGCGCCGGTCTTGATCTGGCAGGTGTTTAAGGCCACGGCCAGGTCGGCGATCGTGGTGTCCTCGGTCTCGCCGGAGCGGTGAGAGGTCACGGCGGTGTAGCCGGCCTTGTGGGCCATCTTGATGGCTTCCAGGGTCTCGGACACGGAACCGATCTGGTTGAGCTTGATCAGGATGGAGTTGGCGCAGCCCATCTTGATGCCCTTCTGCAGACGCTCGGTGTTGGTCACGAACAGGTCGTCGCCCACCAGCTGGACCTTCTTGCCCAGCTTCTTGGTCATCTTCTTCCAGCCTTCCCAGTCCTCTTCATCCAGACCGTCTTCGATGGAGTAGATGGGGTACTTGGCTACCAGGCCGGCCCAGTGCTCGATCAGTTCGTCGGTGGTGAAGTCGCGGCCGGACTTCGGCTGATGATAGAAGCCCTTGCCCTTTTCGCTCTTCCATTCGGAAGCGGCGGCGTCCATGGCCAGGACGAAATCCTTGCCGGGCTTGTAGCCGGCGGTCTCGATGGCCTTGATGATCAGGTCCAGAGCATCCTCGTCGCCCTTTAAGCTGCTGGGGGCGTAGCCGCCCTCATCGCCGACGGCGGTCACGTCGCCCATGGCCTTCAGGAGCTTTTTCAGGGTGTGGAACACTTCCGCGCACTGGCGCAGACCTTCCCGGAAGCAGCAGGCGCCTACGGGCATGATCATGAATTCCTGCGTATCCACGGAGGAGTCCGCGTGCGCGCCGCCGTTCAGGATGTTCATCATGGGAACGGGCAGGTTGTTGGCGCCCAGGCCGCCCAGGAAGCGGTACAGCGGGATGTCCAGGGAAATGGCGGCCGCGCGGGCGGCGGCGATGGAAACGGCCAGGATGGCGTTGGCGCCCAGTTTGGACTTGTCCTTGGTTCCGTCCAGGTCCAGCATCACCTTGTCCACGGCGTAGATGTCGGAGGCATCCAGGCCGATCAGGGCGGGGGCGATGATCTCGTTGACGTTCTTGACAGCCGTCAGGACGCCCTTGCCGAGGTAGCGGCCCTTGTCGCCGTCACGCAGTTCCAGCGCTTCGAATTCGCCGGTGGAGGCGCCGCTGGGGGAGGCGCCGCGGCCTACGGTACCGTCGGTCAGGATGACTTCGGCTTCCACGGTGGGGTTGCCGCGGGAGTCCACGATCTCGCGGGCGATGACTTTTTCGATCTCAAGGTATTCGTGCATAATGTCACCTCATATTGATTTTTTATCAGATCCTGGGGCGCCGGCGCTCTGCGCCTCCGCTCAGGATGACACGTTTGGTTGATGTTTTGCGCCTCCGCGCGGGAGGCTGCGTTTGGTCACTCCCGGGTGAGCAGGCTGACGCCGGTCATTTCCGGGGGCTGGGGGATACCCATCAGATCCAGCAGGGTCGGGACGATGTCGCAGAGTCGGCCGCCTTCTTTGAGACCCAGGCCTTCACCCGCGTTCACCAGGATGAAGGGAACGGGGTTGGTGGAGTGGGCGGTCATGGGCTCGCCGGTCTTCAGGTCGATCATTTCGTCCGAATTGCCGTGGTCCGCGCAGAGGAACATCTGGCCGTCCACTTCCTTCAGGGCTTCGACCGCTTTGCCGACGCACTCGTCCACGGCTTCGATGGCCTTGACCGCCGCGTCGAAGACGCCGGTGTGGCCCACCATGTCGGAGTTGGCGAAGTTGATGATGATCACGTCGTACTTATCGCTGCGGATCGCCTTCACCAGTTCGTCCGCCACCTGGTACGCGCTCATCTCCGGCTGCAGGTCGTAGGTCGCCACTTTCGGAGACGGGACCAGGATGCGGTCCTCGCCGGGGTTGGGCTCCTCGACGCCGCCGTTGAAGAAGAACGTGACGTGGGCGTACTTTTCCGTCTCCGCCAGGCGCAGCTGCGTCAGGCCCAGGCTGCTCAGGTATTCGCCGAAGGTGTTGGCCAGGGACTGCTTGTGGAACGCCACGATGCGGTGCGGGATCGTGTGGTCGTAGTCCGTGAAGAAGACGTAGGTCAGGTCCTTGGGCTGCTCGCGCTCGAAGCCGTCGAAGGCCTCGTCCAGCAGCGCGCGGGACATCTCGCGGGCGCGGTCCGGACGGAAGTTGAAGAAGATGATGCTGTCGCCGTCCATGATGCGGGGCGTCACGATGCCGTTCTTCGCGATGACGATGGGCTCCACGAATTCATCCGTGACGCCGGCGTCATAGGAAGCCTGGATGCCGGCCACGGGGTCCTCGCACACGGTGCCTTCGCCGTCGGTCAGGGCGCGGTAGGCCTTTTCCAGACGGTCCCAGCGTTTGTCGCGGTCCATCGCGTAGTAGCGGCCCATGACGGAGCCGATGTAGCCCACGCCGATCTCGTCGATCTTCTGCTGCAGCTCCGCCAGAAATCCCTTGCCGGAGGTGGGCGGCGTGTCGCGGCCGTCCATGAAGCAGTGGACCACCACGTTGTCCAGGCCGCAGCGCTTCGCGAGCTCCAGCAGGGCATACAGGTGGGTGGTGTGGCTGTGCACGCCGCCGTCCGACAGCAGGCCCATCAGGTGCAGCGTGGTGCCGCGGGCCTTGGCCGTGTAGATGGCCGCGAGCAGGGCGGGATTCTCAAAGAAATCGCCGTCTTCAATGGCTTTGGTGATGCGGGTCAGGTCCTGATAGACGATCCGGCCGGCGCCCATGTTCATGTGGCCGACTTCGGAGTTGCCCATCTGGCCGTCCGGCAGGCCCACGAACAGGCCGCTGGCCTGGCCTTCTACGAAGGGGCAGTCCCGCATCAGGGCGTCGATATTGGGCTTGTGCGCCGCTCTCACGGCGTTGCCCCGGACTTCTTCGGTCAGGCCGAAGCCGTCCAGGATCATTAATACGGTAGGTCTCTTCATTCGGGCTTCACCACCTTCACGAAATCCAGTTTCAGGCTGGCGCCGCCCACCAGGCCGCCGTCGATGTCCTTCTGCTCGAACAGCGCTTTCGCGTTGCTGGGCGCGACGGAGCCGCCGTACAGGATGCGGGTGGCTTCCGCGGTCTGCGCATCGTACAGTTCCGCCAGCAGGGCGCGGATGGCGCCGCAGGCTTCCTGCGCCTGTTCCGTGGTCGCGACCACGCCGGTGCCGATGGCCCAGATGGGTTCATACGCGATAACCGTCTTCGACACGTCCGCGGCCGGGATGCCTTCATAGGCGCCGGTGATCTGGCTGCGGATCCAGCTCAGCGTGATGCCCGCCTGGCGCTGCTCCAGCGTTTCGCCGCAGCAGACGATCGGGGTCAGGCCGTGCTCCAGGGCCTTCTTCGTCTTCTTATTCACGCCTTCGTCGGTCTCGCCGAAGTACTGGCGGCGTTCGGAATGGCCCAGGATGACGAATCTCACGCCGGCGTCGACCAGCATGTCCGCGGAGATCTCGCCCGTGAAAGCGCCCTTCTCCTCAAAGTACATGTTTTCGGCGCCGATGCCGATGTTCGTGCCGGCCGCCGCTTCGACCGCCGCCGGGATGTCGATGGCGGGGACGCAGAACGCGACTTCGCAGGCGGCATCCGCTACCAAGGGAGCGATCTCTTCAATAAACGCCTTCGTTTCCGAAGGGGTCTTGTTCATTTTCCAATTGCCTGTCACCAGGCCGGAACGAAAGGGGCGGGCGTCATCCACCGCCGCCACACCGGGCAGCTCCTTTCCTTCCAGGAATTCCAGGGAGGCGCCGCCGCCCGTGGAGATATGGCTCATCTGAGCCGCAAAGCCGAGCTGGTTCACGGCCGCCGCGGAGTCGCCGCCGCCGATGATGGTCACGGCGCCGGTATCGGCCATGGCCTTCGCCACGGCGCGGGTGCCTTCCGCCAGCTGGGGATTTTCAAACACGCCCATCGGGCCGTTCCAGACCACGGTCTTCGCCGTCGCGATGGCTTCGCTGAACAGCTTGACGGTCTTCGGGCCGATGTCCATGCCCATGCGGTCAGCCGGGATGGCGGTGATGTCCACCACCTTGGTCTCTACCGGCGCATCGATGGGTTCCGGGAACGCTTCGGTCGTCACGGCGTCCACGGGAAGCAGGAGCTTCTTGCCCAGCTTCTTCGCCTTTTCGATCATGTCGCGGCAGTAGTCGATCTTGGTCTCGTCCAGCAGGGACTTGCCGATCTCATAGCCCTGCGCCTTGATGAAGGTGTAGGCCATGCCGCCGCCGATGATCAGGGTATCGCACTTCTCCAGCAGGTTGGAAATGACGTTCAGCTTGTCGGCGATCTTGGCGCCGCCCAGGATGGCGACGAAAGGACGCTCGGGGTTGTCCACGGCGTTGCCCAGGAAGGCGATCTCCTTCTCCATCAGGTAGCCGACGGCGCAGTCGCCGCCCTTGGCGCGGATGAATTCGGTCACGCCGACCACGGAAGCGTGGGCGCGGTGCGCGGAACCGAACGCATCGCAGACGAAGGAATCCGCCAGATTGGCCAGCTCCTTGCTGAAGCCTTCGCCGTTCTTGGTCTCTTCGGAGCCCCGGAAACGGGTGTTCTGCAGCAGGACCACGTCGCCGTCCTGCATGGCCGCGACGGCTTCGTCGGCCGCAGCGCCGGTCACGTTGTCATCGTCCACGAACTTCACGGGCTTGCCCAGCAGTTCGCTCAGGCGGACCGCCACGGCCGCCAGGGATTCGCCGGGGTTCGGGCCGTTTTTGACTTTGCCCAGGTGAGAACATAAAATGACCCTGCCGCCGTCTCTGGTGAGCTTCTGGATGGTGGGCAGGGCAGCCCGGATACGGGTGTCGTCAGTGATCTTGCCTTCTTTCAGCGGGACATTGAAGTCGCAGCGGACCAGGATCCGCTTGCCCTTGATGTCCATCTGATCTACGGTCTTCTTGTTTAACATGGAGAACCTCCTCTACAATGATATCCTTTTTGATCTCCGCCGCAGTCCCGGGAAAGTCCCGGAAATAAAATAACCTCCAACACATGGAAAAATGTTGGATTTTCGCGCCGGAACCGATGGGGAGGCGGGGTCAGATGCCCGCCGCAGGGTATTATAGCATATTTTGCGGAAAAATCTACAGTAAAAATGAAGGAATTGCGCGGGATCCCGCTTTTTTTAGCGATTTTCAGGCCGGCCGGCCAAGTTTTTCGAAAACGATTTCGATGGCGCGGATCATCTGCTCTAAAGGAAGCGACGGCTCGCCTTTTTCCGCCGCCTGTTCCGGCAGGTACGGCACATGGATGAAGCCGGCCCGGGCGACGCTTCCCTGCGCCTGAAGGCGCGCCGCTTCGTAAAACACTGCGTTGCAGACGTACAGGCCGGCGGTGTTGGAAATGGCGGCGGGGATCTCCGCCTCGTGCAGCGCGGCAAGCAGGTCCCGCAGCGGCAGGGTGGAGAAATACGCGGCGGGGCCGTTCGGATACAGCGGTTCGTCCACGGGTTCGCAGCCCGCGTTGTCCGGGATGCGCGCATCCATTAAGTTTACGGCGATGCGCTCCAGGCTGATGCCTTGCCGCCCGCCGGCCTGGCCGATGCTCAGGATGACGTCCGGCCGGTACTCTTCCGCCGCGGCCCGCAGAGCCCGGCGCGCGCCTTCAAAAGTCACAGGCAGACAGAGACGGATCAGTTCCGTCCCTTCCGGCGCCGTCACGCGCCGCACCGCCTCCCACGAGGGGTTGATCTGTTCGCCCCCGAAGGGCTCGAAGCCGGTCAGCAGGATCTTCATCGTCGTCCTCTTCTCTCTTCCCGCGCACGGGCTTTTGTGCACGGGCATGTTTCTGATTTACTCGAACGGCTTCCGGGTCTTCGCCGCCGGCTTCTGCACCGGTTCCGCCGCTTCCTCCGTCTCATCCGCGAAGCGCTCGCGCGCCTCGAATACCCGGCAGATCGTGTTGTAATCCCCGAAAACGGTCAGGTGGTCGCCTTCCCGGAACACGGTGTCCGCCGTGGCAGGGATGGCCTTGCCGCCCTGTTTTTCGACCAGCATGACCAGAATGTTGTTGTCATTCTTCAGGCCCGTCTGCGAAAGCGGAACGCCCTGAAAGGCCTCCGGAACCTTATACAGATCGATCTGCGCGATCGAGTCCCGGCCGATATAATCCAGCAGCAGCACGCTGTTGGTCAGCTCGCCCTGCACGAAGTGACCGGCCAGCCGCTTCATCAGGTTGGATCCCCACGAATGGATGGCAGGCACGCGGATAAATACGAAAATGACGGCCAGCGCCCCCAGCAGGATCGCGACCGATCCCAGGGACGCGCCCAGCTGCGTCACCTTCAGGGAAATGAAGATGTTGACCAGCGCGGACACGATCGTGATATTGAACACATACCCGAACAGCATCGTGATCCGCGCCATGCGCCGCCGCCTCCGCGACGAGATGATCATCTCGCTCTCCCGCGTCGTAAACCCGCAGCCGGTCAGCAATGACGTGACCTGGTACCGGGCCTTTTCCTCCGGCAGTCCGGTAAAGCGGAACAGGACCGTGAAGAGTTCCGAAATGACCCAGTATAACAGGATGATAAAGGCGAACAGGATCGCGGCAATGTATATATTCATGGTTCCTCCCCCAGTTTCTCAGGTCCTGTAATCTCCGTTTAGATGCACGTATTCCCCGGTCAGGTCGCAGCCGTACGCGGCCGCTTCTCCCGGGCCGCTGTGGAAGTCCAGATAGATGAAGGCGTCCTCGTCGTCCCATTCGATGCGGCTCTCCACGAGGGAAAAATCCAGGTCGAGGTCCGCGGCTTCCCCGCCGGCGGCGGTGAGGACGAGGGGCTCGGGCAGGGTGCCGTAGCCGAAAGCGACTTTCACGCCGTTGGAGCGGCAGATGCCACGGGCCATGCGGCGGGCTTGCTCCTTGTCCGGGAGGCCCTTGACCCGCACGGTGAGGGTCTTCTGCGCGCCTTCGCCGTCCGCGGCGATTTTTTTCGCGATGTCGGTGAGGATCTCCTCCAGCAGCTGCTGCATAGCTTCGCAGTCTTCCGGGGTATCCGCCGCGACGCCGGACGCGCCGTTGGCAAGCATGATCAGGCTGTCGTTAGTGGAGGTGTCGCCGTCCACGGTCAGGGCGTGGAAGCTTTCGTCGCAGGCGTTTTTCAGCATGTGCTTCATGACCGCGGGGTCCATGGCCGCGTCCGTGGCGATGAAGCAAAGCGTGGTGGCCATGTTGGGATGGATCATGCCGCTGCCCTTGGCCATGACGCCGACGCGCACGGTGCCGCCGGAAAGAGCCAGTTCGTACGCGGCCTCCTTGCGGTGGCGGTCCGTGGTCATGATGGCCCAGGCGGCCTGCGAGCCTTCGGCCCGCGACATTTTCGGGCGGATCAGTTCCACGGCGCGTTTCACTTTTTCCGTCGGAAAGGCTTCGCCGATCACGCCGGTGGAGCTGACCAGCAGGCTGTCCGGTTCCAGACCGAACACCTGCTCCGCGTAGGCCTGCACTTCCCGGGCGGCCTTCAGCCCCGCCTCCCCGGTGCCCGCGTTCGCGTTGCCGGAATTGATCACGATGCCCCGGATCCGCCCCTTCGCCGCCAGTTCCCGGCCCAGTTTCACCGGCGCCGCGCAGAAACGGTTGGTGGTGAACAGGGCCGCGCAGGCGGCGGGCCGGTCGGACAGCAGCACGGCCACGTCCGGTTTATAGCTTTTATGGCTTTTCACGCCCACGTAAACGGCGCCGGCGGTGAAGCCCTCCGGGACCGTGATGCCTCCGTTTTCCAGTTTGCGGAAGTGGTTCATTCTTCCTCCTTTTGCAGCCGGCTGGGCTGCAGGGACGTCGTGCGGCGGAAATTGGTGGGCGTCGTCACATGGAAGCGGAAGAAATTCCGGTTGAAAGTCTTCACATTGGCATAGCCCACCGCGGCGGCGATCTCCGTAACGGTCTGATCCGTCTCCAGGAGCATCTGGCCGGCCCGGCTGACGCGCACGTAATTCAGGAAATCTTCAAAATTCCGGGAGGTCTGGATCAGCAGCAGGCGGTTCATTTCCGGCACGCTGATCCCGAAACCGGCGGCCACGGCCTTGGGCGAGAGTTCCTCGCTGTAATGACGGATCACGTATTCGGACAGCTGGTAGCCCAGGAGGCCGTCGTCCTTGCGCAGCAGCGTATTGCCAGCCTGATAGGTCCGGCGGTAATCGCTCACCGGCATCCCGGCGTATTCGGAAAAGACTTTGGAAATATGGGAAGCGTCCCAGAAGCCCACGGCTTCCGAGATCTCTTCCAGGGTCATGTTGGTGTACAGCAGATAGCCGGAGACCTTGCTCATGCGCATCTCGTTGAGGAGTTCGTAGAACCCCAGGCCGGTCATGTCTTTGATATGGCGGCGCAGCGTGCTTTCCGAGACGTAGAAGGTGCGGGCCAGGCCCTCCAGCGTAAGGCCGTCGCGGGTGTGGTTGTACATGTAGCGCAGGACTTCGGACAGTTCGCGGCTGTCCTGCTGCGGCGGCTTTTTCAGGCCGGCGGCGGAGCGGAAGCGCACGGACTGGACGGCGAGGGACAGGAGCAGGGTCATGGCGCCGAGCGAAGCCAGCGGTTTGGGCTGCACTTCCTTCAGCGCGGATTCCAGGCCCACCTCCTGCTGCAGACGGCTGAAATAATCCTCCATCCAGTCCTGCTGCGCCTCATCGCAGTAAAACAGGGGCTCGCGCGCCACGGTATCGATATAGTCCGGCACTTTGCCGTCCGTTTCCGGGAACATAGTGAAGAATTCGGTAAAGACCTGCAGGTTGAAAATGACGGTATAAAAACGGAGCGGTTCCGAGACCGCGGTCACGTTGCTGACCTGCCAGGGAAGCATCGTGAACAAAGCCCCGGGGCGCAGCCCGTAGCTTTTTCCCTGCAGCTCGATCACGCCCGTCCCGCTCAGCACGTACAGGAAGCGCGCCTCCTGGTGCAGCAGGGGGAACGTGGGCCGGTCCAGCGTTTCCAGGTCCAGTGAGATCAGCCTGCTCCGGTCGATCTTGGAGCGGTCATAACTTTGCAGAACAACTTTTTCCGGCATTTCGCCATTCCTTCCCGTCCGGAGTTCCGGCCGCCCGGCGCGGCGTTACGGCTGGTTCAGACGGGTCCACCCGTCCGGGGAGAGCCCGTCGGGCCCCATGTAGATCAGATCCCCGTTCTGATAGACCGTGTCATAGGCCGTATCCACTTTGATGAGGCTGCCGTCCTCCGTCACGTAATTATTCTGTTCCCGGATGACGTCGCACCAGTCGTTGATGAACTTGTCCGAACCGTCGTCCCGATACCCGCTGTCCCAGCCGGAAATGTCCGAGGCGCTGGGATTGTAAGCCTGCTGCAGCAGGTAATTGTTGATCATCTGCGCCATGTATTCGCCGTTCTGCCGCACGACGTAGATGAATTCCCCGCAGAAGGAGGAGTTGTTCATCACGTGGTCGCAGACCGGTTTGTATTGGTTCCAGGCTTCTTCCGTGGCCGCCGTGAATACGGTCAGGACCGGGACCGTCCAGAAGATCTGGTCGAAATACGCGCCGGCATTGGTGGAGAATTCCGCGCCGATGACCGCCGACGTGACGGCCGTCCGGTACGTCCCCGCGCTCCGGGTGTCGAAAACGGTCTCCTCCATGGTCCCCTCGTAGCCGACGCCCTGGCTGGTGCCGGCGGACAGGAAGCTCTGGAGATACTGATACGCCTGCTCCGTCAGGGCCTGCTGGATCTCTTCGTCGGGCCCCTGCGTGGAGACGACCTGGCTGCCATAGCCCATCATAGAGGCGATCAGCAGGTTGTGGTCGTGGGCACCCCGGTAATTCAGATAGGTGTTATAAGTGCGGTAATCAACGCCTTCCCCCATGGTCACCATGCCGTTGCGGCTCATCTGGACGTAGGCCTGCGGGGAGCGCATCTCGATCTTCGCGTCGCCCGCCGGGGAAGTCATCACGATAGTGGCCGTGGCCGGGTACAGCGTGGAGACGATGCCCCATTCCGTTTCCAGAACAGCGGTCCAGCCGTAGGGCACCAACGCCAGAGCGGTCTTTAAGCCGTAGCGGCTGTCGTACATCGTCTGCATGGTATAGCAGTTCGTAGTATAATCCGGCAGGTCCTCCGCCGCGGCGATTTTAGTCGGCGCGGGCGTCGTCACGGGATCGGTCGGCCGGACGGACGGTTCCGTGGCAGGCGCCTCAGTGGCGGGTCCCGGTGCCGCCGTGGTCTCCGGCGCGCCGTTCCCGGAAGTCCCGTTTTCCGGCGTCTCCTGCTTCTGTCCGGAGCAGGCGGTCAGCAGCAGAACGGCAGCCAGCAGCACCGCTGTGATTTTTCGGTAAATACTCGGCATGGAGCAGTCCTCCTTCCTTTGTACCACTATATTACTTTCTCCCCCGATGTGCAAGGGCCAAGACGGGGCCGGCCCTCTTCTTTTCCGTTTCCGTTCCGCTAAAAATACCGCGAAATACAATTTTTTCCGCCCGAAATGTCCCACTTTTTTCTTCTCATCTGATATAATAAACTTCGTAATAAAGGACGGTCTCCGTCACGAAAAATAAATACCTGAGGAGGAACCCACCATGCCCGTAAGTTTAAAGGGACGCAATTTTCTCACGCTGAAAGATTTCACCCCCGATGAGATCCGCTACATGCTGAACCTGGCCGCGGATCTGAAGGCCAAGAAGCGCGCCGGCATCCGCACGCAGCTGCTGGCCGGCAAGAACATCGTCCTGCTTTTCGAAAAGACTTCCACCCGCACCCGCTGCGCGTTCGAAGTGGCCGCCTATGACGAAGGTGCCAACGTCACCTTCCTGGATTCCAAGTCTTCCCAGATGGGCAAGAAAGAGACCATGGCCGACACCGCCAAGGTCCTGGGCCGCTTCTACGACGGCATCGAGTACCGCGGCTACGATCAGGCGGTCGTGGAAGGCCTGGCGAAGAACGCCGGCGTTCCCGTCTGGAACGGCCTGACCGACGTCGACCACCCCACCCAGGCGCTGGCCGACATCTTGACCCTCATGGAAAACACCAAGAAGCCGCTGAACAAGTGCAAACTCGTCTTCTGCGGCGACACCCGCAACAACGTCGCCTACTGCCTGATGTACATCTGCGCGAAGCTCGGCATCCACTACGTCGGCTGGGGTCCCAAGGAACTCGCGCCTGCGAAGGAAGTCGTAGCCTACTGCAAGAAGGTCGCCAAAGAGACCGGCGCCAAAGTGGAATTCGGCGAGGACATCAAGCTGCTGAAAGGCGCGGACGCCCTGTACACCGACATCTGGGCCTCCATGGGCGAAGAAGACAAGATCCCGGAGCGCGTCGCGCTGCTGACCCCGTTCCGCGTGACCAAGGACGTCATGAAAGCCACCGGCAACGCGGACTGTATCTTCCTGCACTGCCTGCCCTCCTTCCATGACTTCGACACCACCATGGCCGCCGAGCAGAAGAAGCTGGGCTACGACATCCGCGAAGTCACCGACGACGTCTTCCTGTCTCCGGCCTCCAAAGTCTTCGACGAGGCCGAGAACCGCATGCACACCATCAAGGCCGTGATCGTAGCGACGATTGGGAATGTCTGATCAGGGAGGAAAAACTGCTATGGTAAAGTATTCTGCTATCGGCGCCGTCGGCTACGTCTGCGGCGAACTGCTCCGCATGATGGTCGCCCATCCGGAGACCGAACTGGTGGACCTGCTGGATTCCTACGGCGTAGGCCAGCCCGTTTACGAACACTTCCCTCATCTGAAGGGCTTTTATGATCAGAAGATCAAGGATCTGACCGAAGAGAACGTCCTCGCGGCCGCCAAGGCCAGCGACGTGGTCTTCATCCAGGTCCCGTCCGGCGACGTGGCCAAGTGGGCCGCCATCGTGCTGGGCGAAGGCAAGAAGATCATCGACATCGGCGCGGACATCCGCTTCCGCCACGCCCCCGTGTGGGAGAAATGGTACGGCGCGAAGCATCCGAACCCCGAACTCACCGAAAACGCCGTCTACTGCATCCCCGAAGTGATGCGCGAAGACGCGAAGGGCAAGCGCGTGATCGCGAACCCCGGCTGCTATCCCACGGCCTCCACGCTGGCGCTGTACCCGATGCTGAAGGAAGGCGTCGTGGTGGAGAACACCATCGTGATCGACGCCAAGAGCGGCTTCACGGGCGCCGGCCGCCGGCCCACCCAGAACAAGCTGATCACCGAGGCGGAGAACAACTTCAACGCGTACGCGCTGGGCGGCGGACACCGCCACACCCCGGAGATCGAGCAGAACATCGCCTACATCACCGGCAAGGACCTGCACAAGCCCGAGACCTGGCAGTTCATCAACTTCCAGCCCCACCTGCTTCCCACGGTCCGCGGCATCGAAGTCACCGTGTACTGCACGCTGAACAAGGATTACACGAACGACGAGCTGTTCAAACTGTATGAGGATTTCTACAAGGACGAACCGTTCGTGAAAGTGACGCCCGCCTCGAACCCCGTGCAGACCAAGTGGACCTACGGGACCAACTTCTGCATGATGACCCCCACGTACGACGCGCGCACGAAGCGGCTGATCGTATCCTCCGTGATCGACAACATCGGCAAGGGCGCCGCCGGCCAGGCTATCCAGAACCTGAACCTGATCAGCGGCCTGCCCGAGACCATGGGCCTGCTGTTCCCGGCGATGTATCCGTAATACCGGCGGGTCGTCTCATGCGTAGGGGCGGCCAATGGCCGCCCGGATAAAGGAGAACATATGAACTACAAGAAGATCGACGGCGGCG
Source organism: Lachnospiraceae bacterium (assembly GCA_017430085.1). GTDB lineage: Bacteria > Bacillota > Clostridia > Lachnospirales > Lachnospiraceae > UBA6987. Next base: position 24,362 of record JAFRNR010000001.1, on the reverse strand, counting down.
TGACCGCCCCCCTGGGTTTCGTGGCCGGAGCGGCGTACGCCGGGATCAAGAACCCCGATAAAATCAGCGAAAAGCCGGACGTGGCGGTGCTCTTTTCCGAGACGCCGTGCGCGGCAGCGGCCTGCTTTACGAAGAACAAATTCTGCGCGGCGCCGGTCATCCTGGGCCGCGAGGTGCTCAAGAAGGGCAAGGCCCGCGGCATCGTGATCAACTCCGGCAACGCCAACGCCGCCACCGGCGAGCAGGGCTTGAAGGACGCGAAGGCCGTGGAAGAAGCGGCCGAGCGGCTGCTGGGCCTGGGCGAGGACGAAGTGTTCGTCTGCTCCACCGGCGTCATCGGCAAACGCCTGCCCTATGAGCGCGTGATCAAGGGCGTGGAAGCCATCGTCCCGCACATGAGCCGCGACAAGGGCGGCGACGCCGCGTGGGCCATCATGACCACGGACACGGAGAAGAAGGAAGTCGCGTATGAACTGCCCATCTCCGGCGGCACGGTCCGCATCGGCGCCATGGCCAAGGGCAGCGGCATGATCCACCCGAACATGGCCACCATGCTGGCCTACGTGACCACGGACGCGAAGGCGGATCCGAAGGATCTGCAGGCGATGCTCTCCCGTGCGGTGGACCGGAGCTTCAACATGACCACCGTGGACGGCGACACCTCCACCAACGACTCCATCTTCCTGCTGGCGAACGGCGCCTCGGGCGTGGAGATCCGCACCGAGGAAGATAAGAAAGCGCTGGCCGACCTCGTGGAAGCCATTTGCATCGACATGGCGCGCCGCATCGCCTCCGACGGCGAGGGCGCGACGCACCTGATCGAAGTCGAAGCTTACGGCCTGCCCACCGAGCACGACGCCCGCCTGGTGGCGAAGTCCATCGCCGGCTCCTCCCTGTTCAAAGCGGCCGTCTTCGGACGGGACGCCAACTGGGGCCGCATCATGGCGGCGGCCGGTTACTCGGGCGCGGATGTCGATCCCACCCGCGCGGACTGCTTCCTGAAGTCCGCGGGCGGCGAGATCCAGGTCATGGCCGGCGGCTTCGGTCTGGAATTCGACGAGGATCTGGCCAAGAAGATCCTGTCCGAGCACGACATCACCGTGATCGTGAAGTTCTACCAGGGCGACGGCCAGGCGAAGGCCTGGGGCTGCGACCTGACCTACGATTACGTGAAGATCAACGGAGATTACCGGACGTGAGCAATAAGATCATTGTCATCAAATACGGCGGCAACGCCATGGTAAACGAGGAGCTCAAGAACTCCGTGATGGAGGACGTGGTGACCCTGCAGCACGCCGGCTGGCTGCCCGTCCTCTCCCACGGCGGCGGTCCCGGCATCAACAAAATGCTGGAGCAGCTGAACATCCCCGTGAAATTTATCAATGGCCTGCGCTATACGGACGAAGCCACCATGAAGGTGGTGGAATCCATCCTGATCGGCCAGGTGGGCACGGAGCTTACCGGCCTGCTGCAGAAAAAGGGCGGCAAGGCCTGCGCCATCTCCGGCGTGTCCGGCAACCTGTATCACTGCCGGCAGAAGTCCGAGGAGCTGGGCCTGGTGGGCGAGATCGACGAGATCGACACCGCGGCCGTGGACGCCCTGCTGGACGCCGGCCTGATCCCCGTGGTGGCCCCCGTGGGCACCGACGGCCAGGGTCATACGTTCAACATCAACGGCGACACCGCAGGCAGCATCCTGGCGGCGGCGCTGGAAGCGGACAAGCTCGTGCTGCTCACGGACATCGAAGGCCTGTGCAACAGCATCGAGGAGCGGGACGTCATCTCCTATCTGAATATCAAGGACGTGCCGGCCCTCAAGGAAAAAGGCGTCATCAGCGGCGGCATGCTGCCGAAGATCGACGGCTGCGTGCAGGCCATCGAGAACGGCGTCGGCAGCGTGCACATCATCGACGGGCGCGTGCCGCACAGCCTGCTGAGCCTGCTGGACGGCGAAGCCATCGGCACCACTATCGGAACGGAACGCGAGAGCATAGGAATCAAATAAACGTAGGGGCCGTTGTGCCAACGGCCCGAAATAACGAAAGGAAACCACATGATCACCAAATTCAAAACCAATGCAGAAGTCATCGAAAACGGCGACAAATACTTATACGGCAACCACATCCGCATGCCCCTCGCCCTGGAAGGCGGCGACGGCGCGTGGGTGTTCGACAAGGACGGCAACAAATACCTGGATTTCGTGGGCGGCATCGCCGTGAACGGCCTGGGCCACAACCATCCCCGCATCCAGGAATGCCTGGCGGAGCGCGCGAAGACCATCCTGCACTGCTCCAACTATTTCTACAACGAGCCGGCCGTGCAGACCGCGAAACTGATCGTGGAAAACAGCTGCTTTGACAAAGTGCTGTTCGCGAACTCCGGCGCCGAGGCCAATGAAGGCCAGATCAAGCTGGCCCGCAAATACGCCAAGGACCACGGCCATCCCGAACGCTTCGTGGTCATCACCATGAAGAATTCCTTCCACGGCCGCACCCTGGCCACCTGCACCGCCACCGGCCAGTATGGCGTGCACCGCTACTTCGAGCCCCTGCCCGACGGCTTCCGCTACGCCACGTTCAACGACCTCGACAGCGTGAAGGCCCTCGTGGACGAATACACCTGCGCCATCCTGACCGAGCCGGTCCAGGGCGAAGGCGGCGTCCGCCCCGCGACTCCCGAATTCCTGAAGGGCCTGCGCGAACTGTGCGACGAAAAGGGCATCCTGCTGATGTTCGACGAAGTGCAGGTCGGCTCCGGCCGCACCGGCAAGCTGTTCGCCCACCAGTACTATGGCGTGGAGCCGGACACCTGCTCCATGGCCAAGGCGCTGGGCTCCGGCGTCCCGATCGCGGCCCTGTGCGCGCGCGGCGAAGCCTGCAACGTCCTGACCCCCGGCACCCACGGCTCCACCTTCGCGGGCGGCCCGCTGGCCTGCGCCCTGGCGATGACCACGCTGGACGTCATGCTGAACGAAGGCGTTCTGAACAACTGCGCCGAAGTGGGCGAATACTTCCGCAAGCGCGCCCATGAAGTCATCGAAAAGAACCATCCCGACACCGTAGACGAGATCCGCGGCCTGGGCCTGATCAACGGCATCCAGCTGAAGAAGCCGAGCGGCCAGCCGGTCGTGGACCTGTGCTTCAAGGACAACAACGTACTGATCAATAATACCAACGGCAACGTCCTGCGCTTCATCCCTCCGCTTATCGTCACGAAAGAAGAAGTCGACATTGTGATCAATGCGGTGGACGCCGCCATGACGAAGCTGGGGTGGTAAGATGGAAACTGTCGTTATCGCACTGGGCGGCAACGCCCTGACCATCGGCGGGAAACTGGCGGACGCCAAGACCCAGCTGAGCATCATCGACAACACTTCTCTGGAGATCGCGGACATCATTGACCAGGGTTACAAAGTCGTCATGACTCACGGCAACGGTCCGCAGGTGGGCGGCATCGTGATGCAGAACGAAAACAGCGCGGACCTTACGCCGGCCATGCCCTTCGACGTCTGCGGCGCCATGAGCCAGGGCATGCTGGGCTACCACATGGTCCAGGGCCTGCAGCGCGCCATGCGCATCCGGGGCGGCCAGGCCTCGCCGGTCGCGGTGATCACGCAGGTGCGCGTGGATCAGAACGACCCCAAATTCCAGAATCCGTCCAAGCCCATCGGCGCTTTCTACTCCGAGGAGGAAGCGCGTGCGCTGATGGAGGAGAACGGCTACACGATGAAGGAAGACGCCGGCCGCGGCTGGCGCCGGGTCGTAGCCTCTCCCCTGCCCGTGGAGATCATCGAACTGAAGGCCATCAAGGATCTGATGGACGCCGGCCACACGGTCGTCGCCGTGGGCGGCGGCGGCGTGCCGGTCTACCGCGATGAGGACGGCGACCTCGTCGGCGTCGCGGCCGTCATCGACAAGGACCTCGCCTCCGAACGCCTGGCCCAGGACCTGGACGCGGACATCTTTATGATGCTCACCGCCGTGGAAAAGTGCTATATCAACTTCAACAAGCCGGACCAGCAGGCTCTGGACACGATAACCGCCGCCGAAGCGAAGGAATACATCGCCCAGGGCCAGTTCGCCGCCGGCTCCATGCTTCCGAAAGTGGAAGCCGCCGTGCGTTTCGTGGAAGCGCGCCCCGGCCGGAAGGTGATCATCACCACGCCGGAAAAGGCAGGCGCAGCGCTGAGAGGCGAAGCGGGAACGGTGATCCTGTAAGCCGGTCATCCGGACATCACACATAACAAAAAGGGCGGCTCCGGCCGTCCTTTTTATGTCTCAGTCTTGGAATAGCGATCTTCTGTCTTACCGGAACTTTACACTGACCGAATCCAGTGTCTTCTGTTCCGTCGAAGTAAAATCAACCCCGGAAATTTTGTTGAAAAACAGTTCCAGGGTCCCGCTTTCCGCCGCCTTCCGGCTGACGGAGTAGATCAGGGTCCCTTCCCGGGCTTCTTTCGGCTGGAGGGCTGCGCTCCGGAGAGTCTTGTGATAGCCGATCAGGAGGGTCTCTTTTACGTTCTGCCCGTCTTCCTGAAACTCGTCCTGCAGGTAGTCAAAGCCGGAGATATCGATGGCCGGGAGGAAGGTGCGTTCTTCGCCGGCACCGTTGGTGACTTTCAGGGAGACGATTGCGAAGTATTCGTCATTGTCAGCATTATAGCTGATGATGTCGGAGAGGATGACGGTGTCCGTGAAGGAAAGCCCGCGGATTTCGATCGTCCAGTCGTCGATGGTGAGCGTTTCCCCTGAGAACGGAAGGGTCGCTTCGAAGACCGTGGGCTCCGATTCCTCTGTTTCGCGTTCCGTGGCCGGTTCTTTCTTTCCGCCGCAGGCGGCGAGGCAGAACAGCAGGCAGAGGACAGCAAAGAGCAGCAGGATCGGTCTGGCAAGAGGGATGCGGGTCATGGTCATGATCTCCTTAATATTCTATGTGTTTTGGCGGCCACGGAGCGCATACAGGGTGCGGACGTATCTGAAGGAAAAACGGGTCGCGGAGCGGGTCGGCGCGGAAAGGATGCGGACGGCCGGCTGCCAGTTCCGGCGGCCGGTCAGAGGGACGTTTTTGCGGAGGAAGGCGGCGATCTCTTTGCATTCCGCGGCATACCGTTTCCGCTCCTCTTCCGGGGCGGCAGAGCAGGCGCGCCACAGTTTTCCCGCGGTCCGGATGCATTGCTGCAGGCAGGCGTCGGTCAGGAGCGGGTCATCCGGGGCGCCGGCGGCAAAGAAATCATAGCGTTCTTTCACGGCCAGCCAGCGGTCGTAAAGGTTCCGGATGCTGCCCGTATGGACGGTGCTCCCTTCCCGCTCCCGGTAGTGGTACAGGATGTCGCGGATCGTGGCGACGGCCGAGCAGCCGTAAAATATTCTGTACACGACTGCGATGTCTTCGTAGACCCGGCCTTCCGGGAAGCGGATCGTTTCAAAACACTCTTTCCGCCAGATCTTGTTCATCACGCGGCTTCTCATTTTGTTGAGGACCAGGGCTTTCACAGCGTCCGGGCCGGTGTAGATGCGGTCGCCGTACCGGAGCTGCCGCGTCCTGTCCGGGTATTCCAGATATTCGCCGCAGACGACGACGTCCGCGCCTTTCGCGAGGGCGGCGGAGACAAGCCGTTCGATCATGTCATCTTCCAGCCAGTCGTCGCTGTCAATAAAGACCAGGTAGGCGCTGTCCGTTTCCATGGCCGCCCGGATCCCGACGTTGCGTGCAGCGGAAATGCCGCCGTTTTCCGTATGGAAGACGCGGATACGGGCGTCTTTTGCGGCATAGCGGTCGCAGATCTCCCCGCAGGCGTCCGGCGAGCCGTCGTCCACCAGGATGATGTCCAGGTCGCGCCAGGTCTGCCGGAGGATGCTGTCCAGGCATGCTTCCAGATACGGTTCCACCTTATAGACCGGTACGATAACACTGATCAGCAACGGTGCGGTACTCCTTTGTGCAGAATAACGGGGCGGACGCGGTCCGTCCGCCCCTGGTCGTTGTCAGCCGGCCGGGCGGTTAAGCCCAGGGATCCGCGCTCTTGGGGACGCGGATGCCGGCCAAGATGCCGGTGTGATTCCACAGGAACCATTCGTCCGTGGAAGGTTTGTGGCGCAGCGTCACGGGGCGTTCGGAGTCGGCGCCGCCGGACTTGAGGTACAGGGTGATGTAGCCCTGGTCGTACTGGTCGCGGCTGTGGGCGGATTCCGTTACGCGGATGGTGTACGGCTGGCTCGGCGTGTAGTCATTCTCAGGCGTCGCGCCGGCGAAGTAGGAACGGGGGATGTAGCCCTTGCCGTCCATGAAGCGGTCCTTGATGAAGGATTTGTCCACGTTGGAGAGCGGCTGCGGGCCCTTCAGGGCGTCGATCATGGCAAAGCAGGCGTCCCGGTCGTCCGGGAAGCGGCAGAAGGCCGCGACCGCCATGGCCGCCACTGAGAACGGGTCATGGAAGCTGACGCCGGGCAGGGTAAGCAGTTCGCTGACGCTCTTCGGCAGGGACGGGAAGACGAACGTGCCCGGACCGGCGGCGGATGCGGCGGTTGCGGCTGCCGGAGCAGCAGCAGCCGGGGCTTCGTCCTCTTTCGGTTCCGAATAGCTCAGGCAGGAGCAGTACTTGTCCAGCGCGGCGCGGAGCTCGTCGAATTCGGCCTTGATCTCCCGGAATTCCGCCTGATGCACGGCGGCGGGGCGGCCGTTCACGATGACGCTCTTCTCCTCCACGCTGCGGAAGGGCTCGAACGCCATGTCGTCAAAGTACGGATGGTTCACCAGCAGGCGGACCTTAAAATCGTATTCATAGGTGTAGCGCGGCGGGTCGTAGCTGACCATTTTGCCTTCCGAATTCCTGGTCTTCTCTTCATCCTGGTCCATCTTCACCGCGGCTTCGTAGCCGGTCAGGGCGGACAGGTCCACGACGTCCGGGTTCTCCTTGATCCAGTTGTCGGAGCGGGTCACGATGAACTGGCCCTTGCCTTCGTCCAGGACCAGTTTGGTCTGGTTGCCGAACGTTTTGGTGGGCGTGAAGGCAGTGACTTTGGCCTGATTGGCCTCGCGGTAGGCGAGCTGGCCCTTGATCTCCTCCACGGTGCTGTGGCGGCGGTCGGAGAACCAGGGAGACAGCAGGCGCTGGCAGTCCTTGCACATGTTGCCGTCTTCGAGTTTTTTGTTGCCGAGAAGGCCGATCTTGTTGCCGCAGATATCGCAGTATTTCTTGTCAAAAAGGCCCATGGGCTCTCCTTTCTGAAAAGGGCGGCCGATGGCCGCCCCAACGGGTTTGGCATGAGGCGGCCGGCGGCCGCCCTACCGTCCGGTTCAATTATTCCGGCTTCTTGGTGCCGCACTGGGAGCAGAAGTTGCCGGTGTTGGCGGTGCCGCAGGTCGGGCAGGTCCAGGGGGCTGCCGGGACGGGCTTCTTGGCGCCGCACTGAGGGCAGAAGTTGCCGGTGCAGACTGCGCCGCAGGTCGGGCAGGTCCAGGCGTTCGCCGGAGCGGCCGGGGTAACGGCGGCGGCCTGCTGCGCACCCTGCGCGTACAGGCTGGAGATCGTGCTGCCCGCGGTGTTCATGGTCATGCCCACGCCCATCAGGCCGGCCATCGCGCCGTTCTCATTGGCGGCGGCCGTATTCACGGCCTGGCCGATGGAAGCGGTCATGTAGCCCGCACCCAGGTTCGGGTTGGACAGGGTCGCCGCGGTCTGCAGCTGCTTGATGCGCTCCTGATCCTCTTCGGGAAGCGTCACGGTGGAGAAGGCCACGCTGACCACTTCCAGGCCGCGGAGCTGTCCCCATTTTTCGGACAGGGCTTCGTTCATGGCCTTTTCGACGGCGGTGTTGTGCAGCAGGATCTCATTCGGACGCATTTCCAGCGCGCTCAGCTTCGCCAGGGCGGGCTGCAGGGCGCTGATGAATTCGCTCTTTAACTGGGTATCCAGTTCCTCGCGGCGGTATTCGCGCGGGACGTTGCCGCAGACCTTGGAGTAGAACAGCAGCGGGTCCGCGATGCGGTAAGAGAACACGCCGGCGCAGCGCAGGGACACGTCCAGGTCGATGCCGACCTTGCTGTCCACGACGCGGAACGGGATCGGGTTGGGCGTGCCGAACTTGTTGTCCAGCAGTTCCTTGGTGTTGAAGTAGTAGATGCGCTGATCGTGGCCGGTCTCGCCGCCGTAGGCGAAACGCTTGCCGACCAGTTTGAAGGTCTCCTTGATGCTGTCCCAGAGCTTGCCGGTGAAGATGCTGGGTTCGCTGGAGGCGTCCCAGGTGAAGCGGCCGGGCTCGGCGCAGAATTCCACGACCTGGCCGTCGTCCACGATGATCATGGCCTGGCCGTCCGCCACCGCGATGCCGGAGCCGTTGGTGATGATGTTGTCGCTGCCCTTGTTATTGGAGCCGCCGAAGAGGGTGTTGGTGGTGCCCGTCTTCTTGACGCCCTTGGTCAGCAGGATGTCCTTGTCCATGGCCTCGCAGTAGAAATACTCCTTCCACTGATCGGCCAGCGTGCTGCTTAAAGCGCCTAAACCTGCACTGATAAGTCCCATAGTGTTACTCTCCTTTTCTTATGGTGTGATGCTTGTTTTTCTTTATGATCCACCGCCCGGGGGCGGTCGTTTCAGAAGCTGTGGCCCCCGCCGCCGCCGTGGCTGAAGCCGGAGGAGCCGATGTGGATGCCGCCGCCCCCGCCGCCTTCGCGGTGCTCCGTCTGGCGCGCCGTCTGGGTGATGTTGCTGTACAGGAATATTTCATTCTGCCGCCGCACATTGAAGCTGTTGGGAATCATGTACGACCCTGCGGACGTGGCCATGTGCACGTTGTTCATGCTGCCCTTCATGCCTTTGGTCACGAGCCAGCCCGCGAGCAGGCCGATGGCCAGGCAGATCAGCACGGTGCCGAAGGAAGGCGGATAGAAGCCCAGGCGGTACTTGGTTTCGATCAGCTTCACGTACGTTTCGGCGGCGCCTTCATATTCCGCGCGGGTCAGGTTGTCGTAGATCTTTTCGTAGATGTAATCCATCTTCGACTGGAAGCGGTTGATCTCCTTGCCGGTGGTGACGATGCAGTACTCCCGGTTCTGGTAATCCATGTTTACGCAGAGGATGATGCCGTCCTTTTCCCGGCCGCCGCAGTAAACGAAGTCGTAAAAGTCCTCGGTGAAGGCCTGAATGTCGTAATACTTCTGGCCGCCCTTCAGATCCGCCCGCTGCATTTCGGTGACGGTGAGGATCACGATGTTGGTCTGGTATTTGCTCTCCAGCGCGGCGATCTGCGCGCCGAGTTCCGTTTCCGCGGAAGGCTTCAGGATGTCGGCCTCGTCAATGATCTGCGGGCAGACCTGGTCCGCCGCCAGCGCACGCCGGCTTCCCGCGAAAGGCAGCACCAGCACGCTCAGCAGGAGCAGGATCCCGAAAAATGCAAACAGTCTCTTTTTCATCGTCCGGCCCTCCTACAGAATGAACGTGGCGAAAGCCAGCGCCGCTGCGAACACGGCCGCACCGATGCCGAGCATGTACTTGGTGGAACGGCGGGTGTCCACGGGCAGTTCGCCCACCATTTTGCCGGTCTGGCCGTTGACGGCGTATTCATATTTCTGCCCCCGGAAACTGGTGGTGATGAAGTACACCGGGAGCAGCACGTAATTGACCTGCGTATGGTCCAGCGCGATGTTGCTGCGGCTGGGGGTCAGGGTCGCGTAATAGCCGCGCACCGCCGACGTGAATACGGTGGCCACGCTGCTCTTGATGCGGCTGGTGGCGCGGGGCAGGCAGTAGTCCGCATCCTGATCGAAACGGTCCGCCACGAAGCCGCTCAGGTAGCCGTAGGCGAAATCCTGGATGTCGCTGAAATCGAAGGGCTCCAGCGAATCCATCAGCGGGTCGCCCATGCGCATGCTGCCGTCCACGGGGACCTTGGCAAAGCCGACTTCGCCTTCGCATTCCACGTAGTAGAAGCTGGTTTCGGTGTAGTTGTAGCGGGCGTCGCTCCAGGCGCGCACGCGGGTGCCGTTGAAGCCCATGGAGCCGTCGGCGTGGCAGTCATACAGCCAGAAGGGCAGGTACAGGCCCTGGATCTTTTCGATCTTCTGGTCCGTGATGAAGTTCTTCGGGAGCAGTTTGTGGCCTTTACAGTAGTTCGCGACGATCTCCTTGAGCTGCTTTTTGTCCACGCGGAAGGGGATGATGCCGTTGGGTTTGATCAGGCCGCTGACGTTCTGCTCCATGACGATGGCGTTGCCGCAATAGGGGCACAGGCTTGCCGCCGTGGTGGCGTCCGTGACGACCTCCGCGCCGCAGGATTTGCAGACGTAGGAGACCGTCCCCTCCAGGGATTCCCCGGAGACGTTTTCCTTGTAATCGCCCCAGTCGAATTCGGTGTCGGCGTTGACGTCCGCATTCTGGACGGTGTCGAAATCGAAGTCGCCGCCGCAGTATTCGCAGGTGAAGCGCCGCTTCTCCGCGCTGTACATCAGCGGGGAGCCGCAGTTGGGACATTTAAATGATACCAGTTCACTCATAGGGAACTCCGTTTTGTGAGGGGCGGCCGGGCACGCGGGCCTTCCGCCGTGCTTTTTGCCATACGGGAAAATCCCCCCGTCAGGGGTCCCGTTTTGCTTTTCCAAAAACAATATAACATAAATCGTGCCCTTTTCAAGTTTTTTAAGTGGAAAAAGCGGGGAAAATGTTGTAAAGTAAAGCCATGGACACTTTATGGGACAAAAAAGAATTTCTGATGATCGCCGGCCCCTGCTCCGTGGAAAGCGAGGAGCAGATCGTCGGCATTGCCCGGGCGGTGAAGGCCGCCGGGGCGCATATGCTGCGGGGCGGCGCGTTCAAACCGCGCACGTCGCCGTATGACTTCCAGGGGCTGAAGGAGGAAGGCATCCGCCTGCTGCTGGAAGCGAAGCGGGAAAGCGGGCTGCCCGTGGTCACGGAGATCACCGGCGTGCGCGAGCTGGATCTGTTTGAGGATGTCGATGTGATCCAGATCGGCTCCCGCAACATGCAGAATTACGAATTGCTGAAAGAAGTCGGGCGGACGGGCAAACCCGTTCTCTTAAAGCGCGGCATGGCCGCCACGCTGCGGGAATTCCTGCTGAGCGCGGAGTACATCCTGGCGGAGGGGAACCCGCACGTCATCCTGTGCGAGCGGGGCATCCGCACGTTCGACGATTATACCCGGAACACACTGGATCTGGCCGTGATCCCGCTGCTGCGCGGCATGACGGATCTGCCCGTCATCGCGGATCCGAGCCACGGCACGGGCATCGCCTCGCTGGTCCCGCCGATGGCGCTGGCCGCGGCGGCCGCGGGGGCGGACGGCCTGATGATCGAAGTCCATAACCACCCGGAGCAGGCGCTGACCGACGGGGAACAGGCCGTCACTCCGGAAGAATACGCGGCCCTGGCGCAGAAAGTGCAGGCCGTGAGAAAGGCGGCAGGAATTATATGAAACGAATACCGATCAATGCCGAACAGCCCTATGAGGTCCTGATGGAACGCGGCCTGCTGGACCGCGCCGGGGACCTGATCCGCGAGCGCTCGGCCGCCCGCTGGGCCGCGGTGGTCTCCGATGAGACCGTGTTTGCCCTGTACGGGTCGCGGCTCCTGGATTCCCTGCGGAACGAAGGCTTCCAGGCGGAGCCGTTCATCATCCCGCCGGGGGAGGCCTCCAAAAACCTGGATACGTACTGCCGCCTGCTCTCCTTCCTGGCGGACAACCGCCTGCAGCGGAACGATCCCGTGATCGCGCTGGGCGGCGGCGTCGTCGGAGACCTGGCGGGCTTTGCCGCGGCCACGTACCTGCGCGGCCTGCCGTTCGTCCAGATCCCCACTACACTGCTGGCCGTGGTCGACGCCTCCGTGGGCGGCAAGACGGCGGTCAACCTGCCCGAGGGCAAAAACCTGGCCGGTGCCTTCCACCAGCCGGCGGTGGTGCTCTGCGACCCGGAACTGCTGAACACGCTGCCGCCGGAGGAGATCGCCAGCGGGATGGGCGAGCTCATCAAGACCGCCTTCCTGAGCGGAGAGGAATTCTTCCGCGCGCTGGAGACCAGCGCCGACCCGCTGCCCGGCGAGGATCTGCTGGCCCGCGCCATCGAAACGAAAGCCGCCCTGGTGGCGGAGGACGAGCGGGACTTCGGCGCCCGCCGCCTGCTGAACCTGGGCCACAGTTTCGGGCACGCGATCGAAGCCTTCAGCGGCTATACCGTCCCGCACGGCCAGGCCGTGGCCGAAGGACTGCTGATGATCACCCGCGCCGCCGTCGGACACGAACTGTGCGACCCCGCCCTGATGCCCCGCCTGGCCGCCCTGATGGAACGCTATGGGCTGGAGGCGGACCGCACGTATACGGCGGCCGAACTGCTGCCGTTCCTGCGGCAGGATAAAAAACTGCGCGGCGGCCACCTGCCGCTGATCGTGCCGCGGGCCGTCGGGCACTGCGACATCATCCCCGTCCCGCTGGCGGACCTGGCCTCCTGGCTGAAGTCCGGCGGCGCGCTGTAAGGAGGAACTTATGTCATTCACCATCCAGCCCGGTCCCCGGAGCGGCCTGTTCCGGGCGCCTTCGTCCAAATCCCAGCTGCACCGGCTGCTGATCCTGGCCGCCCTCGGCCGGGAATCCGTCCGCATTCATAAAATCGATTCTTCCGCCGACGTGACCGCTACCGCCCGCTGCCTGACCGCGCTGGGCGCCCCGGTCCGCGAAGATGCGGATTCCTTTACCGTCACGCCCTTCCCGCGCGATGCGGCCGGCCGCCTGCTCCCCGTTTCCAGCGAGGAGCTGAAGGTCCTGCCTTGCGGCGAAAGCGGCGCGACCCTGCGCTTCATGATGGCCCTGGCCGGCCTGCGCGGCGCCAATGCCTGCCTGCTGCGGGAAGGCCGCCTGACCGCGCGCCCCCTCGCGCCTTTTGACGCGGCCCTGCGCGCCCACGGCATGACCGTGGAGGAGCGCGGCGCCAACGTCTACGTCTCCGGAACGCTCCGGCCCGGGATCTGGCTGCTGCCGGGGAACGTCTCCTCGCAGTTCACCTCCGCGCTGCTACTGACCCTGCCGTTCGCGCAGGGCGATTCCGTGCTGCGCATCCAGGCGCCGGTGGAATCCTCTTCCTACGTCGACATGACGGACCAGGTGCTGGAACTGGCCGGAGCCGCGCCGGACAAGGCGCAGCTGGCCCACAAGACCGGCGACGCGCTTGCCTGGGACGACCTCTTCTGGATCTTCGGCGGCAGGCAGACGGCCCTGCCCCGCGAACTGGCGGCGGAGGGCGATTTCTCCGCGGCGGCGGTGTTCCTGTGCATGGGCGCGCTGTCCCAGAAGGGACTGGCGGTCACCGGGCTCTCGCCGAAATCCCGTCAGGGCGACATGGCAATCCTGGACATCCTCCAGAACATGGGGGCCGATATCGGCGCCTCGCCCGAAGTCATCGCCGTGCGGCACGCACCGCTGAAAGCCATGACCATCGACGCCTCCCAGATCCCGGACCTGGTGCCCCCGCTGGCGGTGCTGGCCGCGACGGCGATGGGCGACACGCAGTTCACCGGCGCGGGACGCCTGCGCCTCAAGGAATCCGACCGCCTCACCGGCACGCTCGACCTGCTGCACGACCTGGGCGTCCAGGCGCGCGTGCGGGGCGACGTCCTGCAGGTGCACGGCGGTACCATCCGCGGCGGCTCGGTCCGCACGCTGGGCGATCACCGGCTGGCCATGGCGGCGGCGGTGGCAGCCTGCGCCGCGCAGAACCCGGTCACTATCGACAACGCGGAGTGCGTGGGCAAGTCCTTCGCGGGCTTCTGGAACGCGTTCGGGCAGCTGCAGCGCTGATTACGACATGGATCATTTTTCATTCGGAACATTTTATCGTTTTACGATTTTCGGGGGCTCTCACGAGCCCCTTGTCGGCGTGACTGTAGAAGGCATCCCCGCGGGCACGCCGCTGGACCGGCCGGCGCTGCAGGCGTTTCTGGACCGGCGGGCGCCGGGGAACGGCGAATTCTCCTCCGCGCGGCGCGAAGCGGATGTACCGGAATTTGAGACCGGCCTGGAAGACGGCATCTTCACCGGCGGCCCGGTGCGCGCGGTCCTCCGCAATACCGACGCGCGGCCCGCGGACTACGAGGCTCTGCGCACGGTCCCCCGGCCCGGACACGCGGACTGGCCGGCCTATGTGAAGACCGGACGCATCCCGTCCGGCGGCGGCCATTATTCCGGCCGTATGACCGCACCATTCTGCGTGGCCGGCGGCATCGCGAAGCAGCTGCTGGCACGGGAAGGGATCGAAGTGACGGCCCGGGTCATATCCGTCGGAGGAGTTCCGGCGGAGGATGCGGAAGCCGTGACCGGCCTGCTGCAGGACGCGAAGGCCCGGGGCGATTCCCTGGGCGGCGTGATCGAATGCACGGTCACCGGGCTGCCGGCCGGTCTGGGCGACCACCCCTTCGGCGGTCTGGAAAACCGGCTCGCGCAGGCGGTCTTCGCCATCCCTGCCGTCAAAGGACTGGAATTCGGTGACGGCTTCGCGCTGGCGGCGATGCGCGGCAGTGAAGCCAACGACGGCTACCGTGTACAGGACGGCCGCGTCGTCATGACCTCCAACCACTGCGGCGGGATCCTGGGCGGCATGGCCTGCGGCACGCCCCTCGTCTTCCGCGCCGCGCTCAAGCCCACGCCCAGCATCGCCGTCCCGCAGGAAAGCGCGGACCTGTCGGTGATGGAAAACGTCACGCTCTCCGTCCCCGGCCGCCACGATACCTGCATCGTCCTCCGCGCCGTCCCGGTGGCGGAAGCCGCCGCAGCCGCCGCCCTGCTGGACACCCTGTGGGAAAGCCGTGCGGACGACGCCGCGGACCTGCCCGCCTTCCGCCGGCAGATCGACGCCGCGGACCGGACCATTCTGGAGGCTTTCGTCCGCCGCATGAAAACCGCAGACCGCATCGGTGCCTACAAGCAAGAAAACGCCCTCCCCGTGCAGGACTCCGCCCGCGAGCAGGAACTCCTGGACCGCCTGAGCCGCCTCGCGCCGGCCGAGCTGTCGGACGACGTGCGGGCGCTGTATGAGACCATTTTGACGATAAGCAAACAGCACGTAGGGGCCGATGTGCCATCGGCCCGTCATACCGAAAACAACTAACGTATAGGAACGGCCATCGGCCGCCCGCAACCCCGAGGTATTTCATGGACCCTTACGGCCTTCTGGGCAACCCCCTCTCCCACAGCTGCTCTCCCGCCATCCACCGGATGCTGGGGGAGTATTCGTATGCGCTCTGGGAAACGCCCCCCGAAGACCTCGAAACCTTCCTCCGCACCGCCCCCTTCCGCGGCTGCAACGTGACTGTCCCCTATAAAAAGGCCGTCCTCCCTTACCTGGACGGCCTCTCCCCGCTCGCCCGCACCCTGGGCAGCGTCAACACGATCCTGCGCCGCGCCGACGGCTCGCTCTACGGCGACAACACGGACTATGCGGGCTTCCGCCATCTGCTGGAGCAGAGCGGCTTCGCCCCCGCCGGCCGGAAAGTCCTGGTCCTCGGCAGCGGCGGCGCCTCCGTCACCGTGCAGGCCGTCCTGCGGGAGCTGGGCGCGCAGCCCGCCGTCATCTCCCGCTCCGGGCAGGACCATTACGGGAATCTGGACAAGCACCGTGACGCAGCTTTCCTCGTCAACACCACGCCCGTCGGCATGTACCCGGACAACGGCTCATCGCCCCTGTCCCTCGCGGCATTCCCCGCCCTCGAAGGCGTCATCGACCTGATCTACAACCCCGCACGCACCGTCCTGCTGATGGAGGCGGAGCAGCTCGGGATCCCCGCCGTCAACGGCTTCCCCATGCTGACCGCGCAGGCGTATTACAGCAGCAGGCTGTGGGGCGCGACGGACCTGAGTCCGGACTGCATCGCCCCGATCACGCAGAAGATCAGCCGCGCGCAGCAGAACCTCATCCTGATCGGCATGCCCGGCAGCGGCAAAAGCACCGCCGCCCGCCGCCTCGGCGAAGCCCTCGGCCGCCCGGTCTATGACAGCGACCGCGAATTCGAGCAGGCCGAAGGCATCTCCCCCGAACTGTTCATCCGCCGCTTCGGCGAACCCGCTTTCCGCGAAAAAGAGACTGCGGTCCTCCGCCGCCTCGGCGCCCTCTCCGGCGCCGTCCTCGCCACCGGCGGCGGCGCCGTGACCCGCCCGGAGAACTACCCCCTCCTGCACCAGAACGGCCTCCTGATCTGGCTCCGCCGCGATCCCGAAGACCTGGACATCTCCTCCAAGCCCCTCTTCCACCGCCCGGACCTCGCCGCCCTGTACGAAGAAAGAAAACCCCTCTACGAGGCCTTCGCCGACGTTACCATCGACGGCGACCCCGCAGTATCGTTCGGAGACAGTCTCCTCCCGGCCCTGTCATCCCTCTGAGGTACTCCCATGAACATCCTTGTCATCAACGGCCCCAACCTGAACCTCCTCGGCGTCCGCGAACCCGCCGTCTACGGCCGCACCACCTACGCCGAACTGCTGGACATGATCCGCGCCTGGGCCGCGGAACTCGACCTTTCCGTCGAATTTTTCCAGTCCAACCACGAAGGCGCCCTCGTCGACGCCATCCAGGACGCGCCCGGCCAATACGACGGCATCCTCATCAACCCCGCCGCCTACACCCACACCAGCATCGCCATCCCCGACGCCCTGCGCGCCGTCGGCCTCCCCGCCGTCGAAGTCCACCTGACGGACATCACGCGCCGCGAACCCTTCCGCCGCATCTCCTACACCGCGCCGGCCTGCGAGATCACCTATGCCGGCCTCGGCCCCGAAGGCTACAAAAAGGGTCTGGAATACCTGAAGCGGCGCCTGGCCGGAAGATGACCGCCTGACCGCGCCGACCGCCTGACCGCACAAAAAAACAGTGCCGCCGGGAACCGTCCCCAATGGCACTGTTTTTTTATTTATGTCCTGTTCTCAGCGAAGGCTGTCCAGATAGTCCAGGGCTTCCGAAACCGTCATGGCGATGTAGTCGGAAAAATCGGTGTTTACTTCGTCATATGCATGTTTTCCCATCGACCCGTGCATCCCGTAGAAAATGAACGTATCCGCGGAACCCAGAAGGCTTTCCTTAAGAGTATAATATGTCTCTTCCGCCACGTCCTTTTCTTCCGCCTGATACTGGAACATTTCCGTCTGATAATCCACTGCCCACCATTTGTATTCCAGGGCGATGTCCCAATACAGATTCTTTCCGTTATCGCTGCGGGCCAGACGCCCGGTCTCCTCTTCCCAGCTGCCCAGGCCGTCGCCGAATGAAATGCGGTAGAAATACAGGACGGAATCCCGGGCGAACAGCACGGTATCCGATCCGCCTCCGGCCATGGTCTGATCCCAGAACAGTTTGATCAGACTGTCGCCGTTCGGTTTTGTCATTTCGTGCGCGCCGGACCCGTCCGCCGTGATCACGCGGAGGCACATCGTCGGCAGGAACTCGTGAGGCACATAGCAGATCAGCAGCATTTCCGGCACGCCATCGCCCGTCACGTCGTAAAAAGCCACGTTGAGATATGACGCGTCTGCGTAAGGGATCTGCGTCAGATCCAGATCATAAGTGTGTGTCCGCAGATACTCCGCATAATCCCCGGCCGCCGCGGCCAGCCCCGTCCGCGTTTCCGCGGTCGGCGCCACCGGAACGGGCACTTCCGCAACGGACTCCAGATGGGCCAGCGCGTCCGACGGCTTCACGGCAATGTAATCCGCGAGGTCGGGGTTCACTTCCTCATAAGCCGGCGCGGAGAAATAGTACGGCATCCCGTAAAACACGCACGTTCCGGCGGAATCCAGTAGCTGCGTTTTGAGAGAATGATACGATGCCTCGTCGATATCCTTTTCTTCCGCCTGGTACAGGATCTCCGTGCCGGAAGGCGTCGTCTTCTGCTCCCAGTAGAGGGCGATCTCCCACAGCAGGTTTCCGGTATCCCTCTGATAAGTCAGCCGCCCGAACTCTTCAGACGTGAAGCTGTAATCGCGTTCTCCCGCAACGGCTTTGCGGTAAAAATACAGCGTGGTCCCGCGGGCGAACAGCGCCGCGTCGGTCATGTCGTGCGGGAAGGTCTGGTCCCAGAACAGGTTCATGATCTTGTCGCCGTTCGGTTTGGTCATCTCGCGGGCGCCGTTCGCGTCGGCGGTGATGACGCGGAAGCACATCACATTGTTCGAGCTGTCGGGGTCATGGCAGATCAGGAGCATCTCCGGGGTGCCGTCCCCCGTCACGTCGAATAAAGCCACGTTGCGGTACGAGGCGCAGACGTCGTAATAGAACTGGTCGTAGTGCCGCGTCATGTCCAGCTCATCCCAGTGGGCCCGCAGATAGTCCGCGTAATAGGCGGCAACGGCGGACAGGCCCGTCCGCGCTTCCGTGGTGGGCGGTTCGGTGGTGGGCGCTTCCGTGGCGGGTTCTTCCGTAGTGGGCGCTTCCGTGGCGGGCGGTTCGGTAGCAGGCGGTTCGGTGACAGGAGTTTCTGTAGCGGGCGCTTCCGTGGCCGGTGCTTCCGTGGCCGGCGCCTCCGTTGTCGGTGCCTCCGTGGCCGGCGCTTCCGTAGCCGGAGCTGTCGAAGCCGGAACCTCCGTTGTCTGCTCCTTCTGCCCGCCGATCGTCGTTGCGGCAGGTACCGGAACTATGATTTCTTTCTGACCGGCGCCGCAGCCTGCCGGCAGCAGGGCCAGCACAAGGCACAGCAGGATCACAAACGATGCTCTCTTCATATCTTCTCCTCTATCCCTGTTTTCCTCCCTTTTCCGGGCGGTACCATAGAGAAAGGGGCGCCTTGCGGCGCCCCCCATCATGCGGTGCGGCTTATGCCTGCGCCTGCAGGGCGGTGATGGCGACCACGCCGACGATGTCCTCGGCGCTGCAGCCGCGGGACAGGTCGTTGACGGGCTTGGCCAGACCCTGGCAGACAGGGCCGTACGCTTCGGCGTTGGCGAAGCGCTGCACCAGCTTGTAGCCGATGTTGCCGGCGTCCAGATCCGGGAAGACCAGCACGTTGGCCTTGCCGGCCACGGGGCTGTTCGGAGCCTTGGAGGCGCCTACCTTCGGGACGATGGCCGCATCCAGCTGCAGCTCGCCGTCGATCATGTACTGCGGATATTCGGCCTTCGCGATCTTCACGGCTTCGACAACCTTCGTGATGTCGTCGTGCTTCGCGGAGCCCATGGTGGAATGGCTCAGCAGCGCCACGCGGGGCTCTTTGCCGACCATCTTCTCAAAGGTGGCCGCGCTGGAGCCGGCGATGGTGGCCAGTTCTTCGGAGGTGGGGTTCTGCACCAGGCCGCAGTCCGCGAACACCAGCGTGCCGTTTTCGCCGTACGGGCAGTTGGGCACGATCATCAGGAAGAAGGAGGAAACGGTCTTCACGCCGGGCGCGGTCTTTAAGATCTGCAGGCAGGGGCGCAGGGTGTCCGCCGTGGTGTGGCAGGCACCGGAGACCATGCCGTCCGCATCGCCCACTTTGACCATCATGACGCCGTAATAGGTGTAGTCCTTCTTCAGGATGCCCAGGGCCTGCTCGAAGGTCATGCCCTTGCTCTTGCGCAGCTCGGCGAATTTCTCCGCATACGCGTCGGTCCGGGGATCGGTGAACGGGTCCACGATCTCCACGCCGGAAAGATCATAGCCGGCGCCGTAGGTCTTGATGTCCTCGGCGGAAGCGATCAGCACCAGGTCGGCAAAGCCTTCCTTCTTGATCAGCTGGATGGCGTCATAGGTACGCTTGTCATTGGATTCCGGCAGAACGATCTTCTTCCTGTCGGCCGCTGCTTTGGCTTTGACTTCCTCGATAAAACTGCTCATTGGTTTATCCTCCTCATACGGCTCTCGGCCGTTCTCACTCCGGACTTTTGCGGATGCCGGAGACTTTCTTCTTTTTTACTGTATCAAATCCGCGCCTGAAAAACAAGACAAATCCGGAAGAAACTGCATCGATTTGCGGCCGCCGCGCCGCTTTTCGGCTCCCGGCCGGAGCCGCCGCGATTCTTGACACTTTCCCGCGCCGGTGATAGACTAATAGACGTTTTCGGAGGCATAAAATGCAGTTTTTCAAAGCCCACAAACTGGTCTGCGCGGAAGTCCTGATGATGGTGGCCCTCATCGTCTTTATCGCGCTGTGCGTGCGCGGCCGCGTGCGGGACGACGTGCCCCTCTCCGACCTCAAAGGCCCGGTCCTGGAGCAGCTCGCAGGCGCCGAAAACATGAAAGAGGCCGGCGCGATGAAGCTCCGCTCCCTCTATGGTCTGGACGCGAACGATTACGCGGAAGTCCTCCTCTACATCCCCGTCTCCAACATGGACGCCCAGGAACTGCTGCTCGTGCGCTGCCGCACGGAGGAGCAGGCGGAGGCGGCTGCGGAGGCGATGCGGAAGCGCATCCAGGACCAGACCGGCATTTTCGAATCCTACGGCGTCGAGCAGATGGCACTGATCCGCAAGGCCGTCGTGGACGTGCAGGGCACCTACTGCCTTTACGTCTGCGACTTAAACAGCTATCAGGCGCAGAGCGCGTTCCGGCGCGCGCTGGCCCGGTAAGCTCCGCCGCAGGGGCGGGCCCGGCCCGAACCAGAAACAGCAAAGGAACCGCAGCGTGGTCTTCAGCAGCATCACATTTCTTCTATACTTCCTCCCGGTCACGCTGACCGCGTACTATCTGGCGCGGTCCGTCCGCGCGCGGAATATCGTCCTGCTGGCCGCCAGCCTCTTTTTCTATGCCTGGGGCGAGCCGGTCTACGTGATCCTGATGATGATCAGCATCTGCGGCAACTATTTCTTCGTGCGCTTCATGGACGAGGCGCGGGAAGAAGGGCGGCCGGTGCGGGCGCATCTGGCTTTCGCGGTCTTCTGGAATCTGGCCATCCTTTTCTTTTTCAAGTACGCCAACATGATGATCGGCCTGGTCAACCGGCTGGGCGGCCTTTCGCTGGCGGAGCTGAAGCTCTCGCTGCCGATCGGCATCTCATTTTATACGTTTCAGGCGCTCTCCTACGTCTTTGACGTGTACCGCGGCCAGGCGCGCTGCCAGAAGAGCCTGCCCGCGTTCGCGCTGTACATTTCGATGTTCCCGCAGCTGATCGCGGGCCCGATCGTCAAATACACGGACATCGAGGCACGCCTGACGGAGCGCAGCGTCACGCCGGCGGCCTTCGGCAAGGGCGCGGAGTATTTCATCCTCGGCCTTGCGAAAAAAGTGCTGCTGGCCAACAATCTCGGCTCGCTGTTCACGCTGATTTCCGGCACGTTGCCGGCGGAGCGCAGCTTCCTGATGGTCTGGCTCGGCGCGGTCGCGTACACGTTCCAGATCTACTTCGACTTCAGCGGGTATTCGGACATGGCCATCGGTCTGGGCTACATGCTGGGCTTCCGCTTCCCGATGAACTTCAATTTCCCGTACATCGCGGGCTCGGTCACGGAGTTCTGGCGGCGCTGGCACATTTCGCTGAGCTCCTGGTTCCGCGACTACGTGTATATCCCGCTGGGCGGCAACCGGGTCGGGACGGCGCGGCACATCCGCAACATCCTGATCGTCTGGGCGCTCACCGGGCTCTGGCACGGCGCGAGCTGGAATTTCGTGCTGTGGGGCCTGTATTACGCGGTCTGGCTGATCCTGGAAAAATACGTGCTGGGGAATTTCCTGGCGCGGCACCGGGCGGCCGGGCACGTGATGACGGGCTTTATCTTCATCATCGGCTGGGTGATCTTCGCCTTCACCGATTTTTCGCAGATGGGCGCATACCTGGGCCAGATGTTCGGCATCGGCGCGGCCGGCCTGGCCAATACGCAGACGCTGTACCTGCTGCTCACCTCCCTGGTCACCCTGCTGATCGCGGCGGCGGCTTCCACGCCGCTCGTCCGCCTGCTTTACTTAAAGACGGCGGAAAAATGCCGGCCGCTCGCGCTGGCGCTGATGGCCGTCACCCTGGTGCTCTGCCTGGCCTACCTGGTCTACCAGAGCTATAACCCGTTCCTGTATTTCCGCTTTTAGAGGCTTGTGATGGACGGATCCCGAAGCAGAAAACGCGGCAATCATCAGTACTACCGGATCCTGGCGGGCCTGTTCGCCCTCCTGTTCCTGGTCTTTTTCGTGCTGAACCTGGTCCTGCCGGACCGGACGCTTTCCGTGCGCGAAAAACGCATGCTGACTTCGTTCCCGGTGCCGCAGGCCGACCGCGTGCTGGAAGGGAATTATTCGAACGATTTCGAGGATTACGCCTCGGACCAGATCCCGTTCCGCGAATTCTTCACGGACCTGAAAGTCTACGCGGATTCGCTGGCCGGACGGAATGAATCGCAGGGCGTGTACCGCGGGAGCGACGGATATCTGCTCGAAAAGATGGAGACGCCGGACGACGCGGTCGTCAACCGCACCGTGGACGCGATGCGCAGTTTCGCGGAGCTCTTCCCGCTGCCACAGCAGCTGGTCCTGGTCCCCAACGCGGTCTCGGTCCTGAAGGACAAGCTGCCGCTCTGGGCGCCGACCGCGGACCAGGAGGCGTTTTCGGCGCGGATCGCGGAGAAACTGGACGGCTCCGGCATCGGGTTCAAAGACCTGCAGAACACGCTGCAGATCGCAGGGCTGGACGGCGTGCCGCTCTATTACCGCACCGACCATCACTGGACCACGGACGCGGCTCTGGCCTGCGCGCCGGCCGTGCTGGAAACGCTCGGGCGCACGTTCACGGCAGAAGGCGAACTCCTGCCCGTCACCTCGCAGTTCAGCGGCTCCCTGTCCGCCAAAAGCGGGCTGGCCGTGCGCGAGCGGGACACGATCTCCGTCTGGCAGCCGAAGGATGAACCGGTGATCCTGGTCACGGACAGCGCGGGCAAGCGCGCCAGCCTCTACAGCTGGGACGGCCTGAACAGCGACGACCCCTACACCGTCTTCCTGGGCGGCAACGAGGGCCTGGTCCGCATTGAAACGGACCGTGCCGGCGCCGGCCGCCTCCTGGTCTTCAAGGATTCCTACTTCAACTGTTTCCTGCCTTTCCTGCTGTCAGAGTATGAAACGGTTGACGTCGTGGATCCGCGCTATTACAGCGACGACCTCCTGATGCTCATGCGTCAGAACGAATACGATCAGATCCTGTATTTTTACAACATCAACACCTTCTCCGCCGACACCTCCCTGGCGCTGGTGCTCGGCGAAGCCGTAGAACAGGCAGGCCGATAATGAACCATCGCAGTTTCCGTTCTCTTCTTCCCTATCTTCTGACCGCCGTCCTGCTTGTCGCGCTGGCGGCCGGCTTCCTGCTGTCCCGCCGCCCCGCGGAGAGCACAGACGCCTCCGATCCGGCCGGCCGGGTCTACGTATCCGAAGCCGGAGAGCGCAGCGCGGCCGAAGCGCAGTCGCAGATCCGGGCAGCCAGGAAAAGCACGTCCGCCGGCACCACGGCGGAGCCTTCCGGAACCGCGGAGCCGGCCCCTACGGAACCTGCCCCCACCGAAACGCTTCCGACGGCGCCGACCGAAACCGCACCGCCTGAGACTGTTCCGCCTGAGACCGAACCGGCCGGTCCTACCGCCGAACCTCACACGGATGCTCCCACGGAACCGCCCGCGGAGACTACCGCCGAGCCGCCCGTTGAAACCACCGCGGAACCCGAGCCCCCCACGGAGCCCGCGCCTACAACGGCTCCCGGCCCCTCCCCGGAAATCGTCCTGGCCTCTCTGCAGGAGCAGATCCAGACCCTGAACATCGACCTCTTCACGCCCGACGAACTGGCCGCCGTCCGCCGCCGCTTTGACACCGCAGTCATTACCGGGGACTCCATGGCCCAGGGCCTGGTGAGTTTCGACCTGTTTGACGAAAATCACGTCAAGTTCCAGCGGGGCGCTTCCATCGGCGAATTCGACCCGCAGATCCAGGCCGCCATCGACACCCTGCCGGACTACTTCATCTTCTTCACCGGCTGCAACAACGTGAGCACGTACATCAACGATCCCACCGAGTATTACCGGCAGTTCGTCAGCCGCATCGAATGGGTCAAAAGCGCCCTGCCGGACACGGAGATCTACGTGATCTGCATGCTGCCGGCCTCCGACCGCTTCATCAAATACGAAAACTACCACGTCGCCCGCCAGCCGGAATACGACGCCCAGCTGAAGCTGGTCTGCCAGGATACGGGCGTCCATTATGTGGACTGCCACTGGATGGTCCGGCAGGAGCTGTATCTGGAGGACGGTCTCCATTTCAACGAGGCGTTCTATACGATCCTGATCAAGTTCCTGATGCTTGAGATAGGGCTCTGAAAACAGACTTAAAAAAGGCGGAAGCCGGAAGACCGGTTTCCGCCTTATTTTGTTACATCATTCTTTTGGCAAAGATATCCATGGCGTGTTCCGGGCTCAGAATCCATGGCCGCCGCCGTGGGAGCC
>JAFRNR010000027.1 GCA_017430085.1 Lachnospiraceae bacterium | reverse complement strand
GAAACCCAACAACCCCGTAGGGGCCGTTGTCTCAACGGCCCGCAGACAAAGGAAACCATATGGTCGAATTAGACAACTACAAATCCGAACTCCTCTCCCTCAGGACCCCCCTGCAGGAAGTCTGGGACTCCCTTGACGTGGCCGGCAAGAAGAACCGCATCACCGAACTGGACAAAATGATGGAGGAGCCGGACTTCTGGAACGATCCGGCCCGCGCCGCGAAGATCTCCTCGGAACTCAAGAACCTGAAGGATACCGTGGCCCAGCTGGAGGGCCTGTCCCGCCAGTACGAGGACATCGAAGTCCTGATCGAGATGGGGTATGAAGAAGAAGACCCGGCCATCGCCGAAGAAGTGGGCGCCCTGCTGGGCGAGCTGGAGGATGAGCTGGAAGCGCTGCGCATGGAGACGCTGCTCTCGGGCGAATTCGACGCGGACAACGCCATCCTGACCCTGCGGGCCGGCGCCGGCGGCACCGAATCCTGCGACTGGTGCTCCATGCTGTACCGCATGTACACCCGCTGGGCCGCGAAGAAGGGCTTTGAAGTGGAGCTGCTGGACATGCTGGAAGGCGAAGAAGCGGGCATCAAATCCGTCACCATCCAGATCAACGGCTACCACGCCTACGGCCTCTTAAAATCCGAACACGGCGTGCACCGCCTGGTGCGCATCTCGCCGTTCAACGCGGCGGGCAAGCGGGAGACGTCCTTCGTGTCCTGCGACGTGATGCCGGACATCGAGGAGGACCTGGACATCGAGATCCCGGACGACGACATCCGCATCGACGTGTTCCGCTCCAGCGGCGCCGGCGGCCAGAAGGTCAACAAGACCTCGTCCGCCATCCGCATCACCCACTTCCCCACGGGGATCGTGGTGCAGTGCCAGAACGAACGCTCCCAGTATCAGAATAAAGACAAAGCCATGCAGATGCTGAAGGCCAAGCTGCTGATCTTAAAGCAGCAGGCCAATCTGGAAAAGGCGGCGGATATCCGCGGCGTGGTCCGGGACAACAATTTCGGCTCCCAGATCCGCTCCTATGTGCTGCAGCCTTACACGATGGTCAAGGATCTGCGCACGAACGTGGAGACCGGCAACACGACCGCCGTCCTGGACGGCGACATCGACCGGTTCATTTACGGATTCCTGAAGATGAAGGCGCTGGAGAAACAGGCGCCGGTCCAGCCTTAAGGCGCCGGAGCGCCGTCCGCGTCGCTGCCGTACTGGATCTTTTCCTGCAGGGCGATGCGGTAGATGGTCTCCCGGCCCCGGACGTCCGAGTCCTGATAGCAGCGGACGACGGCGCGGCCCTTCTCGTCCAGAGGCGGCAGCGGCCGGGGCTCGTCGGTCAGGTCCAGCAGATAGTCGGTCGTGGTCCCGAAATAGCGCGCCAGATCGATCAGCGCGCCGAGCGGCGGCATGCGGCGGCCGGTCTCGTAGGAGCCGTAGGTGCTGCGGGCCATGTGGAGCTCGTCAGCAACCTCATCCTGGGTCTTTCCGGCCTCCCCGCGCAGGAATGCCAGACGTTCTGAGATCATGGGAATGCCCTCCCTTCTGAAAAGTAGGGCCATTATATTCTGGAGAAAGCGGACGCCGGCCGGATGACGCGAAAGAGCGCATTTCAGGATAGAAACAGCAGAAAATAGGCAATAAATGACGCGCAGCGCGTCACGCCGAGGCAGAAAAACCATCCCCTGACACGCTCCGTGTCAGAAACGACAGGAAAGGAAAGCCATGTTGACAGACATCGCCATTGCACAGGCCTGCGAAAAGCAGCACATCCGGGAAGTGGCCAAGACCGCCGGGATCGACGAGAAGTATCTGGAACAGTACGGGAATTACAAAGCCAAGGTGGACTACAGCCTGCTGCAGGACCGGGCGGACCGGCCGGACGGCAAGCTGATCCTGGTGACGGCTATCACGCCCACCCCCGCCGGGGAAGGCAAGACCACCACGACGATCGGGCTGGCGGACGGCCTGCGGAAGATCGGCAAGAACGTAATGGTCGCCCTGCGCGAGCCCTCGCTGGGCCCGGTCTTCGGCATTAAAGGCGGCGCGGCCGGCGGCGGCTACGCCCAGGTCGTGCCCATGGAGGACATCAACCTGCATTTCACCGGGGACTTCCACGCGATCGGCGCGGCCAACAACCTGCTGGCGGCCATGATCGACAACCACATCCACCAGGGCAACGCCCTCCGGATCGACGCGCGCCGCATCACCTGGAAGCGGGCGGTGGACATGAACGACCGCGCGCTGCGCGAGATCGTGGTGAGCCTGGGCGGCAAGGCCAACGGCTTCCCCCGCCAGGACGGCTTCGACATCACCGTCGCGTCGGAGATCATGGCGATCCTCTGCCTGGCGTCCGACATCACGGACCTGAAGGCGCGGCTGGCCCGCATCGTCATCGGCTATGACCTGGATGACCGGCCCGTCACGGCCGGCGAACTGCACGCGCAGGGCGCGATGGCCGCGCTCCTGAAAGACGCGCTCAAACCCAATCTGGTGCAGACGCTGGAGCACACGCCCGCGTTCGTGCACGGCGGCCCGTTCGCGAATATCGCGCACGGCTGCAACTCCGTGACCGCCACACGCATGGCTTTGAAGACCGGCGACTACGTGGTGACCGAGGCCGGCTTCGGCGCGGACCTGGGCGCGGAGAAATTCCTGGACATCAAGTGCCGTATGGCGGGGCTGACCCCGTCCGCGGTCGTGATCGTCGCCACGGTGCGCGCGCTCAAGATGCACGGCGGCCTGGCGAAGACGCAGCTCAAAAACGAAGACCTCGCCGCGCTGGAAAAGGGCCTGCCCAATCTGCTGCAGCATGTGGAGAACATCACGCAGGTCTACGGCCTGCCCGCCGTCGTGGCCATCAACCGCTTCCCGGACGACACCGAGGCGGAGCTGGCCCTGGTGGAAGAAAAGTGCAAAGCGCTGGGCGTGAACGTGGTCCTCTCCGAAGTGTGGATGAAGGGCGGCGAAGGCGGCATGGCGCTGGCGGAAGAAGTCGTGCGCCTGTGCGAAGTGCCTTCCGAGTTCCGCTTCTGCTATGAGGACGAGCTGAGCCTGAAAGAGAAGATCGAAGCGGTCGCGAAGCGCATCTACCACGCGGACGGCGTGGACTTCCTGGCCCCGGCCGTGAAGGAACTGGACAAACTGGAATCCCTGGGCTACGGCCGCCTGCCCGTGTGCATGGCGAAGACCCAATACTCCTTCTCCGACGACGCGGCCAAGCTGGGCGCGCCGCGGAACTTCCGCGTGACGGTGCGCCAGGTGCGCATCAGCGCCGGCGCCGGCTTCGTGGTCGTCCTGACCGGCGACATCATGACGATGCCCGGCCTGCCGAAGAAGCCCGCCGCGGAAAACATCGACGTGGACGAAAACGGCGTGATCACGGGCCTGTTTTAAAGGACGGCCCGTAGGGGCCGATGTTTCATCGGCCCGAAAAGGCGGGCATTGCCTGCCCGCCTATCCGAGGACAAGATGGCTGAAATATTATTCGGCGCTCCCGTGGCCGCGGCCATCCGGGAACGCAGCAAAACCGAATCGGATGCCTTAAGGCAGGCGGGGACCGTCCCCTGCCTGGCCATCGTGCGCATCGGCGACCGGCCGGACACCGCCAGCTACGCGGCCGGCCTGGAGAAGGGCGCCCCGAAGAGCGGCGTGGAGATCCGGCGCATCGAACTGCCGGAGACCGTCCCGCAGGAGGAAGCCGTCCGCATACTGGACGATCTGGGCCGCGACCCTTCCGTCCACGGCATCCTGCTCCTGAGCCCGCTGCCGAAGCATCTGGACGCGGACCTGCTCCGCAACCGCATCGCGCCGGAAAAAGACGCGGACTGCGCTTCGGACCTGTCCCTGGCCGGCGTCTTTTCCAAAAACGGGACCGGACCCGCTCCGGCCACGGCCCGCGCGGTGATGGAGATCCTGAAGTTTTACGGGATCGCCGTCGAAGGGAAGCGCGCCGCCGTGATCGGCCGCTCGCAGGTGGTCGGCCGCCCGCTGGCCATGCTGCTGCTGCGCGATAACGCCACCGTCACGATCTGCCACAGCCGCACGCCCGACCTGGGCGCCGTGCTGCGCGAAGCGGACATCGTCGTGGCCGCCCTGGGCAAGCCGGAAGCGATCGGCGCTGCCGTTCTGGGCGAAGGCCAGGTCATCGTGGACGTGGGCATCCACCGGAAGGAGGACGGCCATCTGTGCGGCGACGTGGACCAGGCGGAAGCCGCCCCGCTCGCCCGCGCCATCACCCCGGTGCCCGGCGGCGTCGGGGCCGTTACTTCTGCCGTCCTGCTCCGCCAGGTCGTCGAATCCGCCGCGCGCATGCATTAAAACCGCCTAAAACCGCAGGGGCGGACGCTCCGCCCGCCCTGGAAAGAATAAACATTCATGAACTACATCGTATTTGACCTGGAATGGAACCAGTCTCCGGGAGGCCGGTTCCGGGAGAACCCCAAAATTCCGTTCGAGATCCTGGAGATCGGCGCCGTCAAACTGAACGGCCGCCGCAAGATGGTGGACGAATTCCACGAGACCATCAAGCCCCTGGTCTACACCCGCATGAACCGCTATACGCAGAAAGTGGTCCATATGGACATGAAGGACCTGAAGGATTCCCGCACCTTCACCCCGGTGGCCAAAAGCTTCCTCAAGTGGTGCGGCCGCAATCCGGTCTTCGTGACCTGGGGGCCGTCGGACCTGTTCGAACTGCAGCGCAACCTGGAATATTACCACATCGAGCACCGCTTCCCGCAGCCCTTCCTGTACATCGACCTGCAGAAGATCTACAGCCTGGGCTATCTGGACGGCAAGAAGCGGCCCGCCCTGCACGAAGCGGTGGAGGCGATGGAGATCCCGCAGGACCGCCCCTTCCACGCCGCTTTCGACGACGCCTGGTACACGGCGCAGATCATGCAGAAGATGGAGGGCATCAAGCCGCTGCTCGGCTATAAATCGGTGGATTATTACCGGCTTCCGGAAAAGAAAGAGGAAGAATTCACCCTGAACTTCAAGACCTACTCCAAGTTCGTCTCCATGCTGTACCCGGACAAGGACGCGGCCATGAAGGAAGCCTCCGTGACGGACCTGCGCTGCAACCGCTGCGGCAAGCCGCTGGAGATCAAGATCGACTGGTTCTCCGGCGCCGGCGGCACGATGTACTATGCCCTCTGCGAGTGCCCCAAGCACGGGCCGGTGAAAGGCAAGATCCGCCTGCGCAAGGGCCCGGGCGAGGAAGTGTACGTGGTGAAGACCATCAAGGCCGCCACGGAAGAGGACGTGCAGGACATCGAAGAGCGCAAGCACCAGGCGCAGGAGCGCCGCCATAAGCGCGCCGAGAAGGAAAAAGCCCGCCGCAAGGCCAAAAAGGCTGCCCTGGCGGAGGAGAAGAAACTGCAGCAGAAAGCCCGCATCTCGCAGCAGAAGGCGCGCCGCAGCCGCACCAAGAAACCGGACACATCGCCGAAAGGGCCCAAAAAGGGAGATTGATCAATGGACGTTCTGTCAGAACTCCGCAGCCGGATCAGCCTGAATAATTTCCAGCTGAAGGTCATCGCCGTGGTGAGCATGCTGATCGACCATACGGCCGACGCGCTCCCGTGGTTCCGCACCGCTTCAGCCCGCCCGCTGTACCTGCTGATGCGGTACATCGGCCGGCTGGCTTTCCCCATTTTCGCGTTTTTGATCGCGGAAGGGGCGGTCAAGACCCGGAACATCTGGAAATATGCGCTGCGCCTGGCCGTGTTCGCCGTAATCTGTGAGATCCCGTTCGACTTAAAGGGCGAAGGCAAACTGTTTTACTGGGGGCATCAGAACACGCTGTTCACGCTGCTGCTGGGGCTGCTGGCCATCATCGGCTGGCAATGGCTGACAGAGGAGAAACAGAAGGCGCGCTGGGGGAAGACCGCGTATCTGGCCGGCTTCTTCTGGATGTCGGCTTTTGTAGCGCTGGGGCAGTTCATCAAGGCGGATTTCCGCGCACCCGGCGTCCTGCTGGTCATCGGCTTTTACTTCCGGCGCACGGAGATGGCGGAGAGCGATGCGTTCCCCGTTTTCCTGATGCTGGCCATGGGCGTCATCTGGCGCACGAACACGCTGCAGCTGTTTTCCCTGCTTGCATTTGTCCCGATATTTCTGTATAATAATCAGTTGGGCAGAAAAGTGCCGCGCTACACGTTTTACGTGGTTTATCTGGCGCATCTGCTCATTCTCGGCGGCCTGCGGCTGCTGATGACATAATGTAGGGGACGATGTTTCATCGTCCCGCGAAATGAAGCACGAATCCCGGCCATAACAAGACACTATGCAATTATGGCATAACAACAATACAAAGGAGCGAGTCATGTACAAAATCGTCAGGAAAAAAGAACTGAATCCTACGGTGACGCAGATGGAGATCCTGGCCCCCCTGGTGGCGAACAAGGCCCTGCCGGGGCAGTTCATCATCCTTCGGGTCGATGAAGAAGGCGAACGGATCCCGCTGACGGTAGCCGGCACGGATCCCAAGGAAGGCACGGTCAAGATCATCTTCCAGATCGTCGGCGAGACCACCCTGCGCCTGAACCATAAGCAGGAAGGCGAGGAGATCGCGGACTTCGTGGGCCCTCTGGGACGTCCCACGGAAACGGAAGGCATCAAGAAGGTCTGCATCGTCGGCGGCGGCGTGGGCTGCGCCATTGCCCTGCCCGTGGCGGAGGAATTCCACCGTCTGGGCGCAGAAGTGACCAGCATCATCGGGTTCCGCAGCATCGATCTGCTGATCCTCGAGGATGAATTCAAGGCTTGCTCCGACCGGCTGATCGTGATGTCGGATGACGGCTCCTACGGCCGCCACGGCAACGTCACCGTCCCGCTCAAGGAAATGCTGGAAGCCGGCGAGAAATTCGACCTGGTCCTGGCCATCGGTCCCGGCGTCATGATGAAGTTCACCGTGCTGACCTGCAAGCCGTTCGGCGTGCCTTGCCGGGTCTCCATGAACCCGATCATGATCGACGGCACCGGCATGTGCGGCGGCTGCCGCCTGACGCTGGTCCGGGACGGCAAGCGGATCACGAAGTTCGCCTGCGTGGACGGTCCCGAATTCGACGGTTATGAAGTAGACTTTGACGAGGCCATGTCCCGCGGCCGCATGTACTTCCCGTACGAGCGCCACGCCTACGACGAGGCCTGCAACCTGTTCAAGCAGGCGTAAGGAGGAAAAAACGATGGCATTAAATCCCAAGAAAAACGCAATGCCCAGCCAGGAACCCCAGGTGCGGGCTCACAATTTCAACGAAGTGGCCCTGGGCTATACCCGCGAGCTGGCGCTGGATGAAGCAGCCCGCTGCTTAAACTGCAAGAACAAGCCCTGCGTGGCCGGCTGCCCCGTGAACATCGACATCCCCGGCTTCATCATGAAGGTGAAGGAAGAGGATTTTGAAGGCGCCTACCAGGTGATCAATAAGACCTCCTCCCTGCCCGCCGTCTGCGGCCGCGTCTGCCCGCAGGAGACCCAGTGCGAATCCAAGTGCACCATGGGCATCAAGTTCGAGCCGGTCGGCATCGGCCGTCTGGAACGCTACGTTGCGGACTGGCACAACGCCAACGCTACCGGGAAGGCACAGGCTCCCGCCCCCAACGGCCACAAGGTCGCGATCGTGGGCGCCGGCCCCTCCGGCCTGACCTGCGCCGGCGACCTGGCCAAGAAGGGCTACGCCGTCAGCATCTTTGAAGCGCTGCACAAAGCCGGCGGCGTGCTGGTGTACGGCATCCCCGAGTTCCGTCTGCCGAAGGCCATCGTGGCCAAGGAAGTGGAAACGCTCAAGGAACTGGGCGTGGAAGTGGCGACCAACGTGGTCATCGGCAAGACCCTGACCATCGACGAGCTGTTCGAGAAGGGCTTTGAGGCCGTCTTCGTCGGCAGCGGCGCCGGCCTGCCCAACTTCATGAACATCCCGGGCGAGCACTTCAAGGGCGTGTATTCCGCCAACGAGTTCCTGACCCGCAGCAACCTGATGAAGGCTTATCTGGACGATCCGCGCACGCCCATCATGAAGGGTGGCAAGGTGATCGTCGTCGGCGGCGGCAACGTCGCGATGGACGCGGCCCGTACGGCCCTGCGTCTGGGCGCTGAGGAAGTCTCCATCGTCTACCGCCGTTCCATGGACGAGCTGCCCGCGCGGCGCGAGGAAGTGGAGCATGCGGAAGAGGAAGGCATCGTCTTCCGTCTGCTGCAGAACCCGGTGGAGATCCTGGGCTTCAACAACCCGGACAACCCCCGCGACGAGCGCAATGGCTTCGTGCGCGGCATGCGCGTGATCAAGATGGAACTGGGCGAGCCCGACGAGAAGGGCCGCCGCCGTCCCGTCCCGATCCCCGGCTCCGAATACGAACTGGAGGCGGACACCGTGGTCATCGCCATCGGCACCTCCCCCAACCCGCTGATCAAGGACACCACCAAGGGCCTGGAAGTGAACCGTCACGGCGGCATCGTCGTCAACGAAGACGGCCTCACCTCCCGCGAAGGCGTCTACGCCGGCGGCGACGCCGTCACCGGCGCGGCCACCGTCATCTCCGCCATGGGCGCCGGCAAAGTTGCGGCGGCCGCGATCGACGAGTATCTGAGCAAGAAATAAGGTAACTGCTCAGAACCTCCTATCGGACAGGACAAACTGAGGCGTCAAGATTGTCTTGTAAGCAGCAGTTTGTCCTGTCCGATAGGGCGGTGACGCAGTTACCGCCCTCCACATGAGCAAAAACAAAATTACAATTAGCATCCATTCTATATTTTGTTTTTGCGAATGAGGAGAGGAGGTTCTTAACAAGCAAATCACAGGGGCGGCCATTGGCCGCCCTCTTTCCCCGAGGCGGTCCGTCATGACACGTGAACACACCCCCAAACTGATCCTCATCCTCCCCTGCTACAACGAAGCCGATGTCCTCCCCGTCACGGCCCCGCTCTTCCTGGCCAAACTGCGGGGGCTCATCGCGGACGGCCGCGTCACGGACGCCAGCCGCATCCTCTTCGTGGACGACGGCAGCAGCGACGGCACCTGGGACCTGATCAAGGGCTTCGCCGCGGAGGACCCGCACTTCACCGGCATCCGCCAGAGCCGCAACCGCGGCCATCAGAACGCCGTGCTCGCGGGCCTGATGGAGGCGAAGGACCATTGCGACATCACGATCTCCCTCGACTGCGACGGCCAGGACGACATCGATGCGATGGACGAGATGCTGGACGCTTACGCCGCCGGCTCGGAGATCGTCTACGGCGTGCGCAATGACCGCGAAACGGACAGCTTTTTCAAGCGCTTCACCGCCGCCCGCTTCTACAAACTCATGAACCGCATGGGCGTGGAAAGCGTGTACAACCACGCGGACTACCGCCTGGTCTCCTCGCGCGTCCTGCAGGCCTTCGCGGACTTTCAGGAGGTGAACATCTACCTGCGCGGCATGTTCCCGCTGGTGGGCTTCCCGAGCACCTGCGTGTATTATAAGCGGCAGGAGCGCGCAGCGGGCCGGAGCCATTATCCGTTCAGCAAGATGGCGGGACTGGCCGCGGACGGGATCACGAGCCTGTCCATCCGCCCGATCCGCATCATCACCGCGCTGGGCTTTTTCGTCTCGCTGATCAGCCTGATCGGTATCATCTGGATCCTGATCACGCACTTTACGGGCCATACCGTGGCCGGCTGGGCCTCCACCACCGCCATCATCTGCTTCGCGACAGGCATCCAGATGCTTTCGCTCGGCATCATCGGCGAATATGTGGGGAAGATCTATCTGGAAAGCAAACACCGCCCGCGGTATATCATCAGCGAGCGGACGGAGGAGAAGGAAGAGTAAGGGAAAGTGTCATCCTGAGCGAGCGAAGCGAGTCGAAGGACCTGTAAAAATGAAAGGGCGGACCGCATCGTCCGCCCGAAAGATAATCAGCAAACGGGACCGCTACGGTCCTGTTTTTTTATACAGATAGTAATCGTAATACCGGTACGAGAAGAAGAAATTCGCCGTCTGCACCAGCTCGTACTGGCCCGCCTTCAGCAGTCGCTTCGGCAGCGGGTCGCGCCGCGTGACTACGTAGTCCACCTCCGCATTCAGGATCACGGATTCCTGCTCGGGCTTGAGCTCGGGCGGATTCATGTTGAAGAAGCAGAAGAAGCGGTTGACCGGGTGGGCGTCGGCGGTGTAGTAAAAGCCGCCGTCCAGGAACCAGTAGTTGAGCAGGGTGGCGTCCGGCGTTTCGCGGATGGTCTCCGCGAACTGGAACTGCGGCATGTCGGCTTTGTCGTATTGCATCAGATACGCGCCGGACGAGAACAGGCCGATGGCGAGCATGCCGCCGCCGGTCAGGAGCAGGGCGGCGAGGCCCAGCAGGAGCGAGGCACGGCGGGGGAATACCGGGCGGTCCGGAACCGCGATGCCCGTGCGGACCAGCAGCCATTCGGCCAGCCGGGCGAGGCCGATCAGGCCGGTCACGGCGAACGGCGCCAGCGTCAGGCCGTAATACCCATAGCCGGGGCTGCTGATGTACGTCGTGACCGCGATCCCCGCGAAGCAGAGCAGCACGGTCAGGCTTTCACGCCAGTGCCGCCGCAGCCCGGCCAGCAGGAAGGCGGCGCCCGGCCAGACAAGCCAGCCGTATGAGGTGAGGTTCTTTTTGTAGGTCATCTTCAGCGCGGTGAGGATGCGTTCGGCCGCGGTCATGTCGTCCTCTTTGGCGTAGATCGTTATATTGTCGGTGAAATAGACCTGGAACAGGTCGCCCAGGGCGCCGTGCAGCGCGAAATACAGGAGGACGGGCAGGGAGATCAGGACCAGGCCGGCCAGCATTTCGCCGGCGGCGCGCAGGATGCGGAGCCACCAGCCGCGGCTGCCGTACCAGATGATCACGGCCAGCGCCAGTCCCGCGAAAAAGCCGCAGAACGTATACTTGGTCCAGAAGCCGAAGCCGGCCAGCAGGCCGATGATCAGGTCTTCCTTCCGCGTCAGCGGCCGGTCCTCGTGCATGGCGCGCAGCATCCAGTACGCGGCCAGCGGGAACGCAAACAGATAGATCTCCTCCAGCGACCCCGTATTGACGAACGACGGCGCCAGCGGCAGCGCGACGCCCAGGAACACCATCACCAGATACGGTGCCAGCCGGTTCTTCACGTACAGTTCACAGATCTTCGCGCTGTAGTACAGGAACAGGCCAAAAGTGATCACTTCCGTCAGATAAACGCCGAAGTAACCCTGCTTGAAGAAAATCGCCAGGAACGCGTGCAGCATGAACAGCAGCGGCCCCTTCTGCTCGAACAGGTCGCGGTAGGGCACCTGCCCGCGCAGCATCTCGCGTCCGACCGTCATATAGACGTTCAGGTCCACGTTATCGTTCATCGGATACAGCGGCGAGCTCTTGCTCCCCACCAGCAGGAACAGCGCGCTCAAAACGAACGCCGCCGCCAGCAGCAGGGACGGTTTGCGAAAACGCCATTTGCAATTTTTCAGGTCCGGCAGTTTCATGGTCACCTCAAAAATATCAGTGCCGCTCCATTATAACGGATTCGGCGCGGGAAGTCAAAGAATCTGACAGGGGGACGGTTCCTTTGTCAGAAATTCCCTGCAAAATCTGACAAAGGAACCGTCCCCCTGTCAGG
>JAFRNR010000026.1 GCA_017430085.1 Lachnospiraceae bacterium | reverse complement strand
GTTGTCGAACGTGGCATAGTAGCTGACAGCGTCGGAGTTCATGATCAGGCGGTCATAAGCGATGACCGGGATGTTCTTTTCCTTGGCCTGGGCCAGCACGGTGCCCAGGGAGTCGCCGTCGATGGAGGCGATGACCAGGACCTTGCAGCCGTTCGCGATCATGTTTTCCAGCTGGGAGACCTGGGTCGGGATGTCATTGGCGCCGAACTGCAGGTCGACCGTGTAGCCGGCCTGTTCCAGCAGGGCCTTCATGTTGTCGCCGTCCTGGTTCCAGCGCTGCAGATCCTTGGTAGGCATCGCTACGCCGACCAGCTCGCCGCCGCCCTCGGGGGCTTTGGTGGTCTCGGGCGCCGCGGTCGTCTGATCGGGAGCCGCAGTGGTTTCATCCTTCTTGTCGCCGCCGCAGGCTGCAAGGCTCAGCACCATGGCGCACACAAGAAGAAGAGCAAGAAGCTTTTTCATTTTTGTTCCTCCTTTTTTGTTGCCGGAGAACCGCACGGGCTTCCCCGGTCATTTACGATACTTCTGTAAGTCGATTTTACAAATGTGGGGGCGTGCTGTCAAGTAATATTTTACGGTTTTACAGAAAAAACTTAAAAAACTTGCGATTCTTAAGCCGTTTTGCGCCGCCGAAAGTTCTGTAAAGCATCTTCGATAAAGTTTTTTTCGCAAAGCGGCCCTTTTCCCATTGACTGCGCGCGATTCCGTGATACAATAAAGCATATACTCGGAAACGGAAAAGGAGGATACGGCCATGACGAACATGCCCAAACTGCGGCTTGACCGCGCAACCGTCCGCAGCCGGATCTATCATATCCTCTATGAGTCGGAGCATCTGTCTACCCGCCAGACGCTGGCCGAAAGCATCGGCATCAGCATGCCGACGCTGTACCAGAACCTGAATGAATTAATGGAGGAGGGCCTCGTCCGCGAAACCGGCGAAGAGCAGTCCACCGGCGGCCGCAAGGCCCGCAGCCTGGACATCGTCCCGGACGCGCGGTTTTCGGTCGGCATCGCCGTGAGCGAAAAATCCCTCCGCCTGGTCGCCGCGGACCTGCGCCTGCAGGAACTGGCCTACCGCACGGTCCCCTTTGACGTGCGCGCCTGCCTGGACGGCACCGCCCCGAAGATTGCCGCCCACCTGGAAGAATTCCTGAACGGTCTCCCGCTCGACCGCTCCCGCCTCCTCGGCGCCGGCGTCACCGTCCCCGGCCTCGTCAGCGAGGACCATCAGACGCTTTTCTTCGCCCCGACCCTGAAACTCCGCGACATCCCGCTCCGCGAACTGCTGGGCGACATCCCCTGCCCGGTCTACGTGGACAACGACGGCTCCGCCAGCGGCCACGCGGAATGCTTTGTCCGCCGCAGTTCCTGGAACATGGCCTACCTCTCGCTGGAGAACGGTATCGGCGGCGCGGTCCTCGTGGGCGGCACCCCCTACGCCGGCGACCATAACCGCAGCGGCGAATTCGGCCACATCTGCGTGGAGCCCGGCGGCCTGCGCTGCGCCTGCGGCAAGCTGGGCTGCCTGGAGCCCTACTGCTCCCCCCTCCGCATCGAAAAGAACTTCGGCGTCACTCCGGACGAATTCTTCCAGGGCGTCGCGGAACACCGCCCCGACTATGAAGAACTGCTCTACGACATGCTCCGCCACCTGGCCGTCGCCGTCAGCAGCATCCGCATGACCCTCGACTGCGACGTCGTCCTGGGCGGCTTCCTCAGCGAGTACCTCGCCCCCTACCTTCCCGTCCTCCGCCGCTACGTCATGGCCGGCGACCCCTTCGGCGACAGCGCGGACTTCCTCCAGTTCAGCAAGCTCCGCCGCCACATCACGCCGCTCGGCGCCGCGCTGCATTTCATCAGGGAGTTCGTGGAAAACATCTGAAGAGGCTTCGGACAGCATAAAAAAGATCCCGCCGTCAGGACGGGATCTTTTCTATTTATTATTCTGTTTTGCGGGTCTTGCTGCTTCCGTGCCTCTTACGGCGCGGATTCGTATCTCGGTTCCGGATCGTCCTCCTGCAGCCGTTCTTCCAGCGGGATCTCGGTAAACCGGATCTCACATTCGGCGTCCTTCACCAGATCGGTCCCGTTATTTTCCGCATCGGTCAGCCGGATATCCAACTGGAAAACGATATCTTCCGTGCCGCGTTCCGGATCATTTTCCTGCGGGAGAACAAAATCCAGGTTGATGAGCATGACGGACTTCTGACCGGCCGGGGCAAAGAAGCTTTGGTCGTAATGGCCTTCCTGCTCGTCGATCATGATGTCGTGCAGGAGGACCGACGCGTCTTTGTCCGAGCGGTTCTCGATATAGACGGTCAGGTAGCGCACGCCGTGGCCGCCCTGGAATTCGTCCAGGATGATCACCGTGATGTCCTCATTCTCAAACAGGACCTTCTGTTCGGGCATCTCCGGGCAGACCGGGACGACGACGTCCTGCGGGGCCAGGCCGGTCGGGTAAGCTTCCAGCGGAGCGCTGTAAATTTTGGTCTCCTGCCCCACGACCGAGCGGTCGAACACGTCCAGAGTGAATTCCAGATGATCCACGGACATGTTTCCGATGTGCATCAGAGCGCCGGTCTCAACATAGAGGTATTCTTTCTCCTGGGAGTAAGGCGCCAGGACCGTGCCGTTGATAAAATTATCGGTGTCGTGTCCGCCCGCGTAAATGCCGTTCGAGAAGATATCTCTCCATTTGAAGCGCATCTCGCCGCCGGTCTTGTTGATGGCCAGGACCTCAAACACGGTCTCGAGACCGCCGTCATACTGGCCGGGGAGCAGGATGAAGGAGAATTCGTCCGTGTCGGCCAGGACGATCTCGCCTTCCACGGGGGTATGGCTCAGGGGCGGGATGTCCGCCGCGGTCTTGCCGGTCGGATAGAAGGTCTGGTACTGTTTGAAGATCGGATCCGCGTCCTCGTTCCCGTCTTCCGTGATCTCGAGCCCGAACACCACTTCATCGGGGCTTTCGATCCCGTAATTCTCCAGGAAGACCTTCATCAGGTCGAAACCGCCGTTCACCGTCTCGCCGGGCTCCGCCCATTCGCAGACGCCCTGCGGCATCACGCAATGGCAGACGGCGATAAAGCCCCAGTCCATCATGACTCTTTTGTCGGTCTTGTTTTCAAAGGTGTAGCGGAATTCGTAATAATCTCCAAAGAAAGGATGATCGGTGCCGTCGGCGATGCCGGTGATGATCAGGATAAAATCTTCCGTTTCCAGGCGGAATACTTCGGGCAGGGGATCTTCCCCGTCGGTCCGGGTGTTCGAGGAACCGGCCTGTTTTGCGGCGGGGTCGGTGGCCTGCTGCGCAGCGGGTTCCGTGGTCTGCTTCGCGGCGGGGTCGATGGTCTTCGCGGCAGCGGGATCAATCTTCGAGGTATTGCTCTGCTTCTCCGCAGCCTGGACCGCAGTCGTCGACTGTACGACGGCCGCGCCGGTGCCCGAGGTCTGTGTCTCTGCTTTCTGGATCTTTCCGCAGCCTGCCAGTGCAACGGTCAGTACGGCGGCGAGCAATAAACTGATGATACGGGTCTTCATGGTGTATTTCCTCCTCACGATATCTGCCTTCCGTCCTGCAGATACGGAAGCCTGTTTGCACACTACACAAACAGGGGACGGAAATTGTTGCAGAAGAAAACAAAAAAATCGGACTTTGTCGAAAAAGTCCGATCATTACCCGGCCGTATTTTCTTCACGGATCGTTTTCCGGCCCCGGCAGCTCTTCCGGCCGGTCCGGATCTTTCTTTTTCACCCGCCTTATGATCGCCACCGTGATCAGGATCACGATCGCGACCGCGCCTCCGACAAGCAGGAGGAGCAGCAGCGGCAGGATGATGAAAAACGGGCCGCCCATCGCGTCCGCGGTCAGTAATGCGGTCATGTCTCTTCCTCCGTCTTTTTCGGCTCGGCTTCAGGCCCGGCTTTGGGCTCTGCTTCAAGTTCAGGCTCAGGCTGCGGGGCCGGCGCCTTCTTTTTCACCGTTTTGATGACCAGGAACGTCACCAGGACTACGATCAGGACCGCCGCGCCGACGGCGATCACCTGCCGTACCGGCATGTCGAAAACGGTCCAGGCGATATCCGCCGGCAAAATACTGAAAAAACTCATTTCTAAGACCTCCGTTCTTTCATTCTGCCGTTACGGCAGGGGAAAAAGGATCAGGCCCGTCCCGTAGGAGCAGGCGTTCAGGATCAGGGACAAAAGGAACGGTGGGAACACCGCGTTCAGGTCTTCCCGGAAATCCCGGTAGACGCGGCTTTCCACCAGAACGACCGCTGCTTCGACCAGCAACTGGAAGGGAAGGAACAGCCCTCCGAAAAACGGTCCCAGCGCTATGCACAGGAACACCGCCGCCGGATTGGTCAGAATATTTGCGAGCAGGACGATCACCAGGCCGCGCTTCGAGCGGACCCGGAATACGGCCGCCAGCGCCAGTTCGATGGCCAGCGTGAGGCCGAGGGACACGCCGAAGATCTTCAGGATCTCCATCGCTTCTCTCTTTCGAGCAGGCGCACCGACACACGCAGCAGGATCAGCGACAGTATGCTGACCGCCGCGCCGAGCCATCCCCCGGGCAGGAGGTACGGCGCTCCGAAGAAGGTCGGCAGGACGCCCAGGAAGAGGGCGACCGTCAGCAGGCCGAACGAAAAGCCCTCCAGCCCGCGGAAGCGGTCCGCGACCAGGTACAGCGTGACCGGCATGGTCATATTAAAGAAGAACAGGGCCGCGATGCCGGCCGCCGGAACCCCCGAAAACAGATAGCCCAGCGCCGCCAGGACCAGCGAAACGGTCATGACCTCTTCCGCGCCGAAGCGCGCCGCCAGCAGGCCGCCCGCCATTTTGCCGAGCACGACGGCCAGCGTGCAGAAAAAGCCCCACAGGAAGCCGGTCTTCCAGGAAAACACGATCGCGAAGCCCGCATACGACCGCAGCATAACGACCAGGAAGCACAGCGCAGCGGCGCCGGCCGCCGGCCACGTCACCTTCCGCGGAGGTGCGGAAACCCTGTCCCTGCCTCGTGTTTTGACGTTTTCCTCTTCCCTCTCCCGCTTCCGGGAAACCAGGCCGAACGCGAGGAACAGCAGCAGGTAGACTGCCGCGATCACCAGCAGCGCGTGCAGGCTCCACGCGCTGTCGTGCAGCTGGCCGGTCACCGTGCCGAGGTACAGGCCCATCGCGCCGGGCGCTACGAAAATGCCGAGCGCCGCGCCGTCCAGCCGGTGCTCCCGGTCCTCCGTGATCGTCCCGATCCCGCCGCCCACGTGGAACAGCGCATTGCCGACGCCGAGCACCGCAGGATGCAGGAACGCGCCCGCCACCGTCAGCACCGCCCCGCTCAGCGCGCAGAAAAACGGCAGTTCCGCCGCTTTTCCGGGCAGCCGCGTCTTCAGGGCATCTACCAGCGCGCCGAACGGCATCTGCAGCACGAAGGCGCAGAAATCATAGAGCAGGAGGTACAGCGCCCACTGTTCGTTCCCCGCAAAGCGGGAATACAGGGAGAACGCGCACAGCCCGTCTGTCAGAAAATGCAGGATGGAATAGAAAAACGTCTGCATCAGCGGCGCTTATTGATTTCATGCAGCAGCTTGATGATCTCTGCGATCCCCAGCATCATGCTGCCCGAAAGGAAACCGACTGCCCAGTAAATGACCGCAGTTGCAAAAGAGAACTGGCCCAGCACCTTGCCGAGAATGATTCCGATAATGAAGGACCCGATATACACGATGATCGCGCAGAACGTCAGCAGCGACGCGATCCCGTTAGTTTCTCCCGCCGGGGCAGACGATGACGATGCCGGGGACGCCGGAATCATGTCCAGCGTACTGCCGGGCGTTGCATACAGCGGAGAATCATCCGGTTCTTCCGCGGCTTTCAGGTGATCTGCAAAGTTTACAGGCTCTGAAAATCTTACGGGTTCTGCAGGCTTCTCAGGTTCCGTAACTCTTACGGGCTCCGCAGGTTTCTCCGGTTCTGCCGCTCTTACCGGTTCTGCGGGTTTCACAGGTTCCGCCGTCTTTACCGGTTCCGCGGGCACTTCCGTTTTCTGCTCGCTGATCACCTGCCAGACGACCGGTCGGATGGTCTCCGGTTCCGGAGCGGGTTCCGGCTCTTCCGGAAGATCCCACTTCAGCCCTGTCGGAGCCGCATCAAATCCGTCCGCCGCCCTTTCCGTCATCACCTCTTCCGGTTCCGCCACCGCTTCCGCCGCGGGGAACGGGATAACCGGGGCGCCGCACCGGGGACAGAATTTCCCCAGATCCGGCAGCTGCGTACCGCACTTTCCACAAAACATCGCAATACCATCCTTTCGTCTGATTGATCTATGTCCTGGACAGGGCCATTCGGGGAC
This sequence comes from Lachnospiraceae bacterium, assembly GCA_017430085.1. Taxonomy (GTDB): domain Bacteria; phylum Bacillota; class Clostridia; order Lachnospirales; family Lachnospiraceae; genus UBA6987. Next base: position 36,780 of record JAFRNR010000026.1, on the reverse strand, counting down.
GACACTTCGTAAGGAAGTCGCCTCCCTCTTTTGTCACCTACCAGAATGATTGTCTTGCAGGCATCAAATCAGTTATTAAACCATTCTTAGATATGTATTCTTCATCGGATACAGGCTACCCGATTTTTTATTGTCAATATGTTGCCACCGTTAAACAACCAATAAAACAGGGGCAGCCCACTAATACTTTTCCATACCAGTCCACTCCCTTGCTGTTGTAAAAGTAACAGTGGACCTCGTCGCCACTGCTGCTCTGCGAGGTCAAGCGGCCGCCCTGGTTTGATGGTTATGTTCTAACCAGATTCTGTGTACTACCGTGATGCTGATCCAGATGACAGGAGATAAGTTTCCATATCATCCACCTATCATGTTTCAGTCCCTGCTTGATCATCGGAGCAGAAAAGCCCTGTGTATTCAATAGTTGGATTTTCCATTATTTCTATTGTAACATGTTTCCAACTAACTCCTCCTAGCGTAATTTGTAATGGAAAAATGTTTCCTTTAAAGAGAATCCCCGTTGGGCTATAGTATTCTTGAAAAAGTTCAATAACTGTATTGCTTTCTTGCAAAAAACAATCCATCTCCTCAAGTGAAATGGGAAGTCCAATTAGCACTTCTCCTGCTGCAGTAGGTTTACCATAGAAAACATGGCAAGAGTAGTCGCTCGGGGAAAATCCTTTAATTGAAATCACCCCGTTTTTCACGAACGATACTTTCCCACTCTTTACAACCTGATAACAATTCCTGCATGTGAGTACTACGGTATTGTCTCTGGATAATATCCTCTCTATCTGAACATCATGTAGAGAGACAAACTCTTCTGGGATCTGTTCTTTTGTTTTAGTAAAAAAGTATTCTTTCATCATCTTATAAGCGTCTCCCATCTATTAGCATTTAGCCACTTCGCCGTCTCATTAGAAATCTGGGGAATACCTCGACTTTCATGGCTTATTGTTCCGTCATAATTTAATACTGTTCCGTCTTTAAAATGAATATGATCTTTGTTTCCTTTAATATTTCGATTGCCTTTATCCGCCCTATCAACATCCTTAGGCGCTTGACCTTTTTCAATTTGTTTTTGCATTTGATTCGCAGATGTTCTCTTTTTATCGTTGGAATTGTTTTGTGTGGATTTTGATTCATCTATTGATACCTCAACAACTGTATCAACTTCGGCGGGTTGAGGAGCAAAAATATTTGATAACAGAGCACCAAATCCAAAATACTTAGTGATGTGCATTTCCGGATAATAAACATACCCACCACCATAATTATATCTCCAGCCCCCCATATCTGCTTCTTCAACGCAACATGTGTCACTTGCACTTCTTCCATCGGTATCAATTCTAGAAGAAGCATTATTTAAACAATACATAAATATGTTACTGCTAAGAACGCCTTGCCCTGTAGATATGAATCCATCCGCATTAATGAACCTTCCCGTCTCCGGATCATAATACCTGCTGTTCAGATAATACAGCCCCGTCTCCCGGTCATAGCGGTAGCCACGATACAGATAGGGGTTTCTGTTGATCAGCGTCATTCCGAGGGAGCTGCCGGCTTCGTTGGTGGCTGTCACTTTTCCCCAGGCGTCATACTTATAGCTCACCATCATTTCGCCGGTGTAGCCTACGTAAATGCCGGTGATGTCGCCCTGGAGATTCTTGCGGTACACGAACAAGGTGTTGGTATTTCCTGTATTCATCCGGAAACCCACGGGGGCACCGGACGCATTGTAGTAATACCAGATATTGTCTGTTCCATCACTCTCAAAAACGACCTTCGTCCCTTCGAGCACGTAGTTCGTAGTGGTCCCGTTCACTGTTTTGGCAGTACGGATCCCGTCTGAATTGTAGGTGTAACTGATGCTGTTCGTGCCGTTGTTGGCGGCTGCCAGCTGGCGGCCTCTCTGCCAGGTGAAAGTGTAGCCGTTATGATATTGCAGCGGGTTGCCGATGGCATCGTAGGTGATGGTATGACTGTTGTAGGAAGTCAGCTTGTCCTTCCAGTTGCTGTCCCCGTAGGTGTAACTGCCGACAGTGGTTCCGGTGCCGGAGATCGTCTCCCCGGTTTGGTAGGTGTATTCCGTAACAGATGTCAGGTTGCCTCCCAGGTCGTAGCTGTAAGTTATGGTTTTGTTTAGGTATTTATTGTCCTCCCTGATCAGTTGGTTTAGGTCGTCGTAGTAGTATTTCAGTTTCAGGTAACCGCCCTCCCTTACCGTCCTGATGTTGCCCAGGGCGTCATAGGTGTAGCCGGTGGTAAGGGAATCCGTCTGCGTCCCGTTCATGTCTTTCATGACCTGGGTCTGGGACTCAGGCATGACGCTGGTGGTATCGGTGCCGCTTCCGGGGCGGAACTCGTAGGTAGTTGCCAACGTAGCTCCGGAAGAAAGAGTAATCGTATTGCCCGCCCGGTAAAAGCTGTCATAGTCATAATCTATGACGACCCGGCTGCTGTGGATGGTCAGTTTCTTCAGCAGGCGCTCGCCGCTGTCGTTGTAGTTCCCGTAGGTGTAAACGGTTTTGACCGTGCCGCTTTGCGGGGTGACGTAGCTGCTGCCGGACAGTTCGCCCTTGCTGTTGTAGCTGTACTTATGGGTCTCGCCGTCACTGGAAGCCTGTGCGGTCAGGCGGCCGCCCTGGTCGTAACTGAAGCGTCTGTTGGTTCCCGCCACGACATCCTCTTCCAGGCCTACCCGTCCGGTGGTGCCGTAGTAATACCGGTATGTTGTGGTTCCATTATACTTCATGGAAGTGACTCTGCCAAGAGAATCATAACCGGGTTGTGAAGTCTGGCCGTTGCCGTAGGTGGTCTTGCTCAGGTCGCCGTTGTGTGCTTTATAGGTATATGTCACCAGATCCTGCGTCCCCACACTGACGCCGGTCCGGGTGCCGAAGGTATTATACGTGAGGCCGTAGACCACGTTCCCGGAAGTGGAAGTGGCTGTGTTATGGGTCAGGGTCGACAGACGGCCGCTGTCGTAAGTATATGTGACCTTGCTGCTGCCCGTCTGGACCTTGGTCAGATAATCATTGTAAATGTTGTAAGTATAGTTGGTCGCGACACTTTTGGCATTGGTCAGGGTGTTCAGCAGGCCTTTGTTCTGGTCGTAACTGTACGCGGTCGTTTTCCCGAAAGGATCCTTCACGCTGCTCACATAACTGCCGGTATAGGTCGTGATGCCGGAGCTCAGGGAAACGCCGTCTATGGTCGTCCTGGCTTCTTTGGCGTTGCCGTTGGAATCGTAACTGTAATTCACTGTTTTCCCGCTGGTGTCCGTGGCGGTCAGGAGGCGGCGGGTGGTATTATCGTAGGTATAATTCGTTGTCGTTCCGTCAGGATACTTCACCTGGGAGATTTCAGGACGGCCGTCAGTCACGTAGGTGTAACGGATCACCTTTCCGTTCTGGTCCGTGACAGTCTCTAAACGGCCTTCGTCATCATAGGTCATCAGGTCGCCGAAACGCTCCCGGTACAGGCAGGCATCATCAAAGATGACGGTATTCTTCTGCTTCTGGTACAGCAGTTCGAAGCGGATGCTTACATAATCGCACGGCGCCACGACTGACCCGGACAGGTATTGCCAGTCCGCGGTTTTTGCTTCAAATCGCTGCAGGTCTTCTTCCGTAGTCCCGTTGCTCCTGATGAAGACGATGCGGACGGCAAAATCCCGGTAAGTGTTTCGAAGCAGGTCCTTTGCGGGAACAGCTTCTGCTTTCGCCCAGGCTGAGAAAACGTAATTGTCGCCTTCCCGGCCGTCAGCAATAGCGACGGTCTGTGTCAGGCGTTTGTCCTTGGCGGATACGCCGGTGATACTGCAGCCGCTGCCAACGCGCCCTTCGGCAGTCTTATCCGTGCTGTCCAAATCCACGCGGGTCCAGCCGCTTACGGAGGTGCTGCCGGTACCTTCTCGGAAATGACCGTTTTCCAGTAAGTTGTAGCGGTTAGAAACGGCGCCGGTTTCCAATTGCGCTTTATCGACATAGCAGGTGCCGGTCTGGCGGTAGAACTGGAAGACGACCCGGATGTTGTCGGAGGATGCATCCTCCGGGATCTTAACGGTCCAGCTCTGACGCTGCCAGCCGTCTGCTGCCGGGATGATACTGCTCAGATTGCTCACCCAGTCCCCGGAGGCGTTCTGGTAGCGGATGTTCAGGTGGAAGCCGTGGGTACTGTCCGGCACATAGTTGCTTAAGTTCACCCAGGCGGAGAAGGTCAGCGTTTTTCCCGGTGCGTCCGGGACAGTTATGCTCTGATAAACGCCGTAACTGGATGCCGTTCCGGTACTGGTGATCTTCAGGCTCTTGTTCCCTTCCCGGGGCAGTTCCGTATTGGAGGTAAAACTGCCTTCCGTGTACGAGTTATAGGCACTCCAGGTACCGCTCAGACTGCTTTCAAAGCTGTGGTTCTTCAGGTAGTTAGTCACGCTGCCCTGCATGCCGGAAGCATACAGCAGGGAGTTCCTGCAGTCATCGTCCGTGTCGGAATACTTGCCGAACACCGCATTTCCTTCGCCGTCCCGTACACAGACCGTGTGGCCGGCATTGTCAAACAGCATGGTCTCGCTGCGGCCCTCCCGGTCGGATACTTTCGTCCCGCCGGAGGTATAGGTCCAGATCAGGCGGCCGCCTTCACTGCCGTCCGCGCCGTATTCCTGGAGGCGTTTGACGCGGTAAGGAGATCTGCTCCAGTAACTGATCCCGATGGAAGTGCCGTCTATATCCCTGACTTTGACCAGCCAGGTTCCGCTGTACTCCAGGTCGATATGAGTGTTATCCGGACGGGTGATCTTTGTCAACTGCCCGTCTGTATAAGTATAGCTCGTGCTGCGGCCTGCGGGATCCGTGACGGAGGTCAGGTAGCCGGAACTGTTGTAAGCCAGGGTGACAGTCCGGTTCGCGCCGTCCTTCACCTGCGTCAGCAGACCGTCGGTATAGGTCAGGGTCTGGGATTTGTTGTTGGTGATGTCCTTGATGCTCTTTAAAAAACCGTCTGTATTGAAGTAGTAGATCAGCGTGCCGCCGGTATCCAGGGTAAAACCGCTGCCGGTTTTTGTCAGAAGGGTCGTGCTTTCGAACTCTTTTTCATAAACGGAACCGGCGGCACCCAGGGTTCCGCTCTTGAGACTGAAGTAGTGGATAGTGCCGTCCGCGTCTGTCAGGCAATAAGGATAACCGGATACGGAACTGTCTGTCACTTTCATGGAGAGGTTCAGCCGCATGCCTTTGCCAAAGTAAGCGCCGCCGCCCACTACGGCGGAGGCGGTACGTCTGCTGAAGTTGAAGACGTGGGCCAGCGTGACAGGCATATAGGCCCCGTCCATGGAGACGTCCGTATAGGTGTAGACCAGGTTTCCGTTGAAGTCGCCCACCTGCAGGCTGCCCATGGTGGCGGAACCGCTGCCGTGGGTGGAAAGATAGGGTTCCAGACCTTCCTGGTTGAGGTAAGTCACCGTCAGGGCGGGCCGGACGGAAGCCGGTGCACCCGCATGATCAGCTTCCGCATAGAATTCAACATTCCGAATACGGGAAGGATCCGATTCGTTTTCCGAGATCAGCAGGAAGCCGTGATTACTTTCATTATTATACCAGTCTTTGACTAATCTGGTAATATCCCAACTCAGGCGGAGAGTCTGCTCGTTTTCAAATTCACTCCCGGTAATCTCCTGCCGGTCGATTACGGTCTCATCATAAGCATTCTGCGTGTTATTCCAGGTGATATTTTCGAGGGCTACTTCTTCACTCATCGCATAAAGATTGATGTAAATAGAACCACGATGGGAGAGCCCGTAGTAATTATATTGGCAGGTCGTTCCGCTGAAAGACGCCGCAATCACCGCATCACTGGATTTCAATGTGGGCAGGCTGCGGGCCTTCACCAGCGTCCGCATGTTTCCATAGGCGCCGCTGCTTCCGACGGCAAAGAATCCCTCTGAATGATTGTTCGGACTGGCGGACCAGACGGTTACGGTGTCCAGCTGATTGTAACCGTCATAAATGACCTGGACCGTCGGATCGATGGTGACTGGATAGACGCGCTCTTCTGCATTAAGCCACTCTTCATCGGCTGTCAGAAGAACGGTGCGGCGTGTTGTGTTTTCCTCAGCTTCTTCCAGGGTCAGCTGCAGGCCGAAACTGATTTGGCCGGCGGCGTCGCGCATCATAGGCGCACAGATGGAGACCCGGGGGCTCTCTTCCGGGTCCAGGACTTCCAGCGTCTGTTCGTCCGCCTGTCGGATGGTAAACGGACCGGGATCCAGAACAAAGCGGAATACGCCTTCTTCCGTTACGGCTTCCGGGCTGTCAAGTATCAGGTCTTCCTTGATGTCATAGCCTGTCAGCTGATAACGCAGGCGGGTGTAAGGAAGAACATTTGTGTATTCCAGCAGGCCGCTGACACTTTTATTGTTCAGAAGGCTGGTTTCATTTTCGTCCGGGAGCGGCGTGTAGGTACTGTTGACGGAAGAGGTCCTCTCCGCCGGGACCGCAAGGCTCCAGCTGAGTTCTCCTTCCGGGAAAGCGATCTGCAATAGTTGACCGGTCTGCGGTTCTTTTAGGAAATCAACGGAGAAACCCTGCCGGTCCGTATGATAGGATTCGCTGCCGTCTTCGTTTTTCACGGTTTGGAGGCGGTTGTCGATTTCTACCCATTCATCTTGCGCATTTTTCTCAAAGATGGGGTAAGTATATTGCAAAGCGGCAAGCGAGCCGTTGGAAAGGCGCACGTGCCTTACGCTCTCCTCGCGGCGGTCGGTTTCTTCGGAAAGAATGGTTTCGTCGCTTATCTCGGGAGCAGTCTGGTCAAAAACGCCTTCGTACGGGTTCTCCAGGTCCAGTTCTATGGCTTCGGGAGATCCGACAAGGTCGGAGTCATCAAGGATCTCCTCCACTTCGGGATCATACAGGTTTGATTCACCGGGATCTTCTGTTATGAGTTCCTGGGAGGAGGGGTCGCCGCCCCCGGCGCCTTCCGCATGGGCGGCAGGCTCCAGCAGGTTCAGTAACAGTACAAGACACAGAAATAAGGATAATAGTTTCGCCCAGATTTTCTTCATTTCTTCTTGTCCTTTACAAGGGTATGGATTTTCGATTTCCAATCACCCATAGAGTAGCATAAGCCCGGTGATAAGTAAATAGCCGTGAACCGCTTTAAGCATCGCGGAACGATGCTTTTAGAGTATGGCTGTTATGTCATGTAAGCTCATGCATCAGGCACAACTTATATCACAGGAGCGTGGCAGGGTCTCAGGGGCAAGGCCCATGACAAGTGGTGAGCGGACGGCGGGAGTCGTACACTTACGTTGCCTGTTGGGACAATACCAAGCCCTGCGAGCCTGTCTATTAATTCATAAAAAACCGAGCTCCGGCATCTCCGACATCAGGAGATCAGCTCCAGTCTCTTGACGAAAACGAACATTTGTTCTATATTTATCTTCCTACGCATTGACTTACAGGCCATCCTTCACAGGGATAGTACTGCTCCGACCAATCAGGATGAGTTACTTGGCATTGTCCCAACAAGCAACGCCTTCGTACGGACATTGCCTGCAATGCCGGCACGAACGCACTTGTCAGGGACTGCCCTGAGCCCCGGAGGAGGAAAGGAGAACAGATGGAAAAGACAAATGACGCTGACGGTATGCAGGACCGTCTGGAAATAAAACAGCTGCTTCAGGAGATCACAGAGCTTCTGGCCGCCATGACTAAAGAGGAACGGATCGCCTGGTTCAAGCGGACAGCGTACTCGCCGCCCGTGGAATTCGTCCGGGAGATTGATGGCACGGTCTATATCGTACGGTCGCTCTTCGACCCGGATGCCGGGGAGAACATCCCCGAAAAGGTGGAGCGGATCCTTTCAAAACCTTCCCCGGAAGGAATTGAAGGGGGACGGCAGATATGATATGATCGTCTTACCTGCAAGACGATCATATCTGGCTGTGAAAAGAAAAGAGAATCATGAAGAAACAGTCAGATGACAACAAGATCACAGCCCTGTACTGCCGCCTGTCCCGTGACGATGAGCAGGAAGGCATGTCGGGGTCCATCAAGAATCAGCAAGCCATTCTGCAGAAATACGCGGAAGAAAACCATTTCCCGAATCCCCGGGTATTCATCGACGACGGTTGGTCCGGTGTCACCTTTGCAAGGCCGGCGTTCACGGAGATCATGGAACTGGCGGAGAAGGGCATGATCGGCACCCTGATCGTAAAAGATCATTCCCGCTTGGGCAGGAACCGCCTGATCGTGGGGCAGCTGCTGGAGGAAGAGTTCGACCGGCTGGGCGTACGGTATATCGCCATCATGGACAACATCGATACGGCCAAAGGGATCAGCGACATCGTCCCGATGCAGGACCTGTTCAATGAATGGCACGCCAAGAGCACCAGCCAGAAAGTCCGCAGTGTTTTCCGGAGCAAGGGCATGTCCGGCGCACCGCTGACGAACACGCTGCCCTACGGATATCTGAAAGATCCCGACAACAAAAACCGGTGGATCGTAGACGAACCGGCGGCCAAGGTGGTGCGACAGATCTTTGCCTGGTGTGCCCAGGGTCTGGGACCGTCACAGATCGCCAGGCTGTTAAAAGCGGCCGGAGTGATGACGCCGACAGAGCACTGGAGGAGCATCGGCAGAAAATGCGGTCCGACTCCCGCCGTTCCGTATAACTGGTGTTCGGCCACTGTAGCGGATATCCTCTCCAAACAGGATTATTGCGGTGATACGGTCAATTTCCGGACTACGACCCGGTCTTTCAAAAACAAGAAGAAAGTGGAACGGCCGCGGGAAGAATGGAAGATCTTCCCGGATACGCACCCGGCGATCATTGACAGGGAAACGTTCCGCCTGGTGCAGGAGCTTAGGCAGCACCGGCGCAGACCTGCGAAGACCGGGATCGCCAGCCCGTTTTCCGGCCTTCTGTACTATGCCGACTGCGGTGAAAAGCTGTACTATAGCGGAACAAATCATGACCGGCGAAGCGGCGCCTACTTCTTCTGCTCCTCATTCCGCAGGAATTCCGAGGTGTGTTCCGCACACTATATCCGGGAAAAAGTCATTTACGATCTGGTACTGGAAAGCATGCAGCGGGTACTGCAGAATGTGCAGTTCTACGAGCGGGAGTTCGTCCGGAAGCAGATGGAATGCTACAGCGAGGACAAAAAGAAGGAACTTGCCGAAAAACGCCGGGAACTGAACAAGGCCAAACGCCGCATTGCCGAGATCTACGGACTGATCCGGAAGCTCTACGAGGATAACGCAAAAGGCAAGATCTCCGATGAGCGGTACGCCACCCTGTCCATGGCATTTGAGGAAGAACAGAAAGAACTGAAAACAGCACTTCCCGGGATGCAGGGTTATCTGGAAGCGGAAACCGACAGGACGGAAAACATGCAGAAATTCGTCGACAAGGTAAAGAAGCTCACGGAGATCAAAGAGCTTACGCCGGAGCTGATCCACGAATTCATCGACAGGATCGTGGTCCACGCGCCGAGATACCTGGACGGGAAACGGCATCAGCTGGTGGATATTTACTACAGCAGCGTCGGCATCATCTGGGATCTGGATCCGGAAGAAATGGAAAGAGATTTCCAGAAGGCCCTTGCGTAGCAGCAGCAAAAGAACGCAGAAACGGCGTGACCGTTCCGATCACGCCGATAGAACAACAAACAACGATCAATTCAAATACAAAAGAGGTCCCGGGAGCAACTTCCTTATGAAGTGACTCCCGGGGACAGTCCCCTTTCGGCCCTGTTTATGCCATTCGGGGACTGTCCCCTGTTGGCCTTATTTTCCTTACAGCGACAGCAGATTCTGCTCTTCTTTCTCGTGCGTCCGGATGTATTTCCGCCACTTGACATAGCCGTACGTCGAGTTCGTGATATAGCCGGCCTTCAGCACGAGCAGGACGTACTGGCCGGACAGGATGTTGATGACGCCTTCCAGCACCGCGTCCACCATCCAGGCGATCCACTGCTCCTGATAGCGCAGGAAGATCAGCACGCCGTTCACGACCGCGACCGCGGACACGCAGGCATCCAGATACGCCACCAGCGTCTCGACCGTCGCGTTGCCGCCGAACAGGTCGGTCCGGATGCTCAGCCCGGACAGGAAATATCCCACTACGACGGTCCAGACCGCGATCGCCGTCAGGATCAGCGCCCGCGTCTTCCCGGACAGCTTCCGCACCCGCGTCAGTTCCTCCTCCTGCCGGTCCGGATGCTTGTGCCAGTTGATAAAACTGATGATATCGATCGGCAGCCAGAAGAACAGCGTCGTCGCCAGCGTCGCGAAACGGTACGCCAGCACGATGCAGATCACGATCTCCGTGATCTCCACGAACACCGATACGATGAAATTCCACTTGCTCTGCTTGGCGATCAGCAGCTCGCAGAGGATGTTCAGGAACGTATCCAGCAGGTACATCGCCATGATGTACACGCCCTTGACGCCGTTCACGTCTTCTTCCGGCACCAGGATCGAGATCACGCCGGCCAGCACCATGATGCTCAGGAACCAGATCTGCTCGTAATCCGTGAAGAAATGCCCCCACAGCACCATCAGCAGGAAGCTGACCGCCATGAGTCCCAGCGCCAGCGCGATGCTGAGCGTGCTGCGGTTCGCGTCCGTGTTCAGGTCGCGCACGGCAGCCCGGATCTCCGCTTCCGACGCCACGTGATCAAAGCCCAGCGCGCGGCCGTCCGACAGGCGGTAAACGAAACCGTCGATCTCATGACCGGTCGGCAGGGCCTCCCATTCCTCGAATGTATAGTTCACGACGCAGGTGTATGCGCCGTCTTCGGTCTCATACTCCACCGGGCAGACGGTCTCGTCCTCGTATTCTTCCTCCCCGGCCTCCGTCACGCGCACGAAATGCGCCGGAAACTGCTCCGTCACCTCGGTTTTCTGCAGGATGCGGGTCACGGACAGCGCGATCAGCGCCAGCGTGGCCGCCGCCAGCAGGACGGTCAGGATCTTTTTTATGCGGATCGACAGGGGGCGCTGCATAAAGCCGCCCCGGGTTTTCTCATCGGTACTGCTCATAATTTGCCCTCATTCTTACTCTTCCAGAACGTCCTCGTCCTTGTCGTAGAACCGGTCTTTTTTGCGCGTGGCCTGCATCAGGGCCGCCTTTTCCTCCGCGCTCAGCGCCACTTCGCACTCGCCTTCCTTGATTTCCTTCAGGTAGGTGTAGCAGCTGTTGCGGCTGTGGATCACATTGAGGATGACCCCGTTGTTTTCCAGGTCCAGCAGGGCGATGGCGAAGCTGGCCATGCCGCCCATGCCTTCGAACGCGTTGTATTTCTTGATGCCCGTCTTCTGGTAGGCGTTGATCTGCTTGCGGTTCAGGACGCGCAGCATGTCTTTGTTGGCCATGTCCTGGTTCTGCAGGCGCTCGACCCGGTTCGTCAGTTCGTGCAGCGTGCTTTCCAGGTCCGCTCCGTTTTTGCCGCGCATGAAGCGCTCATAGTCCCGGAACAGGCGGCCGGACCGGATCACGTAATAGATGACCAGGGCGGCCAGGACGACGACCAGGCCCGCCAGGACCAGGATCACGATGCCCGGGTCCACACCCCATTTGCTCAGTAGATCGCTGTTCATAATGTCCTCTCAAAAAGTTAATATCGGCAAACTCATTTTATTGTTTATGTGTTATTCTGGTAAATATTTTCTGTGTTTGCACTATCCGCGGCGCGCTCGGACCGGACCAACCATCCGCTCACCCGCGCCGGATCCGGTCCGAGATCTGCTCCAGCTCTTCCAGCGAATAATAATCGATGACGATCTGGCCCTTGTTTTCCCCGGTCCGGCGGATGTTCACGCGGGTCCCCAGGGAACGCCGCAGCTGCAGGACGAGTTCGTCGTACGCGCTCTCGCGGCCGTCGCGCAGGACGGCCCGCTTCCGGGGCCTGCCCTCCTTGATGCGCTTGACCAGCGCTTCGGTCTCCCGCACGCTGAGCTGCTTCGCGATGACGTCGCCGGCAAGTTCGAACTGCTGCTTCTTGTCCGCCAGGCCCAGCAGCGCCCGGGCGTGGCCCTCGCTCAGGGAGCCGTCCATCACCATGGCCTGCACGCGCTCGTCCAGCTTCAGCAGCCGCAGGCTGTTCGCGACCGCGGTGCGGCTCTTCGAGACCCGGTGGGCCAGTTCTTCCTGCTTGATGCCGTACTCGTCCAGCAGCTGCCGGTAGGCCTGCGCCTCCTCGATCGGGTTCAGGTCTTCGCGCTGGATGTTTTCGATGAGCGCCAGCTCCTGCAGCTCCGTATCCTTGAAGTCCTGCACGATGGCGGGGATCTTCGTCAGGCCCGCCTGCTTGGCCGCCCGCCAGCGGCGCTCGCCGGCGACGATCTCGTAATGGTCCCCGCGGTCCACCACGAGGATGGGCTGCAGGACGCCGTGCAGTTTGATGGATTCCGCCAGCTCCGCCAGCGACGCATCGTCAAAGATCATGCGGGGCTGGCCTTCGCGCGGCTCCACTTTGGACAGGGGAAGAAGCAAAACTTTGTTCGTTTTATCCCCCGGGCTGTCCACATTTTCCTTCGGTTTTGTGGATAACTTTTTCTCAGAAGGAAAATTTTTGGGGGAATTATCCACTTTTTCGGGTTCAAACCCGGGAATCAGGGCCCCCAGGCCCCGTCCCAGCGCGTTTTTCCGTGCCATCGTCTTTTTGGTTCCTCTCTCTTTCCCGCGGGTTTCAGGAAAGTTTTATCCGATCCCTTCGATCTTGTTCTGCATGACCTCTTTGGCCAGCTTCCGGTAGCTCTCCGCCCCCGTGGAGCGGCTGTCGTACATCGTGATGGGCAGTCCGTGGCTGGGCGCTTCCGCCAGGCGCACGTTCCGCGGGATCACCGAGCGGTAAATGTGCTGCCGGAAGTTCTGCTTGACGTTTTCCACCACTTCGGCGGACAGGTTGGTGCGTACGTCGAACATCGTGAAGACGACGCCGTCGATCTTCAGCGCGGGGTTCAGGCTCCGCTGCACGAGTCCGATCGTGTACATCAGCTGCGATAAGCCCTCCAGCGCGTAATATTCGCACTGGATGGGCACCATGACAGAGTCCGCGGCCACCATTGCATTGACGGTGAGCAGGTTCAGGGACGGCGGGCAGTCGATCAGGATGAAATCGTACCCGTCCCGCACCGGTTCCAGCGCGTTTTTCAGGATGCGCTGGCTGTCCGGCGTCCCGATCAGCTCCACCTCGGCCCCGGCCAGATGCACCGTGGCCGGCACGACCGTCAGGTTTTTGACGGCGCTCTTGTGAAGGCAGTCCTTCAGGCCGCATTCGCCGATCATCATCTGGTAAACGGTCTTGTCCACGCGCGCCTTGTCGATCCCGAGGCCGCTGGAGGCGTTGCCCTGCGGGTCCATGTCCACAGTCAGGATCCTTTTGCCGGCTTCGGCCAGCGCCGCGGACAAATTGATCACGGTCGTGGTCTTGCCCACGCCGCCTTTCTGATTCGCGATCGCAATGATTCGACCCATGATTCTCCTTGTGTCACAACGGTTTTTTACTTGCTGTCCCGGCTTTTCTCGGGTAGAGCGCCGGGGTGTTTCTTTCTTTTTCCAGGATCAGCAGCGAACGGCCGTCCTCCGCGCCGGGAAGCGTGTAGTACAGGGAATCCCGCTCCCGGGCGCCCAGGATCTTCAGGGCGTTCGCTGCGCCGGCCAGTTCTTCCTGCACCCGGCCGGATTTATAGGCCAGGAAACGGCCGCCTTTCCGGACAAAGGGCAGGCAGTACTCCGCCAGCACCGGAAGCGGCGCCACGGCGCGGGCCGCGGCCAGGTCAAAGCGCTCCCGGAAGGCTTTGTCACGCGCCAGATCCTCCGCCCGGCCGTGCACGGCCCGGATACCGGTAAGTTCCAGGGCCCGGATCACTTCCTCCAAAAATCGGACGCGCTTGTTCAGAGCGTCGATAAGCGTGATCTTGAGGTCCGGAAACAGGATCTTCAGCGGGATCCCGGGGAATCCGGCCCCGGACCCGACGTCGATCAGCGTCTGGTCCGTCCCGGTCCGTCCCTCCGCGAAGGGATACACGCAGTCCAGAAAATGCTTCCGCACCACCTCCGGGAACTCCGTGATGGCCGTCAGATTCATTTTCGCATTCCATTCCTCCAGCAGTTCCGCATACCGCAGAAACGCCGCGGCCTGCGCCTCCGTCAGCGCGATCCCCGCCGTTTCAAAGCTTTTCTGCAGGATTTCCTTCCGGTTTTCCATATCCCTCCTTATGTTTCACGTGAAACATTGTGTGTATTATAACGTATTTGCGGATGGATGTAAAGTAGGGGCTGCCCCCGGCCGCCCGCTGAAATGTCACGAATGTTTCACGTGAAATATTTTTTAAACATCGGGCTCGTTCAAAAATGCCCCAGCTGCTGCCGTAGGGGCCGATGTTTCATCGGCCCGGGATCCGGACACCCGCGTTAAGATGTTCCGCTCCATGTTTCACGTGAAACATAATATCAGGCGGTCTATGGCCGCCCCTGAGTTTCCCGGATGATCCATATAAAACAGGCGGCCGCCGGCCGCCCGCATGCTTTACCCCGCATGTTTCACGTGAAACATTTACGTCAGTTCCTTATGTTTCTCCAGATACACCTGCAGCACCGCCACGTCCGCCGGCGACACGCCCGCGATCCGCGACGCCTGCCCCAGCGTTTCCGGCCTGATCCGCTCCAGTTTCTGGCGCGCCTCCAGCCGCAGGCTCTGCACGTCCTGATAATCGATCCCCGCCGGGATCCGCCGCCGCTCCAGTTTCGCGAAATGCTCCACCTGCTGTTTCTGGCGCAGGATGTACCCCTCGTACTTCAGCGTGATGTTCACCTGCTCGCGCACCGCCGCCGGCAGGAGAGGACGCGCCGGATCGAGCGGAGAGAGGCTCTCATAATCCAGTTCCGGCCGCTTCACCAGCTCCGCCAGCCCGATCCCGGACTTCAGCGGCGTCGAATCATGCGCTTCCAGGAACTTCTGCACCTCCTCCGAAGGCGCCACCGTCACCTGCCGCACGCGCTCCAGCTCATCACAGATCTGCTGCTGTTTCAACAGAAACTGCTGCCAGCGCTCCTCGCTGATCAGCCCGGCAGAATACCCCCTGGGGGTAAGTCTTAAATCCGCATTGTCCTGCCGCAGCAGCAATCGGTACTCTGCCCTCGACGTCATCATCCGGTACGGCTCGATATTCTCCTTCGTCACCAGGTCGTCGATCAGCACGCCGATATACCCGTCGGACCGCTCCAGCACGAATTCATCCTTCCCGTCCAGCAGCCGCGCCGCGTTGATCCCCGCGATCAGCCCCTGGGCCGCCGCCTCCTCGTACCCCGAGGAGCCGTTGCTCTGCCCTGCGCTGAACAGCCCGCGGATGGCCTTGCACTCCAGCGTGTGCTTGAGCTGCGTCGCGTCCAGCAGATCGTACATGATCGCGTACGCGTTCCGCACGATCCGCGCCTGCTCCAGACCCCGCACCGTATGGATCATCGCCTCCTGCACGTCCTCCGGCAATGAACTGGACATCCCGGAGATGTACAGCTCGTTCGTGTACAGTCCTTCCGGCTCAATAAACAGCTGATGCCGGTCTTTGTCAGGAAATTTGACCACTTTGTCCTCAATTGACGGACAATAGCGCGGCCCGGTCTCCGTGATCACGCCGGAAAACAGCGGGCTGCGGTCGATGTTCTGCCGGATGACCTCGTGCGTCGCCTCGTTCGTGTACGTGAGCCAGCAGGAGACCTGCGGCCGCGCGATGTCCTCCGGCCGGTTGGCGAAGGAGAACGGCGTGACGGGGTCGTCGCCCCGCTGTTCCTCCATTTTGGAGAAATCCACGGTCCGGCCGTCCACGCGCGCCGGCGTGCCGGTCTTGAAGCGCAGCAGGCGCAGCCCCGCGTCGCGCAGCGAATCCGACAGGTATTCCGCGCGCTTCAGCCCGTTCGGCCCGGTCTCTTCGCTGACTTCGCCGTGCAGGCAGCGCGCCTTCAGATACGTTCCGGTGCAGAGGATCACCGCCTCCGCCAGATACTGCCAGCCGCTGACCGTCTCGACGCCCTTCACGGCGCCGTCCTCCACCAGAATCTTCGCGACTTCCGCCTGGCGGATGTGCAGATTCGGCGTATTTTCCAGCGTTTCGCGCATGCACTGGCTGTAGGCCCGCTTATCGGCCTGCGCGCGCAGCGAATGCACCGCCGGGCCTTTGGATTCGTTCAGCATCTTGCTCTGAATGAAGCATTTGTCGATGTTCCGGCCCATCTCACCGCCCAGCGCGTCCACTTCGCGCACCAGGTGGCCCTTGGAGCTGCCGCCGATATTTGGGTTGCAGGGCATCATGGCGATGCTGTCCACGCTCACGGTAAACAAGACGGTGTCCTTGCCCAGCCGGGCCGCCGCCAGGGCCGCCTCGCAGCCCGCGTGGCCGGCGCCGATCACCACCACGTCCGTCCGTGTTATGCAGTTCAAGCGCATCTCCGCCATCTTACTTCCCCATACAGAATTTGCTGAAGATCTCGTTGATCAGGTCTTCCCCGGCCTCTTCCCCGATGATCAGGCCCAGCGAACGGTACGCGTCCAGCAGGTCGATCGTCAGAAAATCCTCCGGCGCCCCGCTCCGCAGCGTCTCCAGCGCGTTTTCCAGCGCCGCCGCCGCGTCCTGCAGCAGGGCTTTGTGACGCAGATTGGTGACCAGGACCGGCTGCTGGCGGATCTCCTCCAGGCGGAACATCTCCTGGACCCGCTCCAGCACCGCGCCGATCCCCCGGCCGTCCCGCGCGGATACCGCAAAACAGGCCCGCCCGGTCTCTTTTTCCAGCGCCGCCGGGTCCGCCTGCAGCCCCAGATCCGCTTTGTTCAGCAACAGAAGAGCAGGCTTGCCCGCGCACAACTCCAGCAGCGCGCGGTCCTCCGGCTCCGGCGCCTGCGACCCGTCCCACATGAGAAGGACAAGGTCCGCGTCCCGCACGGCTTCCCGCGCCCGGTCGATGCCGATGCGCTCCACCGTGTCCTCGCTTTCGCGGATCCCCGCGGTATCGGACAGTTTCAGCACCAGCTGACCGACGCGGCAGCTTTCCTCGATGGTGTCCCGCGTCGTGCCCGGGATGCGGGTCACGATGGCCCGCTCAAAGCCCAGCAGGTAGTTGAGCAGCGAGGATTTGCCCACGTTGGGCCGCCCCACGATGGCCGTGCGGATGCCCTCCGCCAGCACGCGGCCGTTGTCGGAAGAGGAGAGGAGCGCTTCGATCTGCGCCTTCAAATCTTCCAGTTCCGGCCGGATCTTTTCCCCATAGCCGTCCAGCGAGTAATGCTCCGGATCGTCCAGCGCCGCCTCGATGAACGCAGTCTTTTCCAGCAGAACGGCCCGCAGCGCGCGGATCTTCTCCGAATGCGCGCCCTGCAGCTGCTTCACCGCCGTTTCCCGGGCCAGTTCGGTGTCCGCGGAGATGAGGTCCATGACCGCTTCCGCCTCGCTTAAATCCAGGCGGCCGTTCAGAAACGCCCGCTTGGTGAATTCCCCGGGCTCCGCCAGGCGCGCCCCGGCCCGCAGCACCGCTTCCAGCACGCGCTGCAGCACCAGCGGACCGCCGTGGCACTGCAGTTCCACCGTGTCCTCCGCCGTATAGCTGTGCGGCGCCTTCAGCACCGCGATCAGGGCTTCGTCCAGCACCGCGCCGTTTTCCGCGATCTTTCCGTAATATAAATGATTGGGCTGCGCCTCCGTCAGATCCAGGCCGCGGATCCGTACCAGCGGCGCGCACAGCGCGGCGGCGCCTGCCCCGCTGACCCGGACGATCCCGATGCCGCCCGCGATCAGCCCGGTCGAGACCGCTGCGATAATATCCTGCCGAACCATCTTTCTTCCTTTCAGCAAAGGGCGGCCCTCCGGCCGCCCCTGCGCATCCGATGCCGCGGCCGTCAGGCCTTCCGACACCGATCCGTTACTCCTCCGCCGCGCCGTCCGCCTTGCCGGACTTCTTTCCGCCGCGCTTTAAGGAAATGACCACGTGGCGGTAGGGCTCCTCGCCCTCGCTGGAGGTGATCACGTTCCGGTCGTTCTGCAGGCAGGAGTGGATGATCCGTCTCTCGTAGGGGTTCATCGGCTCCAGCACGATGGGCTTGCGGGTCTTCTTGACCTTGGCCGCGCAGCTGCGGGCCAGGTTTTCCAGGCTGTCTTCCCGGCGTTCCCGGTAATTTTCGATATCCAGCTTCACACGGATGTAGTCTTCGCTGTTCTTGTTGACCACGAGGGAGGTCAGGTACTGCAGGGAATCCAGGGTCTGGCCGCGTTTGCCGATCAGGATGCCCATGTCTTCGCCCTGCAGGTCCAGGCTCAGGGTGCGTTCTTCTTCGTTGTATTCGCCCAGGATCTCCACTTCCATGTTCATGGTGCGGAAAAGATTTTCCAGAAATTCCTGCGCGGCGCCCATGACCGTATCCTTGGCCCAGGCTTCGATCACGGCCGGACGGGCCCCGATGCCCAGGATGCCGTTGCTGCCTTTGTCCACCACTACGTATTCCAGCTGGTCGCTGGTGATCCGCAGTTCCACGATTGCTTTATTGATCGCATCATCAATGGTTTTTCCGTTGAATAATTCGTGCTTCATATCTGTCCTTTTCCGTTATTTCTTGTTTCTTTCGTTGTAATCCCGCACCATGTTGGCTTTCGCGGCCAGCGAGCCGGGGGCCGCTGCCGCCTTTTTGGCGTAGTATTCCTTGGATTCCCGGACCATGGTCTCTTTTTCTTCCGCGCTCAGACCGGAATAATCCGTCTTTTTCCCGGCGGCGGCGCGGCTGGCCAGGCTGTTTGCATTATTGGAAGCACTGCCCATCTGGCGGGTGGACATGTTGGCTTTTTCCGAAATGGGCGGCAGGCCCTTGCGGGCGCGCTTCTTGTTGGCTTTTTCGACGTTTTGCCTGATCAGTTCTTCGATCGGGATCTTGTCCAGTTTCTTGTTGATGATCAGCTGCTGGATGGCCATCACCAGGGACTGGACCAGCCAGTAAAGGCCCAGGAAAGCCGGGAAGGATACCGCAAATACACCCAGCATGAGCGGCATCACGTAGTTCATGGCCTTCATGGCGCCCATGGCACCTTCCTGGCCCTGAGTCTGACGGGAAGTCAGCAGTTTGGTGGACAGGAACTGGGTGACCGCCACCAGGATGGGAATCAGAATAGCGGGCGTCAGGCGCCAGCCGGGCGCTTCCTGCAGATTAATCCCCAGAAGCATCCACATGCTGTTCCAGGTTTCGCTGGCTACGCCCCCCGGGCAGAGTCTGCTCTCCAGTACGTTGTAATGGGGCACGTACTTGCTCATCCGATAGATAACCGGGTACAGCGCAAACAGGATAGGCATCTGCAGCAGCATAGGCAGACAGCCGGAAAACATGGAAACGCCGTATTTCTGCTGAATGGCCTGCTGCTCTTCGTACATTTTCTGGCGGGAGATCGAGTCGGTCTTGCCCTGGTATTTTTTCTGGAGCGCCTGGATCTCAGGCTGGATAATGGCCTGCATGCGGGCCGTTTTCTGC
Source organism: Lachnospiraceae bacterium (assembly GCA_017430085.1). Lineage (GTDB taxonomy): Bacteria > Bacillota > Clostridia > Lachnospirales > Lachnospiraceae > UBA6987. The sequence continues at coordinate 17,276 of JAFRNR010000026.1, read as the reverse complement.
TGCTTGATGGTAAACGGCAGCAGCAGCATTTTGGTGACGATAGTAAATAAGACGATGCAGAGCGCAATATTGTAGATGTTTACCTGATCGAGCAGCCACATGATGCCGCTCATGATCTGGCCGAAAACCCAGATGAACGGCCAGACGAAAAACCAGTTTTCGTAAAAGAACGTCGAAGTCGCTTCACTGGCTGCCAATAAAAAGTGTCGTTTCATACATTCCTCCGGAATTCACTGCGGGACGATCTGGGCTTTGGCCATACTTCCGGGACCGGGTCCAGGCCTCCCTCTGAAAAGGGATTACAACGCAAAATCCTCCAGACGGCTAAAATACTCCCCTTGAGCGCCCCGTGCTTTTCCAGGGCCTGGACGGCGTATTCCGAGCAGGTGGGGATGTATTTGCAGGTTCCGGAGGGTTTCAAGGGCGAGATGCGCTTCTGATAAAAGCGGACCAGTGCGATAAGCATACGTTTCACGGCGTCTCACCCTCATTCCAGGTCTCTGATTTTTTTCCGAGATACAGCAGGCAGGAATCGATCTCCTGAAAGCTTTTCCCGGCTGCTTCCCTGCGGGCCACGACGCAGTAATCCGCGGCGGCCCATTCCGATCTTCTGAGGCGGAAGCTTTCCCTGACAAGGCGGCGGAGGCGGTGTCTGACCACGCTGTTCCCCACCTTTTTGCTGACCGATATTCCTAATCGGCCGGCCTCCCGTCCTTTTTCCGGTTGACATACATACAGGACGAGGAGTTTGCTGCCGTAAGCCTTTCCGTTCTGATAGACTCCGGCAAAATCCGATGCGGTTTTGAGTGCGGGCAAAGGTCTGAGGTCATGCATACTTCGGCTGCTTTCCTCTTAAAAATAAGACCGTCGGGGCGGCCTTAAAACGCGATCTTCGCTCTGCCTTTGGCTCTGCGGGCGGACAGGACCTTTCTGCCGTTCGCCGTTTTCATTCTGGCGCGGAAACCGTGGACACGCTTGTCCGATACCCGCTTGGGCTGGAATGTCATTCTCATGAGACGGATCCTCCTTATACAAGCTGCTTCCCGAAAAAAGCGCATTGTGTATTATATAGAAGAAAGCCTGCGGCGTCAAGCGCTTTTTGCAAAAAACGCCGCAGCGGCAAGGAAAAACAGCCCGGAAAGCAAATGGTTACGATTCCGCAACGATGAATAAAATGTGGATAATTTAGTGGATAACTTTTCCAAAAACCTATCCCCGCCGGCTGTCCTCCTCGGACTGTGGATAATGGGGATAAATCCGGGAAAAGTGCCTATTTGCGTGCTTTCCGGGTCCGGTTTCCGGCTGTATTGGTGGATAACCGGCGTCATTTTGTGCACTACCCGGCATTTTTCCGGCTTTTCCGGATGGATTTTGTCCACAGCCGGCCGCTCAATATTGATTATTTTTGCTATAATCTTGAAATTTTATCCACTTTTTGGTATAATATTTCCGTATGACCCGGCGGAAATTCCGGGCCGGATGAGGTTTTTTATGTTTGAAAAAATTAAGGAAAACTGGCAGGAAATTTTAGAAGGGGTCCGGGAAGGAAAAGAACTCAGCGAAGTCGGCTTCCGCACCTGGATCTCCCCGCTGGAACCCCTGTCCCTGCAGGACGGAAAGCTGAAGATCTACTACCCCGGAGACAAAGCCTCTGCGGATTTCGTCTATAAACGCTATGCTTCCTTCTTCCGATACGTGATTGAAGAACTCACCGGCATCGCCTGCGAGATCAAAATCGTCACGTCGAAAGAAAACACGGAGCAGCCGAAGCGGTCCTCCTACGATTTCAGTATCGCCAATCTGAACGCCCGCTATACCTTCGATTCCTTCGTGGTGGGCCAGAACAACATGGTCGCGCACGCGGCCTCCGTTACCGTAGCGGAATATCCCGGGGAAGAATACAATCCTCTGTACATCTACGGCGGCGCCGGTCTGGGCAAAACTCACCTGATGCAGTCCATCGCGCACCACATTCTGAAGAACGACCCGAAGAAAAAAGTCCTGTACGTCACGTTCGAAAAGTTTCTGAACGACTACATTTCCTCCATCTCCCCCAACAACTACACGGTGGAGGAGTTCAAGGAAAAGTACCGCAACGTGGACGTCCTGCTGATCGACGACATCCAGTTCATCTCCAAAAAAGAAGGCACGCAGGAACAGCTGTTCCACACGTTCAACAGCCTGTATGAGAACGGCAAGCAGATCGTGCTGTCCAGCGACCGCGTCCCGAAGGAGATCGACGACCTGGAGGAGCGGCTGCGCACGCGCTTCGAGCAGGGCCTGACCGTGGACATCGGCCTGCCGGATTTCGAGACCCGTATGGCCATCCTGCGGAAAAAGGAAGAAATTGCCGGCTACAATATAGATAATGAAGTGATCAACTATATCGCTTCCCATATCAAATCCAACATCCGGGAGCTGGAAGGAGCCCTGACCAAGGTCGTCGCGTACTCGCGCGTCACCTCTCGCCCCATCAACCTGGCCCTGGTGGAGGAAGCCCTGCGCGACCAGATCAATCCGGACACACCGCATGAGGTGACGCTTCCTTATATTTTAGAGATGGTGTCGGATCATTTCGGCATTCCTTCTTCGGATATTTTTTCCAAGAAAAAGGATGCAGAGATCGTCCTCCCGCGCCAGATCGTCATGTACCTGGCCCGCGAAATGACCCAGACCCCTTACGACAAGATCGGCCTGTTTCTGGGTGGCCGCGACCACTCCACCGTCCTGTACGGCAAAAAGAAGATCCAGGAGCAGCTGCAGACCGACAGCAGCTTAAAGGCTACGATGGATGTCCTGCGGAAGAAGATCAACCCCTGATATCCACCTGTCCACGGGGATAAAAACGGATTTTTGCGGATATCCGGAACGGGCCGCCCGCCCCTCCGGAAGGCCGGTGAATAAACCGCCGGTTATCCGCCCCCTTTCCCCGCCGCCCTCACCCTTTTCTCCCCTGCGTTTTTGCAGGCAGCACAACAGTAAAGGCAGCTTTTTAACAAATCCACCGCCTTTATAATAATTATTATCAAGTACCAGAATAAAAGGAGCCGTCATGTTAGATATTTTCCTGTCCCGTTCCAAAATGATCCAGGCCATCAACGCCGCCGGCAAGGCTGTCCCCACCCGCACCACACTGCCTATTCTGGAATGCTTCCTGCTGGAAGCCAAAAACGGGAAGATCAGCCTGATGGCCAACGACATGGAAATGGCCATCCGCTGCGTCGTGGACGGCACCATCATCGAAGAGGGCAAAATCGCCCTGGATTCCCGCATCTTCTCGGATATCATTAAGAAGATGCCGGAAGAGGAGATCCACATCAAAGTGGAGACCAACCTGACCGTCATCATCAGCTCCGGCGCCAGCGTCCAGAACCTGGCCGGCAACAACGGCGAAGACTTCATCGGCATGCCGACGCTGGACAAGGGCACGCCCGTGGTCATCTCGCAGTTAAGCCTGAAGAATATCATTGAAAAGACGATCTTCTGCACCGCGCCGAACGACAGCAACAAGATGATGACCGGAGAGTTGTTTGAAATCAAAAACAACGTCCTGCGCGTCGCGGCCGTGGACGGCTACCGCATCGCGATCCGCTACTGCGTGCTGAACGAGTATTATGAAAGCAAATCTGTCATCGTGCCGGGCAAGACGCTGAACGATATAAGCCGCATCCTGTCGGGCGATTCCGGCAAAAACGTGGAGATTTTCCTGGGCAAGAACCACATCCTGTTTTCGTTTGAGGACACCACGCTCGTGAGCCGGCTGATCGACGGGGATTACTTCCGCATCGACCAGATGATCACCAACAATTTCGAAACGCGGCTGACCCTAAACCGCAAGGATTTCCTGGCAGCCATCGACCGCTCCATGACTTTCGTGCGCGAAAGCGACAAGAAACCGGTGGTCCTGGACATTACGGACCAGGGCATGACCCTGAGCCTGACCTCCAATATCGGCTCCATGACCGAAAAAGTGCCGGTGGAGAAGAGCGGCAGCAATCTGATGATCGGCTTCAACCCGCGCTTCCTGATCGATGCGCTGAAGGCCGTGGAAGATGAGAAGATCAACCTGTACCTGACCAATTCCCGGGCGCCGGGCTTCATCCGGGACGAGGAAGGCACATTCATTTACCTGATCCTGCCCGTGAATTTTGTGAGCCGCGGCTAACGCCGGCGAAGGACCGTCATGGAAATCACGATCAAAGATGAATTTATCAAACTGGGTCAGGCCTTAAAACTGGCCGGCCTGACGGAAAACGGAGCCGCCGCGAAGGAAGTCATTGCGGCCGGCGCCGTGACCGTGAACGGAGAAGTGGACACCCGCCGGGGGCGCAAATGCCGGCCCGGCGATGTGATCGCATACAACGGAAAGCAAGTCACGGTCAAATGCTTGTAAAATCCGTTTCCCTGATCCGATACCGCAGTTATTCCGGCCTCCGAATGGAACCGGCGCCCGGCATCAATCTCCTCTACGGGGACAATGCCCAGGGTAAGACCAATCTCCTGGAGGCGGTCTATCTGTGCGCCACCGCGTCCTCTCACCGGGGCGCGAAGGACCGGGAAATGATCGCTTTCGGCTCGGATGAGGCCCACGTCCGGCTGGAAGTGGAAAAACAGGGGATCCCGACCCTCATCGAATTCCACCTGAACCGGGAAAAATCGAGGGAAGCGCTGGTCAACGGCGTGCCGCTGCGGCGGATCTCCGAACTGCTGGGCCATTTCCACGCGGTCTTTTTCTCGCCGGAGGATCTGAAAATCATCAAAAGCGCGCCGGCGGAGCGCCGGGGCTTCCTGAACGTGGAGCTCTGCCAGCTGGACGGCGCCTACACCCGGGATCTGCTGGACTACAAAAGGACCCTGACCCAGCGGAACGCCCTGCTCAAGGAAATGAAGAACGACCGGGATTTCACGGCGCTGCTGGACGCCTATGACCAGCGGCTGGCCGCTTCCGGCGAGCGGCTGATGCAGGCGCGGCTGGTGTTCACGGAAGAACTGGAAGAGATCGTGCGGCGGATCCACCGGGACTTAACGGGCGGGCAGGAGGACCTGCGCATCCGCTACGTCCCCGGCACGGAAATGGGCCGCATGGAGGAAAAACTGTTCCTCAGCCGGGACAGGGACATTTACCAGGGCAGCACTTCCGTCGGTCCCCAGCGGGACGAGATGGAATTTATGATAAACGGCACCGACGTCAAGCATTTCGGTTCCCAGGGACAGCAGCGGACCACCGCCCTGTCCATGAAACTGGCGGAGATCGAGCTGGTGCGGCGCAAATTGGGCGAACCGCCTGTCCTGCTGCTGGACGACGTGTTGTCCGAACTGGATGCGGGGAGACGCGAAAAACTGCTGGGACACATCAGCGGCATCCAGACCTTCCTGACCTGCACGGGCCTGGACGATTTCGTCCGGAGCCAGGTGCAGGCGGACAAAAAATGGAAAGTGACGAAAGGAACCTTAACGGAGGATGATACATGAGTGAGATGAGTAAATTGCAGGAAGGCCTGCAGGAATATACAGCGGACCAGATCCAGATCCTGGAGGGTCTGGAAGCGGTGCGCAAGCGGCCGGGCATGTACATCGGCACGACGTCGTCCCGCGGCCTGCACCACCTGGTCTACGAGATCGTGGACAACGCGGTGGATGAGGCGCTGGCCGGCTTCTGCACGGAGATCCAGGTGGAGCTGAACAAGGACGGCTCCGTGACGGTCATCGACAACGGCCGCGGCATTCCCGTGGGGATCCATCCCAAGGCGGGCATCCCGGCCGTGGAAGTGGTCTTCACGATCCTGCACGCCGGCGGCAAATTCGGCGGCGGGGGCTATAAAGTCTCCGGCGGCCTGCACGGCGTGGGCGCGTCCGTGGTGAATGCCCTGTCCGAATGGCTGGAGGTGGAGATCCGCCAGGACGGCGTGATCCACAAACAGCGTTATGAAAACGGCGGCCATACGGCCTCCAAACTGACGGCGGTAGGCACCTGCCGCAAATCCAATACCGGCACCACGGTCACCTTCAAGCCGGACGCGACCATTTTTGAAGATACGGTCTTTGATTTCGATACCTTAAAGACCCGCCTGCGCGAGACCGCCTTCCTGACCAAAGGTCTCAAAATCACGATCCGCGACAAGCGCGGCGAGGAAGTGAAGGAGAAATCCTATTGTTACGAAGGCGGCATCCAGGAATTCGTCACCTTCCTGAACCGCAGCAACAACGCCCTGTACGACAAGGTAATCTACATCGAGGGCACCTACAACGGTGTTTACGTGGAGGTCGCTTTCCAGCACAACGACGGCTTCACCGAAAACACGCTGTCCTTCGTCAACAACATCATCACCCCCGAAGGCGGCATGCACCTGACCGGCTTTAAAAACGCCACCACCAAGTGCTTCAACGACTACGCGCGGAAGAACAAGATCCTGAAGGACAACATGGCCAACCTGACCGGCGACGACATCCGCGAAGGCCTGACCGCCATCATCTCCATCAAGATCGAGGACCCGCAGTTCGAAGGCCAGACCAAGCAGAAGCTCGGCAACTCCGAGGCCCGCACCGCGGTGGAATCCATCGTGGGCGAAAAGCTGGTGTACTTCCTGGAGCAGAATCCGCAGGTCGCCAAAGCCATCTGCGAAAAAGCCCTGCTGGCGCAGAAAGCCCGCGACAGCGCCCGGAAGGCGCGCGAAAACGTGCGCCGCGCCAACGCCCTGGACAGCTTCGGCCTGCCCGGCAAGCTGGCGGACTGCTCGTCCAAGGATCCCAAGATCTGCGAGATCTTCATCGTGGAGGGCGACTCCGCCGGCGGCTCCGCCAAGACCGCGCGGAACCGGGAAAACCAGGCCATCCTGCCCCTGCGCGGCAAGATCCTGAACGTGGAAAAAGCGCGCGAGGAGAAAATCTACGGCAATGCGGAGATCAAGACCATGATCACCGCCTTCGGCACCGGCATCCTGCAGAACTTCGATATCAATAAACTGCGCTATGACAAGATCATCATCATGACCGATGCCGACGTGGACGGCGCCCATATCGGGACGCTGATGCTGACCTTCCTGTACCGCTTCATGCCGGAACTGATCCGCACCGGCCACGTCTATCTGGCGCAGCCGCCGCTGTACAAGGTCGAAAAGAACAAGAAGATTTGGTATACCTACAGCGAAGACGAGCAGAAAAAGCTGATGGCCGAGGTCGGTGTGGACGGCGCGCGCATCCAGCGCTACAAAGGTCTGGGCGAAATGGACGCGGAACAGCTGTGGGAGACCACCATGGATCCGTCCCGCCGCATCCTGCGCCAGGTGTGCATCGACGAGGACACCGCGTCGCTGGTGGACATGACCTTCAACATCCTGATGGGCGATAAAGTGGAGCCCCGCCGGGAGTTTATCGAAGCCAACGCCCGGTTCGTGAAGAACCTGGACGTGTAAGGGAGAGACTATGGCGAAGAAGAAGAAAAACGACAATATCGACGAGACCGTCTTTGATTTTGACCGGATCCACGAGGTGGACCTGAAAAAGACCATGGAGGAGTTCTACATCGATTACGCGATGAGCGTCATCGTGGCCCGGGCCCTCCCGGACGTGCGCGACGGCTTAAAACCCGTGCAACGCCGTATCCTCTACTCCATGACCGAACTGAACAACGGACCGGACAAGCCGCACCGCAAGAGCGCCCGTATCGTCGGTGATACGATGGGTAAATATCACCCGCACGGCGACGCCTCCATCTACATGTCTATGGTCAACATGGCCCAGCCCTGGTCGATCCGGTACCCGCTCGTGGACGGCCACGGCAACTTCGGCTCCATCGACGGGGACGGCCCCGCCGCCGCCCGTTATACGGAAGCCCGCATGTCCAAGATCTCCATGGAAATGGTGGCGGATCTGAACAAGGACACCGTGGACTTTGAGGATAACTTTGACGGCTCCGAACGGGAACCCTCCGTCCTGCCCGCCCGCATCCCGAACCTGCTGGTGAACGGCGGCACGGGCATCGCGGTCGGCATGGCCACGAACATCCCGCCGCACAATCTGCGCGAAGTCGTGAACGGCGTGGCGCTGATGATCGACAACCGGGTGCGCGAAGGCCGCGACACCACGGTGGACGAACTGATGGAGATCATCAAGGGCCCGGACTTCCCGACCGGCGCCGTGATCCTGGGCCGCCAGGGCATTGAGGAAGCATACCGCACCGGCCGCGGCAAGATCCGCATCCAGGCGGTGTCGGAGATCGAGCCCATGGCCAACGGCAAGCACCGCATCGTATTCACGGAACCGCCTTACGGCGTGAATCCGGAGAAGGCGCTGAAGGACATCGCGGACCTGGTAAAGGAAAAGAAGATCGACGGCATCGCCGAGCTGCGGAACGAATCCAATAAAGACGGCATCCGCCTCTGCGTGGAACTGCGCCGCGACGCGAACCCGAACCTGGTCCTCAACCAGATCTACAAGCACACCGAACTGCTGACCACTTACGGCGTCATCATGCTGGCCCTGGACAAGGGACAGCCCCGGGTCATGAACCTGGAGCAGGTGCTGCACGCGTATCTGGACCACCAGGAAGAAGTGGTGACCCGCCGCACCAAATACGACCTGAACAAGGCCGAGGAGCGGGCGCACATCATCGAAGGCCTGCTGATCGCGCTGGACAACATCGACGAAGTCATCCGCATCGTGCGCGGCGCGCGGACGGTGCAGCTGGCCAAGGAAGGGCTGATCGCCCGCTTCGGGCTCTCCGACGTGCAGGCCCAGGCCATCGTGGACATGCGTCTGCGCGCCCTGACCGGCCTGGAGCGTGAAAAGCTGGAAGCGGAGTACGCGGACCTGATGGAGAAGATCGCGGAGTGGAAGTCCATCCTGGCCGACGAGCGCCTGCTGCTGGGCGTCATCAAGGAAGAGCTGCTGATCACCGCGGAGAAGTTCGGCGACGAGCGGCGCACCCGGATCGGCGCGGACGCGGGCGAGATCTCGGATGAGGACACCATCCCCGACGAGCCCACGGTCATCGCGATGACCGCGCTGGGCTACATCAAGCGGATGAGCATCTCCAACTTCCGGGCCCAGAACCGCGGCGGCCGCGGCGTCACCGGCATGAAGACGCTGGAAGAGGACTACATCGAAGAGCTCTTCATGACCACGACGCACCATTACATCATGTTCTTCACGAACAAGGGCAAGACGTACCGCCTGAAAGGCTACAATATCCCCGAAGCTTCGCGCACCAGCCGGGGCACGGCCATCGTGAACCTGCTGCAGCTCGGCGCGGACGAAAAAGTCACCGCCGTGATTCCGATCAAGACTTACGAGGAAGACAAGTACTTCATGATGGCCACCAAGGACGGCATGGCCAAGAAGACCGCCCTCACGGAGTACCAGAACGTACGCAGCAACGGCCTCGCGGCCATCAATCTGAAGGAAGGCGACGAGCTGATCGAGGTCAAGATCACCGACGGTCAGGACGACGTGCTGCTGGTGACCCGCGCGGGCCAGTGCATCCGCTTCCATGAGACTGACGTGCGTCCGATGGGCCGCGTGAGCATGGGCGTGATCGGCATGAAGCTGTCCCCGGGCGACGAGGTGGTCTCCATGCAGCTGGCCAGCCAGGGCGAGGACATGCTGATCGTGTCCGAACTCGGCATCGGCAAGCGCACGGACATGAGCGAATTCACGCCGCAGAACCGCGGCGGCAAGGGCGTCAAGTGCTATAAGATCAACATGAAGACCGGCGACGTGGTCGGCGCCAAGGCCGTCCAGGGCGAGCAGGAACTGATGCTGATCACCGATGCAGGCGTCATCATCCGCATCACCATCAAGTCCATCAGCCGCCTCGGCCGCATCACCTCCGGCGTGAAGCTGATCCGCCTGGAGAAGGGCGTGAAGGTGGCCGGCATCGCAAAAGTAAGACAGGGGGATTCCTCCAAGGATGAGGAAGAACCGGAGCTGCCGGAAGAGAAATAACATGACGACGGGGCGGGCATTGCCCGCCCCCGGTTCTATTCTGTTTTCTGATATTTTCCCTATTAAAAATGAATAAGAAAACAGCCGGAAAATATAAAACCGGCTTGACAAGATGGGATATATCCTATATATTAACAAGGAGAAATAATGAATGTCATTATTTACAGTTGTTTTTTATGTAAAAACGAACGGAGAACAGCCTGCGAAAGACTTTCTGGAAAGTCTGGACAAAAAAACGCGGGCGAAGACCGTTAGCATGATCGTGCTTCTTCAGGAGAACGGAAACGAACTCCGGGAACCGTATTCCAAATATTTATCCGAGGGGATATTTGAACTGCGGGCCAAAGCGGGGACCGGTATCACGAGGATCCTGTATTTCTTTTACTATGACAGGCATATTATTCTGACCAACGGTTTTATCAAAAAGACACAAAAGACACCGCGGAGCGAGACCGATAAAGCAAAACGATATCGGAAAGATTATCTGGAACGAAAGGGGCGGGAAAATGAGCAGCAGATTTAACGATTATTTGGAAGAGCAGCTCCGGGATCCCGAATTCCGCAAGGAATATGAAGCTCTGCAGCCGGAACGCGCCGTGATCCGGGCGCTGATCGATGCCCGCCGCCGGGCGGGGCTGACACAAAAGGAACTTTCGGAACGGACCGGTATCGCGCAGGGTGATATCAGCAAGCTGGAGAATGGGAATGCCAATCCGTCCATCCGGACGCTGCAGCGTCTGGCAGGCGGAATGGGGATGACTTTACGGGTAGAGTTTGTTCCTGTGAAGCGGGCAAACGGGTAAGCAGACAATTAATAACAATAAAGAAAAATACGGGCGGCCGCGGCCGCCCTGAGAGAACAACACAATTATTTTGCAAACACTAAATATCTAAACTATACAAAATGTTTTCTTTCAAATCAGCAAGAAATATCGGCAAATCTGTATCGCTGAGTTTCATCTTTATTTCTTTTTTATTCTGTTTTCCCGCCCATGTTTTGCAAATGTTGATCTGTTTAGCACCGGGAAGAACAGAAAGATCTGCAATCAAATTGCTTAGTTCCAAGCGAGATTTTTACGCCATATTGATTCTTAACATCGACATATTCTGACTCAGAAACATCTCCAGATAATGAACCGTATAGAAAATAACACATGACTTGATTCCCCTTTATGATAAAAAACAGTTATTTCGCTCTATTATTCAAAAGGTTCACGGTATCCATTTCAGCTAAAAAACTAAAGTTGTCATAATCATTGTTTTACATCTTCAGGATGCGTATTATAGTAGTCTTGAAGCCATATCTTTTGTCCAAAACGATCAACCTCATCCTTACTGTTCTTTGATTCCTCTTCTATTATTTCCAGCGCTTTAATCCTTATTGCTTTGTCATAGGTCATTATCTCCAAAATATGATGGGCAACCCTTAATCTTGTGTCGTGATCAGCCGAATTAAGAAGGTTTGCAAAATCATCCTTAAGATCTTCGTTCTTAGTATTGATTATAGCAGCTATTTTCCTGTTTCGAACAGAAATCCTATTATGATTTTTCACCTTTATCTTATCACAGTAATCATCTGGTGATAACTTCATCTTTGCTATATTTTCAACATATTCGTCAATAAGGCTGGGCATCATATCACCTCTGCAGGCATGCGGCTCAAAGCTTATTATAACTCGATGATCCCGCCGCCCAAAACCTCGTCGCCCTGATACAGGACGGCGGACTGGCCGGGGGTCGGGGCGCGCTGCGGCTCTGCGAATAAGAGCAGGACCGAGCCGTCGTCCTGCGGGAAGGCCGTCACGGGGGCGGCTTTCTGGCGATAACGGAGCTTGGCCTGGCCCTCCACGGGGCCGGCGGGGGCTTCGCCGCTGATCCAGTGGAAGTCGCGGACGGCCACATCGCGGCGGAACAGGGCTTCGGAGGGGCCGAGGACCACCTGGTTTTTCTCCGGATCGAGGCGGATCACATACAGGGGGGCGGGCAGGGCGAGCCCGAGGCCCTTCCGCTGGCCGAGGGTATAGTGGATGATGCCTTTGTGGCGGCCGAGCACGCGGCCGTCTTCGGTCACGAAATCCCCGGGGACGGACGGCACGCCGGTGCAGGCCTCGACCACCGCGGCGTAATTACCGTCCGGGACGAAGCAGATGTCCTGGCTCTCCGCTTTTTCCGCCACGGGCAGGTCCAGGGAGGCCGCGATCTGCCGCACCTCCGCCTTGCTCAGTTCACCCAGCGGGAAGGCCGTATGCGCCAGCTGTTCCTGGGTCAGGCTGTAGAGGACGTAGCTCTGGTCCTTTTCCAGGTAGGCGGCGGTGTGGAGGTGGTAGCGTTCGCCGTCGAAGCGGATGCGGGCGTAGTGGCCGGTGGCCACGACGTCGTAGCCCAGGACGCGGGCCCGCTCCATCAGCGCGCCGAATTTGAGGTAGCGGTTGCAGCTGATGCAGGGGTTCGGGGTCTGCGCGTTCTGATAGGCTTCGGCGAATTCGCGGATGACGCAGCGGCGGAATTCGTCGGTATAATTGAATACGTAGAAGGGCATGCCGAGGCGGAAGGCGACCCGGCGGGCGTCTTCGGTATCGTCGAGCGTGCAGCAGGTCTTCCCGGCGGGAACGGCTGCGTCCTCGTTCGTATACAGTTTCATCGTGCAGCCGGCGCAGTCAAAGCCGTTCTGCTGCATCAGGTACGCGGCGACGCTGGAATCGACGCCGCCGGACATGGCGATCAAAGCTTTCATAAAAATCCTGTTCAAACGGGAGGAGATCTGACAAAGGAACCGCCTCGCTGCGTAGGGGCCGTTGTGTCAACGGCCCGTCAAATTCTGACAAAGGAACCGTCCCTCTGTCAGGCTAACGGCCTGCCAAAAGATGACAAAAGAACCGTCCCTCTGTCATCTTATCAGAAGAGCGGATAATTTCAACAAAATTTACAAAAAAATCCTTGCCAAAGGCGGGGGTTTTGTGTAATATGTTGACTACCGCCGGATACGAGGAGCCGGGATGAAAGGCCTGTTTGAAGCAGAACTGAAGAGAGACGTGGCCAGGGAGACGGAGCCGTTCCGTTTCCATGATTCCTGTGAGATCGTATTCGTGACCGGCGGGACGTGCACGGTCCTGCGGGAAGCGGAGATGATCCGGGCCGGCCGCGGGACGGTACTGCTGATCCCGGCGGGCGTGCTGCACATGTCGGTGGCGCTGCCCGGCGCGGAATATGCGAGGACCGTCATCCGCTTCGATCCGGAAGCCGTCCGGCCGTTCTGCGGCGGGAGCACGGACCTGCTGGAGATCTTCCGCGGGGAAGGCGCCGGGGCGCTCTGCCTGAACGAGGCGGAGATCCGGGAAACGGAACCGCTGTTCCGGGCCTGCTTGGCCGGACCGGATGCGTTCGGCGCGGACCTCCGGCGGAATCTGGCGTTTCTGGAACTCCTTGTCCGGCTGGGCGAGCTGAGCCGCGAGGGCGGCCATGACCTGCGGACGCCGGAGCAGGAGGGCGATAAAAACTTCGGGCGCATCAGCCCTATCGTCCGCTATATCCGGGATAATCCCGCGGGCAGCCTGAGCCTGGAGGAAGTGGCGGAGAAGTTCTTTTACAACAAGCACTACCTCTGCCGCATCTTCAAGGCGGCCACCGGGATCAGCGTGGGCCAGTATATCGCGGCGGTGCGGATCCGGTATGCGGCGGATTTCCTGCGCCGGGGCTGCTCCGTGCAGGAATCGGGCCGGAACGCCGGATTCAAGAACAATTCCAATTTCATCTCCACGTTCCACAAACTCATGGACGTGAGCCCCGGCCAGTACCGCCAGCAATTCCGCCGGAACGCCGGAAGTTATCAATCTATCAACATATAAGGACAAAAACCATGCTGGACATCAAATTCATCCGCGACAACGCGGAAACGGTAAGACAGAACATCCGGAACAAATACCAGGACGCGAAGCTCCCCCTGGTGGACGAAGTCATCGCGCTGGACGCGGAAAACCGCGCCGTCAAGCAGGAAGTGGAAGAACTCAGGGCCACCCGCAACCGCCTGTCCAAGGAGATCGGCAAGCTGATGGGCCAGGGCAAACGCGACGAAGCGGAGAAGGTGAAGGCCGAAGTCTCCGCGGACGGCGCCCGCATCGACGAGCTGACCGCCCGCGAGCGCGAGGTGGAAGCGGCGCTGCACAAAAAGATGCTGCTGATCCCCAATATCATCGACCCCTCTGTGCCGCTGGGCAAAGATGACTCCGAAAACGTGGAAGTGGAGCGCTTCGGCGAGCCGCTCGTCCCGGATTTCCCCATCCCCTACCACACGGAGATCATGGAGCGCTTCCACGGCATCGACATGGACGCCGCCGGCCGCGTTTCCGGGAACGGCTTCTACTACCTGATGGGCGACATCGCCCGCCTGCATGAGGCGGTTATCGCCTATGCGCGGGATTTCATGATCGACAAGGGGTTCACCTTCTGCATCCCGCCCTTCATGATCCACGGCAACGTGGTGGAGGGCGTCATGAGCCAGTCCGACATGGACGCGATGATGTACAAGATCGAGGGCGAGGACCTGTACCTGATCGGGACCAGCGAGCACTCCATGATCGGCAAATTCATCGACCAGATCATTCCGGAGGACACGCTGCCGCAGACGCTGACCAGCTACAGCCCCTGCTTCCGCAAGGAAAAGGGCGCCCACGGCATCGAGGAGCGCGGCGTCTACCGCATCCACCAGTTTGAAAAGCAGGAGATGATCGTGGTCTGCAGGCCCGAGGATTCCATGAAGTGGTATGAGCAGATGTGGCGCTGGAGCGTGGAACTGTTCCGCAGCCTGGACATCCCCGTCCGCCAGCTGGAATGCTGCAGCGGCGACCTGGCGGATCTGAAGGTCAAGTCCTGCGATATCGAGGCCTGGAGCCCCCGCCAGCAGAAATATTTCGAGGTCTGCTCCTGCTCCAACCTGGGCGACGCCCAGGCCCGCCGCCTGAAGATGCGCGTCAAAGGCGCGGACGGCCGCACCTACCTGCCCCACACGCTGAACAACACGGTGGTGGCCCCGCCCCGCATGCTGATCGCCTTCCTGGAGAACAACCTGCAGGCTGACGGCAGCGTGCTGATCCCGGAGGTGCTGCGGCCGTACATGGGCGGCAAGGAAAAACTGCAGTAAAGAGCAAACCGCAATCTGACAAGGGGACGGTTCCTTTGTCAGATTTCCCCCAAGGAGGTTCCCCATGGCACGCATGAAGAAACTGACCATCCTGCATTCCAACGACATGCACGGCGATTTCCTCCCCCGTACCGGCGCTGACGGCCTGGAGACCGCCGGCCTGCCCCGCCTGTCCGGTTACATCAACAAAGTCCGGGAGCAGGAGGAAAACGTCCTGTACGTGAACGCGGGCGACATGTTCCGCGGTTCCGTCATCGACTCCGAATACGAAGGCCTTTCCACCATCGACCTGATGAACGTGCTCAGGCCCGACGTGGCCACCGTGGGCAACCACGAGGTGGACTACGGCCTGGCGCATCTGCTGTTCCTGGAAAAATGCGCCCGCTTCCCGATCATCAACGCCAACCTGTTCGTCACCATGAACAATGCCCGGCTTTTCCAGCCGTACCTGAACGTGGAGATCGACGGGATGAAGATCCTCTTCATCGGCATCCTGACCGAGGAAGTGCTGGCCTCCACGCGCCAGGAGCGCATCATCGGGAGTTTCGTGGACGTGAAGGCGGCGGCGCGCGAGGTTGAAGTGATCTGCGACAACTACCGCACCACCAAGACCAGCCTGACCATCCTGCTGACCCATATCGGGCTGGAGAAGGACCGCGAGCTGGCCGAAGCGCTGGATCCGGGCTGCGGCGTGGACCTGATCATCGGCGGCCACTCGCATACGTTCATGGAGGCGCCGGAGGTGGTGAACGGCATCCCGATCGTCCAGGCCGGCACCGGCACCGGGATCATCGGCCGCCTGGACCTGATCTACGACGGCATGCGCAAGAACATCCAGAAACTGGACTGGACCTGTGTGCCCATCAATGAAAAGACCGCGCTGAAGGACGAGGTGATGGAAGAACTGCTGGAAAGCTACCGCACCGAAACGGACAGCAAATACAAGCGCGTGATCACCCGCTGGGCCCGCCGGCTGACCCATCCGTCCCGCGAGCAGGAGACGGAGATGGGCAACCTGTACACGGACGCCCTCCAGTGGGAGAGCAGCTTCGACATTATGATGATGGGCTCCGGCAGCATCCGTAAGAAGGAACTCGGTCCGCTGATCGAGTACCAGGACATGGTGGAGAACACACCGTTCGACGACTGTCTCTGGATGGTCACCGTCACGGGCGCGCAGTTCCGCCGCATGATCAAACACATCATGCGGGACGACGCCTGGCTGGGCGAGACCGAATTCTATCAGTTCTCCAACGGCGTGCACATCCGCTACAACAAAACGACGCGCGTGCTGGAGCAGCTGCAGTTCCGCGGCAAGGACGTCACGGACGACATGAAGTTGAAGATCGCGCTGCAGAACTACCACTACACGAACTTTGACGAGTTCCTGGGCGTCCCGCTGGTGGAAGTGAAAGCCGTCGCGCGGCCCCGCGTGATCGCGGTGTCCGTGAATAACATCATCGAAGAATATTTCGCCACGCACGACCGCCTCGACGCGCACGTCGAGGGACGGATCGAACTGGTGGAGTAAAGGCGCGGGCCGGTATTCCGGCGGCCCGCAGGTGGGTTACGGGGACGGTTCTCCCTGGGCGATTTTCAAAAATGATTGCCATGATTTTGACCATTATCTGGAGCAATTGGAGCTGAAAGCGCCCACGGAAAACCGGGTGCCCGATTCGGTGTTCTTCCTGCTGGACGAGGGCAGGAACCGGCTGCTGGGCGCGGTAAACATCCGGCATTACCTGAATGACACGCTGCTTCAAACGGGCGGGCATATCGGCGACGGCATCCGGCCCAGCGAGCGGGGAAAGGGCTACGGCACGGAAATCGTGCGCCTGGCCTTGATGGAATGCAAAAAGCTGGGGATTGACCGGGTGCTCATGACCTGCGACAAGGAGAACGCGGCTTCCGCCAAAACCATCATCCGAAACGGCGGTGTGCTGGAAAACGAATTCGTCAACGAGGACGGCGAAACCGAACAGCGATAT
Source organism: Lachnospiraceae bacterium (assembly GCA_017430085.1). Taxonomy (GTDB): domain Bacteria; phylum Bacillota; class Clostridia; order Lachnospirales; family Lachnospiraceae; genus UBA6987. Next base: position 209 of record JAFRNR010000026.1, on the reverse strand, counting down.
TGGATCATCCTTGCGTGACGGTTCGCGGGCATACGCTTCAAAAAGGAGGAAGCGAAGCATGATTTATCCATTCATGACATTGAGCGATGAAACGGAAATCGTTCATTCGGAGAGCAAAATGATCGATGGACGGGAAACAGTGAAAGTAGTAATCGAAAAGCCCGTTTGGGGCGGTTTCCATTCCGCCGTATGCTGGCTGCCGGAATATC
>JAFRNR010000025.1 GCA_017430085.1 Lachnospiraceae bacterium | reverse complement strand
TCTGACAGGGGGACGGTTCCTTTGTCAGGTTTTCTGACAAAGGAACCGTCCCCCTGTCAGATTTTTATTTCCGGGTCAAAAACCGCCCGGCTTCGTCCAGGTCCTCCGTGATCAGAAACCGCTCGAACGAGGATTCGTCCGCCATCCGCTCTTCGAGGATCTTCTCCTGCACGGCCCGGAAGGGCTCATAGTACCCGCCGGTGCCGAGGAGGACCAGCGGTTTGTCCAGGGCGCCGATGGCGTTGAGGCAGAGGACTTCGGAAAATTCGTCCAGGGTGCCGATGCCGCCGGGGAGGGCGATGAAGCCGTCCGCCAGCTGAATCATCAGAGACTTGCGCTCCGCCATGCTCAGGACGTAATGGTATTCCTGCAGGCCGGGATGCGCGTTTTCCTTCATGGGCGAGAGGTTCGGGATCACGCCGGCGGCGCGGCCGCCTTCGGCCAGTACGGTATCCGCGAGCACGGCCATCAGGCCGTAGTTTTCGCCGCCGTAGACCAGTTCATGGCCGTTCCGGACCAGCCAGCGGCCCAGTTCTTCGGTCAGTCTGCGGTACGCGTCGGTTTTCCCCATCCGGGAAGATAAAAATACGCCGATCTTCATCCCATCCTCTTCCTCTCCTACAGCAAAAAAGCATGCATCCGGAGCACGCTTTTTATTGTAGCCGATTTCTTCTGTTTTTTCAACCGGAAACTTACCCGCTGCCCAGCCGCTTCATCACCGGCTGCAGGATCTTTGCCAGCGCGGCCGCGGCCGCCACCTTGACGCCGTCCCAGGGCAGGAAGACCAGCATGCCGTTGGTGATGATATACGAAGCGGGCAGGTTCTTCTCCAGATGCACGTTCAGCACCCAAGCCATATACGGCAGGCCGACCGCGTAAATGGCAGCCAGGCCCGCGACACAGGCCAGCACGGTCCGCAGGATCGACGGCTTCCCAGCCCGCGCGATCCAGCCGGTCACGGCCGCCCCGCCGATGTACCCCAGCAGGAACCCGAAACTGGGCTGGAAGACGTATCCGAACCCGCCGCCGCCCGTGAAAACCGGCACGCCGACCAGCCCCAGCAGCACGTAGATCAGCTGGGACAGCGCGCCGCGGCCCGGGCCCAGCAGGATCCCGGCCAGGAAAACGAACAGGATCTGCAGCGTGAACGGCACCGTGGGCGTCGGGATGCGGATGAACGCCCCGACGGCGGTCAGGGCGACGAACAGAGCGGTCAGGACCATCTGGTAGACGTTCGTTTTTTTCATCGGGTTCCTCCCGGCAGATTGTAAACCATTTATTCTACGAGGTTTACAATAACGCTGTTTTTATTTTTTGTCAACCCCTGACAATATCCCGTTTACAATCCTGTGCGGATTGTGATAAAATTAATTCACCATGAAAGAACAGTTATTGGCCCTGCTCACGCAGCATATCGGGGAATATATATCCGGCGCCTCCGTCAGCCGGCAGCTTGGCGTGACCCGCGCGGCCGTGTGGAAAGCCGTGCAGGCGCTGCAGAAGGACGGCTACGAGATCGAAGCCGCGCCGCGCCGGGGCTACCGCCTGACCGCCGCCCCGGACCGCCTGACCCCGGGCAGCATCCTGCCGCTGCTCAAAAACGACCATCGCGACAGCCTGCTCTGCTTCCCCACCATCACCTCCACCAACGACCGCGCCAAGACGCTGGCCGTGCCCGACCGCAGCCAGAATTACTATCTGGCGGCGGAGGAACAGACCGGGGGCCGGGGCCGCCGCGGCCGCAGTTTCTATTCGCCCGCCGGCCTTGGCCTGTACCTGACCGGCCTCTATTTCCCGGACATCTCCCCGCTCCGCGCCTCCCGTTTCACCGCCTACGCCGCGGTGGCGGTCTGCCGCGCCATCGAGGAGGTCTGCGGTTTTTCGCCTGTCATCAAATGGCCTAACGACATCCTGTGGGAAGGCAGAAAGCTCTGCGGCATCCTGACCGAAATGGCGCTGGAAAGCGAAAGCGGCGCCATCCAGTACATGCTCACCGGCATGGGGATCAACACCGGCCAGGCCCCCGAGGACTTCCCGGAGGACATCCGGGAAATCGCGGCCAGCCTGAAAATGGCCACGGGCACGGCGCCCCGCCGCGACGCGCTCTGCGCCGCCCTGATCAACGCGCTGGACGACGCTTACGCGGGCTTCCTGTCGGAGGATCCCGCTTTCCTGGCCTACTATCAGGCCCGCTGCGCCACGCTGGGCCACGCCGTCAATATTCTCACCGGCGATCAGGTCACCCCTGCCTTCGCCGAATCCCTGTCCGATGATTTCGGCCTCACCGTCCGTTACGAAGACGGCCGCCGCGAGACTGTCTACGCCGGGGAAGTCTCCCTGCGCGCCCGGGAGATCTGACCATGGGACGCAGCAAAGCCGGCAAATCCGCCAAATCCAACAAGTCCCGCTCCCGCACCCGGCGCATCAAAAGCTACCGCCGCGCGGTCACCCGCGCCTCCTACAACATCGTCCTGTACGAAGCGCGGATGAAAAGCGGCCTGAGCCGCCGGAAATTCGCGCGCTCGCTGAAGATCCTCCCGCTCCACTACCGCCTGATGGAATCCGGCTATCTCAAGCCCGGCAGACGGACCAAAGCCAAGGTCTCCGCGTATCTCGGTGAAGATTACCAGCCGTACTGCGAGGGCATCTCCTCTTATCCGGAAGACCTGCCCGAAAAGGAGCGGCTGAAGATCAGCGTCATTTTCTTCAACATGCTGGGCGCCGCGCCCTTCCGCGTCTTCCTCTGCCTGCTTATCTTCGCCCTGCTCGGCTGCCTGTCCTACGGGATCCGGGAGTACGGCCGCTGCCGGGAAGAACCGATGGAGGACGCATCGATCGTGCTGAAAGAGGTCCTGGACGGCGTGCGGAACGAGGGCGGTTTCACGCTGTCCCCGAGCGGGAGCATCGCGCGCTATGAGGTCTACAGCGTGGAAGGGAACAGCAAGATGGTCTCCATCAAGGCGGACCCTGACGATTCCTTCCCCTACAACATCGATTTCACGGTCCATCACTGGACGGACGAAGGCCGCCTCTCTTATCTCATCTCCCTGAACGAAGATGCGCCCGGCACGGTTTCCGCCGGCTACTCCGATTACGCCACCAACCAGACCTACGAAGCGGTCATCGACCGGAACGGGCCGGTCCCTGTCGTGAAGGATCTGCGCAGCCGCATCAGTTATATCGCCGACCCGGCGCTGACTGAAGAGCTGAACGCCATCCTGCTGAGCCGGATCGACACCTTTGACAGCGACATCGAAGCGCTGATCCATTCCCGCCTGGGGATGGATCTCGGTTTTGACAACCTGAGCCGCGACGGCATCGGGGCTTACCAGGCGTACAACTACCGCTTCATCCGCTCCCTCATCTTCATGATCGGCGGCGGCTGTCTGGCGCTCATCGTCCTGTTCTGCCTGATCTATTCGCTGATCTACGGGACGAAAAACGGCGTCCGCCGGACCCCGATGACCAACTACAACCTGGTCCGCTACGCGAAGCGCGCGGAGCCGAAGACCGACCTGCGCCTGACGCCGTTCCTGCCGGACACACTGCTTTCCCTGATCGGCAGCACGATCCTGCTGCTGTCCTCCATGCGGATCGTGACCTACGCGTTCGTCTTCATCGGGGTGGGGAATCTGGACCTGACCACCGCCGGCACGCTCAACACCCAGTTCATGAATTACTTCTATCTGGGGATGTTCCTGCTGTACTTCCTGGATTTCGACACGTTCCTGGACGACATGCGGGTCATGGGCAAGATCTTTATGTACCTGCTCCTGTACCTGGGCCTGTTCGCGCTGGAGTACAGCATCCTGTCCTATCTGTCCGAAAGCAGTTCGCCGCTCTACCAGATGGCCGCGGGCTTCACGCCGCCCAACATGTTCGGGACGATCTGCCTGTATTTTGTGATCATGCTGTTCCTGTTCTTCACGCCCCGCTTCGTGCGGACGCGGAAGCGCCTGCTCGCGTACCGGCTCTGCTCGCTGATCCCGGTGGCGGTGATCTTCGGCGCGCACGTGATCGCCAAGGGCTCGGTGCAGTTTTTCGGGCACGAGCTCCCGCTCATGCTGCGGCTGCTGCTGAATGAGGAAAAGATCGCGTTCTCCGTGCTGTGCGTCGGCTATCTGTTCATGCTCTTCTTCCTGCGCCTGTTCTACGAGCACCGCTACGGGACGGAGAACGCCCGCCGGATCTTCAACGGGAATCGGTTCATCTGGGTCAAGAACGGTCTGACCTGCGGGCTGATCGTGCTGATCGTCGCGGTCAACGCGCTGATGGGGCGCAGCGCGCGCGCCGTCGATTTCGGCTGGGGCCAGACCACGGACCTGCTCCTGCTGATCCCGCTCATCCTGTTCTACCATCCGCACAAGGGGCCGTGGAACCGCGCCGTGGACGCGCTCACCATGGGGTATTACCTGTTCGCCCTGTGTTTCGGCTACCTTCTGGCGGCCGGCATCGTTCTGGCAGGAGGTCTGTGATGAAGAAAACTGACCGCACTGTCCGCAAAAACAGACTGCTGTCCGGGCTGCTCTGCCTGCTGCTGCTCTGCGCCTCGCTGATGAGTTCCTGCGCGTCCTCCCCGCTGAAAAAGGTCTCCTTCACCTATCAGAGCGGGACGATGGACGAAGAAAGCTACATGTATTACACGGATGGTTTCTTCCGCCGTCCTTCCACGGAATACAATGCGTCGCTGGCCACCGCGTCCCTCTCCTTTGCCATGTCCAGCTTTGCGTCGATCGAGGATTACCGCTACGACCACCGCTATGTGAACGGCGAGGAACTGCTGGAGGAACTGGGCTTCCGGGATATCACGGCCAACGCGTTTTTCCACGAAAAACCGGGGACGGACTCGTTCGGCGTGATGATCGGGCGGAAGGATCTGGACGGCGCCACGCTGCTGGCCGTCGGCCTGCGGGGCGCCAATTACGAAAGCGAATGGGCCTCGAATTTCACGATCGGGACGGAAACGGATGCCGGCGGATATCACAAGGGTTTCTACGAGGCCAGTGAGATCATTCTGGGAGAGCTGAAGAACTATGTGAGCAGCAACGGGCTGCAGGGCCGGATCAAGATGTGGATCAGCGGCTATTCCCGGGCCGGCGCCGCCTGCAACGTCGCCAGCGGCCGCCTGGACGAATTCATCCGCGACGGTGTGCCATTCCTGGGCGATGCCGTGCAGCTGGCCAAAGAAGACCTGTACAGCTACTGCTTCGAAGCGCCGCAGGGCGCGCCGCTCGATGAGAGCCGTTACGCGAAGAGCGACACGTTCAGCAATATTTTCTGCATCATCAACCCCAACGACCCGGTGCCCAAGGTGCCGATGACGGCGATGGGCTTCACCCGCTTCGGGCGCGAGATCCTGCTCCCCACGGAGCTGAGCGACCTGCATTTCGACCAGTCGCTGGAGACCGTCCGGCAGCAGTACAGCCGGCTCCGCTCCTTCGGCGACTGGGGCATCTACCGGATCTCCGACTTCTCCGTCTACGATTCCGGCAAGTTCAGCGGCTTCAAGGTATCGCTTTCATCCAGCGGCTCGGTCCGGAACTGGACGCAGGCGCAGTATCTGGACGAACTGCTGACAGCCTTTGCGGAAACCATCGGGAGCCGGGAGGATTATACCGCGTCGCTGCAGGACGGGTTGCGGGATCTGTTCCGCCTCGCGTATGCGCGAAAAAACACCTCCGCTTCGCTGAAGGACATCGCCCTGCAGTTCGCGCGGGAGCTTCTCATGACCGACGAAATCTCCGTCCTGACCGACGATCTGATGCACAACCGGAGCCGTCTGAGGCAGGACGCCGCCCCCATCATCCACCGCGCCCTCCTGCGCATGGGCCTGGACACGGAACTGGCCGCGATCGAAAAAACGGTGATCGACCTGGTGAACGCCCTGTTCTCCACCCTGCTCAACCGATTCTACATGTTCCCCACCTTGCTCTCGCTCAACAACCTGAAGGCCGTTTCCAGCGCGCACTATCCGGAGCTTTGCCTGGCCTATCTGCGTGCGATGGATCCGAATTACGTATCCGATCCTGTCAGCGTCCCGCTGGACGGCAAATATTACGTCCTGACGATCTCGTCCGGGACGAAAGTCACGGTGCGGCAGGGCTCGGAATTGATCGCCGCCGTAGAGGACGACCTGCCGGCGGAGACGGAATATCAGGTCCCGAACGGCCTGTGGGCGGGCATGATCCGCATCGTGCTGCCCGCGCACGAAACATACCAGGTGACCGTCTCATCCGGCCAGAGCGTCACACTGACGCTGGAAGACCCGGGCCGGGTCGAAAGCACGGAACAGGCGGTCTCCTTCACGCAGACGGCGGAGGGATACCGGTTCGATATCGCCCCCGCCGACTGACAGGCAGGCATAAAAAACGGGACGGAAACCGTCCCCGTATCCCATTCGGGCGGACGAAAACGTCCGCCCTTATTTATTTTCCTCTTCCCTCTTGTAGTATTCGTGCACCAGACTGCGGTATCCCAGTCTTTTCAGGTCCTCGTACCGTACGTTGAAGCGCGCTTTCGTACGCTTGCCGCTCAGAAGGTAGCGCAGGCAGTCCTGGGCGTAGCGGTCGATGACCTGCAGGCTCTCCGCGGTATCGATCACGGGGAAGAACCAGTGGCTCCAGCTGAGTTCGTTGTCGCCGGGACTTTCGAAGAGTTTGCGGTTGAAAACGCGGATAAAGGCCTTGGCGGCTTTTTCTTCTTCCAGGCCGTTGCGCTCCTGCCAGCGTTTCAGAGCCCGCGTCTTGCGGCGCATTTTGGCCTTCAGTTTCTGCAGGGAGACCGGGGCGATGTCCGTGACGCCGCCGCGGGAGCAGACGCCCAGGAAGATCCAGCCGTCGTCCGGGCTGAAGAAGGTCTCCTTCTTCGGATTGATGCGCAGGCCCTTTTCCGCCAGAAAACTTCGTACATACGCCGCCTGCGCTTCCGCCTCCTCCCGCGTCTCCGTGAACAGGATGATGTCGTCGGAATAGCGCGCGTACGGGATGTCCGTGGCGGCGAAATGCGCATCCAGATCCTTCAGGTACAGGTTCGCGTAAAACGACGCGAGCGGTGTGCCCGCCATGATCCCCTTCTGCTCTTCGATGATGTCCCGCCCGTCGCGCACCCGCGGCTCGGCCAGCAGGCGGCTCAGGAACGCGTACAGCGCCTCGTCCTCTCCCACCGCTTCTTTCAGCACGGGCAGGAACCGGTCCACGGGCAGGGAGTTGAAATAATCGCTGATATCCGCTTTGTAGGCGTACCAGCGGCGGCCGCGCAGTTTCCGCTGCAGCATGCGCACCGCGTCCTTGGCGGAACGGCCGGGGCGGAACGAATACAGCCCGCGGCTGAAAAGGCGGTCATAATTCCGCAGCAGCAGGTAGGTCAGGAGTTTCAGGACGATGTTTTCGCGGCGGGGATAGATGTAGACCGTGCGTTTTTTCTGCGAATACTGCTTGCTGATGACCGCCTTGCGCGGCAGCGGGAACGCTTCGCCGGCGCGGATGCTTTCGCAGACAGAAAGATAAGCCTGCTCATCGATGAAGGTCCGCAGTTCTTTCGCGAAATCCTTCGGGCAGGCCAGCGACGTCTTGTATTCGTAAAATTTCTCCCAGGCCGAAGGGTCCGGGAGGCGGTCCAGCAGAGACATAGGCAGAATCACATAAAAAAGCGGAAAGAGAAATCATTAAATCCAAGAAAATTCTTGGATGTACGGGACCGTACCGGGACCGGCTGCCTGAGAAGCCGTAAGGATGGTCCGGGCCGGGTCCGCCCCAGGCGCCAGGCGTTCTCTTTCCGCCAAAAAGGAGCGGGGAAGCGGGGCTCCCCCTGTCTCCGTTTTTGATAAAGGGATCGGCACGGGTGGATTATTCGCCCGCCATCGCCTTTTTGCAGCGTTCTACGACGTAGGCGCGGGTGTTCCACCAGCCGTCGTGATCGTGATACAGACGCACGTAAGGCGTGCCGCTCATGCGGCAGGTCTTGCGCAGTTTGTTTCGCACGGAGCTGCTGTTCAGCACCTCCAGCACCAGCGCTCTCTTTTCGCCGTCCAGCAGCGTGTAGATGGCGCCGCGGCCGCTGGGGATCATTTCCTTGTTCAGGCGGAACGCGGAGAATTCTTCGCCTAGGATCTTCTCAAAGTACGCGGTGTACGGTCCGGGGAAGTTGAACTGGCACTCTTCCAGCGGCATCGTAGGACCCCAGGAATTGCCGGGGATCGTCACTTCGCCTTCTTCCGCCGCTTCATTCACCGCTTCATGCACGGCTTCCGAAACGGACGACGGCGCGTTCTGCTGATGCGCGGCCAGTTCCTGATCCGCCTTCTTGCCCTGATCCACGATGTCGGAGATCGCCTGCGAGAAGAGGCTGCCCACTTTCTTGGCTTCCTTCTTGGACAGATCATCCGCCGTTTCTTCCGCTACTTTCTTAAAAAAACTCGATAAAAGGCCCATATTAGCACCTCCTTTGCCGTGATTGTACGATATCGCCGCAAAATTGTCTATAATATTTCCGAAAAAACTTACCGTCTGTACCGCTGCACGAACTCGCCCATTTTCGCCATGGCTTCCGCGAGCGCCGCCAGCTCCGGCAGCATCACGATGCGGAAGCGCAGGTCCTCGTGCCAGTCGAAGCCCGGGCCGGGGATCACCAGCACGTGACATTCGTGCAGGAAGCGCATGCAGAAATCGCCCGCATTCTCGAAGCGGAAGCGCTCCTGGTCCAGCGCCGGGAACAGGTAGAAGGCCGCGTCGTTCTTCTCATAGGACGCACCGTCGATCTGGTCCAGACCGCGGCAGGTGGCCCCGCGCTGCTCATACAGACGCCCGCCGGGCACCAGCATCGCCTGCGTAGACGCGCTGTCCGCGAGGGCCGCCGGGATGACCAGCTGGGTCAGCGCATTGCCGCACAGCCGCATCGCCGCCAGCTTCATGACCCCGTCCCGGACTTCTTTCAATTCCTCCTGCGGCCCGCTGAAGATCATCCACCCGCAGCGGAACCCGCAGATGATATGGCTCTTGGACAGCCCGTTGAACGTGACGCAGGGCAGATCCGGCGCCAGCGCCGCCAGCGATTCGTGCACCAGATCGTCCATGACCAGCCGGTCGTAGATCTCGTCCGCCAGGATCACCAGATGATGGCGCCGCGCCAACTCCGTGATCCCCAGCAGCGTCTCCCGGCTGTACAGCGCGCCGGTCGGGTTATTGGGATTGATCACGAGCACGGCCTTGGTCTTCGGCGTGATCTTCCGCTCCATGTCCTCCAGGTCCGGATTCCAGTGATCCGCCGGATCACAGCGGTAAAATACCGGCACGCCGCCGCACAGATACGTATTGTTGCTCCACAGCGAATAGCACGGCGACGGGAGCAGGATCTCATCACCGGTCCCGATCAGCGCCTCCATCAGCATGGACGCCATCTCGCTGACGCCGTTGCCGATGAAAATATCGTCCGGCCGGACCCCCTTGAGCCCCTTCCCGATATGGTACGTACAGATCACGTCCCGCGCCGCCTGCATGCCCCTTACATCGCAGTACGGCACCGCCTCATCAATATGCTGCGTCAGCGCGCGCCGCACCGACACCGGCAGCTGGAACCCGAACCGCGCCGGATTCCCGGTATTGAGTTTTAAAACGGGCGTCCCCTCCGCTTCCATGCGGAGAGCCTCCTGATATAAAGGGCCGCGGATGTCCGAATGGACGTATTCAAGTCTGTCAGAACAGGCGATCATGCAGGTACCTCCCCGTACGTTTACGGTTTGATTAATAAAAACAGGAAAAACATTTTCTGACATTATAAAGCAAAGCGGCGAGTATGGCAAGCGTAATTTTATGCAGAAAGAAAGGAGGTGTAGATTTATTTGCGGCCCTTGGCGGTGTTCAGGGAGGCGATGAGGAGACGGCGGATAGTCCCGCACTGATGAAGTAATTCTTTTTCTCTGTCCGGGTTTCCGATCTGCGTCAATTGGAACAACTCCAGCCAGTATTCCGTTTCAAAGCATTCTTTCAGGGCTATCTGAAGTTTCGCAATAAAATCCGCCCTGCTGTGAGCATAATTTGCCTCATGGATATTGGCCGCGACAGATGTGCCCGACCGCTCCAGCTGATTGACCAGAGACGCATGGCCTTTAACGGATTCGCATAATTGGATTATTCCAACAGAAAACTCCAGGGACATCTCCCGCAGTTTGTTTTCCTTCATAATGCTCCTTTAATTGGGATGAATGATGAATGATGAATGATGAAGAATGAAATATCTCGCTTCGCTCGATATGAAATGAAATTCGCTCTTATCCATGCGTCGGCATTTCATGGGCAATGCCCATTTCATGCTGCGTAGCAGCCTTTCACTCGCTCTGCCAGGAGCGAATTACATTGAAAAGGGGCGTTCCATCTTACGATACGAACCGCCCCTTTTCATGGAGCATAGGGGACTTGCGACGGCCCTAACAGGGCCTAGTCCCTGGAGGGAAACCCCGGGGTTCAAGTCCCTGCTCCACAAAAAAACGGCCTTCCGGCCGTCTTTTTATGGAGCATAGGGGACTTGAACCCCTGACCTCCACACTGCCAGTGTGGCGCGCTCCCAGCTGCGCTAATGCCCCGAACGTTTGCTATTCTACCACAGTCTTCAGAAAATGCAAGCACTTTTTGAAAAAATATGCTATACTGCCTCCATAAGGAGATTTTACCATGCAGCCCACTCAGCCGATCCCCCTGCCGCCGCGGGCGGCCGCCATCCTGAATACCCTGCGGGAAGCCGGATTTGAAGCCTTCGTCGTCGGAGGCTGCGTCCGGGATTCCCTGATCGGCCGCACACCGGGCGACTGGGACATCACCACGTCCGCGCGCCCGGAGGAGGTCAAGCGCCTGTTCCGGCGGACCGTGGATACCGGGCTGCAGCACGGCACCGTGACGGTCATGCAGGGGAAAGAGGCCTACGAGGTCACCACCTACCGCACGGACGGCGCCTACAGCGACGGCCGCCATCCGGATTCCGTGCGCTTCGTCTCCTCCCTGGCCGAGGACCTGGCGCGCCGGGATTTCACCATCAACGCGATGGCCTATGCGCCGGAGACCGGCGTCGTGGACCTGTTCGGCGGCCTGGACGACCTGGAGCGCCGCCTGATCCGCGCGGTGGGCGATCCCGCGGAGCGCTTCACGGAAGACGCCCTGCGCATGCTGCGCGCTGTGCGCTTCTCCGCCCAGCTGGGCTTCGACATCGAGGAGCAGACCTTCGAAGCCATCCGCCCCTTATCGCCCCGCCTGGACATGGTCAGCCGGGAGCGCATCCGGGACGAGATCAACAAGCTGCTGCTCTCCGACCATCCGGACTATTTTGAAAAACTCGCGGAGTGCGGCATCACCGCCGTGATCATGCCCCGCTTTGACGAAATGCTGGCCACGCCCCAGTTTTCGAAATTCCATCTGTACGACGTGGCCCATCACACGCTGGCGGTCATGAAAGCCGCGCCGGCCGTGCTCCCGCTGCGCCTCTGCGCGCTGCTGCACGACACCGGCAAAGTCCCGGCCCGGACGCTGGATACGGCCGGCGGGGATCACTTCAAGGGCCATCAGGTCCTGAGCGCCGTCTATGCGGAGCAATTCCTGAAGGAATTCCGCTACGACAATAAAACCGCGGACTATGTGCTGCGCCTGATCCGCGTCCACGACGTCCGCATCCCTCCGACGCTGCCGAACGTGCGGCGCCTGCTGGGGCGGATCGGCCGGGACCTGTTCCCGGACTATCTGGCCTTCTCGCTCGCGGACGTGCAGGGAAAATCGCCTGTTTCCCGCGACAAATTCATGCCGCAGTACGAAAAAACGGAGGCGGCATACCGCCGGATCCTGCGGGCTGGCGACCCGGTCACAGTCGGGGAACTGGCCGTCAAAGGAGCCGACCTGATCGCCGCCGGCGCAAAGCCCGGCCCGGCGATGGGCGAAGTCCTGAAGCGCATGCTGGACGACGTGCAGCACGATCCGTCGCACAACACCAGGGAATACCTGCTGCAGACGTACGGGCCCGCCGCGCCGCCGGATCCCGCGCTCAGCGCCGTCCCCGTGCAGTCACTCGCCTCATATCAGCGGACGCTGGACCTGATCCGCGCCTACGACGTGATCATCCTTCCGTACAGCGCGGAGCCGGACGAGGACGCGTTCCGCGCGCACGAACGGCTGCGGCGCCTGCTGCGGACCCATACCCCGGAGAAATCCGTCTACGCCCCGGGCCTGCCGGCGGAACGGTTCCGGGCGTTCACCCCGTCCCCGGCCGTCACGCTGGCGGACGCTCTCTTCCCGCAGGCCCTGTGCCTGTTCGCGGGCAGCCGGCCCGAGGCCTCTTCCGACTCTCGCTGGCGGACGGCGGCGGCTACGGCCCGCTTCAGCGGCCTGACGCAGATCAAGGAATTCGCCGCGTTCTGCGGCTGGAGAGAAGAAACGCCGTAAACGTAAACGCAGTTTCCATACAAAGCAAGACCCGTAAGGAGCACTCATGAACGAGACCGTCAAACAACAGATCCTGAGCACCATCAGGGCTTACGATAAGATCGTCCTCTCCCGCCACGTCCGGCCGGACGGCGACGCCGTGGGCGCTACGCTCGGCCTGGCCGCCCTGATCCGCAGCACCTGGCCGCAGAAGGACGTCCGCGTGGTGAACGAGGACAGTTCGGACTTCCTGGCCTTCCTGGGGCCGGAAGACCCCGCGCCGGCGGATGATTTCTATGCGGACGCGCTGGCTATCGTCGTGGATTCCGGGACGGCGGACCGTGTGGCCAACCCGAAGATCGGCCTGGCCCGGGAGACCGTCGTCATCGACCACCACATGCCGGAAGAACCCTGGGGCGATATCCGCTGGGTCGAGCCGCACCGCTCTTCCGTCTGCGAGATGATCACTGAATTTTACGTTTTCCACCGCGACGAGCTGGTCTTGACCCCGGACGCCGCGCGCGCTCTGTACACCGGGATCATCACGGATTCCAACCGTTTCCGCTGGCCTTCCACAAGCGGCGACACGCTGCGGCTGGCCGCCGTGCTGCTGGAGCAGGGGATCGACACGGAAACGCTGTTCGCGCACCTGTATCTGGAAGATTACAGTTATTTCAAGTACAAAGCTTACGTGTACGAGCACCTGCAGATGACGGAGCACGGCGTCGCGTACCTGTTCGTGACGCAGGAGATGCAGAAGCTGTTCGGGCTGGACCGCGAGGCTGCGTCGAATACGGTGGACCTGATGGATTCCATCAAGGGCGCGCTGATCTGGCTGGCGTTCATCGAAAATCCGGACGGCGTCATCCGCGTGCGGCTGCGCTCGCGCTTCACGGAGGTGCGGCCGCTGGCGTCGCGCTGGCGGGGCGGCGGGCATGACCGGGCGAGCGGCGCCACGGTTTATTCCTGGGAGGAAGCGGAGCAGCTCATCGCGGAAGCGGACGCCGGGCTGGCCGCGTTCAAGGCCGAAAACAAGGACTGGCTATGAATATTCTGGTGGTCAACGACGACGGGATCGAAGCCGCCGGCATCCGCGTGCTGGCGGGCTGGGCCCGGAAACTGGGGGATGTGACGGTCGTGGCGCCGCGGACGCAGCAGAGCGCGAAGAGCCACAGCATCAACATCCAGACCGCGTTCCGGGTCGAGTCCGTGGACTGGCTGCCCGGGGTGAAGGCGGTCAGCGTGGATTCCACGCCGGCGGACTGCGTGCGCGTGGCGGAGCGCTACCTGCGCGGGCAGTACGACCTGGTGCTGGCCGGCATCAACCGCGGCTACAACATGGGTTCCGACATCGCCTACTCCGGCACCTGCGCCGCCATCTCCGAAGCGGCCTACGCCGGCTGGCGCGCCGTCGCGTTTTCGACCTGGCCGGACAGCGCCGAAGCCGCCGGCCGCCATCTGGACCGGATCTGGGCCTTCATCGAGCAGCACAGCCTGCTGGACATCTGCCCCCTCCTCAACGTCAACATCCCGCCCGAAGGCGGTGACATCCTCATCACCCGCCAGGGCGGCACCTACTTCCGCGACACCTACGACGAGCAGGAAGACCGCACCATCAAAGCCCGCGGCTTCTCCGTCTACGACGGCTCCTTCGACCCGCAGATCGACTACGACGCCGTCTTCAACGGCTGCATCTCCGTCACGCCCCTCTCCGTCGACCGCACGGACCGGGAGGCGTTCCGGAAAATGCTGAATGTAGTACAATAACGTAGGGGCCGTTGTTTCAACGGCCCGTCCCATGATAAAAAACTGACAAAGGAACCGTCCCTTTGTCAGTTTTTCTGTTATATCGGGCCGATGAAACATCGGCCCCTACGGTTTTTATTCCTGGACCCGCAACAGTTTCGTCGGCGCAGCCAGCGCAGGCCGCAGGACCGCCAGCGTGCAGCCGACGAGGTGGCAGGCGAAGTAAATCAGCGCGGCGGCAGGCTGCTTCATCAGCAGGCCTACAAGGAAGATCCCAATCGCCGGGAGGAGGACCTGCTCGCCCAGCACTTGCAGCACAAGTTTCGGGCCGCTGACCCCCAGCGTACGCATGAGTGCGTAGGTACGGGTTTCGCCGCGTACGGAGGCGAAACCGATCATGAAGCCCGCGGCCAGGCTGAGCAGCGCGCTCACGGGCAGCAGGTAGTTGGTGCGGGCAATGTTCTGCTCCAGTTCCGCCAATGTCGCTTTGTACTGGCGGTCCTGCACGGTCAGGGCCGGTCGGCTGGAGTAGGAAGCGGGATCGACCGTCGTGAAGACTTCCATCGCCTTCTCCATCATCTCATCGGCCTTGGAATTGTCCGCGAGGACGAAGGAAAGGCTGTCCGTGCGGGCGTCACCGGCGGAGCTGGACAGGCGGGAGGCGGTATCGAACGGCACTACCAGGTCCGCGCCGGTTCCGCGATAGCGGCCCACGACCTTGTATTCGGCCTCATAGACCTCCTCGACCCCGCCGATGCCCGGGACCGTCACCTTGACCGGAAGCGTCTCGCCCGCGACCGACTCGTACACGTCCTCGGACACGAGGCAGATGTTCTCCCGCGTATTGAAAAACTCCGGCACGGTGTAATCGCAGCTGCCGCCCATGGACGGGTCCAGGCGGTCCAGCGCCTTCTCATCCGTCACGCCGAACAGCGTACCGCTCCCCAGGGAGGAGCGTACTTTGAATTCCATCGTCATGCGGATCGTCTTGACGTAATTTCCCAGGCCGTCTTCCTTATCCCGCACGAACTGAACGAAGCGTGGGCTCAGATTCAGTTTATCCGAGCGGACGCCGCGGCTGTCGGTCACCACGCAAAGGACTTCGTAGCTGTCCTGCACCTCCCGCAGGCGCGCCTCCAGGCCGTTCCGGTAATTCACCAGATAGCAGAGCAGCGTGCAGAACACCGCCGCGATCACGAGCCCGGCCAGGGAGAGCCAGGGACGCCGCAGGATCCGTTTGATCACATAGTTCAGCATCGCTCAGCCCTCCGTCAGTTTCCGGGGATCCCGGCGCGCCAGGACCCGCGCCTGCGCGAACAGCAGCACGCTGATCAGCAGCAGTTCCGCCAGGCCCAGCAACGCCAGCCTGCCTACGGACAGCCCGCTGTCCTGCACCATTTTCGTCAGCGCTTCTTCCGTGATCACCTGCCCTCGCATGCGCACCGTGCGGTCGATATTCGCCAGCGCCTCCGCCAGGATCCGGTCCTGCGCGATCCGCGTGATCAGCCCGCCGGCCGCCGTCCCCAGCACCGTGCCTAGCGCCGCGACCGCGAACCCGCCGCCGAACAGATACGCCGCCGCGGACCGGGGCGTCACGCCCAGCGAGCGCATGGTCCCCAGCGTCTTCCGCTCCGCGCCCTGGAACATCAGCAGGTACAGGACCAGGAACAGCAGGAACGCCAGCACGGACATCACCAGCAGGCGCGTCATGGACGCCGCCATGTCGTTGATGCTCTTCTGCACGTCCTCGTAGCCCTGGTCGAACGGATAGAACTGTCCCTTGTACGGGCTCTTATCCAGCTCCAGCATGAATTCATTCACGCGGCCGTTTACCAGTTCGATGGACAGCTGCATCCCGTAAATGTCGTCGCCGCCCGCTTCCGCCGGGATCTCCCCGACCGCGCCGGCGGTCTGCGCCTTCCGCGGGATAAACACGGTATTGGGCGTGAAATCGTACGTCCCGCGCGACCACTCGCCCAGCATCGAATAGATCCCCACCAGGGTGAACGCTTCTTCCGCCCCGTAGGTCTGTTCCGTATTCAGCATGTCGATGACCGGGTTGTTCCGCGGGTACCCGGCCCGCTGCTTCACCAGCGCCGAGCCTATGCCGCCGGGCTCCTCATAGGCGGGCACGTACTGCGAAAGTCTGACCGTGTCGCCCACCTTCAGGCCCTGCATAGAGGCTTCTTTTTCGGATAAGATCAGGACTTTGGCGCCCTGTTCGTATTCTTCCTGCGTAAAACTGCGGCCTTCCAGGATGCTGCAGCGGCCGGTCAGGAAAGCGTACAGCGACTCCAGCCGGTCCGTGCCGATCACGGGCAGGCTGTGCTGCTGCTTCTCCCAGGCGGCGCGGAAATCGCCCCAGATACCGGGATCCATCACGTCGTCGCCCGGCTCCCAGCCCTCGATAAACTCCTCCGCAGGGCCCAGGCACTGGGCCGCCGGGAAGGAATAGGTCTCATAAAGGCTCTGACTCCCGTCCGCTTCCTCCTTGAAAGACGGCACGTAGCCGCGCAGGATCTCTCCTTCGCGGACGGCAAAGCCCGTATACAGCAGCATGTGGCCGGGCGCGCGGCTGTCCGTCACGAGGTAATCACGGGTCCGCGAAAAATGCGTTTCGGGATCCAGATACCCGCAGACGATGTAGGCATTGCCCTTCTCAAAAAAATCTCCGGCGGTTTCATCCGCCGCCAGATTGACCGCCACGGAAAACTGCCGCTGATAATGCAATACCTGCTCGATCTCGCCACGCACGTACTCATCGCCCAGCAGCAGGATATCGCCCAGCCAGAACTTCACGTACAGGATGCCCTGGCTGACTTCTTTCTGATACACCTCCCCCAGCAGCACCGTGTGGCAGTACGGCAGCGGGTTGCCCATGCTCCGGTAACTGTTGAACCGGCTGATCTCCACCAGCGGCGAAAACGACGGCGACACCGCCGCGCTCAGCGTATGGCTGCGCACCGCCTTCACCGAATCCAGGCTTTCGAACCAGGCTTTGTCTTCCTGCGTGAAATACCGCGGCTCCCCCACCATGGACTGATCCGTCCGCACTGCGACGGCCGTGTGGCTCTCGCTGAGCGTCCTTGAGAGCTGTCCGGTGGAATACCACAGCGATATGCCCATCAAAAGAAATGCGCTGACCGCAGCGCATAAGATGAGCCACAGGGACGTGGTGACCGGTTTCCGCAGCAGGCGGATCTTAGCATTCACAGGTTCGTTATCCTCCGCAGATCTGGCCAGGAATCATGGTTCCGGACGTTATTCCTGCACGCGCAGCAGCTTCGTCGGCGCCGTCAGGGCAGGACGCAGGACCGCCAGCAGACAGCCCGCCGCATGGCAGACAAAATAGATCAGGGCCGGCCGCAGCTGTCCCAGGATCAGCCCCACCGCCAGCGCACCGACGGCCGGGAGCAGCAATTGCTCTGACAGTACCATCAGGATCAGACGTCCGGCGCCGACTCCCAGCGTCCGCCGCAGCGCGTACGTCTTCGTTTCGCCGCGGACCGTCAGGTAGCCGGTCAGCAGGCCGGTCAGCAGGCTGAGCATCAGGCTGACGGGAATCAGACGGCCGACCTGCCTGATGTTCCCTTCCATCTCCTGCATCGTCAGGCGGTAAACGCTGTCCTTGACCACGAGTCCCGCCCGGCCGGAGAAGGAGGAAGGGGCCGGTTCCGCAAAGACCTCCCTTGCTTTTTCCTTCATCTCATCCACTTTCGTGTTATCGTTCAGGAAAAACGCGATCGAGTCCGCGGAAACCGTCGAAGATATCTTATATCCGATCCGCTGGGCGCAGGCATAAGGGACCAGTACGGCCGTACCTTCCCCTTTATACCAGCCGACGACGGTTATGTCCGCGCGGCCTTCCCGGGGAGTTCCGTCCCCCTTGCTGTAGGGGCTGTACAGGGAAAACGTGACCGGCTTACCCGCCAGTCTTTCATAATAGGATTCCGGAACAAGGCAGATGTCTTCATCGCGGCGGAAGAAATCCTCCACCGTACTGGTGAAGGCACCGCCTCTGGCCGGATCCGTCAGGCTGCTGCAGACGGGATCGGAAAGTCCCAGGAGCATGTGCCAGGGGCTGGTCACAAACTCCGCTTTGAAAGTGATCTCCTCCATCACTTCATTTCCCTCACTGTCACGCGAGAACTGCCAGGAGGTGACTTCTTCCAGATCGTCTTCCGTGAAGACGTCGTTATTGCCCGGAATGATCCCGTCTATGCCCAGTTCCCGGGTGATCCGCAGTTCCTTGATATATCCGGCAAGGCCGGACTCCTCCGATCCCACGAACTCCACATAATTCTGAGCCAGGCGCAGGCCGTCCGTGTCAACGCCCCGGGCATCCGTCACCGTACAGAGGATCTGATAAGTTTCCCGGACCTGCCGGAGCCCCTCTTCCTGTTCGGCCCGGTATTTGACCAGGAAGCACAGGACAAAGCACATCGCACAGGCCAGGAGCAGCCCTGTCAGAGAGAGAAAGGGACGGCGGATGATGCGCTTACATACATTCCCGATCATGCCTTATCCCTCCGTCAGTCTGCGGGGCGGGCGGCGGATCAGCACCCCCGCGTGCAGAAGGAGCAGCACGGCGGCGATCAGAAGCTCCGTTCCCGCGATGACCAGCATCTGCTTCCCGGTCACACTGCTTCCGCTGATCAGACCGCGGATCTCCTCCTGCGCGGACAGGAGCGCTTCCTGCGGCAGATCCGGATCCAGGCCGCCCAAAGCGTCTTCCAGGATCCCCGCGCGGATCTGTTCCGTGATCCGTCTGCCGGCCGCGCTTCCGAGCAGGATGCCTCCCAGGGCCACGATAAACCCGCTGCTCCATAAATACACGCCGCACCGGCTCCGGGACGCTCCCAAAGAGCGCATGGTCCCGACCGTCTTTTTTTCGCTGCCCTGATACATCAGCAGATAAAAGATCTGGAAAAAGCACCAGCTGCATGCGGACAGGATCAGCAGACGCCCCATGGAGCGCACCGTCACGTTCAGATTCTTCAATACCGCTTCATAGCCCTGGTCAAAGGTATAAAACTCCCCGGAATAAGGAGAGGCTTCCAAGGCCGCCTGGAATTCGTCGATCTTCCCGTTCACCAGTTCAAAACTGAACGTCAGCCCGAAGAAATCGCCTTCGTCCGGGATCTCGCCCGCCGCGCCGGCAATCTGGGCTTTCCGGGGCATGAACACGGTATTGGGCGTAAAGTCGTAACTGCCTTCCGCCCAGTTTTCCTCCAGTTCATAGATCCCGACCAGCGTGAATGATTCTTCCGGGCCGTATTCCTGGTTCAGGTTCAGGATATCGACCGAAGGATTATTTACGCTGCCGTACTGGATGCTGTACAGCCCCCGGAGTGGTTCCAGACCGGACAGCGCCCCGGTATATTCAAACGTTCCGATATATTGCTCCAGAGTGACGGTGTCTCCCGGTTTCAATCCGGCCCTGTCCGCAATCTGCCGGGAAACGATCAGGACGCGCGCGCCGGTATCATATTCCTCTTCCGTAAAGGAGCGGCCTTCTTTGATCACGGCCCGCTGGCTCAGGAACGAATACATCGTCTCCAGCTTATCCGTGCCGATCACGGGCAATGCGCCCTGCTGACGGTCCCATGTCCTGCGGAACGTCCGCCAGATCTCATGCTCCGTCTCCTCAAAGAAACTGTCCGGATCCACCGCGGCTTCCCCCTCCTCCGGCAGGTGCTCCGCCGCCGGGAAGGCGTAGACCGTATCCGGATGCAGCTCCTGCTCCGGCCGCTCGGACGGGAAATAGCTGTAATACGGATCGGGGCAGTCATACCCGCCCATCAGAATGCCGTCCTGCATCCTAACGCCGCCCAGCATCAGGATCTGGCGGGAATTCATGTACGGATCCTCAAACAGGTTGACCCCGACGTCATAGTATCCGGAAAACACGTATTTCTGTCCCGCCCGGATATAGTCTGCCGCCTCCTGATCCAGAAAACAGACCGCCGCCTGAAACCTTCCGTCATAGCGAAGGGCGTTGTCCGCCATGGCCATGCCTCCGCAGTATTCCTCCCCCAAGAGAAGGATCTCATCCAATGTTACGTTGATATAGTACATGTTCCCCGGGACATACGTGCCCGCCAGAACGTCAACGGTCCCGGAGAAGACCGCATTGCAGTACGGGCGGCGGTCTCCGTTTCCCTGATAGCCTTCATGGCGGTTCATTTCGATCAGCGGATGGAAATCCGGGGAGGCTGCCGCGCTGACGGTATGCAGCCGCAGCGCTTCTACACTGTCCAGCGATGTAAGCCGGGCCGCGTCTTCTTTCGTAAAATGACGTTCTTCCGTCGAATTGCTGCGCGGATCGATCCGGGCCGCAATGGCCGTATGCTCTTTATCCAGCTGTTCCGCCATCCGGTTTGTGGAAAGCCACATGGAAACGGCGACCAGAAGAAAGGCGCCTGCTGCTGCGCCGAGCAGCAGCCACAGCACCGTGGTGACCGGTTTCCGCAGCAGGCGGATCTTACTGTTCATTCTCCTGATTTCCTTCCAGTACGCCGTCGCGCATGGTATAGATGGCGTCCATGCGGGCGGCAATCTCCGCATCGTGGGTGATAATGATCACGCAGCGGTTCTCTTCATGGGCCAGGCGCAGCAGGATGTCCACGACCTGCTCGGAGTTGCCCTCGTCCAGGTTGCCGGTGGGCTCGTCCGCCAGGATGATCTCATTGCCGGCCGCCAAGGCGCGGGCGATGGCGACGCGCTGCTGCTCGCCGCCGGACAGCTGCGGCGGGAAGCGCTTGAACTGGTCCGGAGTGATGCCCACGGCCGCCAGCTCCTTCTCCGCGCGCTCCTTCGCCTCCTTGTTCGGGACGCCCTTCAGTTTCATGGAATACAGCACGTTTTCCATGACGGTGAGCAGCGGGAACAGGTTGTAATTCTGATAGATCACGGCCGCGTTGTCGCGCCGGTAAGCGTCGCGGTCCATCTCCTGCGTGCTTTTGCCGTCAAAGAGGATCGTCCCGCCGCCGGGCAGCTCCAGACCGGCCAGCAGGGACAGCAGCGTGGTCTTGCCGCTGCCGCTCTTGCCCACGATGGCGTAGGCTTTGCCGCGCTCGAACGAGCAGTCCGCCCGCTTGACGGCGTTCACGGTCTGATATTTGTTGCGGTATGAAAAGCTCACATTTTGTACGGTCAAAACGTTTTCCATGGTTTTTCTCCTGATATATCCGTCTTTATGATAATAATGCACTATTCCTGCACGCGCAACAGTTTCGTCGGCGCGGCCAATGCCGGGCGGAGCACCGCCAGCAGGCAGCCCACCGCATGGCAGGCGAAATACACAAGAGCCGGCAGCGGCTGTCCCATGATCAGGCCGACGGCCAGCGCGCCGGCGGCCGGAAGCAGCAGCTGCTCCAATAATACCATGCCGGTCAGACGGCCGGCCCCGATGCCCAGCGTGCGCATGAGCGCGTAGGTCCGTGTTTCGCCGCGCACGGACAGGAAGCCCAGGAAGAAACCGACGGCCAAGCTCAGGAAGGCACTGACCGGCAGCAGGCGTTCGGTGCGGCGGACGTTCTGTTCCATTTCGGTCAGGGCGGCTCGGTACTGGCGGTCCTGCACGGTCAGGGCCGGGCGGAAGGACAGGGAGGAGGGATCCGGCTGGATGAATTCCTTCGCCGCGATCTCCCGCACCAGGTCCGCCTGGCTGTTGTCTTTCAGGGCGAAGCTGATGGCGTCCACGCTGACGGTATTGGTGAGGCGTCCGCCCAGACGCTGCGCCGCCGGGAAGGGCAGGATGATATCCTCGCCGTCGCCCTTGTACCAGCCCACGACGTCCAGTTTGAATTCCGTCCCGTTATTGTCGCCCACGCTGCCCAGGCCGGCGGAGGTGTAGGGATTGGTCAGGACGCAGGCCAGCTGCTGCCCCGCGTATTGCTCATAAACGAATTCCGGGACCAGACAGCAGAAATCCTTGGTTTCGAAGAAATCTTCCCGCTCCGAATAGTACCCGCCGTCCAGGGCGGCGTCCAGCCGCCTGTCCGCCTGCGGGCTGCTCACGCCGACGGCCAGCGCCGTTCCCAGTTCCGACTGCGATTCCAGGTTTTTGATCAGCCGCACGTCCGTGATATAGGAACCCAGGCCCTTTTCCTCGTCCTGGATGAATTCGAGCCACATCCGGTTCAGGCACAGATTGTTGGATTTGGTGCCCCGCGCGTCCGTCACGACGCCGCGGACCACGTAACTGGTCCGGATCTCCTCCAGCTGCGCGGCCTGCGCGTTCCGGTAGCGCACCAGGAAGCAGAGGACGAAACAGAGAGCGGCGGCCAGGATCAGACCGGCCAGGGAGAGCCAGGGGCGGCGGAGCATGCGTTTGAATACCGTAGATATCATGGCTCAGCCCTCCATCAGACGCCGGGGATGCCGGCGGGACAGGACTGCCGCGTGCAGGAGCAGGGCGATCGCCAGGATCAGTAATTGTCCGGCCGCCAGCAGGAGCAGCTGCACCGTTGTCAGATTGCTGGCCGCATGCATCGTTATCAGTTTTTCCTCCGCGGCCGCCAGTGCTTCCGCCTCCATGGTCTGATCCAGCCCGGCCAGGGCGTCCCGCAGGATCCCCTGCTGGACGGTCCTCAGCACCAGTGCACCGGCCGCCGTTCCAAGGATCACGCCTCCCAGTGCCACCAGGAAGCCTCCGCCGAACAGGTATCCGGCCGCGCGCTTCACCGGCTCGCCCAGGCTGCGCATGGAGCCCAGCGTCTGCCGCTCCGCCCCCTGGAACATCAGCAGGAACAGCAGCAGGAACAGGAGCCAGCCAAAAGCCGACATCAGGAAGAGGCGCTCCATAGATGAGGTCATGTCTTTGATATTCTTCAGCGCGCCTTCGACGCCCTGGTCAAAGGCGAAAAACTGCCATTCATAATCACTGCCCTCGATCTGCGTCATGAACTCATCCACCCTGCCGTTTACCAGTTCCACGGACAGCAGGACGCCGTAAATGTCAGGGCCTTCCTCCGCCGCTTGGATCCCGCCGAACGCGCCGGCTATCTGAGTTTTTTTCGGGATAAACACCGTATTGGGGCCGAAATCGTACGGTCCGTAGGTCCAGGCGGATAACAGCTCGTAGATACCGACGACCGTGAATTCCTCTTCCGGTGCGCCGTAATCCTGGCTCAGGTTCAGAATGTCCACGGAAGGATCGTTATAATATCCGCCGGGCTGCATGCCTACGCTCCTCTCCGGGATCTCGCCCAGTTCACCATAGTCACCGAAATGACTCAAATACTGTGTCAGTGTCAGTTTGTCCCCTGCCTTCACTCCGCACTGATCCGCCAAGTTTCGGGAAAGGATCATTACCTTCGCGCCGTTCTCATATTCTTCTGCCGTGAAACTGCGGCCGTCGACGATCCGCGCCCGGTCCGCCATGAACGCGTACATGGCTTCCAGACGCTCCGTGCCGATCACCGGCAGGCTGTGCTGCTGCTTTTCCCAAACGTCACGATAAGTGCGCCAGATATCGTGCGGTGTTTCCTCAAAGAAGTGCTTCGGATCGCCTTCCCAGAGCTCCGCGGCCGGAAGCGCATAGTCTTCCGCCGGTTCCAGCGAATAAGTGTATGAAGAAGAGGAAGAGTGAGAGGATTCCACCGGGATCCTGCATTGATTCAGTCCCCATAGCATATCGCCCCGGACCTGCAGGGTATTCATGTACATGATCTGGCCGTCAGACGGCATCTGTTCTTTCAGCTCCGGCGGGATATTGATCACATGCATCCCCGGATCATAATAGCCGGCCAGCACATATGTTTTGCCTTCTTCGAACTCCGTGACCCATCCGAAGTTCCGGTTCGGTTCCGGTTCCCAAGTCACGATCCCGTCATCCCTCCGGGGAACGGGAGTCACCACCGTCAGGATCCCTCCTTCTTTCATGCGTACGTCTGCCTGACAGCGTTCATATTCCGCTCCGATCAGCAGGATATCCTTCAGTTCAAATTTCAAGATGATCATTTCATCAAAGCGCGAAGCAAGCGTTCTCCGCAACAGCGTTCCCGTCACCACAGCATTGCAGTACGGCAGCGGATTGCCGCCCGACTCATACGATTTATATCGACTCATCTCCAGTACCGGTGTGAGCTGCGGGATCACGGCGCCGCTCAGCGTATGGCTTCGGACGGCTTTGACGCTGTCCAGACTTTCCAGATACGATTTGTCTTTCTGCGTGAAATACCGCTCTTCCGGCACGACGGTATTGCCACGCGAAAGCAGGGCCTGGTCCGAACGGACGGCGACCGCGATCGTATTCTTATCCAGGTTTTCGGCGAGGCGGGAGGTGGAGAACCAGAGGGAAAACCCAACCAGAAGGAAAGCACTCATCAGCGCAGTCAGCAGCAGCCACAGGGCGGTGGTCAGCGGTTTTCTTAATAAGCGGATGCGTATATTCATGACCCCTCCTCTGTCTCTGATTCGTCGAAATACCCAACGTATTTAGTCTATAACAAACAGACCACCAAGTCAATCCCTTCACATCTTTATTCTCACAAACACCCTGTATCCAACAGGGCCAAACGGGGACAGTCCCCAAATGGCCTCATTTGTGCCAAACGGGGACAGTCCCCAAATGGCACAAAAAAGACCGGCGGACCGGTCTCGCGGAGTTGTTTACAGGTCAGGCGTGTAATCCGTCACGACGGTCCCTGCCAGCAGATCGTGAAGCGGCGTGTGCCTCGGCGTTTTGAAAAACAGGAGCAGCTGCGCGATCAGGAGGACCGGCAGGAGCGCCAGGCTGACGGAAGAGACGGTCCAGTAGCGCAGCATGGTATAGAGATAGCCCGGCAGCAGGAAGACCAGGACGTATTTGCCCAAGGCGCGGAGAAACAGCGCCGCCAGGCGGGCGCGGCCGCCGTTCCTGTCCGTGATGGCGAGACCGGTCAGCAGTTTCCCGGTGCTTCTTCCCTGGCCCAGCCGCAGCGGGAACAGGCATTCCAGGATGAGCACGGACGCCAGGAGGGAGCCGCAGACGGTCACGAGCATCAGCCGGACCAGCGACCGGTACATTTTCTCGAGTTCCGCATCGCTTGAAGCGGCGATATAGGCCTCTTCATAAGCTTTCTTCTGCTCCGGCGTCAGGGCGTCGTATTCTTCTTCCGTGACGATCAGTTTGACGCCGTACTCGGCTTCATAAACCCCGATCTTGTCGTTCAGTTCCTGGGTCCGTCCTTTGGCGCCCAGGGCCATGGACAGTAGGAAACTGAGTGCCATGGCGAGGAGGATCGTCAGAAAAACGTCGATGACAAAGGCCATGATGCGTTTGCCCGCGTTTGTTTTTTGGGTTTCGTTGTCTGTGTTGTTCATATCCTTACACCTCCTCCAGGGTTTTGCCGTAAATGCAGACTTCGCGGAATCCTTCCTGCGCCAGGTCGTGCCAGGCGGGCAGCGGTGCGGTCTCCAGATATTCGCAGCCGGCCAGTTCCGCGGTGCGGCGGGAGGCCGGGTTGTCCGGGTCGCAGGTGATGAGCACGTAGCCCAGGCCGTGGCGGTCCGCCAGGCGGAACAGCAGGCCGCAGGCGCGCGCCGCCAGATGACGGCCGCGGTACGGCTCGTCCACTTCATAGCCGATATGGCCCGCATAATACAGCGTTTCGCAGTGCCCGATCCGCAGATTGCACCAGCCCATGCGCTCGCCGCCGGGCCCGCAGATCGCAAAATGATACGCCGGCACGCGGCCCCGCTCCGGGTCGGCCGGCGAGGTCTTTTCCAGGACCAGCTGGATCTCCCCGTCCTGCAGGAAGGCGGAATCGAAGAAGCCGCCCGCGTCGTAGGGCGGATTCTCGCGGTCCAGATGCTTTTCGCGCTTAACGCCCAGAAACAGGCCGCGATGCACGATGCCGCGGGTCCGGTATCCCTTCTCTTCATAATACGCGGACAGCGCGTGATCCTTCAGGTTGGTATCCATGCGCATCAGGCGGATCCCGCGGGCCAGCGCCATCTGCTCCGTAAAGCGCAGGAGCGCGGCGCCGGTGCCGGGATGATCCAGGTCCGAGACAAAATTGTGGATGTACCAGGCGGGCGTTTTGTCCTGCCAGACGGAATCATGGTCAAAAACAGCCAGAGCACCGATCAGGTGCCCTGCCTGCTCCGCCACCAGGAAGGAGGCGATATTTTCTTCAAAATAACGTTCCGGATAGATGCTGAAATAGTCCACCTTGTTCCAGTGATCCAGCCCTGTCTCATCCATCCAGCGGATGCGGCGGCGGATCAGGTCCAGGATGGGGGCAGCGTCGTCCGGGACGGCTGTGCGGATGTTCATGGAGTCTGCGTTTCCAAAGGCATGTTCAATTCTTTAACGAGAGTTTCCACCAGTTCGTATTCATTCAACTTGGCATCGCCTGCGTTTACCAGAAGGATCCGGTCGCCTTCTTTATATTCTTTCTTAAGCGCTTCCCGCAATTCTTCTATGGATACGATCTTCCCGCCGTATTCAATGTCATGCTCTTTCACCGTGATCACCAGCACGCCCTCCTCCGTCGTCGTCGGCTGCGTCTCCGACGTCGGTTCCTGCGTGGTCGGCGCCTCGGTCGGCGCTTCCGTCGGCGTCTGCGTCGGTGCTTCCGCCGTCACCGCGGGTTCAGAAGGGGTAAACCATCCGCCGTCGGGATTGCCCACGCCGAAGCCGAAATAACCGCCGCCTGCCAGCAGCGCCAGAATCGCCGCCGTACCGGCCGCCTTCCGTCCCATATGCGCGCTCTTCTTCGGAGGCTGCTTGCCGTTCCGCTTCGCGTCTTCCGCTTTTTTCTTCTCGTCCATTCTTTACCTCCCCGGTCAATCCGCTTCCTGGATATCCAGTTCCAATACGCTCAAAGGGATCTCCTGCAGCTTCGCTTCGAGCTTCATTTCGTTCACCAGCCGCAGGATCATGTCATATTCGGTCTTATAAATGTGCTCCCGGTCATACTGGAAAACCAGGAAAACGGCGCGGCCTTCAGCTGCTCCGAGCCCCTGATGCAGCAAGCTCCGCAGGCTGTTGAAGGCATAGGTCTCGTCCGCCCAGTCGTAGGGGATGACGGATTCCTCCTGCTCGTCCTGCTCCAGCCGGATCTCGCTTTCCTGCGTCACGCTGAGCGTGAGCAGCAGGCTGTTTTCCAGCACCAGTTCGCGGGAAGCCATGCGGCGTTTCAGGCCGGCGATCTCCTCCTGCTGCGCCTCCACTTCCTGATTCAGGCCCGCGATCTCTTCCTGCAGGCCTTCCTCCCGCTCCTGCGCGGCGGCTTCCTGCGCGCTCATGCTCTCCCGCGCCTGATCCAGTTCCCGGCTGATCTCCTGCGCGGCTTTTTCCTCCTCCGCCGCCTTGTCCATCGCCTGGGCCGTCTGCGTGCGCGCCTGCATGAGCAGGACGAAGATCATGATCAGGATCACGTCCAGCAGCGAGGTCAGCTCTATGAAAATGGTCCGTTTGTTTTTCACGGCTTCTCCTCATCCTTCAGCAGCTGGCGGCGCTCCAGCAGCAGGTCGACGTTCTTGTCATTGTCCTCCAGCCGGGCGGACAGGAAGCCGTCCAGCAATTTGAAGATGATCGCGAAGACCAGCCCCCAGAAGGTGGAGGTCAGCGCGGCGAAAAAGTTCTGCTGCATATCAGTCAGTTCCGCGACCATGGGCAGCAGGGACACGACGGTCCCCAGGATCCCCATCAGCGGAAAGATAGCCGTCAGGTTGGCGAAGACCGAATAAAACGCCTCCGATTTTTTGCGCAGCGCCACGACTTCCGCCTCGTTGATGTTGCGGATGGCGCGCGCCACCTTCTCCGGGTCGTGCTTATGCGAGGGCACGAAGACCAGGAGGTTCAGTTTTTTGTACAGCTGGCCCGCGTAGAGGCGGGCGAAATAATAGCAGACGCCGTTGCCGGCCGCCAGCAGAAAGATCATCGCGTCGAAACCCAGAAGGTTTTTGCCTATCACCTGCCAGAATGACATAGGGGCCTCCTTTGCCGGAGTATTTTTTCGGAAATAATTATAAGGGTTCTGCTTAAGATTTACAAGTAAAACAAGTTGAAAAAGCGGGGGAAAAACCGTATGATGGATGAAACGGAGGTGCGTTATGCGCTTATTGGTATTAGACGGAAACAGTATCGCCAACCGGGCCTATTACGGCATCAAGCTCCTGTCCACGCGGGACGGGCGCTACACGAACGCCGTATTCGGCTTTCTGAATATCCTGCTCTCCCTGCTCAAGGACGTGCAGCCGGACGAGGTCGCCGTGGCCTTTGACCTGAAGGCGCCCACGTTCCGCCACCAGATGTACGACGGCTACAAGGCCACGCGCCATGGCATGCCGGAGGAACTGGCGCAGCAGATGCCCGTGATCAGAGAGCTGCTGGCCCTGCTCGGCTACCGCATCGTGACCGCCGAGGGCTGGGAAGCGGACGACATCCTGGGCACGCTGGCCGCCGCCTGCGAGGCGCGCGGAGACAGCTGCTGGCTGGCCACCGGGGACCGCGACAGTCTGCAGCTGATCTCCCCCGCCACCACAGTCCTCCTGGCCGCCGGCCACGGGGAAACCAAGCGGATGGACGAAGCGGCCGTGCGCGAGCAGTACGGCGTCACGCCCCCACAGCTCATCGAAGTGAAGAGCCTGATGGGGGACAGCAGCGACAACATCCCCGGCGTGAAGGGCATCGGCGAAAAGACCGCGCTGGGCCTGGTGCAGAAATTCGACTCCCTGGCCGGCGTTTACGAACATATCGACGACCCGTTCATCAAGCCCAAGCAGCGCGAAAACCTGCTGGCCTACCGGGCGGACGCGGAACTCAGCCGCGTGCTGGGCACGATCCGGAAGGACGCGCCGGTGGCGACGGAGACCGGGGCATATACGGTCGGCCGGGGCGATCCTGCGGCCGCGATGGCACTCATGCAGGATCTGGAGCTGTTCCGGATGATCGACCGGCTGGGGCTGCGGACCAAAGCGGCTGAAGGCGCCGGGGAAAGTGCGGACACTCCCTCCGCGGACCTGCCCGCCGTCGCCCCCTCTCCTTTCCCGGCGGACGCCTCCGGGACCTGGCTGCTGGCGGAAGCGCCGGACGGCCGCTTCGCCGTGCAGGGGGACACGGTCTGCCCGCTCACCGAAGAAGATCTGATCCCGCTCCTGGACGCCCCCGCCCTGCGTTGGGAAGTCTTCGACAGCGCGCCGCTCTACGCGCTGGCCATGGCGCACGGCGGCGAAGGCCGCGCCATCGCCTGGGACGGCAAACTGGCCGCCTACCTGCTGGACGCCGGCGCCAGCCGCTATGAACTGCCCCGCCTGGCGGACCGCTATCAGGCGGAAGCCGCCTTCACCTGCGAAGCCTTCCCGGAGGCCGGCCGACTCGCGGACCTGTTCGCCCGCATGAAGCAGGCGCTGCGCGACGAGGAGCAGGAAGCGTTATATGACACCATCGAATTCCCGCTGGCGCGCGTGCTGGCGGACATGACCCGCATCGGCGTCCTGGTGGACCGCGCCGGCATCGAAGCCTTCGGCGAAAAGATCACCGCGCTGGCGCAGGAAGCCGAAGCCCGCATCTACGATAAGGCCGGCGAGCGCTTCAACCCCAACAGCCCGAAGCAGCTGGGCGAGATCCTGTTTGAGAAAATGGGCCTGCGCCACGGCAAAAAGACCAAGACCGGCTGGTCCACGGACGCCGCCACGCTGGAGGAACTGAAGGACGAAGCGCCGATCATCGAAGATATCCTGAATTACCGCACTTACCAGAAGCTGAAATCCACCTACGTCGAGGGCCTGCTCAAAGCCATCGGCCCGGACGGCCGCATTCACGGCCGCTTCAATCAGACCGAGGCCCGCACCGGCCGCCTCTCCAGCGACGAGCCGAACCTGCAGAACATCCCCATCCGCACGGAACTGGGGAGCCAGCTGCGCGCCTATTTCATCGCGGCGCCCGGCCATGTGCTGGTGGACGCGGACTACAGCCAGATCGAGCTGCGCATCCTGGCCCACGCCAGCGGCGACAAAAACATGCAGGCCGCGTTCCGCGAAGGCGCAGACATCCACCGGGCCACCGCCGCCCGCATCTACAACGTCCCGGAGATCCTGGTCACGCCGGCCCAGCGCTCCGCCGCCAAAGCCATCAACTTCGGTATTATGTACGGCAAAGGCGCCTTCTCCCTGGCGAAGGACCTGGGCGTACCGCTGTATAAAGGCAAAGCCTTCCTGGAGAGTTATCTGGCCGCGTTCCCGTCCGTGGACCGGTACATGCAGAGCATCATAGAGGACGCCCGCGAAAAGGGCTATACGACCACGCTGTTCGGCCGCCGGCGGGCGCTGCCGGAACTCAAGAGCAGCAATTTCCAGCTCCGCAGCGCCAGCGAGCGCATGGCGCGCAACACCCCTATCCAGGGCACGGCAGCCGACGTCATCAAACTCGCCATGGTCCGCGTCTGGGAGCGCATCCGCCGCGAAGGCTTAAGAAGCCGCCTGATTCTGACCGTGCACGACGAACTGATCATCGAAGCGCCTGAAGACGAAGCCGCAGCCGCCGCCCGCCTCCTGCGCGAGGAAATGGAAGGCTGCGTCACCTATTCCGTCCCGCTCACCACCGACGTGCAGCAGGGCCGCACCTGGCTGGAGGCGCACTGACATGGGCATCGCTCCGATCTGCATCAACACCTGCGTCTTCGGCACCGGCAAAATGGACCGCATCCCCGAATTGCTGGGCCGTTATCCCGGCCGCCTCGGCTTCGAGATTCTCTCCATGTTCGACCTGCCGGATTTCGAGCCGGCCCTGCGGCAGCAGCTGGACGCCCTCGCCTCCTGCCCTGTCTCCTTCCACGGCCCGGTCTACGAATGCGAGCACTCCGCCGCGCGCGGCACCGAAGCTTACGAGCGCACCATGTTCCACGTCCGCAAGACCCTGGAATACGCCCGCCTCCTGCACAGCCGCCATTTCACCATGCACCTGAACAACTGCCTCGTCCTGCCCCGCAAAAAGGACGAGATGCTGCAGAACGCGCTGGAGAATTACGAAGAACTGCGTTGCCTGTTCGAGCCTTTCGGCTGCCGCATCTTCGTGGAAAACACCGGCACGCGCGTCCAGGGCAACATGCTGCTGGACCAGGCGGAATTCACGGACGTGTGCCGGGCCAACGATTTTGAGGTCCTGATCGATATCGGCCACGCCAACGCCAACGGCTGGGACATTTCCCGCCTCATCGACGACCTGAAGGACCGCATCCGCGCCTACCACCTGCACAACAACGACGGCCTCCGCGACCAGCACCGCCGCCTCCACGACGGCACGCTGGACTTTGACGCCGTCATCCAAAAGATCCGCCGGGACACGCCCGAAGCGGATCTGATCATCGAATATGTGAGCCCGGCCCTGGCCGGGAAGGAACTGGAGGAGGATCTGAAGGGGTTGCTGGAAGCGGAGTAATCACCGATGCATATTGTGATCCCTGTCGGGGCCGATGAAGCATCAGCCCTTTCGCATAAACAAAACCGGCCGGAGCGGAAGCTATCACCCGGCCGGTTTTTCATTGCAGCTATATTATACAGTCCGTCCCTTACCTCTCTTCCCGCGGGATCAGGATGATCTGCGCCACGGAAGAATCATCCCCCTCAGCCTCCGAGAGCAGCAGATACAGCGTCTGCCCGTCCCTCGATGTCCCCGCGCCTTCCAGATAGGCGTCAAACTCCGACACGGTCTCCGCCTTGCTCAGGTCAAACTGCGGGAAGCGGATCACGGTGAGATGCGGCGTATCTGAAACGCGGTCGGTGACGACCAGGATCAGATCCTCGCCCAGCGTGAAATGGAGCTCATTGGAGACCAGCGCGGAGGACAGCGAAGCGTCGATATCTTTCAGATTCATGCTCATCCGCCGTTCATCACTCTGGTACTGCCACTTGAGATCACGGATCTGGTCGTACGAAGCGTGATAATAGTAGACCTTCTGCCCGAACGCATCGTTCGGCGCGACGCGGACCGTGCCGTCTTCCGTAAAGAAGAAGGAATTGGCGTACAGGAAATCGGACTTGTCCACTACCTTCTCCAGTGTGGCGCCGTCCTGGATCGCGGAGATATAGACGCGGTAGACGGAGCGCGTGCCCTGCCCGAAATCGGGCTGGGAGATCACCGTCAGCCGGCCGTCGGAGATGCTCATCGGAGCGCCCCAGTCGGCGCCCTGGCCGCCCAGTCTGATCACGGCCCCGGTCTTCAGGTCGACCGCCTCGACATAGCCGTAGTCTTCAAAATACAGCCAGTAGAATGCATACTCCCGGCAGACCAGCATGGAGGTGACGGTCCCGTCCTCCGGCGCGTGCAGCACTTCCTGCGCGCCGCTCGCCAGATCCATCCGCTCGATGCGCGACTTGCCGTTTTCGCGCACGTGATAATACAGCATGCCGTCCAGCAGGTTCAGGCCGCCGCGGCCGTTCGTGACGAATTCCTTGTTCTGACCGTCCAGATCGGTCCGCATGATGCGGTAGGTGTAACTGCTCTTGACGATTTCTTTCTCCACGAAATACAGGTGCTCGTCGTCGGTGACGATCACGGAATCGACGTTGGAGCGGAAGGCCTTGACGTTGTTCGGGTTGTTGCCCAGTTCCTGATACCAGGACGTGTCGGCTACGGCTTCCAGATGGCGCTTGACTGTTTCGGACGGCCACTCCGGGTCGGCCGCGGTTGGGAACGGGATCGTCTCCGCCGGTGTGGTCTCTGCTGTCGGGTCCTGTTTTTCCGGTTCAGGCTGAGTGCCGTCGCCTTCCTGATAGAAATACTTCCGCTCGGTCGTGTGGCCGTCGCTGTCGTACCAGGTGTAGAAGCTCAGGATGTTGCCGTCGTCATCAAAGGTGTAGGTGTCATAACCCGCCAGTTTCTGGCTGCCGGAGTAGTACCAGGGCGAATAGCGCGTGTGGAAATCGTCGGACCACTCGTAATCGGTATTGTCGGTGCGGCCTTTTTCGTCCGTGCTGGAGGAGTGGAGCAGGTGGCCGGCGTCATCATAGGTGTAGACGGAATCCAGGATCATGGTGCCGTCCGCCTCGAAGCGCTTGCTGGTCAGTTTGTTGCCCATGGCGTCGTAGGTGTATTCCCACCAGAAGGACAGCTGCTTGTTGCGGAAGCCTTTCCAGATGAGCTGGTTCCCGTTTGCATCGTTGGTGTATTCGTTCCAGTCGACGATCTCGCCTCCGCCGGGCGGCGCATTGTATTTCCGGATCATGTATCCGTTCGCGTCGTTGTCATAGCAGATCTCGTAATCGACCTGGCCGGACGTCAGGATCTCTCTTTCGCGGATCAGGCCGCCCGCCATGTCGTAATCGTACGCGATGATGCTGGACAGCTCGCCGTCGTTGTGGAAATAGCCGTCGTACAGCAGCAGGCCGTCCTCGCCGTAGGCGAACTGATGGTAAGAATCCAGTTCGTCATTCTTATAGGATTCCGTGCGGATCACGCGCTTGCCCGTGCCGTGGAACGGCGGGTTGTCCCACAGGTCCGTCGGGCCGGAAGGGCCGGTCCCGGCCGTGTATTCGGATACGTAGCCGGCCGGGGTGTAGTCGTGGTCGGTGAATACGAAATCCAGGAAATAGGTCAGGCGGCAGCCGTCCGTGATGCGCAGCTCCAGGGAGAGCGGCACGCGCGAGGTGAGCTGATCGCAGCCGATCACGAAGACGCGCTCGGGATCGGTGCCCGCCGGCGCGCCGTCCGAAACAGTCAGGCGGCCGTTCTTCGTCCCGACTTTTTTCTGCTCGGAAAGCGTCTGGTCCGTGAACACGCCGTCTTCCGCGTCGATCCGGATGGACAGCATGCTGCCCTCGGTCTGCTTATACGCAAACACCTCCAGGTCGAGCTGGCACGGATAATTGGCTTTCAGGAAGAATCCGGTCTTCACTTCCGGATCCGCCAGGGATACTTCGCCGTTGATCAACGTGTAGAGGTCCATGACGAGGTCGTAGCGCCGGTCGCTGTAGGAGCTGTCCGGATCGCGTTGGAAGCGGAACACGACCATCTCGTAGCCGGCGTCGTCCGCGGTGTCGATGTCGCCGATCCAGGCGGTCACGATGCCTTCCGGCTTGAGCCAGGACTCTTCCGCTTTGGTCATCGTGCCGGTCTGCGCGCCTTTGAAGAGGCCGTACTGCGGGATCAGTTCGTCCCGGACGCAGGTGTAATATTTGGTGTATTCCACGGCCTGGCCGATGTCCAGGAAGGGGTATTCTTTTCCTTTGAATTCATCAGGGACCTTATTCCGGTCATCGATCACTTTTTTATCCGTGCATTCCTTCAGGATGCGCGTGATCTCGTCCGCCGGGAGGTCCGGGAAGGCGGACCAGAGCAGGGTGGCGGCGCCGGAGACGATGGGGGCGGCGATGGAAGTGCCGTCTTCCGTGACGTATTTATTCTTCGCGCCGCTGTGATTGAGGCCAAAGACGTCCGTGCCGGGGGCAAAGATATCGACCTGATTTCCGTAATTAGAGGACTTGTTCGGGGTATACGTGTTATCTTCCCCTGCAGCCTTTTCGTTCTTGGCGGCGCCGACGATCAGGATCCGGTTCCGGATATCTTCCCATTTCAGGTCGTCGAGGCGGCGGCGCTGTTCGTCAGTAAGACCGGTCTTGACTTTGAGGAGGGCGACTTTTTCGTTGAAGATCCCTTCCGTGATGCTGCAGAAGTTGGAATTCAGGTCCGCGGAGATCGGATTATCGTCACTGTCTCCGTTGCCGGCGGACTGGACGCAGATCCAGTCTTCATTGCCGTTGATCCAGTCGGTCAGCAGCTGGTTCAGAAACATGCCGGCGGTCTCCCCGATCGCGATCTGAAACCCTCTTTCATATGCCTCATAACTGCCGTTGTAGAAGTTGAATCGTTCTACCGCTTTCTCCCGATCTTCTTCTTTGGGATACCATTTTGTGTCTTCGGGGTGCAAAAAAGCATCCTCGGACCACTTTCCAGCTCCGAATGAATGATTGATCACCCGCACGCCCAGGTCGTGCATGCGGTTGTAATAGTAATAGAATGCAGCGGAAGAAAGACTGATCGACTTTTCTTCCGTCACGGAATAGACCCGGTCCACACAGTACAGGAGAGACTGGTCGGCGACCCCGCGGATCCCGATGTCATTATTGGCCGCGGCCATCATGCCGGCCACGAAAGTACCGTGAGATTTGTCGTCGGACAGGCTCAGGTCCGGCTTCAGCGCATCGCTTCCGGATTCGAGCGCCAGGCTGAGCAGGGAAACGCGGCCATAGAGGTCTTCCTGTTCGGTATCAAAGCCGCTGTCGATCACGCCGGCGGGGATCGGTTTTTCCAAAAGGGAGATATCCTCCCAGGCGGAATAAGCGCGGATAGCTTCAGCCCACCAGTCGTTGCCGGAGGGGTCGTCCTCGTTGCCCGCGTCCGCAATGGCGCTGCCGTCGGCGGACCAGGGCGTGTTGTTTTCGGTCAGGGTGTTGATCGCCTGCGCGTCCGCCGTGACCAGGATCTCCGGGTCGGCAAAGGCGACTTCCGGCAGGGCTTCCAGCGCAGCGGCCGCCGCGCGGAGTTCTTCATAATCCGCGGCGGCAGTCCGGATCTCAACGACCGGGCAGCTGCCGTGCTGCACGCCGACGACCGACCCGCCCGCGGCGGCGGCCAGGGAGGCCAGTGCGGTCTCATCGGGGTCGGTGAACAGGCTGACGATCAGGGTCCCCTTCACGTAAGCCAGACCGGCGGGGCCGTCTTCCGCGATATCGCCCGGTCCGGGGATATACAGGCTGGAACCCGTCCCGTCATCCAGGGATGCTGTGGTCCCGGCCTGCTGTCCTTCTTCCGGGGCTGCAGCCGTCTCCTGTCCCGCCTGCGTTCCGGGACCGCCCGGGACGGTCGAAGAAGGGTCGGAAGGGGTATCGCCGGATGCGGTGCTGACGGCGGCACTGTCCGTTTCGCCGCCGGGCAGGGTGATGACGCTTTCTTTCTGTCCGCAGGCCGCAAGCAGGAGGCAGATGCACGCCAGCGGGATCAGCAATCGTCGGATCTTCATAAGAAACCTCTGTCTATGACTCGTTTTTTACTTGTCTTCGCCGTCAAACAGTTCCGTATGCGCGGCCAGGTTCCCAACCCGGTAATGCCCGCGGATGTAACGCTGCGGGGTGGTCAGGAAGTCCTGTTCGTAGGAATAGCCGCCGTTGTCGGTGTGGTGGATCAGGTAGGGGAGGCCGTCGGAGGCCCGGCGGTCCGAGACAATGGCGATATGGCCCGGCCACATGCCGGTCTCGCGGCCCGCGAAGATCACGATGTCGCCCGGCTGCCAGGCGGCGTAATCGTAAGGGTCGGTGGTGTATTTATCCAGGTACTGCTCACAGAAGACCAGGAGGTTGCGGGTGCGGCGGAAGTCGATATTCTTATCTCCCACTTCCCATTCGTAGGCCCAGCGGCGCAGGTTGACGTCGCGGTCCACCATCTCCTGCAGGTTGTAGCCGGCGGCCAGGAGGGCGTAGGCGACCACGTCGGTGCAGACGCCGCGGCCGGCGGGCGGCCAGCCGGTGTCGAAGTAGGACGGGTCGTATTCGGGGCGGGTCGCGACGT
Source organism: Lachnospiraceae bacterium (assembly GCA_017430085.1). Taxonomy (GTDB): domain Bacteria; phylum Bacillota; class Clostridia; order Lachnospirales; family Lachnospiraceae; genus UBA6987. The sequence goes on along the minus strand of JAFRNR010000025.1, from coordinate 25,181 downwards.
AATCGCGGGCGCCCTGCAGGATGTCCGCCTGGTCCTCGATGCCGTCGCCGTCGCGGTCATAGGGGCTCACGTAGGTCGGGAAGCCGAAGTCCGCGTTGGTGTAGTACTGGTCGCAGACGGCGCGGGTGGCCCAGTCGGCTTCCATGGTAGGGACCGGGGCCCAGAGGCCGGATGGCGGGTCGGTGGGTTCGGGAGTAGGCTCGGGAGTGGGTTCCGGAGTGGGTTCGGGCGTAGGCTCGGGCGTGGGTTCCGGCGTGGGTTCCGGAGTGGGTTCGGGAGTCGGTTCCGGCGTAGGTTCGGGAGTGGGCTCAGGCGTAGGCACCTCCGTGGGTTCCGGGGTCGGTTCCTCTGTCGGTTCTTCCGTCGGTTTCTCCGTCGGTTCTTCCGTCGTTTCCGGCTCGGTCTGTTCCGTCGTCGTCTCCGGCGCCTCTGTTGCCGTCGTTTCCATCGTCGGGGCCTCCGTCTCTTCCGTGATATCCGCCTCCGTAGTCACGTCCACTGTCAGGGCCGGCAGCGTCGCTTCATCCGGGACGACGGGGACCACGTGCCGTCCGCAGGCGGCCAGCGCCGCCAGCAGGCAAATCAGACATACCGTCAAACCAGTCTTTTTCATTCAGCAGTTACCTCTTCTCCGTTCCATTGATACTTTTCCAGATCCACCCTGAAATTCACCGTTTCCACTCCGTCCGCTTCCAGAAGGTCGCGCTGCACGTCCGGGCCGCCGAAGGCGAAGGCGCCGGACAGAAAGCCCTGACTGTTCACGACGCGGAAACAGGGGACCGTGTGCGGGTTATCGTACGGGTTGCGGTGCAGGGCATTGCCGACCGCCCGCGCCGCGCCGGGATGTCCGGACAGGCGGGCGATCTGCGCATAAGTGGCCACGCTGCCCGGCGGGATGCGGCGGACAGCGTCATAGACCTGTGAAGTAAACGGGCGGGCCGGCAGATCCATGTCTTTCCTCCCGGAATAGTATCCGATGGCTGCATTATACCAGAAAACCGGAGAAACAACAACAAAAAGGAGCAATAAAAGCAAGGCCTTCGCCGTACCGGGATGTGGCAAAAAAAGAGCGGGCGGGGTTTGATTCCCCGCCCGCGCGCGTCCCGGATCCGGGAGGCGTTTTACAGGCTCAGCACGTCCGCGAAAGCCTGGAGGGCCGTGGCGGCCTGGCCGAAGTCGCGCATCTGCTGGTCGATGCCCAGTTTGATGTGAGGGATCTGGGCGGCATCCAGGGCCTTCTTCAGGTAAGGATACTCCATTTCCTCGGGGTCGCAGAACTGCTGCATGAAGAGCACCAGGCCCTTCGCGCCGCTCTCCTTGACCAGGTTGGCGACGAATTCGCCGCGGCGGTTCTGGTTGGAGGCTTCATCGTACAGCAGGACATCGTAGTCTTCGTCCGCAAACTGCTTCGCCAGGGCCATCATCGGATCGCCGGTCTCGTCCGCGTCCACGCGGATACAGCGGCTCTCGTGGGCGACGTCGTCAGTCGCGATGGCGATGTTGTTGTCGTCCAGGATCTTGAGAAGCACGGGGTTGTCGCAGATGATGCCGCTGGTGACGATCTTCACGCCGTTCCAGTCGGAGGCGGGCAGGGCGGCCAGTTCCTTGTTCAGGGCTTCCAGCTTCTCGGTGTAAGCGGGCTTCTCCATGAAATAGCCGGCCTTCAGGACCGCGCTGCGGTTGACGGCGGAAACGGCTTCCGGATGCTCGCCGGCCAGCTTCACGAATTCGCGGCGGGCCTGGCGGTACTTGTTGTAGACCTTGATGGCGTCGCGGATGGCTTCTTCGCCGATCTCGTGGCCGCAGATGGCTTCCAGTTCATGACGCACGTTGTTGTACTGATCGACCGTGAACTGCAGGCCGAACGCCGGACGGCGGTACTGCGGATGCGCCAGGAAAATGGTGGGCATCTTGTGCAGCTTGGCCATGGCGACGCGGAAGTTCTGGCTCATGGGACGCAGCGTGTCGCAGATGGTGGGGGTGATGATGCCGTCCAGCTGGTCCATAGTGCCGTCCAGCAGCATTTCCAGCGCCAGCTGCGCGATGGTGCAGTAGAAAGTGGCGCAGTATTCCTTGGCCAGACCGATGTTCTTGTTGTTGCTGCCCCACATGCCCATGGGCACCATGCCGGCCGCATAGACCAGTTCTTCGGGGGCGTAGTAAGGCAGGACGCCGATGACTTTCTTGCCGGCCGCCTTGTATTCGTTCAGGCACTTCTTGGGATTGTAAGCAACAGCCTGAAATTCTTTAAAGGTATTCTCTAAGCTCATTTCCGGCCTCCTTATTCCATGGTTTCCTTGCGGATCTGCATGGCCTCTACCAGGCCCTGCACACGCGTCTCGTACTGGGCTTCGTTGAAGTTGCGCGGGTCGGCCTGGTCGCCGTCAAAGCCTACGCAGGGGATGCCCAGGTCCGCGGTGAAGCGGCGCTGCATTTCAGCCATATAGCCGGACCACGGCTTGCAGGAACGGTTGTAGTGGACCAGAACGCCTTCCACCTTGTTCGCGCGGCAGATGCCTTCGCGCCATTCCACGCCCTTCTCGATGGAAACGGAGTTGGGAGCCTTGCAGTAAGCGCTGACCATTTCGTCCATGTTGTTGTACACGAAGCCGAAAGCGGGGGCGTACACGACGGCGGTCACGTTCACGCCGTTGGCCTTCAGCGGCTTGAACAGGTTAGGCAGCTTCGGCCAGCAGGGGATGCCTTCGAACATCACGCGGTACTGTTCCGGGAACGGCAGGGTGGAGGTGCCGTCCTTGATATTCTGCTCCAGGTCGACGGCCAGGAGTTCAAACGCGTCAGCGGCTTCCTTCTTGCCGCGGGCGGTCACGACGTCAGCCATGTGGTTGAACAGGTCGAAGCCGCTCATGGGGGCGGGCTTGTACTGCAGGTAATCGCAGACCTTCAGCCAGTTCTGGGCGGTGCGGTTGGCCTGGGCGCAGGCGTGCTCGAACTTCTTCTCGTCGAACTTCTTGCCGGTCAGTTCTTCCAGCTGCCTGATGGCGTTGTCGAACTGGGCGCGGATGTAGCGGACGTTCTCCGGGTTCGGGTCCATGGTGTTGTTGTAAGGGATGTCGATCATGATCAGCGGGATGTTGCACATGCGGGCGATGTTTTCATACCACTTGGTCATGCAGTTGCAGATGTTGTTGCAGCACAGCACGAAATCGGGCTGAGGCATGCGCATCTGGCGGTAGGGCTGGATGGATTCGCGGCGGCGTTCCTTTTCACGGCCTTCGGGCAGGGCTTCGATCTCATGGATGTCTTCCAGCACGATGAACGGGGTCTGGGTCTTGGGATCTTTTTTGGGCTTGCCGTTCTCGTCCAGGACCACGTTGCCGTTTTCGTCCTTTAAGGGCTTGCCGGTGGCGGGGTTGATGACGTAGCCGTCTTCCTTGCTCCAGTCGATCTTGCGGGCGGCGCGCTTGCCGGCGGCATAGGCCAGCGAGATGCGGGCGTAGCCGCAGATATCGTTGTCAAAGCCCAGGTCTTCCGCGGCCTGGCACATGATCTCGCCGTCGCGGTTGGCGGCGATGCCGGCGGCCTGGTTTTCCGGATACATGACGTTGAGGTCAAAGGCCTCCGCCAGTTCGCAGGGGAACTTGGACGAGGACCAGCCTACCAATTTGCCTTCCGCCTTGGCCTTCCGGGCATCCGCGTAGACGTCGTCCACCACTTTACGGAGCGCCAGAACGCCGGGGCTCACTTGTTTTGCCATATTTCTCCTCCTGATTCACAGGCCGGCGCAGCCCGGCCTCTGTATATTATTGCTTCATCTTAAGTGCTTTCTGATAAGCGAACAGGGCCGCGCCCAGGGCGCCCACGTACTGGGTCAGGGGGCTGGTGTAGATGATGTGCCCCAGACTCTCCTCCAGCGCGGAGACGATGCCCTTGTTCTGCGCGACGCCGCCGGTCATGACGACCCGGTCCTGCACGCCGATCCGGTTGACCAGGCCGGAGACCCGGTTGGCCACGGAATAATGGATGCCTTTGATGATGTCCCGCTTGTCCGTGCCCTGGGCCAGCTGGGAGATCACTTCGCTTTCCGCGAACACCGTGCAGGTGGAGCTGATGGCCACCCGCTTCGTGGACTGGGCCGCCAGCGTGCCCAGTTCATCCGTCCGCACTTCCAGCACGCGCGCCATCACGTCCAGGAAGCGGCCCGTGCCGGCGGCGCATTTGTCGTTCATCTGGAAGTTGACCATCGCGCCGTTTTCGATATGCATGGCCTTCACGTCCTGGCCGCCGATGTCGATGACCGTGCGCACGTCCGGATACAGGAAAGCAGCCCCCTTGGCATGGCAGGACAGCTCGCTCATCTGCGCGTCCGCGATCCCCTCCAGGGAATTCCGGCCGTAGCCGGTCGCGAGGGTGAAGGTCATGTCTTCACGCGTCATGCCGGCGCCTGCCAGCACCGCTTCGATGGCCCGGGCGGGGCCGCTGGTGCCGGCGCCCACGTCGATCAGGGACTTGCTGACGATCTCCCGGCCGTCCTGCAGCATGATGCATTTGGACGCCGTGGAGCCCACGTCGATGCCTAAGGTATAAATGCTCATTCTTTTTCCCTCAAAAGGGCGGACAGCATGTACTGTCCGCCCCCTCGTTCATTCCGATTATTTCTTGTAGGTGACGAAATCACGCATGGTGCGCGGGCTCAGCATCTGATGGAACGGGCAGATCTGAGTCGGGTTCTGGTATACGGAATACGCGAACGCCACGACGTAGTTGCGCATCATGTTCATGTTCACGATCTCATCGACCAGGCCGAGTTCGCCGCAGGCGAACGGACGGGACTTGGCGGCGTAATCCTGGATGATCTCGTTCATCTTCGCGATGGTGCCTTCCAGGGATTCGCCGGCCTTGTATTCCTTGGCCAGACGGCGGGAGTACATGGCGGCCGCAGCGGTTTCGCCGTGCATGACGTAGATTTCCGTGGCAGCCGTGCCCAGGGAGAAGGCGTTGGTGTCGTTGCCCTGCGGGCCGCCCATGACGTAGTGCGCCGCGGCGGTGCCCTTGCGGAGCGTGATCTCCAGCTGCGGCACGTGGCTGTTCTGGATGGAGTAGATCAGGGACTGGCCCAGGCCCAGCAGTTCGGCCTTCTCGGCGTCGTCGCCGACGTCGATGCCGGTGGTATCCTGGATCCAGACGATGGGCAGTTTGTCACGCGCGCACAGCGTCACGAACTCGTTCATCTTGATCAGGCCCTGACGGTACAGCTTGCCGCCGATACCCACGGAGTTGGGGTTCTGGGCCAGCTTGTATTCCGGATAGTGCATCAGCAGGCCCTGGACGTTGGCGATGACGCCGACCAGCAGGCCTTCCGCCTTCGCGAGGCCGGCCACGATCTCCGGACCGTAGCCCTTTTTGTACTCCAGGAACTGGGACTTGTCGAAGATACGGCCGATGACGTCGTAGATGTCGTAGGTCCGCTTCTTGTCCATCGGGACCAGACTGTACAGGTCGTTGGGATCCAGCGCGGGCAGCGCGGGATCGTCCACGCGGAAGAATTCCGGATTGTAGGCGGGCAGGAAGGACATGTATTTCTTGATGCCGTCCAGTACGCCGTAGTCGTCCGCGTACACTTCGCGGAAGAAACCGGTCTCGCCGTAGTGGATCGGAACGGATCCGGGAGGCGTGGCGACCAGGCCCTTGCCGGCCTCGATCAGCGCCATGGCAGCCTCTTCATCCACATAGCCCTTCGGGTTCATGCCGCCCACGATGCCGGCGCCGCCGACGGCCATGTTGGCCTTCTGGTGCGCGATCAGGATGGTCGGGCTGATGGAGTGGTAGCCGCCGCCGGCCGGGTTGGTCCCGAAGATGCCGACGATGACCGGGATGCCCATCTGTTCCAGTTCCACGTTGCGGTAGAAAGGCGTGCCGCCGCCGCGGCGGTTCGGATACACCTTCTCCTGCTCGTCCAGCTTCACGCCGGAGCAGTTCAGCACGTAGACCAGCGGGATATGCAGGCACTTCGCGGTGTCGGAAGCGCGCAGCAGGTTGTCCGCCTGGCCGGGGATCCAGGCGCCGGCCAGCTTCTTGTTATCGGAAGCGACGATCAGCGCCCAGTGGCCGCTGATGCGGCCCAGGCCCTTCACGATGCCGGTGGAGCCGTGGGAGTTGTGCTGCGGATTGTACAGGCTGTTCAGCGGGCACCAGGTACCGGGATCGACCAGGTACTCCAGGCGCTGCATGGCGGTCATTTCACCGCCCTTGTTCACGGCCTCGTCGGCCTTGCCGGCCTGGATGGCGTTGTAGGCAGCCTGATGCAGTTCGTTCTCAATGGCCAGGATGGCCTGCTCGTTTTGTTCGTTCCGGGCCTTTAAAGGTTTGCCCACCTGGGGCATCGCCTGAAAATAGCCGGGCATGGAATAGAAACCCATGGTATATCTCCTCCTTAATTATTCCTTCGGGACTTTGATGAAAGCCTGGCCGGGGTCGATATCTTCGCGGATGGTGCGGATGATCTCGGGGCTCGGGCCTTCCATCAGCTGCGCGCGCTCGTCCACGATCAGCGGGAAGTCCGGAATGGCCGCCTTGATCTCTTCGGGCGTGGTGTAAGGATAGTAGTAAGCCAGGTACATGCGCTTGGTCTCTTCGTCGAACTTCATGATGCCCATGTCGGTCACGACCATCTGAGGACCGCGGTTGCCGGGCAGGCCGACTCTTTCGCGGCCGCCGGGGCCGTCCATCCACCCGCAGGAGGTGATGTAGTCGACCTTGTTCACGAATTTGGTCTTGTCCAGTTTGATCATGATGATGGTGTTGCAGAAGCCCGCGATGCCGTTGGCGCCGCCGGAACCGGTGAAGCGCACCTGGGGCTTGATGTAGTCGCCCTTGCCGTAGATGCAGGTGGAGTTCACGTTGCCGTACGGGTCGATCTGGGCGCCGCCGATGAAGGCGATCAGACGGTCGGTGTCATGCAGCCACTCGTTGGCTTCGAAGCCCACGAAGCGGATGTTGGGCCACTGCACCGCGCAGTGCGCCATGAAGCGCAGGTCGCCGACGGAGCGGGGCACTTCCACGGGGGAGCAGTCCATCAGGCCGCTCTCCACGATGGGATGGCAGCTGGGGCAGACCACCGCCTTGGCCAGGGACGCGCCGATCAGCGGCAGGCCCGTGCCGACGATAACGATCTGGTTCTCTTTGATGTTCTTTGCAATGGCGTACGCCTGCATTTCGGACATCGTATATCCGACTTTCTTGTAATCAAACATTGCTCTATGCCTCCTGCCTCAGTGTCTCGTGGAATAGCCCAGATGCGGCTCGATCTTCAGGTTCATCAGGCGGTTGCCGCCGATCTTGTCCAGCAGTTCCTCATGCGTCTTGACGCTGTACACCCACTTGTCCACGTAATCCTTGAAGGTCTCGGGAACGTTGGTGCCGTCGGCAGCGCCCTTCGCGGCGGCTTCCGCCTTGACGGCGGCGGCTTCCAGCTTGGCATCGCCGGGTTTGGCGTCCGCGGCCTTGCGGGCCTTGGCGGCGGCCTTCGCGAGTTTCGCGGCGGCGTCCGCGGCGTCCACATAGTTCGAAGCCTTGTCGTATTCCTTCAGGGCCTTGTCGTCGTTGTCATAGTAGCCGTAGCACTGGCTGGGCCAGGCGCCGTAAGGAGCACGGACCACGGCGTCCACGCACTCGCCGAAGATCTTGGTGGCGGCGGGATCGCGGCGGATGTATTCGTCGCTGACGATCTCTTCGCAGGTCACGATGGTGCGCTTCGCGGCGATGGCGATATCCACGTCGTGGAACTCATCGCCCATCAGGATGCAGGTGCCGTCCGGGGAGGCCTGCTGCACATGGATGACCGCGCAGTCCAGCTTCGGGACGGGAACGGCCACGACCTTCTCACCGGGGTTGAAGGGGTTGTCGACGTAAGCCAGCTTCAGGTCGTCCACGCTGGGCAGCGTCTTGCGGACCTCTTCGGTGATGCCCCAGTACTCGCACAGACCGGAGCCCATCATCAGGCGCACCGGCAGGAAGGGAAGGCCCAGGGAAGCGGCATGAAGCTGCAGCATCAACACGTCCTGGCTGTAGTCTTCATAGATCATTTCGCCCTTTTCGATCGCGGCGCGGAAGCGGCGGGACACGTTGGTGTAACCGGAGTTGGCGGTATAGCAGTTGATGTATACCTTCACGCGCCCTTCCCCGATCAGCATATCCCAGTCGCCGCCGGCAGGACCGGCCCACACAGTGAAGTCCGTCTTCCCCTGGCGCAGGATCTCGTACGCCACAGCATAGGGTTTCCGGTTGGTCGTAAAACCGCCGAAACAGATCGTGTCGCCGTTCTGCACGTACTTTTCAACGGCTTCTGACAAGGTGCACACTTTGTTCATGATAAATGAGTCTCCTTTCGGTTAGGTTATCATGGTTTTTCATGTTATATTTTAGCAAGGCAAAGGGTCGGTGTCAAATAAAACCTGCTCTTTCCCGGCTATTTGTTAGTCAATTTTTTCCTTATTCTTTTTTTTATTTGCACCGGCCGCCCTCTTTCGGAATTCAAAATGAAAAATAATCTTTTGCCCTTGACAGAACCTTGCCTTTCTTTGTAAAATCAGGATGTAAAATATCCTACGGCAACGAGCGTGCTTTTCTTCCTGCCGGAGGATCTCATCTCTGTTTTAGGAGGTTTCCCATGGAAATGGTTCTGTTCGAAGAGCGCGGTCAGGTGGGCATCATCACCATCAACCGGCCCAAAGTTTTGAATGCCCTCTGCTCCCAGGTCCTGGAAGAACTGAATGAAGTGCTGGACGGCATCGATACCGGAAAACTGCGCGCCTTGGTCGTGACCGGCGCCGGTGAAAAATCCTTTGTGGCAGGCGCGGATATTTCCGAAATGAGCACGCTGAGCAAGGAAGAAGGCGAAGCGTTCGGCAAAAAGGGCAACGACGTCTTCCTGAAGCTGGAAGCCTTCCCCCTGCCCACCATCGCGGCTGTGAACGGTTTCGCGCTGGGCGGCGGCTGCGAGCTGGCCATGTCCTGCGACATCCGTCTCTGCAGCGAAAACGCCATGTTCGGGCAGCCGGAAGTCGGCCTGGGCATCACGCCCGGCTTCGGCGGCACGCAGCGCCTGGCCCGCATCGTGGGCACCGGCATGGCCAAGGAACTGGTCTTCTCCGCCCGCAACATCAAAGCGGCGGAAGCCCACCGCATCGGCCTGGTCAACAGCGTGTACGCGCAGGAAGAACTCATGGAGCAGGCCTTAAAGCTGGCGAACCGCATCGCAAACAACGCCCCGATCGCCGTCCAGGCCGCGAAGCGCGCCATGAACGAAGGCATCTCCCTTCCCATCGACCAGGCGGTCGTTAAGGAAGAAAAAGCTTTCGGCTCCTGCTTCGCCACCGCGGACCAGAAAGAAGGCATGGGCGCCTTCCTGGAGAAGAGAAAACCCACCGGGTTTATCAACAAATAAAAAATAATTTTTAGGAGGAACTTTATTATGAAAGTCGCTATTTTCGGCGCCGGCACGATGGGCAGCGGTATCGCACAGGTATTCGCCGCCAAGGGACATATCGCTCTGATGTATGCTTCCAGCGTAGCTTCCGCACAGCGTCACAAAGACAAACTGGACGCCTCCCTGCAGAAGCGTGTGGACAAGGGCAAAATGACTCAGGAAGCCAAGGACGCCCTGATGGCCAATGTCCTCGTGGAAGAGAAATCCGCCGCTGCCGACGCCGACCTGGTAATCGAATGCGTGAAGGAAGAAATGGCTACCAAGCGCGAACTGCTGAACGAGCTGGATGAAATGTGCAAGGAAAGCACCGTCTTCGCGACCAACACCTCCTCTCTGTCCGTGACCGAGATGGGCCTTGGCCTGAAGCACCCGGTGATCGGCATGCACTTCTTCAACCCTGTGCCCAGCATGAAGCTGATCGAAGTCATCCGCGGCGCGAACACCACCCAGGAGACCTTTGATTTTATCTACAACCTGAGCAAAGAGATCGGCAAAGATCCCATCGAAGTCGCGGAAGCTCCCGGCTTCGTCGTGAACCGTGTCCTGATCCCCGAGATCAACGAAGCCATCGGACTGGTGGAAACCGGCGTCGCCTCCGTCGAGGATATCGACAAAGCCATGAAACTGGGCGCCAACCACCCCATGGGCCCGCTGGAACTCGGCGATTTCATCGGCCTTGACGTCTGCCTGGCCATCATGGACGTCCTCTACAGCGAGACCGGCGATCCCAAGTACCGCCCTGCTCTCCTTCTGAAGAAGATGGTCCGCGCTGGCAAACTCGGCCGCAAGACCGGCAAAGGCTTCTACGATTACAGCAGATAATTCACGCACCCCTCTTCGCGGGGTTTACCCCCGGGGCGGCCGTCCGGCCGCCCCTTTTTGTGTCCGGAACAGGTCCAGACGCGCTGCCGGCAGGAACACGAAAAAACAGGACCCCGCGGGATCCTGTTTCATTGAGATCCGTTCCAGCCGCTGCCTCAGACCGGTTCCCGTTCCGCCGTCCCCGCATGGTCCGATGCCTGCGAAAGCTGCGACATATCCACATAATCCGACGCCTGCCGCTCGAACATCTGCCTGTACAGCGTCGGCTGCGAAAACAGCGTCTCGTGCGTGCCGGATTCAGCCAGGCGGCCTTCGTGAAACACGAAGATCTTGTTGCTGTAGCGGACACTGTGCAGCCGGTGGGACACGTTGAGGATCGTCTTTTTTCCGTGCAGCCTGCTGCGGATCCGGTTGTTCAGTTCGTATTCGATGTTCGGATCCAGCGCCGCGGTCGGCTCGTCCAGGATCAGCACGTCGCTGTCCCGGTAGACCGCCCTGGCCAGTGCCAGCCGCTGTCCTTCTCCGCCGGACGGCGTATATCCCTTCGGATCGAACTCCCGGTAGATCATCGTATCCGTTCCCTTTTCCAGAGAAGCGATCTTCTCCGTCAGACCCGCAAAGGCAATGGCTTCCTCTATCCTGCGCTCTCCGTCCGGACCGTCTTCATGCAGGCCGAGGGAAATGTTGTCTTTCACCGAGAAAGACAGCAGCTGGAAATCCTGGAAGACGCAGGCGAAGCGCTCGGCATACTCCCGGCGGTTCATTTTCGCGATATCCGCTCCGTTGACGGTGATACGGCCCGCCGTCGGTTCGTACAGGCGCAGGAGCAGCTTGATGAAAGTGCTCTTGCCGGCCCCGTTTTCCCCGACGATGGAAACGATGTCGTTCCGGCGGATCTCACAGCTGACGTGGGAAAGCGCGTCGTGATCCATTCCCGGATAGCGGAAGCAGACGTCCTCGAAGCGGATGCACAGATCATCTCCGAAAGCCGGAACGGGCAGCGTCTCCTCCTGCGAAAGGGCGTCGCTGTCGCTCAGAGTGTAGTATTCCTTGAACGACTCATAATACTTATTGTACTGGTTCAGTGAAGCGATCCCTCCGACCACCGCTTTGAGCCCGCCGGAAAGGCCTTCGACCGACTGGAGCATAGCGCTGAACACACCGGCGGATACGATCTGACCCGCCCGGGCTTCTCCTATCAGGAAGCCGTACGTGACCGCCCTCTGGGCGATGCTCACGAAGAGGGTCAGCGCCCCGTATCTGATCCCGTAGCGCGCCATCTTTTCATTGAAGCGCTGCAGTACGTTCAGCTGGCCGGTGTAGCGGCCCAGGATCCAGTCGTTGCATCCGTTGCCGCGGATCTCCTTGCCGTATTTGAAGTTCTGCGAGATCAGGATGAAGTAGCCGGCCCGGCGTTCCTGCACGGATTTTTCCAGATTGATCTCGATGTTTTTCCGGGCCAGGCGGTAATTCAGCCAGATGCTGATGCCGCTCAGGACCAGGACCAGGAGGATCAGCGCGCCCCCGTGCTCCCGCAGGTAATCCCGCAGGTAGTCCACATAGACAAACATGGTCAGAAACGAAGAAAAGAGCGCGAACGCCGTATCCAGGATCTGTCCGAAGCCGGCGCCGCCGGCTGTGATATACTGGTCCGCCCGGGACTTCAGATCCAGAAAATCCGACGCCTCCGTCCTTTCATAGCGGACCGACATGATCCGCCGCGCCATTTCCAGGCGAAACTCCTTGTACACGATCATCCGTTCCACCTGAAGGCGGTTCGTGATGACGGTCTGGAGCAGGCTGGTGACCAGAATAGACGCCAGCAGCATGATCATGTATTTCACACCCAGTGAGTAATCCGGCGCTGTGAGCACGCCCGCCGGGCGCGGGATCAGCGCGTCCACGAGCAACCTCACGTAGCGGCTGAGCCCCTGCGGGACAGTCGTCTGACCGGTCAGAAAGACCGTATCGATCAGCAGCGGGGAAAGGATCAGGGTGAATTGTGTCGCGACCGGGCCGATCAGCGTGTTGAAAAGCAACAGAAAAAGGAACCTGGGATTGTATTTCCAGCAGGTCCTGAACAGGAAACCTAAGCCCTCGAAGGGTTTTATCTTCAGTTTCTTATTCTGCTTCTCCATGCAGTGCCGCTTTACGCCTCCGCCGCACTCTCCTTTTCCTCTTTTGCCGCCTTCTGTTTCTGGAAGTCCTGGATCATCGCCATGCCTTTGATGGCTTCCGCTTTGGAGCGGCGGAACTCCTCGCACATTTGCGGAGCCGGCTTAAAGAGTTCGCCCGTCCCCAGATGCATGAGGCCCAGACAGGGCGTGCAGGTCTCTTTTGCGAAACATTTCATGCACTCTTCGTGATCTTCTTTGAAGCAGCTGAAGAAAAGATGTCTCTGGGTCCGCAGGAATTGTTCGCCGCGCAGGACGTTCTCGTCACAGACGTTCCCCATGTGCAGCTCTTCTATGTCAGCCAGCATGAAGCAGGGGTAGATGTCCCCTTTCGTCGTGACGGCCAGTGTGTTCAGGCCCGCGGCACAGAACAGCGGGTTCAGTTTTTTGTCTTTTTCCTTATTTCCCGTAAACTCGTTCACGGCAGCCAGATAGCAGGGGACCATTTCGCCGTTATTGGCAAGGATCCGCCTGGTGACCTCCGCTATGCCGGCCGGGAACGCCGTTGTCTCGTCCGGGATATAGGCGCAGCCTTTGTCACCGGCGGCCGCGGCGATCTGTACCACGGCATCCGGGAAGCGCTCGTGGATATAGTCGAACAGATCCATCACGGATACGCCGGCTTCTTCATGGAAGCGGGTGTAAGTGGCTTCGATCGCGCCCGGCTGGCCGGTCTTTTCCTTCAGAAAACGGATTTTTTCTTCGATGATGGCACTGGTGCCCGATCCGTTCGGAAACACGCGGAGACGGTCATTGACTTCCGGGACCCCGTCATAGCTGACCGTTACTTCCAGCCCGTAGCGGTTGACGATCTCACAGAACCTCTCGTTGATCAGCGTTCCGTTGATCACGATCCCCATGGCGATCCTGTCGTCCTTCTCTTCTGCTCCTTCTTTTGCTTCCGGTTCTTCTTTCGCTTCTTTCTTTTCCTGTTCTTTCTTCGCTTCTATGGCTTCGTTGATCCGGCTGATCTTCTCGCAGGCGTACTCCAGCAGGGGCATGTTCATGAGCGGCTCTCCGCCGAAGAACTGGACCGTATTGATCTTTTTGAAGCGCTTCAGGAAGACCTCCAGGGTCCTGTCAAGCATTTCCTTCGTCATCAGGTCGCGCGTGGAATGATAATTGCCGCCGTTTGCGTAGCAGTAGATGCAGCGCAGATTGCAGTCATTGGATAAATGGATGACCAGACGGGGAAGTTCCTCCTGCGTGGAGAAGCGGGTAAAGAGCAGTTCTCTGTTTTCCGGGGAAACAGGAGGCGTCGGATTGGACATGTTTTTCAGATATCCGTCGACCTCCTCCGGACTCATATGATGCTTCCCGGCGGCCCGTTCTTTTCCCTCCTGCCGCAGGTCCGCAATGAATTCTTTCGTTTCATCATTGATGAAAAAATAGCGCTGTGTTTCGGGGAAATACGCGATCTCCCGGCCGTTATCCAGGATAAAATACTGTACAGGGAACATCTCAGACTCCATAAAAGCGGGTTTTCATGACATCGGCAGTGATTGGGTCAATGCAGATTACTTGTTGTTTGCAGATCAGGGTTTGGCGACGCAGTCGTTGCCGTCTTCGTCGACACCCATATAGACGGGCGGCCCAAAAATGCACCATTCCACAAGGCCGTTGGGGCCCGGGTTTCCGTTTACAGGCTGCGGACAGGTTTTCCTGCCGACAACCGGCAGTTCACAAGGCTTAAAGCCCTGATTCGGAATTCTCTGTCCCAGTGCGGGATATACGACACGATCATCGGTCAGAGAGGTAATGATTTCATCAAATAACATATCTGTTTTCTCCTTTTCTTGCCGTAGAAACGGCATTTTTGCCTCCGCCATGAAAACCTGCCGCCGGACCGCTGTTTCAGAAATGCCGGGGCACTGTCCGGTCCGGCGATCCGCACCCGAAAGCCGTCCCCTTATTTCTGCAGCAATATTCAGCGATTTCACTATAACAGAGTCCTGTCCCGTTGGCAAGCGGATCCGGGAAATTTTGTCCGTCCTTAACCGTCAAACAGTCTGTCAGACGATCCTTCTCGTCTGACAGACTGCTTGCGGTTTCTTTCTTCCGGAGAGGCCCCGGCGGGGTCCGTCTCCGGAGGAAAGGCGGGGTTTCATGACATCGGCGGCGATTATAAAGTCAAAGCTGAATTTGTTTCTTTTTCAGATTAGTCAGGGTCTGGCGACGCAGTCGTTGCCTTCTTCATCGACGCCCATATAGACGGGCGGGCCGAAAATGCACCATTCCACCAGGTCGTTGCCGACCGGGTTTCCGTTGTAGATCGGCTTGATGCAGGTTTTTCTTCCTACAAATAAATCAGGCGTGCAGTCTCTCCAGTATCCGGTAACAGGATCCTGAGTTCCGATCACATGATTCACGGGAGGTTTATCACCTAAAATAGGGGCGATCTCATCAAATAACATGTCAGTTTTCTCCTTTTCCTGCCGTTGAAGCGGCATATTTGCGCCTTCGCCATGAAAACCCGCGCTGAATCAGTTTACACAAACAAGATGCCGGGATGCAGAGCAGCGCATCCCGGAGCGGTTCCCGCCTGTGTGTCCCTTGTTTTCAGCAATATCACTATAAAAGAAGAGAACGTCTTTTTCAACTGTTTCAAACATACATTTTTCAATTGCCGGATCCGCGGGCGGCACCTGAAAGACATTTATGACTCCCCGCAAAGCAGCGGTATCCCGGAAAGGTTGGCAGTAGACAACCGCCAGCCGGCGTGATAGAATGAGGAAAGAAAGGAGGCCGTCCATGTTCAGTATTCTGTTTGGGGTCGTCAACCCGTTCCTGATCGCCGCCGCCGTACTCCCGGCCATCTTCCTTATGTTCCGCATCTACAAAGCCGACCGCCTCGAGCCCGAGCCCCGCGGCCTGCTCGTCAACCTGGTCGTCATGGGCATCCTGTCCACCATCGTGGCCATCATCCTGGAATCGATCGGGGATCCGCTGGTTCTCGCGATCGCGCCCAACGAGCTGGTCTACAACCTTCTCCTGTATTTCGTCGTCGTCGCGCTCTCTGAAGAAGCTGCCAAATACTTTTTCCTGAGGCTCCGTACCTGGAAATCGCCCGAATTCAACTGCCAGTTCGACGGCGTCGTCTATGCCACGTTCGTCAGTCTGGGCTTTGCCCTGGCCGAAAACGTCGGCTACGTGCTCGAATACGGCTTCGGGACCGCGCTGCTGCGCGCCGTCACCGCCATCCCCGGCCATGCCTGCTTCGGCGTGTTCATGGGCGCGTTCTACGGCGCCGCCAAGCGATATGAGCACTACAACATAGAACAAAGCCGCACGTACCGCATCCTGAGCCTGGTGGTCCCGGTGCTGCTTCACGGTACGTACGACTTTATCGCGACCCAGTTCGAGGGGCTTTCGCCCGTTTTCCTGGTCTTTGTGGCTATCCTGTTTGTGGCTTCCTATAAGATCCTGTCCAACCTGTCCCGGCAGGACAATTACATCGACCGGCTCAACCGCCGGGACGATCCCTATCATTATTTCTGACGGGCTCAGCTGACCCGGACCGCCTTGCAGAGGATGAACATGCGCCCGCCTTCGGTGTAATACGCGCAGGTCCACATGCTCACGAGCGTGTCACCGAATTCGACGTCCACTTCCGTCCAGTACTGGCCCCGTCTCCGGTAATCGTTGATGGTGCTGTTAAACTCCTCCTGCGTCTGGAAATTCAGGCGCAGGCTTTCTTTATCTGTGGTGTATACGACGGTGATCACCTGCAGGTCGTAAGTGGCATCCGGCGTGAAGAGACGGAAGGAGGGGTGCGTCCGGTAATACTCGTAGGTGTCATAGCGCCCGAAGTGGCCGAACATCGAGCCGTCCTTCATTTTGTGGCCGAAAATGTACGTGATGTCGTCGTTCAGGAAATCATTCCGGAAATCGACGAACAGCGTGCCGCAGAACCGCTCGCTGCGGTCCAGCAGGCGGTGGGAGTAATACTCGTTGTCCGAGCCCTGGACTACCGGGTAGTTGACCGAGCCGTCCATGCCGTACAGCCAGCCCTTGATATCCGGGTTGATGGCGCGCAGGCGGTCGAAATCGATGGTCCAGAAGGGCAGGACCTGCTCCGTATAGGATTTGATCTCGTCGGCGTCGTAGGTGATGTCCCCGCGCATGTCGTCCGTCCCCACGGGCACGCGGGAGCGGGTCGTGGAGGGAGCCGCCGGGTCGGTCGTGCCGGTCGGGCCTTCCTCCGTCGGGGGCGCCGGCTCCGATTCGGGCACGATCCATTCGGCCGTGGCCAGCGTGCTGGGCGGCACTTCCGCCTCGCGGATCACTTCCTCCCGCAGTTTATTATAGGATTCCTGGCCTTTTTTATAGTCCCACAGTTTGGCAAAGATGCGGTAGCCGCTGTAGCCGATGACGAGCAGCAGCAGCAGGATCACGATCAGGATCAGCGGGCTGGTCCGCTTTTTTTTGTTTTTGCGGCTCTTTTTGCCCGTGTTCCCGCTCTCCTGCGCGGCCGGTTTATCCTTTATGTTCTGTTTTTCATCATTCATGGCGTTCTCCGTAAAAATGGCAAATATCGGCGCTTTCCTGATAAAAAATATTTATAGCACATTTTCCGGCCTTTGTCCATCCGTCTCCCGGGGACGGACCGGCCGGCGGGTGCGCGTCATAGGTCCAGGCGCACAAAGTCCCGGAGGTCGAAGGAATAGATCCAGACTTCCGACACTTCGCGGCGGGCGGCGGCGCGCAGGGCGCGGGCGTACCAAGCCATCTGGGCGCCGTGGCGCTCCCGGAGGATGTCCTGCGTCACGCGGCGGTCGGTCTTGTAATCGACCAGGACCAGCCCGCCCTCTTCCTCGAAATAAAGGTCGATGATGCCCTGGACCAGGACGGTCTCATCCGCCGGGGCGGCGGGGTCGATCTCCCGGCAGGAGACGCCCATCATGAAAGGCTGCTCCCGCCGCAGTTTCCCCTCACGGGCCGCCGCCAGCGAGCGCTGTCCGACCGGGTGAGCAAAGAAGGCGGCAATGCGGTCCGGTTCGATCGCGGCGGCCTCTTCCGGGGTCAGGAATCCCAGCGACACGGCTGTGCCGATGTATTCCCGGATCTTCTCCGGCTGCGCGCCGGACTCCCAGGGGAGGTGCTCCATCAGTTTGTGGTAGGCCGTGCCGCGGTCCGCGGCATTCAGGCGGGTGTTTTCTTCGTGCAGGTCTTCCATGCCTTCGGGGACAGCGGAAGGGGGTGGCGGTGCGGGCTGTGCGGTTTCACTTTGCGGTGCGGGCTGCGCGGTTCCGCTTTGCGGTGCGGACTGCGCGGCCTGCGCGCTTTCCTGTGCCGCCTTCAGTTCCGTGACGGAGTAGGCCGCTTTCAGGCCGGCCGGGATCGGGTGCGGGTAGAGAAAATCATCCGCAGGTTCTTCCCCGTCCGCCACCAGGAACGGCAGAGCGACAGCCTCATCCGGTTTGTTTTCCGGCAGCGGCTCTTTCCGCAGGTCCGCGGGATGCGGCAGGTCTTCGGCACGGACGGTCTCCACGTCGAAATGCGGGAGCAGGCCGTTGGCTTCGGCGGTCAGGACCATGCTCATATGATTGTTCCGTTCCAGCACTTTCGAAGCCGGGATCCGGCCTCCGGGCACCCGGGACAACCGGAGCTTCTCGCGCTGCTTGTTCAGATCGTCCAGCCGTCCGACCATATAAAAGCGTTCCTGGGCGCGGGTGATGGCCACGTAGAGCAGGCGGACCTCCTCCGAACGGCCTTCCCGCCGGATCCGGTCGCGGATCCGGTCGTACAGAAGGTTTTCGGTCCGGATATGATCCTCCGGGTCGACTGTCTTCAGCGCGATCCCCTCCTCTTCTTCCGTGAAGAAGATGCCTTTGATGTCCTCCTCGTTGAACTCGCTTTCCGCCTGGGCCAGGAAGACCACCGGGAATTCGAGACCTTTGCTCGAGTGGATCGAATCGATCCGCACCGCGTCCATCCCGCTCACGATCCGTTCGGCCTCGCCCTGGTCCGCGAGCTGCAGTTTTTTCTGCGTCTCCAGCTGATGCAGGAACGCGTACAGGCCGCGGCCCCCGCTGCTTTCGAAGGCACCGGCCATCTCCATCAGAATGCGGATGTTGCCCGGGTCGCCCTCTTCCGGGTGGGCGTTCAGGCGCGCTTCGCAGCCGCTCAGGCGGAAGACGCTGCGGATGAGTTCCGCCAGCGGCAGATACTCCGCCAGGTCCCGCCACGCTTCCAGTTTTTCCAGGAAGGCGGCGATGCGCGGCTCGTCCCGCTGCGCCTGCAGGCAGTTCCACAGTTCCGTCCCCGGCTCGCTGCCGGAGCGGAGGAAGACCAGGTCCTCTTCCGTGAATCCCCCGGCAGGGGAAAGCAGCGCCGCGGCCAGCGGGACGTCCTGGCGCGGGTTGTCCGTGACCTTGAGCAGGGCGATCACGGTCTTCACCTCGCGCCGGTCGAAAAACCCGTTTTTATGCGGATAGACCGCAGGAATGCCGGAGCGCTGCAGCACGTCCGCGAACGCTTTGGCCCTCTTGCGGGTGTGCAGCAGGATCACGATATCCTGCAGGGTCAGGGCGCGGAATTCTTTCTTTTTGACGTCGTAGATCTGCGTCCCTTCGCGGAAAAGCCGGCGGATCTCGCCCGCGATGTATCGGGCCTCCTCCCGCGCGCCGTCCTCCGCCGAACTGTCCGTTTCCACCAGGACGAGCTTCGGCGGGCAGCCTTCGCCTTCATAGGAAGCCGCCGGGTTCAGCTGCGCGCGTTCGTCGTACGCGACGCCGCCGGCTTCCGGCGACATAACGGCCCGGAACAGGTCGTTCGCCCCCTCCAGGATCTCCGGGCGGGAGCGGTAATTTTCCTTCAGGTCGATGCGCCGGTGCATCGACGCCGGATCTTCTTCGAAACGGTTATATTTATCGACGAAAATGGACGGTTTGGCGCGGCGGAAGCGGTAGATGCTCTGCTTGACGTCGCCCACCATGAACAGGGCGTCCTCCGTCAGCGCGTTCAGGATCAGTTCCTGCAGCTGGTTCACGTCCTGGTATTCGTCGACGATGACTTCCTGATAATGGTCCCGCAGTTCCCGCGCCAGGGCGCTGGGCACACGGTTTCCCGCTTCGTCTTTTTCCGTCAGGAGCTGCAGCGCGTAATGCTCGATCCCCGCGAAATCCGTGATATTCTTGTCACGGCAGTGCTCCTCCACGCGGCGGCCGAAAAGTTTGGTCAGGCGGATCAGTTCCGCCACCGGCTGTTCGGTCAGTTTCAGCAGGCGGAATTCCTCCGCCAGGCCGCGGTAAGGGACAGCCCTGTTATTATTTTTTGCAACGGCGCACAGGGACTTGACGCTCCCGATATAGCCCGCCTTGCCGCCGTTGGTCCCCCGGTATTTGTCCAGAATAGGGCCTACTTCCTTGGGCGCTCCGGTCTTGCTGGGGAACGCGCTGTTCTGGATCGCCGTATACAGGCTGTCCAGATCCTGCGCCTGCAGGATCCGGTCGAACAGCTTCCGGTCTTCCTGCAGGATCTCCCGCAGCTTGGGATCGGGATTCGTGCTCAGATCCTGCCGGACCGCTTCCGCTTCCGCTGCGCATTCCTCCGCGCGTTCCCGCAGCACCGCGTACATTTTCGAAGCGGCCGCGCTCTTCAGGAAATCCTCCGGGGTGTCGGGATACTCCGCCAGACAGCCGTCCAGCCAGCCTTCCGGATCCGCGTCGTTCTGCGCCACTGCGTACAGTTTCCGGATCATCTCCTTCAGGTCGCCGTGGTTTTTCTCACTGCTGTAATTGGTGCACAGCGCCAGAAAAGCTGCGCTGCCTTCCGCATAGGCTTCGTCCAGCAGCTGCTCCAGGATCCCGTCTTTGATGAGTCCCAGTTCTTTATCGTCCGCGAGGCGCAGGTCCGGGGACAGGTCCAGTTTATCGAAATGCTCCTTGACCAGGTTCATACAGAAGCTGTCGATGGTCCCGATGGCGGCCAGGGGGACGGCAAACAGCTGCTTCCGCAGATGCAGGTTGCCGGGATCCGCCTCCAGCGCCTTCGTCAGACTGTCGATGATGCGCTGCCGCATTTCGCCGGCGGCGGCGCGGGTGAAGGTCAGGATGACCATCCGGTCGATGTCGCCGGTCTCCAGGCGTTTCAGGACGTGGCCGACCATCGTGGTGGTCTTGCCGCTGCCCGCCGCGGCGGATACCAGCAGGGAGCCGGCGGCATGGTCCACGATCATTTGCTGGTCTTTACTGAATCCCATGGTCCGCCTCCTCTCCGTCCTCTGCCTGCGCAGGGGCAGCTTTCGCGCCTGTTTCCCGGATCAGCGTCCAGGCCTCCTCTTTGTTTCTGGTGTCATACCGGTACCGGCAGTCTTTCCGGGTTTCGTCGAACGGACAGGCCTCCGCGTAAGCGCAGTACGTGCAGCTGCCGCGGTCTTTCGGACCCCAGGGCGCCGGCGTCACGTTTCCGCCGTACACCTGCCGGCCCAGCCGGGTCAGCCGGTCCCGGGCAAAAGCCGCCACGAGTTCCAGCTCCCGGGACGATTTCATTTTCTTGGTCCCGCCCGTTCCCGGCGGCATCACTTCCTGCGCGGTGAGTCCCGACAGGGACAGTTCTTTCCACAGCGCTTCCCGCCGCAGTTCCGGCGGGACCCATTCCGCCAGCGGCTCTGCCAGGGAAGCATAGCCGATGGCGCCGGGCCGGATCTTCTTCTCCGGATGCTTTGCCGCGTACAGGCGCAGGGCCATGTCCAGATAGACCGCCAGCTGCAACTGCCGGCCTTCGGTCAGATCGACCGGTTCAAATGTCGTATTCTTCTTGGTCTTGTAGTCCACGACCCGCAGATAGTCTGCTTCGTCCTGCTCCCGGACGTCGATCCGGTCGATCTGACCGGTCAGCTGGAGCGCATGCGCGTCATCCAGCGGGATGCGGGTGATCTGCGCGTCCCGGGAGCCGAAGGATACTTCGAATGCCGCAGGGACAAAACCGTCCTGCAGGCCTTTTTCGCCCAGATAATCCAGATACAGCAGGAAAAAGTCCCGCCAGCGGTCCATGCGGTAGGCAGTTTCCGCGTTTTCGTCCGTTTCCAGTCCGGTCCGGCGGGCGGCCTCGTCCAGGGCCTGCCCGACCAGGGCGGCTTTCTCCGCGCTGTCCAGCTGCTCCGGAGCCAGTTCCCGGCGCTTTATTTCCGTAAAGAGTACTTCCATCGCCTTGTGGAAGAAGGTCCCGTGGTCCGCCGCGCCCCATTCGAATTCCTGGCGCTCCTCCAGTTTCAGGCCCTTCTCCAGGAAGAAATGGTACGGACAGAAGGCGAAACACTCCAGGCCGGAAATGCTGGTGTACAGCAGCGGGCCGTACAGGGCGGCCACGCCTTCCGGGGAGAGGATGACGGGGGCGAAATCCGGTTCGTCCTCCTGCGGGGCGGGCCGGGAGGAAGGCAGGTAATAGCCGGTCGGAAGGTGGGGGAACAGTTTTTCGATCTCCTCCGCCAGCGGGGCGGGCAGGCGTTCTTTCTCCGCGCCGCTGCCCCGAAGCGCATAGGTGACGTGGAGGCGTTCCACGGGTTTCTGGAGCAGGCAGTAGAGATAAAAACGCTCCTCCGACATGGCTTTTTTGTCAGTGTAGCCCAGTTCTTCTTCGTAGAAGGACAGCGCCAGCCGTTCGCGGTCCGTCAGCAGGCGGCCGCTGCGCTGTTTCGGGACGAGGCCTTCGTTGACGCCCAGGAAGAACAGGACTTTGATGTTGCCGAGGCGGCTGCGCATGATGTCGCCCACCAGGACCTGGTCCGGGCTGACGGGCAGGCGGCCGCAGGTCAGGCCGCCGAGGGCAGCGCTGACCATTTCCGTGAATTCCCGGCGGCCCAGGACGGTGCCGCCCAGGACGGCCTGCATGTTGGTCAGGAATTCGCGCAGCTGATCCGCGGCCTCCTGCCAGGAAGCGCCTTCCAGGCCGAGAGCCAGGCGCTCTTCTTCCAGGCTTTCCGTTTTTTCGGACAGCCCCCAGGCTTCCAGGAAGCGGAGCAGGGCGTCCCCGCCGCTCTGCGCGGTCGTGCTGCGGTTCAGCGCGTCCTTCAGGGCAATGACCGGTCCCATGACTTTGCTGCGCAGCGCTTCCATGGCATCGCGCTCCGCAAGGGCGGCTTCCTCATATTTTGTCGTGCTTTCCCCGGCCCGTTTTTTGCGCAGGCGGGTGAAAGATTCCGTGAACGCTTTGCCGCGGCGGATGCCGGCGGCCAGCAGGTAGTTTTCGAAGCGGTCACACTCTTCCCGGGTCAGCGGGCTGAGCGGGTTTTTCAGCAGACGAAGCAGGCCTTCGCGGGGCAGGCCCTCTCCTACTGTTTCCAGCGCGTCCAGGACGAGGCGGATCAGCGGGTGCTGCTGCAGCGGCTCGCGGCGGTCCGTGAAAAAGGGAATGCTTCTTTCGGAGAATTCCCGCTTCAGCAGCGGGACGTATAAAGACAGATCGCTGACCGTGACGGCGATGTCGCGCCAGCGCAGATGCTCTTCCTGCACAGCCTGCCGGATGAGCCGGGCCGCCAGCGCCGCCTCTTCCTCCGGCGTGGCGCAGGCCGTCAGCTGCACGCTTTCCGGCTTGTCCGGCCACACTTCCGCTTCTTCCGGCGGGAGACGGAACAGGTGCTGCCGCAGGTAGGTCAGTTCTTTGTTCCGGGGGTATTCTTCAGTCAGATATGTAATATTCGTCAGTTTGCCCGCCGCTTTCGCGCAGTTTTCCAGGCGGCGGACCGTCTGGCGGCTCAGGGCGAACAGGTCGTCCTCGCGGACGGGGGCGTCCGGGTCCTCTTCGGGCGGCAGGGTCAGCACGGCGCGGATCCCGCCGGCACGGCGGAAAAGTTCCTCCAGGATCCGGTACTGCACCGCGGTGAAGCCGGTAAAGCCGTCCAGGTACAGGCGGTCCGCCCGGCCCACGGTGGAGCGGGGCAGCAGGCGGCTGAAGCGCGGCAGCAGTTCCTCGGCGGTCTGTTTATCGCCCAGACGCCGGCGGAAGGCTTCGTAGATCAGGGCCAGATCTTTCAGTTTCAGGCGCAGCAGATGAGGCAGTTCTTCTTCCGCGGACAGTTCCCGCAGCCGCTCCGGGCCGATGTCGTTCATGGTCCATTCCGCGATCAGGCTCGACAGGCGCTGCACGAACGCCGGATAGCGAGTCTGCTTTTCGTATATTCCCAGTTGCCCGCGCACGTCACGCACGGCCAGTGACAGGAACAGGATCTTGGCGGTGTCGGACAGGACGTCCGCAGACTCGGCGCGCAGTTCGCGGAAAGCGCGGGCAGCCAGGCGGTCGAAGCTCAGGGCCTCGATGTTCAGCAGGACGTGGTCCGGATGCATCTCCACGAGTTTGCGCTGCGTGGACAGGCAGAACTGCTCCGGCACCAGGACCAGATGGCTCATCTCCGGATGCGCCGCCGCGTGGCGGATGACTTCCTGCAGCAGGGCCGTGCTCTTCCCGGAGCCGGCGTTGCCCAGAATGATCTCAAGGCTCATAAACTTGTCCTTTCATCCAGTAAAAACTGCGCCAGCACGATATTACTGACGTCGATGCCTTCGTCCGTCAGGAAGATCCGGCCGCCCTCCTGCGTCAGCAGGCCCTGTTTGTACAGGTCCAGCAGCGTATGCTCGTAGACGCGGGGGAAGGACATGCCGAAGCGCTTTTTGAAGTCCTCGCGGGAGACGCCGCGTGCGGTTCTGAGGCCCAGGAACATGTACTCTTCCATCTGCTCGCGTACGGTCTCCGGCTTCTGCGCGCGGAAACGCTGGTAGGACGTGCGCGCCGCCTGCCAGTACTCTTCCGCCGTAGACGGGTTCGTGAAGCGGCGGCCTTCCAGGAAGGAGGCGGCGGCCTGGCCGAAGCCCAGGTACTCGCCCATGGTCCAGTAGGTCAGGTTGTGGCGGCTCTCGAAGCCCGGGCGGGCGTAGTTGGAGATCTCATAGCGCGCGTAGCCTTTCTCCGCCAGGAACGATTTGGTGTAATGGTACATTTCGCGGTCCAGCTCCTCGCCGGGCAGGGCCAGGCGGCCCAGGCCCTCGCCGTATTTTTCGTAGAAGGGCGTGCCCTCTTCGATACTCAGGGAGTAGGCGGAAATGTGCTCGGGCTGCAGCGCCGCGGTCTTCGCGAGGCTGTCCTGCCACAGGGCCATCGTCTGGCGCGGGAGCGCGCTCATGAGATCGATATTGACGTTTTCGAAGCCTGCTTTCCGGGCCAGGTCATAGCTTTCCAGAAAGTCCGCATAGGTATGGATGCGGCCGAGGGTCTTCAGTTCTTCATCGTGCACGCTCTGCAAGCCGATACTCAGGCGGTTGATGCCCGCGATCCGGTAGATCTTCAGTTTTTCTTCGGTCAGGGTCCCGGGGTTGGCTTCCAGCGTGATCTCCGCGCGGTCCGAAAACTCGAACTGGCTCCGCAGCAGGTTCATCAGCTGCTCGACATAGACAGGCGCGACGAAGGACGGCGTCCCGCCGCCGAAAAAGACGCTCTCCACGCGGTAAAGCGTCGCAATGGCGCTGAAGCTGCGGATCTCCTTCTGCAGCACGCGCATATAGTAAGCGATCTCCTGCGCGTCGGCGGGGCCGGACGCGAAATCGCAGTACAGGCATTTTTTCGCACAAAAAGGCAGGTGGATGTAGACCGCCAGAGGTTTTTTCTTCTGCGGGGCCATGGAGTTCCCCCTTTCAGTTTTCCTGGTCCAGCTTGAGCACGCTCATGAACGCCTTCTGCGGCACTTCCACGTTGCCGATCTGGCGCATGCGCTTCTTGCCTTCCTTCTGCTTTTCCAGCAGTTT
>JAFRNR010000024.1 GCA_017430085.1 Lachnospiraceae bacterium | reverse complement strand
TTATCGCGGATAACGTGGGCGACAACGTGGGCGACGTGGCCGGCATGGGCGCCGACCTGTTCGAATCCTATGTGGGCTCCCTGATCTCCGCCGTCACGCTGGGCGTGATCGGCTACCAGGTCAAGGGCGCGTTCTTCCCGCTGCTGATCGCCGCGCTGGGCATCCTGGCCGGCATCATCGGCTGCTTCTTCGTGAAAGGCGATGAGAACTCCAATCCGCATAAGGCGCTGAAGATGGGCAGCTACGTGGCGTCCGCGCTGGTCGTGGCCGGCACGGTCGGGCTGAGTTTCCTGTTCTTCGGCGATATCAAGGCGGCCATCGCCATCATCTGCGGCCTGGTCGTGGGCCTGATCATCGGCACGGTCACGGAGATCTATACGTCTTCGGACTACCGCTTCGTCAAGAAGATCGCCCTGCAGTCCGAGACCGGTCCGGCCACCACGGTCATCAGCGGCATCGCGGTCGGCATGCAGTCCACCGCGGTCCCGATCCTGCTGATCGCGGTCGGCATCGTGGGTGCCTACCTCTCCTTCGGCCTGTACGGCATCGCGCTGGCGGCGGTCGGCATGCTGTCCACCACCGGCATCACCGTGGCCGTGGACGCGTACGGTCCCATCGCGGACAACGCGGGCGGCATTGCGGAAATGAGCGGCCTGCCCAAGTCCGTGCGTAAGATCACGGACAAGCTGGACGCCGTGGGCAATACCACCGCTGCCATGGGCAAGGGCTTCGCCATCGGCTCCGCCGCGCTGACGGCGCTGGCCCTGTTCGTATCCTACGCGCAGGCGGTCGGCCTGTTCGTGGACGGCGAACTGTCGATCAACATGCTGAACTACAAGGTCATCGTCGGCCTGTTCATCGGCGGCATGCTACCGTTCCTCTTCTCCTCCATGACCATGGACTCCGTCTCCAAGGCGGCGTACAAGATGATCGAAGAAGTGCGGCGCCAGTTCCGGACCATCCCCGGCCTACTGGAAGGCACGGGCAAGCCGGACTACAAGAAGTGCGTGGCGATCTCCACGCAGGCGGCTCTGCGCGAGATGCTGCTGCCGGGCATCATGTCCGTGCTGGCCCCCGTGCTGATCGGCGTGCTGCTGGGCCCCGCGGCCCTGGGCGGCCTGCTGGCCGGCGCGCTGGTGACCGGCGTCATGCTGGCCATCTTCATGTCCAACTCCGGCGGCGCCTGGGATAACGCCAAGAAATACGTGGAAGACGGCCACAACGGCGGCAAGGGTTCCGAGACCCACAAGGCGGCCGTCGTGGGCGATACCGTCGGCGACCCGTTCAAGGACACTTCCGGCCCGTCCATCAACATCCTGATCAAACTGATGACGGTCGTATCCCTGGTCTTCGCCCCGCTGTTCGTGGCGATCGGCGGCCTGATCAAATAAGGAGAAAATACCATGAATCTGACTTATCCTGAAGAATTCCAGCGCATCGTAGACAAGGCCAAAGCTTCCGGCAAGCCCAAACGGGTGGCCGTGGCCGGCGCCGACAACGAAAACATCCTGAAGGGCGTGTTCGCCGCGCAGGAAGCCGGCTTCGCGGAGCAGGTGCTGATCGGCAGCTTCCGCAAGATCAAGGCCATCCTGGACGATCTGGGCCTGGCCGACCGTCCTTTCGATTTCCAGCCTGTGCACGCGGACATGAGCCCGGTGCAGTTCGCCATCGAAATGATCCAGGCGGGCAGCGCCGACGTGCTGATGCGCGGCAATACCCAGACCCGCGACTTCCTGCTCCCGGTGCTGAATAAATCCAATCACCTGGTCAAGGAAGACCAGCTGATCACGCACGTCAATGTGATGAAGTTCCCCGGCTACCCGAAGCCCCTGGCCGTCTCCGACTGCACCCTGCTGGTGGAGCCGTCTCTGGAGCAGCGCGAGGACGTCGTCCGCAACATGGCCCGCGTCCTGCACCGCTTCGGCATCCCGAACCCCAACATCGCGCTGCTGGCGCTGGTAGAAAAGCCCAGTTTCCACATGCGCAACACCGTGGAGGCGCAGACCATCGTGCTGCATCATCAGGAAGAGCCGCTGGCGCAGTGCAACCTGGTCGGCCCCATCACCTACGACCTGATCATCAGCAAGGAGGCCGCCCGCCTGAAACACTACGACTGCGAATACTGCGGCGAGTTCGACGGCATCGTGGTCCCGACCCTGCTGGCCGGCAACCTGATCTGCAAGTTCCTGGACACCCATCTGGGCGCCACCGGCTTCGGCATCCTGGTAGGGGCCAACATCCCCATTGCCATCTCCGGCCGCAGCGAATCTCCGGAGCACGCCTTCCTCTCCCTGGCCGCGTCCATCGCCGTCTTCGAGTAAGCGCAGGCGCAACAAAAAACAGTGCCATTCGGGACAGTTCCCGGCTGGCACTGTTTTTTTGTCATTTTTATCGCAGGGGCCGTTGTTTCTGACAAAGGGACGGTTCTTTTGTCATCTTTTTTATGAGGGCGGACGCCTGCGTCCGTCCCGGTCCGGAGCCCTACGCGTTTTCTCTCCTTATATATTCCGCCGCCTTCAAGATCCCCGTCTGCGTCTTCACATCCGGGAATTCGCCGCGCATCACGGCGGCGACGGCTTCGTCCAGCGGGAGGGTGAAGACGTTGATCTCCTCGTCCGCGTCCAGATCCCGCTCGCCGGCGGTCAGGCCGCGGGCCAGGAACATGCGGATCTTCTCGTCGCTGTACGCGGGGGCGGAGTAGAAATCGCCCAGATCGATCCATTCCGCCGCGTGGAAGCCGGTCTCCTCGCGCAGTTCGCGCTGCGCCGCCTCCAGCGGGTCATCGTTCGCGGCGTCCAGCTTCCCGGCCGGGATCTCCGTGATCACGCGGTCGATGACGTAGCGGTACTGCCGCTCCAGGATCACCTCCCCGTCCGCCGTGACCGGGACGATGCACACCGCGCCCAGATGCCGCACCAGCTCCCGGCCCGCGATGTTGCCGTTCGGGACACGGACCGTGTCCAGGCGCATGTCAAGGATGCGGCCGTGGCGGATGAGGGTGGAGTCGATCCGGACTTCGCGGAGGGATTCGTATTCTTTGCGTTCCTGTTCTGTCATCCGTCTTACCCCAGCAGATACGCCAGCAGCAGCTCATACGTGTTCCGCAGGCCGTCGATGTGCGTCCGCTCATACCCGTGCGAATTCGCCGTGCCGGGGCCGATCGCCGCGTGGCGGATATCGTAGCCCGCCATGACCGCGCCGTCCGCATCCGTGCCGTAGTGCGGCGTGAAAATGTCCATCACGTAGTCCACGCCGGCTTTGATCGCCGCGGCGCGGAGCTCGTTCGTCATGGCCCAGTGGTAGGGGAAGCGCGAATCCTTCGCGAAAATGGACACTTTCCGCTCGTCGGAGTTCTGCTGCGGGCCGGTCGGCGCGATGTCCACCGCCAGGATGTCCTTCACGCCCTCGGGCAGCCAGGTCGTGCCGTGACCGATCTCCTCGAACATCGCGAAGTAGGCGTAGACCTTGCGGGACAGCGGCTTCTTCCCGCCTTTGATCGCCTTCATCGCAGTCAGCAGCGCCGCGGCGCAGGCTTTATCGTCCACGAAATGCGACTTGATGTAGCCGTTCGCGTACACGAAGCGCGGCTCCAGCGCGATGATGTCGCCGGTGTCGATGCCCAGCGCCTTCGTCTCCTCCGCCGACTTCACGTTCTCATCCAGCACCACGCACACATTGGTCCGGAAATCCGGCGGCGTAACGCGCAGTTCCTCTTCCGTCACGTGGATGGAGTTGGGCGTGCGGCAGACGGAGCCGGTGAAAACTTTGCCGTCGCGGGTGTGGACGCGCACGTTCTCCATCATGCAGTAGAACGGGTACAAGCCGCCCACGCTGCAGACGTTCAGCGTGCCGTCCGCGTTGACGTGGCGCACCATCAGGCCGATGTCGTCCAGGTGCGCGGTCACGACCAGCGGCTCGCCCTCGCCGCCCAGGTCCGCGATCACGCCGCCCTTGCGGGTCGCCTCGTACGGCACCCCCATCTCGTCCAGGATCCCGCACAGCACCCGCTGCACCTCCTCGTACTGCCCCGTCGTCGAATCCGCCGCCAGCAGCCGCTCAAATACCGCCAGACAATATTTCTCATCAAATTTCTTTGCCATGAAAGCACCTCGCTTGGTCAGGATAGTTCTATTATATATGAAACACCGCGGAAAGGGAAGCAGCTTCTGACAGGGGGACGGTTCCTTTGTCAGGTTTTCTGACAAAGGAACCGTCCCCCTGTCAGAAGTTCACAAAAAGTTCACAAATTTTGTTAGCACTCACTATTGACGAGTGCTAACAAATGTGCTATAGTTAGGCCACGAGGTGAGGAGATCACCCCGGAATACAACAAAAAAGGGCGCGCAGTGGAGTGCCCCGTCTATACAAAGGAGGAAAAAACCATGTTGCTGCCTAGCATTTTCGGAAACGATTTCTTTGAGGATTTTATGAACTTCCCGACCTGGGACAGAACCACCCGCGACGCCAGCCGTCAGCTCCGCCGCATGGAGCACGAATTCAACGGCCTGGGCGGCCTGATGCGTACGGACGTCAAGGAAGACAAGGACGGCTATGAAGTCCATATCGACCTGCCCGGCTTCAAGAAAGAGGACGTCAGCGTCACCCTGAAGGACGGCTACCTGACCGTCGAAGCCAACCGCACCAGCGAAGCCGAGGAAGGCAAGAAGTTCCTGCGCCGCGAGCGTTACGTCGGCCAGGTCTCCCGGAGCTTCTACGTCGGCGACCTGCTGACCGAGGAAGACATCAAGGCCCGCTTCGAAAACGGCGTCCTGATGCTGGCCATCCCGAAGAAAGAAGAAGTGCCGAAGGTCGAAGAAAAACGGCACATCGCCATCGAAGGGTAAGACCCCGGGGCGCTCCCGCCCCCTCTCTCCCGCCCCGGGCTCCCTCCCCAGGGTTCTCATATACCAAAAGCGGCCGGAATGTCCGGCCGCTTTTATATTGAGGAAAACAGAGCCACTGGGGGACGGTTCTTGGCGGCCCTGTTTTGTCAAACAGAGCCACTGAGGGACGGTTCCCGGTGGCCCTGTTTTGTCAAAAAAGTGAGAATAGGACCACGAGGAACCGTCCCCGAATGGCATTGTTTCAGACGTTACACCGGCACGATGTTCTCGGCACCGAGGGAGCGCGCGATTTCGGCGAGGCGGGCGGATTCGGACTCGGGGGTGATGTCGCCGCCCAGGAAGTCCAGACCCTCCTGCCGGACGCCGAAGGGGCGGTAACGGAGGAGTTTGTAGCGGATGTCCGGGCGGAGGCGAGAGGCCGCGGCGCGGACGGTGGCTTCGTTCTGCTCCGGGTGGTGCGGGAAAAGGACGGTGCGGACTTCTTCGAGTTTGCCGGCGCGCTGCAGAAAATCCAGGTTGTGGAACGGGAGTTCCGGGCCGGCGCCGGTGAGGAGGCGGCAGAAATCCAGGTCGGCGGCCTTGATGTCCAGCATGACGCCGTCGCTCATGGCCAGGAGCTCGGGATCCTGCTCAAAATCGTACGTCCCGTTGGAGTCCAGGAGGACGCCGAGGCCGAGCTCCCGGATCAGGGGGATGACCTCGACCAGGAAATCGCGCTGCTGCGTGCACTCCCCGCCGGAAAAGCTCACGCCGTTGATGTACGGCGCGGTGCGGCGGATCTTGTCGCGCAGGGCTTCCGCAGTCATGTACTGCACCTTGGGCGAAGCCAGGTGCGGGCAGGTCTTGATGCAGGTGTCGCAGTCTACGCAGCGGGAAGGGTCCCAGAGGACGGGCGGGACGGGTTCCGCGGCAGCGCCGTCCGGGCCCATGCCAGCGCCATCCGGGCGGCCGACGACCGCTCCCGCGCTCTCCAATGCCCCCTTCGGGCACTTCTCCGCGCACATCCCGCACCCCACGCACGTATGGATCGTCTCCGGATTGTGGCAGAACAGGCAGTGCAGATTGCACCCCTGGAAAAAGACGGCCGTCCGGTTCCCGGGGCCGTCTACGTTCGAAAACGCGATGATCTTGTTAATGATCCCTGTCTTCTTCATGCCGCTGCACTCTTCTGTCCAGGGCGCCGCCGAAATCCTTCGCGCCCTTGCCGAACACGGTCACGTTGTTGAGCGACTGCTTGCCGGCGGTCAGTTTGTCGATCTCGCTGCGCTTCACCAGGTAACCGGTCACGCGCACCACGTCGTTATTTTCCAGATATCCGCTGAAATACCGCAGGCCGCGCGCCAGGCTCCCCCGGATGATGGGCAGCACCGCTTCCGGCGTCTTCAGATACGTTTCCTCGAATTTGAAAATGTCGCCCGTGCCGGTCGGGAAATACGGGTGGAACTGCTCGTTCACCGCCAGCTGGTCCAGCATGGCCGGCTCCGCGCCGATCGGGATGCGGGTGCCGGGTGCGTCCTCGCGGCCGTCGGAGTCGATGCCCACCTGCGCGTGCAGGCGGTAGCGGTGGCCGGTCGCCTCGCAGTACGGCGCTTCGTGCGCCGCCACCAGTTCGGAAAGCCGGTCCATGATGCGGCGGCCCAGCGCGGTGGCTTCGTCGTTCAGGCCGAAGCCCTTCTTCGGGTCCTCGATGCCCAGCAGGTGGTTGCAGCATTCCGCCAGTCCCACCAGGCCGAACATGCCGGTGAAATTCTCGCGCTTCACGAAGCCTTCCGTGACCAGGAAATTGGTCTTGAAGAAGCTGGATTCCTCCACGATGAATTTCACGCGCTTGTCCATGTATTCGGACTGCAGATTTGCGAAATACGGCAGTACGCGGTCCAGGAAATCCTCCACGCTCTTCGCCGGCAGCGAGCACTCGTACAGGCGCAGACGGGGCAGGGTGAAGCCGCCGCCGCCCTGCATCAGGCCGTTGTAGCAGGACGCGATGGCGTATTTTTCGCCCCATTCCTTCACGAACATGCCGTGGTTGGCGAACGAGGGCTTGGCGGTCTTCAGCATGCAGCTCACCGCCTTCAGGGCGAAATCCTGCGGCGTGACCGCCGGATCGTATTTCAGGGTCAGGTTCGGGATGGCCAGCTGCATCTCCTCGGTCAGTTCCATCAGCAGCTCGCCGGTCACGGAGGCCTGCGGGCCGATGTCCGCGTGGACGAAGGAGTCGGTCAGGGTCTTGTCGATCTGCTTGAGGAACAGGCCGAGCAGCTTCTTCGCGTAGGCGCGGTCTTCCTTCAGCACGAACGGCTCCAGCAGCGCGTCCAGGTCGCCCAGATACACGGGGAAGGACGTGATGGAGGGCACGTGATGGTACAGGATCATCAGCGAGTTCAGCGCCTCCGCCAGGTCGCGCGGCGGGTCCAGTTCCAGGAACGCGCAGCCCTTCGTGAACAGCAGGGAATAATCCGGGCAGATGTAGCGCGGCCGGTAGGGCATGACGCCCTCGTTCAGGTCGCACAGCGCGCGGCTGTCCTTCGCGCGGTAATATTCGTCGCTGTAGCGCAGTGTATCGTCCGTGCTTTCGCCCAGGCGGGCCAGCGCGAGCAGTTCCTGATGGTAGGTCAGGGTAGGGTCCTGGATGATATCGAATGCAGCACTCATGGGGGCTCCTTTCTATATTGACAGATTTACAGTTCCAGATACGGGACCGCGTTGAGGTCCCAGCCCGCGCGTTCGCCGCGGCGGTAGCGGAAATAGGCGGCGGCGCCGATCATGGCGGCGTTGTCGGTGCAGAGGATGAGGGACGGTGCGTAGAGGGTGATGCCGGCCCTGGCGCAGGCGTCCGCGAGCGCGGTGCGCAGGGCGCCGTTGGCGGCGACGCCGCCGGCCAGGACGAGTTTATCCTGGTGCAGTTCTGCCGCGGCATGCATCGCGCGGCTCACCAGGACGTCCACGACGGCCGCCTGGAAGGAGGCGGCGACGTCGGCCTGCGAGACGGTCTCTCCCGTCATCTCCGCGTGGTTCAGATAATTCAGGACCGCGGATTTCATGCCGCTGAACGTGAAATCGTACGGCGCTTCGTCCACTTTCCCGCGGGGAAAATGAATGGCCTCCGGGTCGCCTTCCCGCGCGGCCTTTTCGATCTTCGGCCCGCCGGGATAACCCAGTCCGATGGCGCGCGCCACTTTGTCGAACGCCTCGCCCGCCGCGTCGTCCCGCGTGCGGCCGAGGATCTCGAACACGCCGTAGTCCTTCATAAACGCCAGATTCGTGTGGCCGCCGGAGACGATCAGGCTCAGGAACGGCGGCTCCAGCTCCGGGTGTTCCAGGAAATTCGCGGACACGTGGCCCTCGATGTGGTTCACCCCGATCAGCGGCTTTTTCAGTCCGAACGCCAGCGCCTTGGCATAGGCCACGCCCACCAGCAGCGCGCCGACCAGGCCGGGCCCGTAGGTCACGGCGATGGCGTCCACCTCCGGCAGCGTCATCCCCGCGTCCTTTAGCGCCTCCTGCACCACCGCGTCGATCCGCTCGATGTGCGCGCGCGACGCCAGTTCCGGCACCACGCCGCCGTACAGCGTGTGCAGCGGGACCTGCGAGGAAATGATATTGCTCCGGATGCGGCGGCCGTCCGTCACCACGGCGGCGGCGGTCTCGTCGCAGGAGGATTCGATGGCCAGGATATGGGTCTCTTTCATGCTCTCCTCCTCCGTCCTCACGCCTCGTCCTCAAAATTCAGCGTGCAGCTCAGGCCGTCCTTCCCCACGCGCGTGTTGGGAAAGATCTCCTGCGCGGTCTCCAGAAACTCCTCCGGATGCGGCATGGCCGGGGAAAAATGCGTCAGCCACAGTTCGCGGACGCCGGCTTCCTTCGCCAGGTCCGCGGCCTCCGCGTAATTCATGTGCTTGTGCTCCGCGGCCCGCAGTTCGGACCCCTTTTCGCCGTACATGCCCTCGCAGATGAACAGGTCCGCGCCGCGCACGCCCTCCACGATGTTGTCCGTGGGGCGGGAATCCGTGCAGTAGCTGACGCGGATGCCCTTGCGGGGCGGGCCGAGCACCATCTCGGGATAGTACGTTTCGCCTTCAAATTCCACGATCTGCCCCTTCTGCAGCAGGCCCCACATCTGCACGGGCAGGCCCAGCGCTTGCGCCTGCTCCACCAGGAAGCGGCCCTGGCGCGGGATGTCCACGGTATAGCCGTAGCAGGGGATGCGGTGGCGCGCCTTGAACGCCGTGATATGGAACGCGCCGAGTTGCAGATACTCGATGGGTTCCGCACCCAGTTCCATGAATTCCAGTTCAAACGGCAGTTCCGGCGCGATGACGCGCAGGCTCTCCACGACCTTCTGCAGGCCGCGGGGGCCGACCAGCGTGACCGGATCCGTCCGGTCCGCGTTGCCTATCGAAAGCAGCAGGCCGATCAGCCCGCTGATATGATCCGCGTGAAAATGCGTAAACAAAATGTAATCGATCGGGTTGAAGCTCCAGCCGCGCTTCTTCAGCGCGATCTGGGTCCCTTCGCCGCAGTCGATCAGGAGCTGCGAGCCTTCGTGGCGCAGCATCAGACAGGTCAGGTGCCGGTACGGCAGCGGCATCATGCCGCCGGTGCCGGCCAGACAAACGTCCAGCATCGTGGTCCCCTATTTGAAACGGAAGGAGGTCAGACCTCCAGCATCATCATGATGCCGTCTTCCATCGGTTTTTCGTAATAATTCCGGCGGCGCACCACCGGCTTGAATCCCAGGGATTCGTACAACTTGATTGCCCCGTAGTTGCTGACCCGGACGTCCAGGCGCCAGACTTTCGTGGTGGGGTTTTCGCGCATCATGGTCTCCGTGAGCGATTTGCCCACGCCCCGCACGCGGCTGTCCGGCGAGACGGCGATGCGCAGCAGTTCGCCCTCGTCCAGCACGCGGCTGGCGATGAGGTAGCCTACCGGGCGGCCATCCGACTCCGCGATGCGGATGTAATTCAGCGGGTTTGCCAGCGACGTGAGCAGCCCGCTCTCGGACCAGGGGTCCGTAAAATTCTGCACTTCCATTTGGCGCAGCGCCGGGGCGTCTTCCACGCGGCCGGGCCGGATCGTGACGGTACTCATAAAACTCCTCCTGTCCTGCGCAGCGCGCTCCTCACACGGATTCGGACGCCTGCAGCCGCGCGTTCCGCTCCCGCTCCGCCTGCGAGATCCGCAGATAGAACGGCGCGAACGCGGCCGGCGTCACCGTTTCGCCC
>JAFRNR010000023.1 GCA_017430085.1 Lachnospiraceae bacterium | reverse complement strand
GTCCTGGTCATCGCCTCCATCGACGGCGACTCCCTGGGCACCGTGCTGGCCCAGGCCAAGGAAAAGAACATCCCGGTCATCGCTTATGACCGCCTGATCATGAACTCCGACGCTGTCAGCTACTATGCCACGTTCGACAACTGGCTGGTCGGCACCAAGCAGGGCCAGTTCATCGTCGACGCGCTGGATCTGGAGAATGCGGCGGGCCCGTTCAACATTGAGTTCATCACAGGTGACCCCGGCGACAACAACATCAACTTCTTCTTCGACGGCGCGATGAGCATCCTGCAGCCTTATCTGGACAGCGGCAAGCTGGTCTGCAAGTCCGGTCAGACTGAGAAACTGGTCGTGGCGACCGCCAACTGGGCCACCGACGCTGCGCAGGCCCGTTTCGAGAACATCCTGTCCTCCAACTATGGCGACGGCACCCCGCTGCACGCCGTTCTGGCCTCCAACGACTCCACCGCCCTGGGCGTGGAGAACGCGCTGGCTTCCTCCTACACCAATGAAGTATACCCGGTCATCACCGGTCAGGACTGCGATATCGCGATCATGCGGAACCTGATCGACGGCAAGCAGGCCATGTCCGTGTTCAAGGATACCCGTACCCTGGCTTCCAAGGTCGTGGAAATGGTCGATGCCCTGATGAAGGGCAAAGAGCCGCCCGTGAACGACACCAAGACCTATGACAACGGCACCGGCATCATCCCGAGCTACCTGTGCGAGCCGGTGAGCTGCACCGTTGACAACTACAAAGAGCTGCTGATCGATTCCGGTTACTACACCGAGGACCAGCTGAAATAAGTTCTTTCTTCCCGGTCGCCGGGCAGGGCTTCCCCGCTCTGCCCGGCGCACCGCCTTTTTTTTTCATGATTCCGAAATCCCGGATATGATCCGGAATACTCATAGGGAATGGAGGGGTTTTTTTGTCGGACAACATTCTGGAAATGCGGGGGATCACGAAGCAGTTCCCCGCCACAAGAGCCCTGGATAACGTGAACTTCGTCGTGAAGAGGGGAAGCATCCACGCGCTGGTCGGCGAAAACGGCGCCGGCAAGTCCACGCTGATGAAGATCCTGAGCGGTCTGTGGCCCTACGGCACGTACGAAGGGGACGTCGTTTACGAAGGCGAGATCTGCAAGTTCAACAAGATCAAAGACAGCGAAAACAAAGGCATTGTCATCATCCACCAGGAGCTGGCGCTGATCCCGTACATGAGTATCGGCGAAAATATGTTCCTGGGGAACGAAAAAGGGAAAAAGTTCGCCATCGACTGGGAAAAGACGCACGCCGAGGCCACAAAGTATCTGAAGATGGTCGGTCTCTCCGAGTCGTCCAAGACGCTGATCAAGGACATCGGCGTCGGCAAGCAGCAGCTGGTGGAGATTGCGAAGGCGCTGGCGAAAAACGCCCGCCTGATGATCCTGGACGAACCGACGTCCTCCCTGAACGAGGAGGATTCCCGGGCCCTTCTGGACATGCTGCTGCAATTCAAACAGCAGGGGATGACCTCGATCATCATCTCCCATAAAATCAACGAAATTTCTTACGTGGCGGACGATATCACGATCCTCCGCGACGGGAAAACGATAGAGACGCTCACCAAGGGCGTCGACGACATCAGCGAGGACCGGATCATCCGCGGCATGGTCGGCCGCGAGATCGAAGACCGCTTCCCGAAGCGGCACGGCGTCAAGATCGGCGACATCTCGCTGGAAGTCGATCACTGGAACGTGTACCATCCGATCTACACGGAACGGAAGATCATCGACGACGTGTCCTTCCACGTCCGGCAGGGCGAAGTGGTCGGCTTTTCCGGCCTGATGGGCGCGGGCCGCACGGAACTGGCGATGTCGATCTTCGGCCGCAGCTACGGCACGGAGATCTCCGGCACCGTGAAGATCCACGGCAAGGAAGTGAAGCTGCACTCGCCGCGCCAGGCGATCGATGCCGGCCTGGCCTACGTCACCGAAGACCGGAAGGTCAACGGCCTGATCCTGAGCAACCCCATTTCGGTCAATACGACGCTGGCCAACCTGAAGGGCGTGACGAACCACGGCGTGATCGACAAAGACAAGGAACTGAAGGTCGCGAACGAGTACAAGGAAAAACTCCGCACCAAGACGCCTTCCGTCACGCTGAACGTGAGCTCGCTGTCCGGCGGCAACATGCAGAAAGTCCTGCTTTCCAAGTGGATGTACGCCGACCCGGACATCCTGATCCTGGACGAGCCGACCCGCGGCATCGACGTCGGCGCCAAATACGAGATCTACTGCATCATCAACGAGCTGGTGGCGGCCGGCAAGTCCGTCATCATGATCTCTTCGGAACTGCCGGAGGTCCTGGGCATGAGCGACCGGATCTACGTGCTGAACGAGGGACGCATCGTCGGTGAGTTTGCCCGGGAACAGGCCAGCCAGGAGAAGATCATGGCCCGCATCCTGTCGACCGATTCCGCTGTAAAGGAGAAGAAACAATCATGACAAAGACGAAGATCCTGAGATTCGTGCAGAAATACACGATGATTATCGCCCTGATCCTGGTTACGGCGTTTTTCGCCTGGCAGACCAAGGGCAAGATCCTGCTGCCCCAGAACATCACGAACATCATCTCGCAGAACGCGTACGTGTTCGTGCTGGCGACCGGTATGCTGTGCTGCATCCTGACCGGCGGCAACATCGACCTGTCCGTCGGGTCGGTGGTCTGCTTCGTCGGGACGATCGGCGCCGTTCTGATGCACAATGAACTGAACATGTGGCTGGCCGTCCTGGTCATGCTGATCGTCGGTCTGCTGATCGGCGCCTGGCAGGCCTTCTGGATCGCTTACGTCAAGGTCCCTCCTTTCATCACGACCCTGGCCGGCATGCTGATCTTCCGCGGCCTGTCGAACGTGGTGCTGCAGGGCAAGACGATGGCCGTGACGAACGAGGCGTTCGTGCGGATCTTCGGCGGCGGCGCGAACTGCTATGTGCCCGATATTTTCAACGGCGAAAATATCAACATCCTCTGCATCGCCGTCGGCGTGATCGCCTGCCTGCTGTACCTGTTCTTCGCGTTCCGCGCCAACATTTCCCGGCGGAAAGCCGGCCTGGAGGCGGAAGCGCTGCACATCGTCGCCGTCAAGGCGCTGGTCATCGTGGCGGTCGGCATTTTCTTCACGGTCCGGCTGGCGCAGTACAAGGGCCTGCCCATGGCGCTGATCTGGGTCGTGACGGTCATCGCGATCTACAGCTACATCACGTCGAAGACGACTATCGGCCGTCATCTGTACGCGGTCGGCGGCAATGAGACTGCGACGCGGCTGTCCGGTATCAATACCAAGCGCGTGTACTTCTTCGCGTATTCGAACATGGGCCTGCTGGCCGGTCTGGCCGGCATCCTGACCATCGCCCGTCTGACGTCCGCGCAGCCGACCTACGGCCAGAGCTATGAGATGGACGCCATCGGCTCCTGTTTCATCGGCGGCGCTTCTGCGTACGGCGGCGTCGGCACGGTGCCCGGCGTTATCATCGGCGCGCTGCTGATGGGCGTCATTAATATCGGCATGAGCATCATGGGCGTGGACGCCAACTACCAGAAGGTGGTCAAGGGCCTCGTTCTGCTGGCCGCCGTTATTTTCGACGTCGTTTCGAAGAAGAAGAATACTTAACGGATCATGAACAGGAACGGCAGCGGGAACCGGGGCAGCGAATCCGGCATGGCGCTGGTACGCGCCGTCGTGGCCGGGTATCTGATCTATCTCGGCGTTTCGATCGTCCGGGACCGCCTGGCCGGAAAGTCCGCCATGGCGCCATGGCTTGCCTGGGGCTGCGGCGTGCTTTTCGTGACGGCCGGAGCGGTCTTCGGATGGTTCACCTGGAAGAGATACCGGGCGGAAACGGCGGAAAAGGCGGCGGAAACGGAAAAGCCGGAGACGGCGGAAAGGCCGGAAATAACCGGGCCGGACGCGCCGGCCGCGGCGGAGATCCCGGAAGAGCCCGCGGAAAAGACGGAGGAATGACGCTTGAAACTGTATATCGGAATTGACCTGGGGACCTCCGCGGTCAAGCTGCTGCTGGTGGACGAAAACGGGACCATCCGGAAGGAAGTCAGCCGCGAGTACCCGCTGATCTTCCCGCACCCCGGCTGGAGCGAACAGAAGCCGGAGGACTGGTGGGCCGCCGTGAAGGACGCGTTCCCGGAACTGCTGGAAGGCATTGATCCGGCGGACGTCGCCGGCATCGGCGCCGGCGGCCAGATGCACGGCCTCGTGATCCTGGATGACGAAGACCGCGTGATCCGCCCCGCCATCCTCTGGAACGACGGCCGGACCGCGGAGGAAGTCGAATACCTGAATGAGGAGATCGGCCGGCAGAAACTGTCGGAACTGACCGCGAACATCGCGTTCGCCGGCTTTACCGCCCCGAAGATCCTCTGGATCCGGAAGCACGAACCCGAAAACTTCGCCCGCATCGCGAAGATCATGCTTCCGAAAGACTATATCAACTACCGCCTGACCGGCGTCCACAGCTGCGACTACTCCGACGCGAGCGGCATGCTGCTGCTGGACGTGAAAAACAAGCGCTGGTCGGACGAAATGCTGCGGATCTGCGGCGTTTCCGAAGCACAGATGCCCGGCCTCTATGAGAGCTGGGAAGTGACCGGGACGCTGAAGCCGGAAACGGCGGCTGAACTGGGCCTGCCGGAGACGGGGAAGGTCGTGGCCGGCGCCGGCGACAACGCGGCTGCGGCGGTCGGGACCGGCATCGTGGGCGAAGGGGGCTGCAACATCTCCCTCGGCACCAGCGGCA
Organism: Lachnospiraceae bacterium; assembly: GCA_017430085.1. GTDB lineage: Bacteria > Bacillota > Clostridia > Lachnospirales > Lachnospiraceae > UBA6987. The sequence continues at coordinate 103,996 of JAFRNR010000023.1, read as the reverse complement.
CGGTCTTCATCTCCTCGGAGCATTTCGGCGTGGACCCGAACAACGCGCTGCACGCGTTCGCGCACGCGGACGGCGGCTGGCACCTGATGGGCTGCATGCTCTCCGCGGCCAGCTGCAACAAATGGCTGTGCGAGGACGTCCTGGGCACGGCGGACTACGCCGGCGAACAGGCGGACATCCGCGAAGATGATCTGGGCCGCAACCACGTGTTCTTCCTGCCGTACCTGATGGGCGAGCGCAGCCCGATCAACGACGTGGACGCCCGCGGCACCTTCACCGGGCTGACCATGGACACCGCGCGGAAAGACCTGGTGCAGGCGGTCCTGGAAGGCGTGGCTTTCGCGATCCGCGACTCGTTTGAAGTCGCGCGCTCCCTCGGCCTGGACATCCCGCGCAGCCGCATCTGCGGCGGCGGCAGCAAGTCCCCGCTCTGGCGCAAGATCTTCGCGAACGTCCTCGGCATCCCGCTGGACACCGTGAAGACCGAACAGGGCCCCGGCTACGGCGGCGCGATGCTCGCCATGGCGGGCGACGGCCTGTTCCCGGGCGTGAAAGCGGCGGCGGACGCTCTGGTGGAAGTCGGCGGCACGGAAGAACCGGATCCGGCGCTGACGGCCCGCTACGAGGAGCAGTACCGCAAATTCCGCCTGATTTATCCGGCGCTCAAAGGTGTATTCCCGCAGATCCGGTAAAGGAGAAATCTTATGACCATATATTCAGTATACGACCCGGAATTCAAGCCTTACGGCAAGGTGCTGGAGGGCTATGACACCGCGGAACTGCTGCAGGCGATGGAAGCTATCCCGCTTCCCGGGGAGGGCGTCGCGTACGAGCCCGGCATCGAAAGCCTGGAAGCCTGCGGGATCCTTGCGGACTTCCGCGACCGCGCCTACGGCGGCCTGCCCGTCCAGCTCGGCATGTGCTGGGGGCACAATACGAAACTCAACTGCCTCGAGTACCACCGCGACAGCGAAGTGAACCTCGGGACCGGGGATTTCATCCTGCTCCTCGCGAAACAGGACGAGATCGAAGACGGCGTGCTGGACACGGAAAAAGTCAAAGCCTTCCGCGTTCCGAAGGGCGTCCCCGTGGAAGTCTACGCCACGACGCTGCACTACGCGCCGTGCCACACCTGCCCGGTCTGCGGCTTCCGCGTGGCGGTGGTCCTGCCGAAGGGAACGAACACCGAAAAACCGGCGTTTGAGCCGGCCTGCGAAGAAGACAAATGGATGACCGCCCGCAACAAATGGCTGCTTGCGCACCCGGAATCCGCGGAAGCGAAGTCCGGCGCGCACATCGGGCTGCGCGGCCTGAACCTGGACATTAAGGAGGACCTGTAAGATGATGACCAACATTCCCGTGATCAAACTCGGCCTGATCGCCGTCAGCCGCGACTGTTTCCCGGTCGCCCTGTCCGAAAAGCGCCGCGCCGCCATCGCCGCCGCATACGGGGACATTTACGAATGCCCGGTCACGGTGGAAAATGAGAAAGATATGCTGAAGGCCGTGGACGACGTGAAAGCGGCCGGCTGCAACGCGCTGGTGGTGTTCCTGGGCAACTTCGGCCCCGAAACGCCGGAAACGCTGATCGCGAAATACTTCGACGGCCCGTGCATGTTCGCGGCGGCGGCCGAAGGCGACGGCGACCTGATCAACGGCCGCGGCGACGCGTTCTGCGGCATGCTCAACTGCTCCTACAACCTGAGCATGCGCCACCTGAACGGCTATATTCCGTCGTACCCGGTCGGGACCGCGGAGGACATCGCCCGCATGATCGGCGAATTCGCGGTGATCGCCCGCGCGGCGGTCGGCGTGAAGAACCTGAAGATCATCACCTTCGGCCCGCGCCCGCAGGATTTCTTCGCCTGCAACGCCCCGATCAAGGGCCTGTACGAACTCGGCGTCGAGGTGGAAGAGAACTCCGAACTCGACCTGCTGGTGTCCTATAAGGAGCACGCCGGCGATCCGCGCATCGCGGAAGTCGCGGCCGACATGGCCGCCGAGATGGGCGAGGGCAAGTATTACCCCGACCTGCTGGACCGCATGGCGCAGTTCGAACTGACGCTGCTTGACTGGGCGGAAGCGCACAAGGGCGCGCGGCAGTTCGTCGCGTTCGCGGACAAGTGCTGGCCGGCTTTCCCGCAGCAGTTCGGCTTTGAGCCCTGCTACGTCAACTCCCGCCTGGCCTCCCGCGGCATCCCGGTGTCCTGCGAAGTGGACATTTACGGCGCGCTGTCCGAATACATCGGCGCCTGCATCTCCGGCGACGCGGTCACGCTGCTCGACATCAACAACTCCGTGCCCGCCTCCATGTGGGAATCCCAGATCAAGGGCAAATACGATTACGTCCTGACCGACACCTTCATGGGCTTCCACTGCGGCAACACCCCGAGCTGCAAGATGTGCAGCGACCGGGCGGTCAAGTACCAGCTGATCCAGAACCGTCTGCTGGAGAACGGCGGCACGCCTGACTTCACGCGCGGCACGCTGGAAGGCGACATCGCCCCCGGCGAGATCACCTTCTTCCGCCTGCAGTGCGACAGCGAGGGTGTCCTGCGCTCCTACGTCGCGGAAGGCGAAGTCCTGCCCGTGGCTACCACGAGCTTCGGCGGCATCGGCGTTTTCGCGATCCCGGAAATGGGCCGCTTCTACCGCCACGTCCTGCTGGAGAAGCGCTTCCCGCACCACGGCGCGGTGGCGTTCGGCCATTTCGGCAAGGCGCTGTTTGAAGTTTTCCGCTTCCTGGGCGTGAAGGACATCGGCTGGAATCAGCCGAAGAGCCTGCCGTATCCGACGGAGAATCCGTTCGCGTAAGCGGACAGCAAGCAGAGACAGCGCCGCGGAAACGACGCGGTAATTAAAAATCCCCGGGCAGGCGGTCAGTCAGAAAACCTGTCCGGGGGTTTTTGTTGTCGGAAATTGTTGTCAGAGAACGGGAAAGGGCGTTAACTATGCGGACGGACGTCAACTCTGCGGGCCGTCCCCCTCCGCGCGGAACTGCACGCCCATCTCTTCCTCCTTCACCCGGATCAGCCCGCCTTTGTCCAGGGGGCCGAAGCCCTGCGCCATCGCGCGGCGGAAGAGGTCCGCGGCGGCGCGGGTCATCGGCAGGGAAACGCCTTCCGCCGCTTCGGATTCCTCGGCGTGGACCAGGTCCTTGAACGCCTTTTCGATTGGGTAGCTTTCGGTGAAGCGGCCTTCCAGGATGTGCGGGATGAAGTATTCCGAGGCGTAGCTGCGGCCGGTGCCGCTGTTCAGGATCCCGCCGATCTGCACCGGGTCGAGGCCCAGGCGCACGGCGAGGGGGAGGAGCTCCGCGAGCCCGGCCATGTTGATGTCGTAGGCGGTGTTGTTGATCATTTTGGCGGCCTGGCCGCAGCCGGAGGCGCCCATGTAGAGCACGGTCGTGCCGATCATGTCCAGATAGGGCTTCACGGCGTCGAAAGCTTCGCGGTCGCCGCCAGCCATGACGGTCAGCGTGCCGTTTTCGGCCCGCGCCTGCAGGCCGGAGACCGGGGCATCCAGGTAGGCGCCGACGCGCTCCGCGAAGGCGGAGGCGATCATGCGCGCGCAGTCCGGGGAGACCGTGCTGGTATCCACCACGACCGCGCCGGACTCCTTCAGATGACGGATCAGGCCGTCCGGGCCGAGCGTCACCCGTTCGACCACCTCGTCGTCCGGCAGGCTCAGGAAAACGGCGTCGCAGTCCGCCAGGTCCGCATAGGACCGCGCGATCGTGAAACCCTCCGCGGCCAGCCGCTGCCGCTTTTCTTCCGAAGCCGTGTAAACGGTCAGGCTCCCGTGTTTCTTCAAAATGTTCCGGGCCATGCCCATCCCCATCGCGCCTAATCCGATAAAGCCGATCTTCATGATCTGTCCTCCGGTCGTTTGATGCCTCCATTATAAAAGACCGCACGCCGCCGTGCAAGAGAGGACGCCCGCCTGCGGGGAAGAAAAGGCCCGCCGGCCCGCAAAAAGAAAACCGTTGTCTCTGCACGTTTTCTGCGCTATAATACCATTTCAGTGAATCAACGGACGACCCGTTCAAAGGAGGATACAACATGGAACTGGCTATGAGAAAAGACGTACCCGTGGAGGAGACCTGGGACCTGTCCCTGATCTATCCCACCGAGGAAGCCTTCCAGGCGGACGTGGAACGCGCGAAGGCGCTCGCGGACGATATCTGCGAAACGTTTCAGGGGAAACTGACCGACGCGGATGCAATCGTGCGCTGTATGGATGAATACGAAGAATACCTGAAAGCAATGGTCCTGACCGGGGATTACGCGGGCCTCGCGGTCGAGGTCGACTACACCGACGGCGCCGCCCTGGAGCGCAGCCGCCGGATCCAGTCCCTGTACGCGGAGCTGGACAGCCGCCTGACCTTCATCCGCTCGGAGATCCTGCAGCAGCCCGAAGCGGTCATCGAAGAAGCCGCCGAAAAGAGCGTGAAGGCGAAGAACTGCCTGCGCGACATCCTGCGCGAAAAGCCCCACGTGCTCTCCCCGGAGACCGAGCGCGTGCTCGCGGCCTTCTCGCAGACGTTCGAAACGCCTTATGAGGTGTACAACATCGCGAAGCTCGCGGACATGAAATTCCCGTCCTTCACCGTGAACGGGAAGGAATACCCGCTGGGCTACTCGCTGTTCGAGGACGATTATGAGTACGAGCGGGATACCGACGTGCGCCGCGCGGCGTTTGCGGCTTTCTCGGACAAGATCCGTCAGTACGAAAACGTGACGGCCGCCGCTTACAACGCGTGCGTGACGACCGAAAAGGTCGAATCGCGCCTGCGCGGCCACGCCTCCGTTTTCGATTACCTGCTGTTCGATCAGAAAGTCACCCGTGAGATGTACGACCGCCAGATCGACCTGATCACGGAGAAGCTGGCGCCGCACATGCGCCGCTACGCCAAGCTGATCCAGCGGATCTACAAGCTGGACAAGATGACGTTCGCGGACCTGAAGCTGCCGCTGGATCCGGACTACGATCCGAAGGTGACCATCGCGCAGTCGCACGACCTGGTCAAAGAAGGGCTGGCCATCCTGGGCGAGGACTACGGCGCCATGATCGACGAGGCCTACCGCGACCGCTGGATCGATTTTGCGAAGAACCAGGGCAAGTGCACGGGCGGCTTCTGCTCCTCGCCGTACGGCCGCGGCTCGTTCATCCTGCTTTCGTGGAACGACCGGATGTCCGACGTCTCCACCGTCGCGCATGAGCTGGGCCACGCCGGGCATTTCCGCCTCGCGAACTCGCACCAGTCGCTGTATGACACCGACGTCTCCACCTATTTCGTGGAAGCGCCGTCCACGATGAACGAGATCCTGCTCGCCCACCACCTGCTGAAGACGAACGACGATCCGCGCTTCCGCCGCTGGGTCCTGGGCAGCATGATCGGCAACACCTACTACCACAACTTCGTCACGCACCTGCGCGAAGCCTGGTACCAGCGCGAAGTCTACAAGATCATCGACGACGGCGGCTCCGTGGACGCCGAGACCCTGTCCGACATCTTCCGCCGCAACCTGGAACTTTTCTGGGGCGACACGGTGGAACTGACCGAAGGCGCGGAACTCACCTGGATGCGCCAGCCGCACTACTACATGGGCCTGTACTCCTACACCTACAGCGCGGGCCTGACCGTGGCCACGCAGGCGGCGCTGCGCATCGAGCGCGAAGGCGCGCCGGCCGTCGCGGACTGGATGGAAGTCCTGAAAGCGGGCTCCACGCTGGATCCCGCCGGGCTCGCGAAGCTCGCCGGCATCGACATCTCGACGGACAAGCCGCTGCTCGACACGATCGACTACATCGGTTCCGTCATCGCCGAACTGGAGCGGCTCACGGACGAGATCGAAGGGAAGTAAACCCCAAAACACCAGGTGGGTTACGGGGACGGTTCTCTTAACCCACCTGTGGCACAGGGCCATTTGGGGACGGTTCCTGAATGGCCCTGTTTTATTATTGACAAAGAGGAACTGGTGGGATATAATACTGGTGGGAAATCCCACGCAGGAGGAGAATATGCCGGCCGCAGTAAAGCAATATGATGCAAAAATGGATTCCAAAAAGCGCATTACACTTCGCAATGCCCCATATGAATACTACCATGTACAGGAATTCGCAGACGGCAGGATCGTTCTGGAGCCCCGGGTCCTGATATCCCCGTTTGAAATATCGGAAAAAACGCTTTCCATGATGGATCAGTCTGTTGCCAATCTGAAAATGGGGATGGTAGCGGAAACAGTTGATCTGAGCGGATTCGGAGAATGATCATGTTTCAGATCCATATGGGCGTTCCGGAAATGGTATCGTTCTGGAATGATCTGAAAGAGAAAGCGGACAGCGGAAAAGCATCCAAAACGGAAATGAAGAAATACCGGCTGATAGGGAAAGCATTGCTTCAACTGGCCCGGGACCCGAGGTATCCGGGACTGCAGTCTCATGAGATAGCAGTTCTTTCCGCCAGATATGGCATGAAGGTCTGGTGTTCTTACTTGCAGAATAACACACCGTCTGCGGGACGGCTGTTTTGGGTGTACGGACCGGGAAAAGGAGATATAACAGTTATTGCCATAGAACCGCATCCGGATGACAAAGAGAATGCTTACAGAAAAATCACACTTTCCTCTATGAAATAAAAGCGGCATTTTGAATGCCGCCAAAGTGGTTATTGATTGCAGAGGCCGATGGACTATCGACCTCTCTTTGTTATTTCAGTCCAGCCGCGCTTTGCCGCTGACCCGCGTGGCGGTGACGCGGCCGTCTTCGAGAAAGCAGGCGGCGCTGATGATGCTGGGCTTGCCCATGGCTTCGCCCTGGCGGACGGTGATCTCGTTCCAGCCGTCGGCAAGCGGCAGAAGGCGGTGCTCCACCATATACGCGGAGAGCGCTGACGCCGCGACGCCGGTGGCCGGGTCTTCGGGATAGCCGGCGCGGCAGGGGAACTGGCGCGCGCAGAAGAGACGCGGGTCATCACCCGGCTCGGGCGCGAAGGGATAGAAGCCGGTGGTATGATATTTGTCGCACAGGCTCCAGAGATACTCAAAGTCCGGCTCCAGGCGGTAGACCGTGGCCTTCTCCTTCAGCGGCACGAGCAGTTTGAAGCGCGATGTGGCGGCCGATTCGATCGGCAGATCCGCGAGCTCGTCCGGCGTGATGCGGAGCGCGCGGCAGACCTCCTCCGGCGTCGGGTTTTCTTCGGCGAAGCGCGGCAGGAACTGCGACAGCGAGACCTTGACGCGGCCGCCTTCGCGCTCCCAGTCGACGGAAACCGGCCCGAGCGCGGTCTCCAGCCGGACCGGCGACTCCGTCACGCGGCCGGTCTCCACCAGTACGGTCACGGACCCGATCGTGGCGTGCGTGCACATCTCCATCTCGTGCAGCGGCACGAAATACCGCGCCTTCACGTCGCAGTCATCGTGGGACGGCTTCATCAGGAACGCCGACTCCTCGCCGAAGCCGAACGTCATCGCCTGCATTTCTTCCGTGGACAGCGTGTCCGCGTCCAGGGTGACCGGGCAGGGATTGCCGCCGCCCGGCTTTTCTTCAAAAACTACGGTATGGATCATCTGATGCATAAAGATACCTCCTGTCACTGCTCTGCTTCGTATTCGGTGACGTTCAGGATAGTGTCGCCGTCGATCTGGACGGCGCAGGGGCGGGAGAATTTCACGTGGACTTTGCGGCCGGTAAGGACGGTCGTCATGTTCGTCAGCTCCACGTGTTTTCCCTCGAAGATCTTCGGGAAATTGATCATGGTCTTCAGGCGGGAGGGGCAGCAGAAGACCATGACGGACAGCTGGCCGGAGAAGCGGTCCTGACCGGGGGCGAGCATCATGCCGCCGCCGCAGTAGCGGCCTTTCATGGCCGGCGCGAGCCAGACGTTGTCAAATTCCCGCGTGACGCCGTCCACGGTCACGGTGGCGTGGCACGGCTTGAAGGAAAAGAGCACGCCTTTGACCGCGATCGTGGTGTAGTTGATTTTTTTGCCGGGCTTTCTGGCTTTGATCTTATCCGCGGCCTCGCAGCAGTAGCCGTCGATCCCGAAGCTCATGTTGTTGATGTATTTCCGCTCGATCCCGTTCGCCCGGGCGGTCGGCAGGTTTTTCAGGTACTCGTTCAGCAGGACTTCCGTGCCCGGCTTTTCGCCGATGTCGTTCAGGAAGTCGTTGCCGGTCCCGTTGCCGTACAGGTAGACCTTGTTTTTTAAATGTTCGCAGTCGACGTGGTTGATCAGATGGTTGATCGTCCCGTCGCCGCCGATGATGACGACCTCGTCGCCTTCTTCCAGCGCTTCAAAGAACGCGCCGAAATCGACCTTCGTCGCGTCGATCAGCTCCAGGCCGAACAGTTCCGGCTTGATGCCGTTGTTCGCCAGCGGATTGTACAGAAAATACTTCATATCGGACCTCCTTATCCCATGATCAGGCCTAAAACGATCAGAAATTCACCCAGCGAGTAGGTCAGCATGACCCAGAAATGCGTCTTCAGCGGGCTGTTTTTGTGGAAACGCACGAGGAAGAGCGAGGAATCGGACAGGAAAAACAGCAGCGCGCCGGCGGCCGTGATGAGGCCCGCGGGGCTGCGCAGCGTCAGGTACCGGAACCAGGCGAAGCAGTTCATCAGCCCGTTCAGGATCAGGTACGCCAGCATCGGGTAAAACAGTATTTTCGGCAGATGCGGCCGCAGAAACCGGAAGAAGATCAGCGAGGCGCTGACGAAAAGCAGGACCAGCCCGGCGATCACCGCGGGATGGATCCCGCCCATGTCCGTCTGCTTCAGATAGGTCAGGATGAAGAACACGTGGCTGACCATGAACGCGATCCCGCCGGCCGTGAACCATTGGACGCCCTTCGGCATCAGCAGGACATCGCCCAGCCAGGAGAACGCCAGCGCCAGCACGGCAAACAGCACGACGGGGTTCGCCGCGCAGCAATAAAACCCGAGCAGGCCGAGCAGGATGAACGGCTTGGTCTTGTTCCGCAGCGGTTTATTCTGCTTCAGCGAGGCATAGAGATGGATCCCGGCCGAGACAAAAAACACCGCCAGCATCAGGTATTCCAGGAATTTCATACGGACTCCTTTCGCCGTTTTTCATCATAACACGATTTTGCGGGAAAATTCAATGAAGATGTGATATAATCGGGGTGAAAAATGCGGGACGGAAACGGCGGATGCCATGGGCCGGTATGAAATGGCCCGATGCCGAAAATGTAGGGGCCGTTGTGCCAACGGCCCGGAATCAAAACCGTACGGGCAAACGTCCGATGCCGAACCCGTTGGGGCCGTTGTTTCAACGGCCCGATATCAAAATCGTATGTACGGACGCCCTCGTCCACGAAACATATCGGAAACGCACGCGAAACACAGGAGGACGATATGGAAAAAACCTACAAAGGCTGGCAGGAGTGGCCCTCCCCCGGCGAACAGCGCGAATATACGGAACCCACCCCGCTCCTCTCTGCCGACGGCCGTCTGCTGCCAGCAGGCTGGGCGCGCCGCGGCCTCTTTCAGTACGACCGCAGCCTCGTGAAGCACAAAATGCGCCGCAAGGAGTGGGATTTTTACCAGATCTCGGACGGCGAATATATGGTCCAGATCAACTTCGCCAACATCTCGCTGGGCGGCTATGCCTCCGCGATGCTGGTGGACCTGAAAAACCATAAGATCCTCGTCAACAAAATGTCGCCGTTCCTCGGCGGGAAGAACAAATATGTGCTGCCCGCGCGCGGCGACGAGCCGAACACGGTGAAATTCCGCGTGGGCAAGGCGACGTTCCTGGCAAAGACGGGCGAAACGTCGCGGCGTCTGTACTTCGAGATGGGGGACGTCTGCGCGGACTTCACGATGGATATTCAGCCCGGGCAGGAGAACATCACCACGGTCCTGCCGTTCGAGGGCCATCCGGACCGCTATTTCATGACCACCAAGCAGAACTGCCTGCCCTGCGAAGGGACGTTTACGGCGCCGGGCGTCGAGCGGCGGTTTTCGAATGACAAGTGCTTCTGCGTGATGGACTGGGGCCGCGTCTGCACGCCGTACCGGCTGGTCTGGTACTGGGGCAACGGATCGACGTGGCTCATGGATCCCGACGGCTCGCGCCACCTCTTCGGCTTCGAGATCACCTGGGGCATCGGCGACGAATCGCACGCGACGGAGACCTGCCTGTTCTACGACGGCAAGGCACACAAGATCGGCCCGGTCGATGTCGAAACGTTCCCGAAACCGGACGGGTATGAGAAGCCGTGGAAGTTCATTTCGCGGGACGGGCGGTTTGAGATGACCATGCAGCCGTTCTACGATCACCACTCCGACCTCAACGTCGGCGTCATGCGCATGCACTCGCACCAGGTGCACGGGTTATGGAGCGGGACGGTGACGCTGGACGACGGGAAAGTGCTCGAGATCAAAGACATGTACGCGTTCTGCGAGTATGTGGAGAACCGCTGGTAAATCTGACAGGGGGACGGTTCCTTTGTCAGATTATAAAAACGCAGGGCCATTTGGGGACAGTCCCATTTGGCCCTGTTTTTCGTTGCTATTGTAGGGGCCGTTGTTTCAACGGCCCGCGATAAAAAGATCGATTAATTAACACAACTCAGGACCGGGAACATATTTCTCTGTCGGGAGTTGTTTGTATTCGGGCCGTTGAAACAACGGCCCCTATCATATTATTCTTCGAAACAACGGCCTCCGCGGTCTTGATTTCCGAAAACCTGACAAAGGAACCGTCCCCCTGTCAGATTTGATAGCACTCCGGCCGGCGGTCGGAGAGGAGGTTCATGGTGCGGCGGACGTCCCGGCAGGCGGAGAGGTCGATGTCGGCGAAGAGGATCTGTTCGGATTCATCGGCTTCGGCGAGGATGTGGCCGAGGGGGTCGGCGACCAGGGAGTGGCCGAAGAAGTCGTAGGGGCCGGACGGGCCGGCGCAGTTGGCGGCGGCGAGGAAGACCTGGTTTTCGAGGGCACGGGCCTGGGTGAGGGTGCGCCAGGGGTGGAGGCGGGGCTTCGGCCAGGCGGCGGGGACGAGCAGGAGGCGGGCGCCGGCGAGGGCGAGGGTGCGGGCGAGTTCCGGGAAGCGGAGGTCGTAGCAGATCATGAGGCCGCAGGAGAGGCCGGGGAGGTCGAAGAGACGCGGGCGGTCGCCGGGCGCGTAGATTTTGTCTTCGCCCATCAGGCCGATCAGGTGGATCTTATCGTAGCGGGCCAGTTCGGAGCCGGTGCGGTCGAAAACATAAGCAGTGTTGCGCATCGCGCCGTCCCGGCGGTTGGCCACGGAACCCGCGGCGATCGGGATGCCCAGCTCCGCGGCCAGTTTCCGTATCGCGAGCGCAGCCGGCGCGCCGTTTTCATCCGCTCCGGGCACGGCCGGATCCGACGGGACCCCGGTGTTCCAGACTTCCGGCAGCAGGATCAGATCCGGCTGTCCGGCCGCGGCTTCCCGCACCATTTCCGTGGCGCGGGCGATGTTCGCGGCGGGATCGCCGGAGATAACGTGCAGTTGGATGAGGGCGAGTTTCATGTCAAAACCTCATGTTGCGCGAAAAGATGACAAAAGAACCGTCCCTTTGTCATCACGGGTGCAGTTTCCCCTCGTAATAATGCTTCCGGCAGAGCGGCGTGTAGGCTTCGTTGGCGCCGAGGACGATGGTCTCGCCTTCGCGGACGAGTTTGCCGTCGGCATAGCGGGCGTTGAAGCGGGCTTTTTTGCCGCACCAGCAGATGGTGGGGATCTCTTCGATCTCGTCGGCGAGTTCGAGGAGGCGTTTGGAGCCTTCAAAAAGCAGCGTCTGGAAGTCGGATTTGAGGCCGTAGCAGATGACGGGGATGCGGTATTCGTCGACGACTTTGACGAAGCCCTCGACCTGCGCGGCGGTCAGGAACTGCGCTTCGTCCACGATGATGCAGTCCGGCTTGTCCGGGCCGGTGTAAAACGCCTCATCCCGGGAGAGCAGGTCCTCGGCGGTCAGGCAGGGGGCCTCGAGGCCCATGCGGGAGTGGAGGACCAGGTCGCCGTCGCGGTTCTCCAGGGCGGGCTTGCAGAGCAGGGCTTTTTTGCCGCGCTCCATGTAATTGTATTGCACCATCAGGGCGTTCGCGGTTTTGCTGGCGCCCATGGCGCCGTAGCGGAAATAGAGTTTTGCCATAGATATCGGTCCTTTCGGGAAGCCGGCCCGGCGAGGCGGTTCCGGTCGTTGGTATTACTATAGCAGTTTTTGCCGGGGATTTCAATTTGAACCGGTTGCGTTTTGTGCTCGCGGGCCGCCCAAACAGCGGCCCCTACGAAAACATGTCGCCGGTGCAACAATATTTTCCGCCCCCGGGGTTTTGCTTTGTCCCACCGGGCCGCTGAAACAGCGGCCCCTACTTGCAAACGCCTTCCGCATCTGCTAAAATCGGGGCAGCAGACAAGGAGGCCGGCTATGAGCGACGTTTTAGTGATCGGGATCGCGGGCGGTTCCGGCAGCGGAAAGACCACCCTGACGAAAAACCTCATCAATCATTTCGGCGACCAGATCGCCGTGGTGCACCACGATAATTATTACAACTCCCACCATGACATGACGTTCGAAGAGCGCTGCCTGGTGAACTACGACCACCCGGACGCGTTCGAGACACGCCTGATGATCGAGCAGCTGCATTTCCTCAAGCAGGGCCGCAGCGTGGAATGCCCGGTGTACGATTATTCGATCCACGACCGCGTGGAGGAGACCGTGACCATTTACCCGAAGCCGATCATCCTGGTGGAGGGCATCCTGATCTTCGCGGACCGCGAGCTGGCGGACCTGATGGACATCAAGATCTTCGTGGACACCGACGCGGACATCCGCCTGGCGCGCCGGATCAAGCGCGACATCCGCGACCGCGGCCGCACCGTGGACAGCGTGGTGGACCAGTGGCTCACCACGGTCAAGCCCATGTACGAGGCGTTCGTGGAGCCGACCAAGAAGCGCGCGGACATCATCGTCCCCGAGGGCGGCAAAAACGTCGTGGCGCTGGAAATGATCCTGGGGCGCATCGAGCGGCATTTGAAATAAGCCGGGCGGGCGGCCCGGGCCGGGTTGCGGGGACGGTTCTCCCCGGGCTGGGTTACGGGGACGGTTCTCCCCGGGCGATTTTTGACAAAGGGACGCAAACTTTGATGCGTTCCTTTCTCATTATTACGGGACCGAAAGATGTTAAAACGGAACATAAAACTGTATCTGACCGCGGAGCTGATGCTTCTGATCGCGGCCAAAGCCGGGGAATTTGCGGGGATACCTTCCGGCTCTTTCGGCGCGGTGGAATTTGCGGCGATCCTGCTCAACACGATCGTGGCACTCGTGTATTACCTGAAATACGGCCGCGGCCGGACCGCGCGGGCGAACCTGGCGGCATACGCGCTGTTCGTTACGCTGGCCGGCGACGTGTTCCTGACGCTGATCAGCACGGAGGCGGTGTACGTGCCGGGGATCTTGCTGTTCTGCGCGGCGGAGATGCTGTATGCGGCGTATCTCGGCCCGTGCGCGTGGTCCGCGGGCCTGCAGACCGGGCTGGCCGCGGCCGGCATTTTTGTGCTGCAGCGGACCGGAAATCTGAGCATCGCTTCCGCGCTGGGCGCCCTGGACCTCGCGCTGCTGACCGTCAATATGATCACGGCCTGGATGCGCGCCGCGAAACGGACGCCGCTGCTGTTCAGGATCGGTATCACGCTGTTTTTTCTCTGCGATTCGTTCATCGCGCTGCGGATGGTGACCGCGGGGACGGCGCGCGATATCATCGCGTTTATGGTATGGGTGTTCTATGCGCCGTCGCAGGTGGCGATCACGATGTCGTATGTGAGGGAAGTGACGCAGGAGGAGAGCGGAGAGGCGGCTGCCGCGCGAGAAAGATAACAGCGGTAAGGCTCCTGACATCAATGCAGCGAAAGATGACAGAGGTGCGTCCCCTGTCATCGTGCAGCAAAGATGACAGAGGTGCGTCCCCTGTCATCGCACGCCCCATCATCAAAAAACCTGACAAAGGAACCGTCCCCTTGTCAGGTTTTTTTGATTGCGGAGAAAAATCGCCCGGGGAGAACCGTCCCCGTAACCCACCCGGGGCGCGGCGGCCTGATCAGACCCGGCGGCCGCTCAGACAACAGGCGGTGACGGGGATCGAGTGGAGTTCGCGGGGCGGGGTCTCGAAGGGATCGCGCGCGAGGACGGTGAAATCCGCCAGGAAGCCGGGGGCGATGCGGCCCTTGCGGTCTTCCTCGAACGAGGCTTCGGCGCCGCGAATAGTGAAGCTGTCCAGGGCTTCGGCGACGGTGAAGGCTTCGGCGGGGAGGTAGGGGCCGGTGCCATCCAGCGAAGTCCGGGTCACGGCGCATTCCAGGCCGCGGAGGACGTCGGGGGGCTCCACCGGGCAGTCCGAGCCGTTGGAGACGGATACGCCGCCGCGCAGGAGGGTCTTCCAGGAATAACTGGATGCGGCCAGTTCTTCGCCCGCGCGGGGCACGACGATGTGATTGTCGTAGTCCAGGAAAATGCTCTGCGCATAGACGTGCAGATCCAGCTGCCGGATCCGCTCCAGCTGGTCCGGCCGGGTGATCTGGCAGTGGACGATGCCGTGGCGGTGGTCTGCGCGGGGCTGCTCCGTGAGCGCGGCTTCGACGGCGTCCAGCACTTCATCCAGACAGGCGTCGCCGATGGCGTGGACCGCGACCTGCATGCCGTGCGTATGCGCGAACCGCACCATTTCGTTCAGTTGCTCCGGGGGGAACAGGGAGAAGCCGCAGGTGTCCGGCCGGTCCGCGTACGGATGGGACAGGTGGGCGGTCCGGCTGCCCAGGGACCCGTCGCCGAGCAGCTTCAGCGGGCCGATCCGGAAGAGATCGGAACCGGCGCCGGTTACGTTGCCGGCTTCCACGAAGCGGCGCAGCTCCGGCAGGTCCGCGAAATTCGCCTGCTCGTATACCCGTACCGTCAGTTCGCCGGCGGATTCCAGTTCGCGGTAGGCGGCGTTCACGGTTTCGAACGGGACGGCGCGGAAAGTACTGTAGTCGTCGCTCTGCACGCCGGTGATGCCGCGGGCGTTGAGCGCGCGGCAGGCCAGGCGGATCATGTCTTTCAGGTCTTCCTTCCCGGGCAGCGGCAGCGCGGCTTTCAGGAGGTCGATGGCGTTGTCGAACAGCAGGCCGTCCGGTTCGCCGTCCTGCCGTCCGACGGCGCCGCCGGGCGGGTCGGGCGTGTCCGCCGTGATCCCCGCCAGTTCCAGCGCCCGGGAATTGACGGCGCAGCAGTGGCCGCAGGCCCGCGTGAGCAGGATCGGGATGTCCGCGGAGACCGCGTCCAGGTCCCGGCGGCCGGGCATGCGCCGCGTGTCCGTGAAATAGTCCTGGTTCCATCCGCGGCCCGTGAGCCACTGCCCGGGACGGGGCGGGTGCGCCGCGGCAAAGTCCCGCACGTAAGCGAGCAGGCCGGCCAGCGAATCCGTGTGCTCCGCCAGCTGCGCGCCGGCCAGGGCGGCGCCGTACCCCAGCAGATGCATGTGCGAATCAATAAAACCGGGGCAGACGAACTGCCCCTTCAGATCGACGCGCGGCGTGTCCGCGTCCGCCGTCCGCAGGATCTCCTCATCGGTCCCGACGGCCCGGAAAACGCCGTCCTCCACGAGGAAAGCCTGTGCGGTTTTATCGCCGGTGTAGATCCGGCTGTTGTAATAAATCGTTTTCATCGGAAAATAACCCAGGGAGAACCGTCCCCTTAACCCAGCCCGGGGAGAGCCCGGGGAGAACCGTCCCCTTAACCCACTTTCTTCTGCGCGCGCCTCCGCACCAGGAGCAGCACGCCTGCCATCGCGGCCAGCGTGAGCGGCGTGGCGAGCATGGCGACGGCGCTTTCAGCGGAGTAGCAGATCAGGCCGGCGATCAGGTAGCCGACGGCGCTGACGCCGGCGGCGGTGAAGGCGTAGGGGAGCTGGGTGGAGACGTGGTCCATGTGGTTGCACTGAGCGCCGGCGGAGGACATGATCGTGGTGTCCGAGATGGGCGAGCAGTGGTCGCCGCAGACCGCGCCGGACAGGCAGGCGGCCACGGAGAGCACCAGCATCTCCGAATCGGCCGGGAAGATGGCGCAGACGATCGGGATCAGGATCGTGAACGTCCCCCAGCTGGTCCCGGTCGAAAAGGCCAGGAACACGGAGAACAGGAAGATCACGAACGGGATGAAGATCTGCAGCGACGCCGCGGAGGATTCCACGACCCCGTGCACGAATTCATCGGCCCCCAGCAGGCTTGTCACGCCGGACAGGTTCCAGGACAGGATCAGGATGATCATGGGCGCGCAGAACGAGCGGAAGCCCGCCGCGAAGCTTTCCATGAAATCCTTGAATTTGATGACGCCGCGCGCCATGTACAGCCAGAGCGTGAGCAGCACCGTGACCAGCGAGCCCATGACCAGAGCAGACGCGGAGTCCGCGTTCTCGAACGACCGCAGGAACGGCGTGCCGGAGAAACCGCCGCCGGTGTAGGCCATGAACAGCACGCAGGTGACGATCAGCGTCGCCACCGGGATCAGCAGGTTGGAGAGCCGGCCTTCGCCCGCGGGCTTTTTCTGCTCCTCGGAGTACGGCGGCTCGCCCATCGTCAGGCCCTCGTCGGCGGCCGCGCGCTGCTCGTGCAGGCGCATTTTGCCGTAATCGAAGTTCGTGCGGGCGAGCAGGAAGACCATCAGGAGCGTGGTCAGCGCGTAGAGGTTGTACGGGATCGTATGCAGGAACATCTGGAAGCCGTTGATGCCGTATTCCTCCGGGATGGAGTAGGAGACGGCGGCGGCCCAGCAGGAGATCGGGGCGATGATGCAGATCGGGGCGGCGGTGGCGTCGATCAGGTACGCCAGCTTGGCGCGGGAAACGCGGTGCGAGTCGGTGATCGGCCGCATCACGGAGCCGACGGTCATGCAGTTGAAGCCGTCGTCCACGAAGATCATGATGCCCATCACGGCCGTGGCGATCTGCGCGCCGGCGCGGGATTTGATGCGTTTTTCGGCCCATCGCCCGAACGCGGCCGCCCCGCCGGAGCGGTTCATCAGCACCACGAGCGTGCCCAGCAGGATCACGAAGACCAGGATGCGGGCATGCGAGCCGTCCGTGATCCCGGCGATCAGACCGCCGCTCTCATGGAACAGCATTGTATTGAGCGCCAGCTCCGCGTTGCCGCCCGCGTACAGGAACGCGCCGACCGCGACGCCCATGAACAGCGAGGAGTACACCTCCTTCGTGATGAACGCCAGCGTGATGGCGACCAGCGGCGGCAGCAGGGACCAGAAACTCGCGTACGCGCGCGGCGCATAATCCTCCGCCACGCTGTTTGGAGTATTGAAAGAAACGATTGCTAAAACGATGATCCCCGCCAGCACGATCAGGTGCGGCAGGAAACGGCGGAAAACGCCCGGACGTTGATCAGACATGGAACACGCTCCTTTGAAACGACGGATCATAAATATATACACCTGTGTCTATATTATAGCAAAATGCAGCAAACTGCAAGGGGGGGCGGGCTGAGGGTGGGTTAAGAGAACCGTCCCTGTAACCCACCGTAACCCACAGGGGGCAGGCTCAAGGTGGGTTAAGAGAACCGTCCCCGTAACCCACCTGCCCCCTTGCGGAGCGGGCGGAAAAATGGTACACTGGAACAGCGCGGAAGGCGCAGGAGGAAATAGGACATGAAAAAGGCTGTTTTACTGATACTGGCGGCTGTGACGGCGCTTTCGCTCTGCGCCTGCGGCGGGGAGAAAAAGACGGAAAGCGAGTGGGGCAAAACGCGCCACGCGGAGATTACGATCAGGGATTACGGGACCGTGAAGCTGGAACTGTATGAGGAAGTCGCGCCGATCACGGTGGCGAATTTCATCAGTCTGGCGCAGCAGGGATTTTACGACGGGCTGACGTTCCACCGGATCATCGACGGGTTCATGATCCAGGGCGGGGCGGCGAACGCGGACAGCAAGATCAAGCCGGTGGCCATCAAGGGCGAATTCAGTTCGAATGGGGTGGAGAACCCCATCAAGCACGTGGACGGGGTCATTTCGATGGCGCGGACCACGAAGAAGGACAGCGCGACCTCCCAGTTCTTCATCATGGTGGGCGAGGCGCCGCATCTGGACGGGAATTATGCCGCGTTCGGGAAGGTGACCGAGGGCCTGGATATCGTGAAGAAGATCGCGAAGGACGCGAAGCCGACCGACAACAACGGGACGATCCCGGCGGATCAGCAGCCGGTGATCGAAAAGATCGTCATTACGGATTGAGCAGCGAATTGAGGGAATGAGGGATTATAAACTGACGCGGGGCCTGAATCCGAAAAAAGCCCCGCTGCTGGCGCTGGCGCAGTACTGCGCGGCGGCGGATATCGCGGAAGAAGAGCTGCAGGCGCAGCGGACGGCGGTGAGGGACTGCCTGGGGGCGTTCCTCGCCTCTTTGGTATGGGACGAGCCCGCGGAGGCGGAGCTGTCGGTCTCCGACCTGATCTATGGCGGCCTGCCCGGCGTCCCGCCGGCCCACGAAGGCGCGCAGGAAACGCTGCGGGCCGCCTGGGACTATATATTAAAGGAAGTGGCCGGTGCTGCGTTCGCCCGGGGCTTCCGCGCGGGCTTTTCCCGCCCGCGGGAACTCGCGGAGCACCTGCGCAAAGACGTCAAGCTTCCGTTGGACTCCCCGCTGGAAGTCCTTTTCCCGGCCGACCTCTGGGCCCTGACCCTGGCCGAACTGACGGACCGCTACGGCGACGCGGCGGACTTCGTCCTTTCCGAACGCGACCGCTACCAGCGCGACCGCGAAGAGGCCAAAGCCCGGCAGGAGGCGCAGCTGAAAGAGCAGGCCGCCGCCGTCCCCTACGACGGCGAGCCCGGCAAACTCTACGGCCGCCACAACGCGGACGAACTGGAGTCCCTGAAGGAGTGCTACACCCGCGAGGAGATCGGGCTCCTGCACCTGGCCGGGAAGATCCGCCTGGCTTACAGCCTGCAGAAATTCTACCGCGTGGGGAAAGACCCGGGCCCGGACAAGGCCGGCTATCATCTGGATTTCGTCCCGGACTACCGCTGCGAAGTGACCCGCGACCGCTTCAAGACCCTGACTGCGGCCTATGAAGCGGAGATCCGCCGGGACCGCGATGCGGCGCTGGAGGAGGCGCGCGCGAAAAACAAGGAGCGCAACGACCGGAAACGGCGCAACGCGGCCATCCGCACGGCCATCGTCAATTCCATCCCCGAGAATTACATCGATTTCTTCCCGCTGGCGCGCGCGATGTCACGCCACTTCGTGCTGCACATCGGCCCCACCAACTCCGGCAAGACGCACGACGCCATCGAGGCCCTGAAGACCGCGGAAAACGGCATCTACCTGGGCCCGCTCCGCCTGCTCGCCTTCGAGCAGTACGAGGCGCTGAACGAGGCGGGCTGCCCCTGCAGCCTGGTGACCGGAGAGGAGCGCCTGGAGGTCGCCGGCGCGCGGTATCAGGCGTCCACGGTAGAGATGCTGAACACGGAGCGCGAATACGAGGTCGCGGTGATCGACGAGGCCCAGATGATCGGCGACCCGGACCGCGGCGGCGCCTGGACCCGGGCGGTCCTGGGCGTCTGCGCGGGGGAAGTGCACGTCTGCGCGGCCCCGATCGCCAAAAACCTGCTGGTCCGCCTGATCAAAGACTGCGGCGACACCTACGAGATCGTGCAGCACCGCCGCATGACGCCGCTCAAAGTGGAGCGCGCGGAATTCACGCTGGACAGCGACGTGCTCCCCGGCGACGCGCTGATCGTCTTCTCCAAGAAGAGCGTCCACGGCGTGGGGGCCTACCTCCAGCAGCGGGGCTACCGCTGCAGCGTCGTCTATGGCGCGCTGCCCTATGACGTGCGCCGGGAGCAGGCGAAACTGTTCGCGGGGGGCGATACGGACGTCGTTGTGGCCACGGACGCCATCGGCATGGGCATGAACCTGCCCATCCGCCGCATCATCTTCCTGGAACAGGAGAAATTCGACGGCTACGAGGTGCGGCCGCTCAAAACCGAGGAGATCAAGCAGATCGCAGGCCGCGCAGGCCGCTACGGGATCTACCCCGAAGGCCTCGTGAACAGCCCGGAAGGCAAGCCCCGCATCCGCGAAGCGCTGGAGACGCGCAGCGACGCGGTCAGGAGCGCGGTGATCGATTTCCCCGAATCCCTGCTGGGCGTGGACGCGCCGCTCGTGGAGATCATCCAGCGCTGGATCCAGATCGAGATCAAACCCGGCTACACGCGTGCGGACCCCGCGCGCATGCTGAAACTCTGCAAAATGATCAGCGACCTCTCGGAGGACAAACGCTTCCTCTACGACTGCATCAGCATGACCTTCGACGAAGAGGACGAGGAACTGCTCTACGTCTGGCGCGCGATGTGCGCGAAGGAAGCGGCCGGCGCGGTCTTCCCGGTGGAACGCTCGCTGCCCGAAGAGGACGAGATCCGGAACCAGGACAACATGAACGAGCTGGAGCAGTCTTTCCGCCTGTGCGACCTTCTGTACGGCTACTGCGAGAAGTTCGGCCACACGGAATTCCGCGGAGAGATCATGGCGCGCAAGAACCTGATCTCCGGGCAGATGACCGATATCCTGGCCCGCCAGTCCTTAAGCGGCAAGAAATGCCCGCGCTGCGGAAGGGCCCTGCCGTGGAATTATCCGTACCGTCTTTGCGACAATTGCTTCAAGCGCGAACGAAACCGATTTCGTAAGTAAACGAAAGCCTCAGAACCGTCCGGAAGGATGCTTTTGAGGCTTTTTGTCTGTCACAAACGTTTTCACAACAGAAGAATTTTCGTGTAATTTGTACAAAACGCGCCGAATCTGTCCGCAAAATCCCGAAACAGATACAATTTTTTATATTTATATGCCTTCTGCTTTTCCCCCTTCCCCGCTGCCCCGAAACCGGCGTTTTTCCCTATTGAGAATTATGAGAAAAACCTGTATCATTGTTTCTTGGTGAGAAGAACGTAGCAGATATCGTCGAAGGCCTGTAGCGGAACAGGTCCGGGTCGAGGTCTGTTTGCATACCGGCGTTTCCGCGCCGGTCAAAAAACAAAAAGGAGAAAGAAAGAATGAAGAATTCACACCTGTACAGGCGTCTTCTTTCCGTGGTGCTGGCACTGGCAATGTCCGTCGCCCTGCTGACACCCGTTTCTTTGGCGAGAGCCGAAGAAGCAGCGCCTGCTCTGGAAGAACTCGAACTCACTCCGGTGGATCCCGGCACGCTGCAGTCGCAGAAGCTGCAGGAGATCCCCGAAGCCCCCGTTGTGGAGAAGTACAGCGCGGCGGACACGGTCCGCGTATCCATCGTGCTGGAAAAGGCCTCCACGATCGCGGCCGGCTACAGTCTGGACCGCATCGCCTACAATGAGCAGGCGAAGGCCTACCGCCAGGAGCTGAAGAGCGAACAGGCGGAGATGGCGGCCCGGATCGGAAACGTGCTCGGTTGCAGACTGGATGTCAAGGTCAACCTGACTCTGGTAGCCAACATCATTTCCGCTAACGTGCTGTACGGCCAGATCGATGCCATCAAGGCCGTCCCCGGCGTCAAGAATGTTTTCATCGAAAACATTTATGAGCTGGACGAGGACGAAACGGTCGAACCGCAGACCGCCACGTCCGCCCTGATGACGGGCACCAATATCGCCTGGGCCGCTGGCTACACCGGCGCCGGCAGCCGGATCGCCATCATCGACACCGGTATCGACGCGGACCACCTGTCGTTCGACGAAGGCGCTTTTGCGTATTCCCTGGCTCAGAACGCCGAGGCCGCCGGCCTCAGCGAGGAAGAGTACCTGGCGTCCCTGGACCTGCTGGACGAAGCCAAGATCGCCGAAGTGGCGAATCAGCTGAACCGGCCGATCAATGCCGCCCAGGCCTACATCAACGCGAAGCTCCCCTTCCGCTACAACTACGCCTCCAACAACTATGACAGCTCGCACCTGAACGACAACGCCTCCAACCACGGCTCTCACGTCGCGGGCATCGCCGCTGCCAACAAGTACATCCCGACCGAAGACGGTTACGAACTGGCGCTGGACAGCGTGATCGTCCAGGGCATGGCCCCGGATGCGCAGATCCTTACCATGAAGGTGTTCAACTCCACCGGCACCGCCGATTCGGACTACATGGACGCCATTGAAGACGCCATCATCCTCGGCGCGGATTCCGCCAACCTGTCCCTCGGCTCCGGCGTGGCAGGCAAGACCTTCTCCGACGGCTATGAAGACGTCATGGACATGCTGGTCGAAAACGGCATGGTCGTTGCCATTTCCGCCGGCAATGCGTATTCCTGGTATGACACGCCTTACCCGGATGCGGCCTCCACCGACATGTACGGCTATATTTACGCGGACGACGTCAAGCAGGACACGGTCGGCTCCCCGGGCTCCTTCCCGAACGCCCTGACCGTGGCTTCCGTGGACAACGCCGGCACGACCGGCATGCCGATCAAGTTCGGCGATCTGGCCGTGTTTTACAATGAGAGCCAGTATACGAACGAACCGATCGCGACCCTGGCTCCTCAGAACCCGGTCGAATACGTGCTGGTCGACAGTGCAGGCGTTACGCCGCTGACGTCCGCCGACAGCGATACCGGCGCGAGCGCGATCGGTACCGAAAACGACGATTTCGCCCAGCTGGGCAGCGAAGTGCTGGCCGGCAAGGTCGCCCTCTGCTGGCGCGGCAGTTCCTCCTTCTACGTGAAGGCGGAAGCGGCCGTGGCGCAGGGCGCGATCGGCGTGATCATCATGAACAACAAGGCCGACATGATCGGCATGAACCTGCAGGATTACACGCAGACGGCCCCCGTCGTCCTGATCCCTCTGGCGGACGGCGAAGCGATCCTGGCGCAGTCCGAAGAGGCGGAAACGGAAGACGGCCTGACGTACTACACCGGCACGATGACGATCACGGACAAGCTCGAAGCGTCTGACGTCGACATCTCCGACGGCGTGGTCCAGGCTTCCGACTTCTCCTCCTGGGGCATTCCGGAATCCCTGATCATGAAACCCGAGATCATGGCCCCCGGCGGGAACATCTATTCCGTGAACGGCGCCAGCCTGGGAGACAACGTGACGGCGCACGATCAGTACATCGCCTATTCCGGCACTTCCATGGCAGCGCCTCAGGTGGCCGGCATGGCCGCGGTCATGGCGCAGTACATCCGCGAAAATGATCTGGTCGAAAAGACCGGTCTGTCCGCCCGCCAGCTGACCAACTCCCTGCTGATGGGCACCGCCGTCCCCGTCTATGACAGCTACGGCGACTACTGGTCCGTCCTGAAGGTCGGCGCCGGCCTGGCCAACGTCGGCAATGCCGTCATGGCCACTTCCTACATCCTGATGGATGAGGACGCGACCCTGTTCCCGGATTCCGCCGCCGACGGCAAAGTCAAGGCGGAGCTGGGCGACGATCCCGAACGCACCGGCGAATACAGCTACGGCTTCACCGTATATCCGATGGGCGAATCCAAGGAATTCACCCTGCGCACCGATATCTTTACGCAGTGGCTGGCCGGCGACGGCGGCTACGGCATGCTGCAGGATTACGCCACGATCCTCCTGGGTTCCGAAACGACCTACGAGATCAACGGTGTGACCTATGAAGACACCATCGCGCTGGACGCGGACGTCAACAGGGACGAAGTGACCGATGAGGCCGATGCCCAGGCGATCCTGGACCACATCACCGGCGCCGCGGCGGAAGACGCCCCGTTCGACGCGGACGCGGCCGATGTGGACGGCGACCGCGCCATCACCACCGTCGACGCCCGCCTGATCCTCGAAGCGGCGGCCACGCCGGTCGTCGAGATCACGGAGCCGGCCCACGTCACCGTGAACATCAAGCTGGATCCGGCTGATGTCGCGTTCCTGAACGATTACTTCACCGGCGGCTTCTTCGTGGAAGGCTACACCTATCTGGAGCCCGTCGCCACGGAAGAAGGCGCGCTGACCGACGTGATCCAGTCCGTTCCGATCCTCGGCTTCTGCGGCTCCTGGACGGATGCGGCCATGTTTGACCGCACGTCCGTGATCGACCAGGCGTACGGGACCGGCAGACTGCCTTACCTGGCCAACACCAACATCAACTTCATGACCCTGAAGAAGGAAGACGGCTCCACGCAGACCTACCGCATCAACCCGTATGCGATCGAGGATGAGTACCCTGCGGGCCGCGAAGCCATCAACAGCTCCGACACGGTCAGCTCCGTCAGCTACCTGAACATCCGTCACATGGGCGCGACGTTCTTCGCGGTCCAGGATGAAGACGGCACCGTGCTCTATGCCGGCGAAGTCCCGCTCCGCAACGAAGGCTACGCTCCTTACTACTATGTAAACGGCGAAGTCTGGCGGGATTACAACGTCCGCAACGGCTCCGTCAACAAGTCGCTGAGCAACCTCGGCCTGGAAGACGGCCAGATGGTTACGATCGGTTTCTACGGCATCCCTGAGTATTACGCCATCAAAGAAGCCGTGGAGGCCAGCGAGAAGCCCGAAACGGACGCCCTCACGGTCGAACAGTTTGCCGCCCTTCTGGAAGACGGCGCTTTCGGCGAGGGTGCCGCTGCCGTCAAGTACAAGATGACGGTGGACAATGAGGCTCCTGTGGCGAACGCGGTGTACCATGACATGGTCAACGGCGACCTCAAGGCTGTGGTCTCCGACAACAACTACGTCGCTTACGTGGCCCTGACCAATATCAGCGGCACGACGAAGTACTTCGAGGCGGTTCCGGAGCAGACGGAAGCCGGCGCGCAGATCGACATCCCCCTGACGCTGGAAGGCCAGGTGCTGCCGAGCAAAGTGACGCTGCTGATCTGCGACTATGCCGGCAACGAAGCCGCTTACCAGTTCAATCTGGGCGGCGCGGACGTCGACTACGGCGGAACCATGATCGCGTTCACCAACGGCACCAACTTCCCGGGTTCGGGCAACCGCGCCCTGCAGATCGACCCGGCTACGGTGAACCATACCTTAAGACCTGCCGTGGACTTCGGCGCCGAACTCTTCGCGCCGCTCGATTTCGCGGTCACGGCGGCGGAATACGTGGACGGATACGTCTTCATGGCGGCCGATGACGGCAGGATGTATGCCGGCGAATTCACCTCGCTGAACGAAGCGGGCGTGGCCGGAAACTTCAGCGATGTCACCGTAAAAATCCTTGACATGGCCTTCAACTATGCCGACAGCACGCTTTATGCGATCGACGATATCGGCATGCTCTACTCCGTGGATCTGGTGACCGGCGCCCTGACGGAAGTCGCCCTGATCGAGAGCGGGACCCTGACCTTCAACGTCCTGGCGATCGATGACGACGGGACCTTCTACACGGCCAACAAGGGCAACAACAGCACCGCCGCCAGCAGCGCGGCCCTGTACACGTTCACGCTGGACGATGTGGTTGACGGAAGCGTCACGCCGGTGAAGGTCGGCAACCTCCGCGCTCACAACCAGAGCAACGGCGGCGCCCTGGCCTGGGACCACGATCAGGATATCCTGTATTTCATCTCCTGCCACACCAACGGGAACAGCGCCAGCAACGCCCTGTACACCGTCAACCTGGAAACCGGTAAAGCGGACAAAGCGAACAGCAGCGGCGCCAACCTGTACAATTACTTTTCCGGTCTGTTCATCGTTCCGGGCAAGAACTCGGTGATCCACCCGACCGACACCGCGACGGGGATCGAAGTCTCGCCGGCGGCGCTGACCCTGCTGAAGGGCCAGACGTACACAGGCGTGGAAGCGGTCGTCTACCCCTGGAACCTGACGGACAAGACGGTCACCTGGGAATCCGAGGATCCCGCGATCGCCGCTTACAATAACGGCAAAGTCATCGGCGTCTCGGTCGGCGAGACCCGGCTGATCGCGACGACCGCCGCGGAGCCTCATCTGACGGCTGAGATCCCGGTCACCGTCAAAGAAGCGCCGGTCGCCGAACTGCGCGGCATCATCTGGGACGAACAGGGCCGGGGCAACGCGGCCTCCTTCCGGACCAACGCGACGGAAGCGTGGGAGAGCGCCTCTGCCGATCTCGGACAGCTGCGCTGGGGCGTGCTGGCGGACGACAAGCTCTACGGCTCCACGGACGAAGAACTGTTTATGGTCGATGCCGACACCTATGACGTGATCTCGCTGGGCGGCATCGTTCTGGACTGGGTCCCGTCCGACGCGGCGGCCCTTCCCGCCGACATGGCGGAAGCGCTGGAACTCGGCCGGGTCGTCGGCTTCTGCCAGAACGGCTACGGCAACCTGCTCGAACTCCTGAATCCGGAAGAAGGGTCGCTGGCCCGTCTGGTCATGTCCGACCTGGATCCCGTATTCGATACGGATCCGCCCTGCGTCATCGCCTATATCGGCCGCGGAGAATTCTATCAGTCGGCCGATGACGCGGGCTACGTCTTCATGACGGAATCCGGCAACGTCTATCTCCTGGCCATCACCATGGACGGCAGCATCGCCTGCGGCGCACTGGGCGCGACCGGCATCGACCTGACCGGCGCGGGCGACGTCTCCAACAGCGTCTGGGCCTCCCTGGTCTACGACGATGAGACCGGCTTCCTGTACCTGTCCCACTACGACGGCGAAGACGATTACGCCTGGCTGTACGCCATCGACGCGGCCGATCCGGCCGCCAATGCCAGACTCGGCCACTTCAAGGCGGATGTGTGGCCCGTCGTCGGTCTGTACGAATACGTACCGACCACGGATCTGAAGATGACGGTCAATCCGCTGAACGTCACGGTGTTCGCCGGCGCTTCGGCCGAGATCTCCGTCAAGATCAAGAACGGCGCGACCAATACCTATACGGCGGAAGTCGTGGACGAAGAAGTCGCCCAGTTCGAAGACGGCGTGGTCACCGGTGTGGCCCCCGGCAAGACGAAGATCAAGATCACCACGGTGGATACCAATGAGGCGGGCGACCACCTGACCGCGACCGTGAACGTCACGGTCCGCGAAGCCTTCAACCCGGGCACCGGCGAACCGACCGATCCGGGCACCTATCCGGAACCCGATCCGAGGATCACCGGCGTGAAGCAGGGCTTCTACTTCGAGACCGATCCGGAAGCCGAAGACTGGATCTTCTGGGACCGCGACGGCGACGGCTACACCTGGGAGTGGGGGACCGGCAGCTCCTTCGTGACCTACGAAGGCGAGGGCATCATCCATTCCGCGTCCTATGTGAACAACGTCGGCGCGCTGCATCCGGACAACTTCGCGATCAGCCCCGCGCTGGATCTGAGCGGCCTGACGGACGCCAACATCTCCCTGTACGCCTGCGGACAAGATGCGTCCTATGCTGCTGAAAAGTTCGCCCTCTACGCCGGCACCACGAACGACCCCTCCCAGATGACCAAGATCTCCGAGACCTTTACGGCGACCAGCTCGATGAAGCAGTACCTCGCCTCCCTGAAGGATTTCGCGGGCGAAGAAAAGGTCTACGTGGCCATCCGCCACTTCAACGTGACGGATATGTTCTATCTGAACGTCGACGCGGTGGAACTGCTGACGGCTGACGGCAGCGGCACCGGCCGCGAACCGGCACCGGCCCCCGAATTTGCCCTGACGAGGAGCGAAGACGCGGCCGCCATTAAGATCGGCACGGAAGTGTTCAGAATGGACGCTCCTGCCACGACGCAGGAAGCGGACGGCGGCCTGAACCGCGTCACCGGCGAAGCCGGGACCAAGGCCCGTCCTGTCAAGGGCAGCCGCGGCGGCGACGGATCGGCGGAAGACGGCATCGTGACCGTGACCCTGACCGAAGACGTCAACGTGACCAACGGCCTCATCGCGGTGGAATACGATCCCGAACTGCTGACCTACGACCATGCGGACAGCCCTCTGCTGCAGTACGTCTCCTGGAATGAGGCGGACGGCGTCGTGTACTTCGCTTACGCGAGCGCGTTCCCGGTCCCGGCCGGCGAGGTCCTGACGAACATCTACTTCACCTACACCGAAGCGGCCCTGGAGACTGAGATCCACGTGACGACGATGGAGCGCAACGACGACACCGCGGTGGACGAAGAGCCCGCCGTGATCAAGATCGGCGCGACCGTCATCATCAACGGCGTGACCCTGGGTCTGGACGGCCGGCTGGCGATGAACATGTACATCACCGCGCCGCAGTCCGCCGCCACGGCGACCATGACCTTCCGCGGCCAGAACGAAGACGAAGTCACGTTCGAGCTGATCCGCGACAAGGATCACTTCTTCAATGCCAAGACCGGTCAGTTCCGCCTGGCTTACAAGAACATCGCGGCCAAGGAAATGACCTGCCCGGTGGAACTGAAAGTATTTGACGCGGACGGCAGCCAGATGGCCCTGGTCCGCTCCAACGGCGAAGCAGTAGAAGGCAATGTCTTCTCCTTCCGCGTCGTTGACTGGGCGAATGCCACGATCGCCAATGAGAACAGCACCGAAGCGGCCGTCAACCTGGCCAAGGCTCTGCTGAACTACGGCGGCGCCGCGCAGGAATACTTCGAGTTCAAACTGGATGACAACGCGAACCCGGAAGGCTACCTGGCGGAAGAGACTGCGGCGGTCGAAGCGGATCCTGCCCTGGACGGCACCATTCCGGAAGACGCGAAGGCCCTGTTCGGCTATGCCGGCCTGACCCTGAACCTGGAAGGCGACACGGAACTGCGCATCTACTTCACCAAGGACGTGACCGCGGTGGACGACGCCGGCATCAAGCTGCCGCTGAAGACGCAGGGCAAGAAGAAGTACGTCAGCATCCCGAACATCGCTTCCGTGGATCTGGATGCCCTGTATCCGCTGACCATCAGCCTGGACGGTCAGGAGCGTGTCTTCACGCTGGCTGCGCTGACTTATGCGAATAAGATCCTGGCGGCCGGTTCGAACGAGAAGCTTATGACGGTCATGAAGGCTCTGTACATCTACAACGAAATGGCGGAGATCTACTTTAATAAAGTAGACTGATGCCGTAACCTTAAGCGGGGCTGGCCGGGCGACCGGTCAGCCTCCTTTTGCTATCCAAAACCGGAAAAGCAACAAAGCACGGATACAGTGCTTCTTTTTTGACACTTTCTTTCCTTTGCGTCTTTCCCCTTTCCCAAAAAGCGGCGATTTTTCTCTTGTATTTTATGAGAAAAACATATATTATTGAGAAGAACAAAGCAGATATCGTCTGAGGGCCTGCGGCGGAACAGGTCCGGGGGGCGTAGTCTACTTACTTTCTGGCGTTTCCGCGCCAGGCAAACTAAGAAAAGGAGAAAGAAAGAATGAAGAATTCACCTCTGTACAGGCGTCTTCTCTCCGTGGTGCTGGCACTCGCGATGATCATCGCCGTGCTGACACCCACGTCTTTGGCGCGTGCCGCCGAAGATACGGCGCCTGCCCGGGAAGAACTGGAACTTACTCCCGTAGATCCCAGTACGCTTGATTCTCATACGCTGCCGGAAGTAGAAGCAACGTATGACAAAGAGCCGTACAGCGCTGCGGAAGAAGTCCGGGTCTCCATCGTGCTGGAAAAGGCCTCCACGATCGAAGCCGGCTTCGAACTCGAGGGGATCGCTTATGACGCTGCCGCGAAAGAATACCGGCAGGGCTTAAAGAGCGATCAGGACGAGATGGTTGCCCGCATCGGTCAGGTGCTTGGCCACGATCTGGACGTCAAGTGGAATCTGACTCTGATTGCGAACATTATCTCCGCAAACGTCCTCTATGGCGAGATCGACGCCATCAAGGCGATCGACGGCATCACGGACGTTTTCGTTGAGAACCGCTATGAGCTGGATGAAGCCGAAAAAGACGATCCCGCCACCGCCACTTCCGCGCTGATGACCGGCACGAACGTTGCTTGGGCCGAGGGTTATACCGGCGCCGGCAGCAAAGTTGCCATCATCGATACCGGTATCGACGCCGAGCATCTGTCCTTTGACGCCGGAGCCTTCGAATATGCGCTGGCTCAGAACGCGGCCGAGAAGGAAATGAGCGTCGACGAATACGTCGCTTCCCTGAATCTGCTGACCGCCGACAAGATCGACGAAGTAGCGGATCAGCTGAACGTATCCGTCACCGGCAGCCAGGCATACCGCAATGCCAAGGTGGCTTACGGCTACAACTACGTAGACCGCAGCCTCCGCATCGACCATCAGGACTCCGGCAGCAACCACGGCTCTCACGTGACGAGTATCGCGGCTGCCAACAAGTACGTCCCGGTGGACGGCGGTTACGGCCTGGCGCTTGACACCGTCGGCGTACAGGGCATGGCCCCTGATGCGCAGATCCTGACGATGAAGGTGTTCAGCACGAGCGGCGCTTCCGATTCCGACTACATGATCGCGATCGAAGACGCCATCATCCTGGGCGCCGATTCGGCCAACCTGTCCCTGGGCTCCGGTGTGGCAGGCAGGACCTTCTCTGACGGTTACGAAAGAGTTATGAACCTCCTGGTTGAAAAAGGCATGGTCGTTTCCATTTCCGCCGGCAACGCCTATTCCTGGTACAACACCCCTTACAACAGTGACATGCCTTACGGCTACATCTACGCGGATGATGTCAAGCAGGACACCGTCGGTTCCCCGGGTTCCTTCCCGAACGCGTTTACCGTCGCTTCCGTTGACAACGCGGGCCAGACCGGCATGCCGCTGAAGTTCGGCGATCTCTCCGTGTTCTACACCGAGACCTCCGGCTACGGCAACGACCCCATCTCGACCCTCAGCGGCCAGGATCTGGAATACGTCCTGCTCAACGGCCCCGGCGTGGATGACAACGCTCACGTGGGCCAGGCCGGCGACGATTTCTACGCCCTCGGCTCCGCGGTCGTATCCGGCAAAGTAGCGATCTGCTTCCGCGGCTCCTCCTCCTTCTTCGCGAAGGCCAACGCCGCCGTGGCGCAGGGCGCCGTTGCCGTCCTGATCGCCAACAACACGGACGGTTCCTTCGGCATGAACCTGACCGGTTACAACTACTCCGCTCCCGCGGTCTCCATCCTTCAGTCTGACGGCTTTGCCATCATGGCGCAGTCCGAAAAGGTGACGACCGAAAGCGGCCTGGAGTACTACACCGGTTCCGTGAAAATCTCCGACAAGATGGAAGTCTCCGACGTCGATATCTCCGACGGCGTAGTCTCGGCTTCCGACTTCTCCTCCTGGGGCATTCCGGAATCCCTGATCATGAAGCCCGAGATCCTGGCCCCCGGCGGCAGCATCTACGGCGTCAACGGTGCCAGCGCGCTTGCGTCTGACAACGTCACGACTCACGATCAGTACGCGGCCTTCTCCGGCACTTCCATGGCGGCTCCTCAGGTAGCCGGTATGGCGGCCGTGATGGGCCAGTACATCCGTGAGAACGATCTGACCACCAAGACCGGCCTCTCCGCCCGCCAGCTGATCAACTCCCTGCTGATGGGCACCGCCAACCCTGTCTATGACAGCGACGGCGAATACTGGTCCATCCTGAAGGTCGGCTCCGGCTTAGCCAACGTTGGCAAGGCCGTGAAGGCCACCTCCTACATCCTGATGGATGAAGATGCGACCATGTTCCCGGATTCCGCCAGAGACGGCAAAGTCAAGGCTGAGCTGGGCGACGATCCCGAGCGCACCGGCGAATACAGCTTCGGTTTCACCATCTATCCGATGGGCGAATCCAAGGAATTCCAGCTGCGCACCGACATCTTCACGCAGTGGCTGGCCGGCAACGCCGGTTACGGCATGCTGCAGGATTACGGCACCATCCTGATCGGCGCCGACGTGACCTACGAGATCAACGGCGAGACCTATGAGAACGCTTCCACCCTGGATGCGGACGTCAACCAGGACGGCGTGACCGATGAGGACGATGCCCAGGCGATCCTGCACCACATCACCGGCTGGGCCGATGAAGAAGATCCGTTCGACGCGGCTGCGGCCGATGTGGACGGCGACAAGGCCATCACCACCGTCGACGCCCGCCTGATCCTCGAAGCGGCTGCCACGCCTACCATCGAGATCGCCGGACCGACCCACGTCACCGTGAACATCAAGCTCAACGAAGATGATGCCGCGTTCCTGGCTTACTACTTCGGCGGTAACTTCTACGTGGAAGGCTACACCTACATCGAGCCCGCCTCCAATGAAGAAGGCGAGTTCCTGGATGTGGAACAGTCCATCCCGATCCTTGGCCTGTACGGTTCCTGGAGCGGCCCGGCCATGTTCGACCGCACCTCCGTGATCGACGATGCTTACGGCACCGGCAAGCTGCCTTACCTGGCCAACAAGGACATCAACTTCATGACCCTGAAGAAGGCCGACGGCTCCACCCAGACCTACATGGTCAACCCGTACACCATCGAGGATGAATATCCCGAAGGCCGTGAAGCCATCAATCCGGAAGACACCGTCGCTTCCTTCACCTACATCAACATCCGTCACCTGGGTTCGCAGTTCTTCGCGGTCCAGAACGAGGAAGGCAAGGTCCTGTATGCCGGCTCCGTCGGCGGACAGACCTACGCGCCTTACTACTACGTCAACGGCGGTGCCTGGCAGAACTACGGCACCCGCAAGGCCAACGTCAACAAGGCCCTGAGCGGTCTGGGTCTGGAAGCCGGCGAAAAAGTGACCATCGGTTACTACGGCGTTCCTGAATACTACGCCATCCAGGCGGCCAAGGACGAAGGCAATGCGCCTACCACGCCTACCCTGACGGTCGACCAGTTCACCGAACTGCTGGAAGCCGGCCTGATCGAAGACGGCGCTGCCATCAAGTACACCATGACCGTGGATACCGAAGCCCCGGCCGTCTCCGCCGCCCTGGTGGATGCGATCACCGGCAACATCTATGTCCGCGCTCAGGATGACAACTACATCGCGTACGTGGCCATCATGAACCGCTCCGGTTCCCAGGTCTACTACGAGACCGTTCCGGAACAGACCGAAAAGGCTCAGGCCCTGGAAGTCCCGATGCTGCTGGAAGGCCTGAACGTGCCGAGCGAGCTGACCCTGCTGGTCGCTGACTATGCCGGCAACGAAGCCGCGTTCCAGATCAAGCTGAGCGGCGAGCCCGTCGACTACGGCGGAACCATGATCGGCTTCGTCACCTCCTCCACCACCGCGGAACCCGGCTCCGGCAACCGCGCCTGGGAGATCGATCCCGAGAACCTGTGGTACAACCACAGCGAAGGCACCTACGGCGGCCTGGGCGTATACGCTGAGATGGGCTTCGCCGTACGCGCTGCTGAATACGTAGACCGCTACGTCTTCATGGCCGGCACGGACGGCTGGCTGTATGCCGCCGAACTGCAGAACCTGGGCGAAGCGAAGCGCATCAGCAAGTACAGCGGCACCGTAGAGACCATCTACGACATGGCGTACAACTATAAGAACAAGTCCCTGTACGCTCTGGGCGATGACAACACGATCTATGAGATCAACCTGCTGACCGGCGTCCTGACGCCTGCTGCGATCCTTGATCTGCCCGGTGTGTCCGGCTCCAACGCCGTAGCCAACGGTATGGCTATCGACGATGACGGCGTCGTGTACATCGCCACCTACGGCAGCACCTACACGAGCGGCAAACTGTTCAAGCTGACGCTGCCTGAACCCGAACCCGAAGACGAACAGCCCGACCTGCCTGACGGCGTGCTTGCCGGCTGGTATTTCGAGTCCGCTGACGAACTCGACAACTGGACGCTGGTCGACGCTGACGGCGACGGCGCCAACTTCTACTACAACCCCGGCTCCGGCTACGACAACAGCACCGGCGTGCTGCAGTCCAAGTGGCACACCCCGAGCCCCGATAACTGGGCCATCACTCCTAAGGTCGATCTGACGAACGCCACCTCGGCGCAGCTGTCCTTCTATGCCCGCTGCTCGTCTTCGACCTGGAAGGAACACTTCGCTGCGTACGTCGGCACCACGCCCGACATCGAGGACATGACGGTAGTCGTCCCCGAGACCGAAGCGGTCCCGAACTGGACGCAGTACACCTTCGACCTGACTGAGTATCTGGGTCAGGAAGAGGTCTACCTGGCCATCCGTCACTTCAACTCGCTTGACCAGTACTATCTGTACGTCGACAACTTCGAAGTGCAGGGCGAACGTCAGGCTGAAGAACCCGGTCCGGAAGAACCCGAAGAAACTCCTGTGGTTACGGCGACTGCCGTCGGCTCCCTGGCTGTATACAACTACAACAACGCCGGCGCCCTTGCCTTCGATCATGACACCGAAACCCTGTATCTGGCCGCCAACTACAACAGCAGCCAGGACTACGACCACTATCTGTGGAAGATCAGCACGAAGAACGCTGCCGCGACCAGAGCCAACATGAACTTCGGTTCCGGTAACGATTCCGGCAACCCGTCCGGCCGTCTGTACGGCGCCGTGAACGGCCTGTTCATCGTGCCCGGCGGCGCTCACGTGATCGAGCCCACCGATACCGCTATCGACATCACGGTCGATCCTGCCGAACTGAACCTGCTGAAGGGCCAGTCGGCCGACCTGGTCGCTGCGGTCGCTCCCTGGACGCTGACCAACACCGACGTAGCCTTCGAAACCGCGGATCCCGCTATCGCGACCGTGAGTGAGAAGGGTACCGTGACCGGCGTTGCGGTCGGCGAGACCGTTATCACGGTCACCACGGATGCCGAGCCTCATCTGACGGCTGAAGTGCCTGTCACCGTCTCCGAACCTCCTGTAGCCGAACTCCGCGGCGTCATCTGGAACGAGAACGGCAAGGGCATGGCCTCCGTGTTCAGCACCGATAACACGGCCAACTGGGAAGCTCTGGCCGAAGTCGGCCAGCTGCGCTGGGCTGCCCGCGTGGACGACGTCCTGTACGGCTCCACCAACGACACCATGTTTGCGGTCGACGCGGACACCTATGAAGTGACCCAGCTGGGCGGCATCGTCTCCGACTGGATCCTGTCCGACGGCGACGCGCTGCCTCAGGACTTCCGCGATGCTTTCGCCGAAATGGGCCACAACGTAGGCCCCGTCATCGGCCCTTGCTACGGCGGCACTTACCTGACCATGATCGATCCCGAAGCCGGCAGCCTGATCTACTTCGACCTGAGCGACACGCTCTTTGGGGAAGATCACATGGCCACCTTCACGGCGGCTGGCCGCGCTGAATATGACGACGGCGAAGACTACGACGAAAACGGCGGTCTCTTCTACTGCATCACCGAAAGCGGCGAGCTCTACTCCTTCGTCATGAACCATGAAGGTTCCGTGACGTGGACCGACCTCGGCTCCACCGGCCTTGACCTGACCGGCGTCGCTGACGTGACCAACTCCGTCTGGGCCTCCATGGTCTACGACTTCGAGAACGAATTCCTGTACCTGTCTCACTACAGCGGCGAAGGCGATTATGCTTACCTGTACGCCATCGATGTCAACGATCCCGCCCGCGTCGGCGTGACCGGTGACTTCAGAGCGGACGTGTGGCCCGCTGTCGGCCTGTATGAGTACACTCCTTCCACCGACCTGTCCCTGAAGGTCAGCCCCGAAAGCATCGAGGTCTACGAAGGCGCTACCGCCGAACTGAAGATCAAGGTGAAACTGGGCGAGACCAACGAGTACACGGTGGAAGTGGATGATCCTACGATCGCATCCTTCGAAGACGGCATCGTGACCGGTCTGAAGGAAGGCGAGACCACCATCCAGGTCACCACGGTCGACGTCAATGAAGCCGGCGACCACCTGAGCGTGATCGTCCCTGTCACGGTCAAGGCTGTCCACGGCGTGGACATCCAGATCGTCGGCCAGGTGACTGACGGCAACGGTGCCCGCTTCGCGGTCATCGACCTGAACGACGCGTCCGTCGCTTCGACCGGCGCTGCCGCTCCCGGCAACGTGGATTCCGGCGCCCGCATCGGCGACCTCTACTTCGCCGGCCAGGGTACCACCTACAAGATCCTGGATGCGGAAGACTACACGGTCACCACGGCGTGGACCGGCGGTCCTGCTTCGAACTACTACTCCACGTATCCTGCCATGGACGTGGCCAACTACCCGCAGTTCGAGGGAGAGGACGGCACCATCGATGACAGCCGCATGCTGTTCACCGTTGCGCTTGACTGGCTGGTCATGCCGAGCTACTCCGGCTGGAACCTGTCCAGCTTCCTGGAAGGCCTGGCTGGCGTCTGCTATGCCGGCAACACGGAACTGAGTGACGGCACTGACGTGAACATCTACTTCCTGCTGACCACGGACGGCACGCTGTACAACATCGGCATCGATTATGTCGGCGGCCGCCGTACGGATCCTGAGGAAGTGCTGAGCACCGGCATCGTGCTGCAGAACCAGACCGACGCTTCCATGGCGTACGTCGAAACGGACGACCTGTACGGTCTTGTTGTTGCGGACAACGGCACGAAGAACGTGTGGTTCATCGACCTTGATACCGGAGAAGTCAGCATGGTCGGCACCCTGGACGTGACCAACGTTTCCGGCCTGATCGGTACCTACGATGACATCGCCGCTTACGGCGAGATCACGCCTCCGGAACCCGAACCCGTAGTCACCGGTCATCTGATCAAGGGCTTCTACTTCGAAGAGGAGCCGACTGACTGGACCTTTGTGGATGCCGACGAAGACGGCTTCAACTGGCAGTGGCACTTCAACACCGGCACCGGCAACCACACCGCCTATGAAGGCGACGGCATCATCACCTCCGCGTCTTACGACAATGACTCCAGTACGGCGCTGCATCCGGACAACTGGGCTATCAGCCCGGCCATCGACCTGTCCGAGGCGGAAGACGACGTGATCGTTTCCCTGTATGCGGTCGGTCAGGATGCCAGCTGGGCAGCGGAACACTTTGCCGTCTATGCCGGCACCACCGCTGTTCCGGAAGAAATGACCCTGGTCATCCCTGAAAGCGTCTCCAGCGGCGAGTATAAGCAGTTCACGGGCTCCCTGGCCGCCTTTGCCGGCGAGGATGAGGTCTACATCGCGATCCGTCACTTCAACGTCACGGATATGTTCTATCTGAACGTTGACCAGGTCGAGTTCATTGACCAGCTGGAAGAAGTGACGCCTCCGGAACCCGAACCCGACGTGACCGGCGACCCGCTGTTCACCGCAGACTTCGAAGCGGATCCGACTGACTGGACCTTCGTGGATGCCGACGGCGACGGTTACAACTGGAACTGGGAAGACGGCACGAACCTTGATTCGGGCTTCTACGAAGGCACCGGCATGATCATGAGCGCGTCCTACGACAACCCGTCCTACACGGCTCTGACTCCCGACGACTGGGCCATCAGCCCGGCCATCGATCTGAGCACGGCGTCTGCCGACGCGATCGTCTCCCTGTATGCCAAGGGACAGGATCCCGACTGGGCGGCTGAAGTGTTCGCCATCTATGCCGGCACTTCCACTGACACGTCCGCCATGACGAAGCTGAGCGTTGACTTCACCGCCTCCGGCGATTGGGCACAGTACACTGCTTCTCTGGAAGACTTCATCGGCGCGTCTACGGTCTACATTGCGGTCCGCCACTACAACGTCACGGATATGTTCTTCCTGGATGTCGACTATGTCCAGGTCCTGCACAACCTGACTGACAACGGCGACGCTGCTCACAAGAACGTTCCTGCCGAAGAGCGTGCGGCTGCTCCTGCGACCCGCGTACAGCCTGCCTTCCACAAGGCCGTTCCGGCTGAAGCCAAGCTTCCTGCCTTCCACAAGGCTCTGGGCGACGGCATCGGCCGCCTTGACAAGGCCATCAACAACAACGTCGAGATGTCCAAGCTCGGCGAAACTGCCAACGAAGTGACCGGCGGCACGAACGCCATCCACGGCGAATCCGTCGTGTCCGCGCGTCCTGCCAAGCCTGTCCGCGGTGCGGAAGGCACGGCGGAAGACGGTGTCGTGACCGTGACCCTGACCGAAGACGTCGACGTGACCAACGGCCTCATCGCGGTCGAGTACGATCCCGAACTGCTGGCCTTCATCGGCGGCGAATCCATCTTGGCGCACTGCTCGTGGAATGCGGAAGACGGCGTTGTGTACTTCGCTTATGCGGATGCCATCCCGCTGCCCGCCGGTGAAGTCATTGCGACCATCGAGTTCTCCTACACCGAACCGGCTCTGGAGACCGAGCTCACCGTGACCACGATCGAGCGCAACGACGACGTCAATGTGGATGAAGAACCCACTGTGATCAAGATCGGCGCGTCCGTCATCGTGAACGGCGTCACGTTGGCTCTGGACGGCCGGCTGGCGATGAATATGTTCATCACCGCTCCGACCTCCGCTGCCACGGCGACCATGACCTTCCACGGTCAGAACGAGGACGAAGTGACCTTCGAACTGATCCGCGACAAGGATCACTTCTACAACTCCAAGACCGGCCAGTTCCGTCTGGCTTACAAGAACATCGCGGCAAAGGAAATGACCTGCCCGGTGGATCTGAAGGTCTTTGACGCGAACGGCAACCAGATGGCTCTGGTCCGCGCCAACGGCGATCCGGTGGACGGCAACGTCTTCACCTTCCGCGTGGCTGACTGGGCGAACGCCATCATCGGCAACGAGAACAGCAACGAAGCGTCCGTCAACCTGGCCAAGGCTCTGCTGAACTACGGCGGCGCTGCTCAGGAATACTTCGAGTTCAACCTGGAAGATCCGGCGAACCCGGAAGGCT
The DNA here is from genome assembly GCA_017430085.1 of Lachnospiraceae bacterium. Taxonomy (GTDB): domain Bacteria; phylum Bacillota; class Clostridia; order Lachnospirales; family Lachnospiraceae; genus UBA6987. The sequence goes on along the minus strand of JAFRNR010000023.1, from coordinate 65,393 downwards.
ACCTGGCAGACGAGACCGCTGCGGTCGTGGCGAACCCGGCTCTGGACGGCGACATTCCGGAAGACGCGAAGGCTCTGTTCGGCTACTCCGGCCTGACCCTGAACCTGGAAGGCGACACTGAACTGCGTATCTACTTCACCAAGGATGTGACCGCGGTGGACGATGCCGGTATCAAGCTGCCGCTGAAGACTCAGGGCAAGAAGAAGTACATCAGCATCCCGAACATTGCTTCCGTGGATCTGGACGAGCTGTACCCGATCACCATCAGCCTGGATGGTCAGGAGCGTGTGTTCACGCTGGCTGCGCTGACTTATGCGAATAAGATCCTGGCGGCCAACTCGAACGAGAAGCTCGTGACGGTCATGAAGGCTCTGTACGTGTACAACGAAATGGCTGAGATCTACTTCAACAAAGTAGACTGATGCCGCACCCCGAAGGGGGCTGGCCGGGCGACCGGTCAGCCCCCTTTTTCCGTTCCGGGACCGGGGAAACACAGCCGGAAAAGGGCCGTATCGGTCCGCCATGCTGCCGGGGGCGGGCGCTTTGACGGCCTCCGGAAAACATTTTTTTCACCTTCCCGGCAGGAAAAATGCTTCTTACACGAAAAAAAGCGCCCTTTTCCGGTAAAAAAATTAAAAAATTGTGAAAAAAGTACTTGCATTTTCCGGAAACACGCGATAAAATAGTCTCATCCTAAAAAAGGAGGGTTTGTTTGTTATGAAGTATGAAGTAGCTCAGATCGAAGTGATCAACTTCACTTTCGCGGACATCATCACTGACAGCGAATGCCCTAACGAAACTGAACCCGTTGGTTGAGTGAAATAGGATCAGCGGAGCTGATCTCTCCGTTGAATGAGAGGCGCGCGTCAAACAGCAAGGGTGAGGGAGACCTCACCCTTCAATTTTTATGAAAAGCGGGAGGACAGGACCCGGACGGCCCCGCCCCCGCCGGAAAGAAGGGAGAACTTCCATGCGCATCCTGCAGGAAGCCCAGGCGCTCACGCTCCGGCTGCTGGCCGGCCGCGAAGCCCAGACCGAACCGTTCGTTTTCAGCGTATACTGCCTGACGGAACCCGTTCCCGGCGGCAGACTGCTTTATCATACCTTAACAAAAGAACTGCTCTTCCTGGAAGACGGTGAAGAGCAGGCGGATTATCTGCGCCGCCGTTTCTTCCTAATAGAAGAAGGGACGGACGAACGCGCCGCCGCGCGCGACCTGCGCAGCACACTGCAGTTTTTAAGCCGCAGCCGCCTGCAGGGCTACACCCGCTACACCATCCTCCCCACCACGGACTGCAATGCCCGCTGCTTCTATTGCTATGAAGCGGGCTGCGAAAAACTGAACATGACCGCCGCGGCCGCGGACAGGACCGCGCGCTTCATCCTGGACTCCTGCGCCTCGGGCGAACTGACCCTGCGCTTCTTCGGCGGCGAACCGCTGATGGGCGCCGCGTCGCTGGACCGCATCTGCGAAGCGCTGGCGGAAAACGGCAAAACATACCACAGCAACATCGTGACCAACGGCTACCTCTTTACCCCGGAGCGGATCCGCAAAGCCGCGGCGCTGTGGCACCTGAAGCGCGCGCAGATCACGCTGGACGGCACGGAAGAGGTGTACAACGCCCGGAAGGACTTCGTGGAGGACCACGACGGCGCCTTCCGCCGCGTGCTGGACAATATCGAAGGCCTGCTGCAGGCCGGCATCGCCGTCACGGTCCGCCTGAACATGGACGAAGTCAATCTGCCGGATCTGAAGACCCTGGCCGGCCAGCTGGCGCAGCGCTTCGGCGGGTACGCGAACTTTACCGTCTACCCGTTCCTGCTGTTCCAGGACATCCTGTCCCCTTCGCGGGAAAAGGTGGAGCGGCTGTTCGGCCTGTACCGCGAATTCCGCGCGGAACTCACCGAAGCGGGCTTGCTAAAGCCCGGCAAACTGCCGGAGACCCTGCGGCTCAACCACTGCATGGCGGACGATCCCGCTTCTGCCGTGATCCTGCCGGACGGCCGCCTGCACGCCTGCGAGCATTTCACCGAGGGCCTGTTCTGCGGCACGGTGGACGCCCCGGCGCCGAAATCCGCGACGGAAGCGTACTGGACGGAGGAGTTCTCCGAGGACGATGCCTGCGCGGCCTGCCCGCTGTACCCGGACTGCTTCCGCATGAAAAACTGCCCGGATCGCGCGGACCGCTGCATCCCGCAGCAGCGCGAGGCGGAGATCGAAAAACTGCGGATCCGCATGCGCGCGGCGTATGATAGGGCCGTGAACGGCCGGCCCGCGGACGACCGGCTCGCAAACGACCGCACCGCCACCCCTGACCGAAAGGAGCCCGACACCCCATGATCAAGATCACCCTCGCCGGCCTCTGCATCGGCATCGAAGAAAACAGCCCGCGCTTCGCGGAATTCATCGCCGGCTACGAGACCCCGGACGGAGCCCCGGTCTTCACCGTCTCCACCACCGAAGAGGACATCGCCTTCGAACAGACCCAGAACGAGCGCCGCGCCCTGCGCGACGACGACGTGATGCGCCAGTGGCGCCACGCCTACCTGGAAAAGCTCGCGGTCTACCGCAAGATCGCCGAGCGCCTGCCCGACTACGGCGCCTGCCTGTTCCACGGCTCCGCGGTCGCGGTGGACGGCGAGGCCTACCTCTTCACAGCCCGCAGCGGGACGGGCAAATCCACGCATACCCGCCTCTGGCGCGAACACTTCGGCGACCGCTGCGTCATGATCAACGACGACAAGCCGCTCCTGCGCCTGCAGGAGGACGGCCGCATCTACGTGTACGGTACGCCCTGGGACGGCAAGCACCACCTGAGCAGCAACATCCGCGTGCCGCTAAAAGCCGTTTGCATTTTGACCAGAGATGAGTATAATCATATTGAACCGCTGGCGCCGGAGGAAGCATATTCGGAACTGATGATGCAGACGTTCCGGCCGTCGGACGGCAACGCGCTGATGAAGACCATGGAATTCCTGGACACCCTCACTCAGCGCGCCGGCCTGTACCGCCTGGGCTGCACCATGGACCCGGAGGCGGCCGTGATATCTTATGAAGGGATGCAGAAGCATGAAACTGAAAGACGGATTTAAGACCCATATGGCAGGAGACAAGCAGGTGATGGCCGGCGTGGCCTCCACCGGTTTTTCCGGCCTGGTGCGCAGCAACTCCACCGCCGCGTTCATCATCGACCAGCTGAAGACCGAGACCACGGAAGAGGAGATCGTGCAGGCCGTTCTGGCCCGCTACGAGGACGCCTCCGAGGCCCAGGTCCGCGCGGACGTGCAGAAAGTTGTCGACACGCTGCGCGGCATCAACGCGCTGGACGAATAAGATGAAGAGCAGGCAGGTCCCGGAAACGGCCCCGGAAGGCGCCGAAGCGCTGGAGGACTATCTGCGCGAACACGGTTCCGTCCTGTACTGGAACCGCGGCGGCAGCATGCGCCCGCTCATCCGCCAGGACCGGGATCATTTTGTCATCGAAGCCGCCGGCGAAGGCCGCCGCAAACTCAATGACGTCGTCCTGTACAAACGCGCCGGCGGCAAACTGGTGCTCCACCGCATCCGCCGCGTCCGCGAAAACGACTACGGCCTGCGCGGCGACAACACTTACGTGATGGAATACGGCATCACGGACGCGCAGATCCTGGGCGTCATGACCGCGCTGTCGCGCGACGGCGGCCCTCTGCGCCCGGTCACGGCGCTGCGGTACCGGCTGTACGTGCGGTTCTGGAACGCGATCTACCCGCTCCGGTATGTGAGGGCGAAAGTCCTGCAGGCAGGAAGAGGCCTGAAGAGGCTGCTGAGCGGAAAGCACTGATAATAATTTCAGCAGCAATAAACGTCTTCCGTATGATCATGGAGGAAGGAAGAAAAAGCCGAAGAATATAATGCCTGAATGATTGACGCCGGCCGGGTGTAAAAAGTGAATTACAAAAACTTTGTCAGAATAAAGGGTATTTATACAGCAAACCACGAAATAATATAAGATAATATAGTGGTATTATTACTCTCTTTGTGCTAAAATAACAAAAAAGACGGTTGCGGATGTGATTGTTCTCTTTGGGCATCAAAGAGAGTTTTTAATTTCTCTGATCACGGATCCGCTGCTAAAAACGAGAATATTTTATACAAAAACAGGGGAAAAAACAGGCGCCCCTGTCAAAACGATGAAAGGAATATCGGGAAGCCTGCCCGATGGAGGAACGTGATGAAACATTGCTGGAAACGGGTGCTGGCGGTATTGCTGGCGCTGGCTATGGCGGTTCCGTCGAACGTGTTGGCGGATGGCCGGACAAAAGGGGCGGACAGCGGAACACAAACGGAAGCCGCTGCTGTTCCGGGAAAAACATCGGAGGCAGAACCTTCGGAAAAGGGCGACGCCTCAAAATCGGATGACAAGGATCCGCTTCCTTCGGACCCCGAGGAGAAAGGCTTCGGGGACCTCGCAACGGTCGAGTATGAAGAAGGCGGGACAGAAAGTTTTGCGACTCTCCAGGCGGCCATTGAGGCAGCCGGAACTGAGATCGACGGACACAGACTCAGTTCAAAGATCACCATGGTGAAGGATGTTGATCTTTCCGAGAGTGTCGTCGTTCCGTCAGGCAAGACGGTCGAGCTGAATCTGAACGGCAAGACGATCGCCTGTGCCGGTGATACGGCTCTGATCATCAAAGGCAATGCAGAAATAAAAGATACGTCCGGCGGCGGCAAGCTCTCGGGCGGATACAATGGCATTGCTGTTGACGGCGGCACCCTGACTTTCACCAGCGGCGCGGTGGAGTCTCAGGAATTTGCCGTTCTTTTCCTCAAAGGATCAACGGCCGTCATCAATGGCGGCACCTTCACGGCAAAGGACAACGCCGTGCTGGGAACGAACGGAACGACCGGCTGGGGCGGCAACACCATCACGGTCAACGACGGCACCTTTACCGGGACGATCCAGACGGCAGGGTATGTTGCCTGCGGCATTTATGCGCCTAATGACGACGTCTGGAACGTCAACGGCGGTACGTTCAACATCACCGGCGGCGCCGGCATCGTGGCCCGCGCCGGCACTGTCAACGTGACGGGCGGCGTGTTCAACACCACGGGCAACGCAGTCGGCAAAGTCGGCGACTCCCGTGTCGTTGTTCCGTGCGCGGCCCTGGTGTTTGACAGTGAAGCGGAATATCCCGCTCTGACAGGCTCCTCCGTGATCAACGTCAGCGGCGGCAGCTTCACGTCGGAAGTCGATCCTGTCCAGACTGTTCCGGCTAAGGACGGCCGCATTTCCATTTCCGGCGGCACGTACTCCGGAAAACCGGATGACGTGTTCTTCGCGGACGGCTACAAGGCCAGCGGCGACGCGGCTCCTTACGGCGTGACGACGGCCAGTTACGTAGCCCAGATCGGCGAAGGCGGAGACCGGGTACGGTACGAATCCCTGGCAGAAGCGTATGCCGCGGTCCAGCCCGGCGAAATCCTCGGGATCCTCGTGGCCGGCGATTATACTCTGCCGAGCCCGCTCAAGAACATAACGCTTCAGGGCAACGTGGAAGGCGTTGTTTTCAATCATACTTCGGGCGGGAACATCGCTTCCATCCCCGACGGCATCACTTTTAAGAAATTAACATTCAACTTCGGCAACGAGAATTACCATGGCTTCCAGCATGCGGGCATCATCAACATGGTGAACTGCACGATCAACGGAAAACTGTTCAGCTATGGTGATATAAGCTTTACCGGATGTACGTTCAATGCACCCGGTACGGAAGCTTCCGGCATCAGCAGCAAGGATTATTCCATGTGGGTATATGCCGGAGACATCACGTATACTGATTGTACCTTTAAGGGTGCCGGCAAATTCCTGAATGTCTATAACGAGAGTGGAGCAACGCGCTATACGATTACAGCTTCTGGCTGCTCCTTTAACTCTACCGAGACATATAAAGCGGCTTTCAACGTCAAAGAAACTTGCGGTGCAAAAACCTTACAGTACACCGTAAACCTGAGCAATAACACGATCAACGAGAACTTCCCTGCTGCGTCCGAAACGGATACGCTTACGGTGATCAGCGGCCTGGTTCAGGTGGACGACCGTGTTCCTGGCGGGACGATGGACGGCGGGGAGATCGTTGTCAACGTGGACGGTGAGCAGAAATATATCACTCCTCGGATCCCGCGCGTGGCGGCGATCGGCGACGTGGAATATGTGAGCCTGACGGATGCCCTGAATGCTGCGCAAACCGGCAATACGATCGTCATCTACCCGGGTACGGTCGAACTGCCTGCGACAGCAGTCATTCCGGCGGGCGTGACGCTGAAGGGCCAGGGCGCTGACGCGACCACGGTCAAGATCACGACCACGAATGGCAATGGCGTGAAGCTTACAAATCCGAATATCACGATCCAGGATCTCAAGATCGATGGCAGTGCTATTACGAGCAGCGGATACAATACCATCGTTAACGTAAAGGCTGACGGCTGTGTGATCGACGGTGTCGTGATGCGCGGCGGCGGACAGAGCACCTGGAACTCCTCGATCCTGGTGGATACTATCAATGCTCCGGCCACCTTTACTGTAAAGAATTCCGATATTACCGGTGCTTTCCGCGGTGTGCTGCGTGAGAGCTGCAATGCGAATCTTGTGATCGAAAACACGGAGATCGATGCGATCTATCCGTTCAATATCGACGGCGGCAACGGCGGCACGATCACGGTAAGCGGCAGCAAACTCCATGGCTGGACCTCGTACAGCGGCGTGGAGAAGGTCACCTTTACGAACTGCCAGTTCAGCAAGGGCAACAGCGGTTATGACTGCGTTGCCGCCTATGTGGACACGGAGTTCAACGACTGCACCTTTGACGGCGAGTTTGACGTTTATGCGCAGACTTCCCCTTTCAACTTCTATTTCAATGATTGCACGAAGGCTGGGGAAGCGGTCACCAGGGATAAGTTTATGACACAGTTCCCGGATGATCCTGACGTCTGGAACAAATGCAATACGTATGTCAATGGCGAACTCGTTGGCGCGGTAGCGAAGGTTGTGTCGGGCGATCAGACGGTCGAGTACAAATCCCTCAAGGAAGCCCTGAATGCGGCGCATGAAAAGACAGGCGATGTGACGATTATGCTGCTTGCCGACATCAAAGAAGTAGCGGTGATCCATCAGAAAGCGGGCTTGAACCTTACTCTTGACGGAGACGGCAAGACCATTACCGGTCAGCTGTATATCGACGGAGACGGCAGATATAATGATGCTGACATGCTTCTTATCAAGAACATCAAGTTTGCTTATGATGCGGCGACGTACGATGATGCGTTCATTGACGTACCGAGCACAAAGACTGCGGGCAAACCCTATACGACAGGAAAATATAATTACGCACACAATATCACGGTTAAAGACTGCGAATTTGCCGGAGAGGGAACTACCACGGTGGCAGTCCGTGTCGCTTCCGGAGCAGGCGCAAATAAGGTGACTCTGGATGGCCTTATGGTAACGGGCGGGCACAGTTTTGCGCAGCTTACTGGTGTTAAAGATCTGACTATCACTAACTGTGCAGTCACCGGCACCAAGAACGGCATCAACATCAGCGGCGGTGAAGGGACCGGGACGATCAGCGGCAATATGTTAACTACGACCGAAGGCTACACAGTCAGAGTGAAAGACGCCAGCGCTATGATCGTGACCCTGTCCGATAATACTTTCAGCGGCGGCGAAGGCTTTGTGAGTGCTGCGACGGCCGGCGGGAAGATAATCGTGACAGACGGCAAGTATACCGGCCCGCTTCCGACGGACGGAACTAAGTTTACCGTGACGGGCGGCGTGTTCAATGAGCTTCCGAGCTTAGAGGTCTGTGGTGAAGGATTATATCCCATCGCAAACCCGGATCCTGCTACAAGCGGTGAGTACCCTTATACTGTTGGAGAAGCAGTCGCTAAAGTAGACGATGTTTTCTATGCAAACTTTAGCGATGCTGTAGCTGCTGCCAATAATGGCGAGAAGGTAGTGACTCTTCTTGCGGATATAGTGGAAGAGTATCTTCTGCAGTCCGGTACTCTGAAGGTGGCTCACAACGGAAAGAAACTTACTGTAAACGTAGAAGAAGGGAAAGTCCTTACAGTAACAGAAAGCGAAGGTGTTACCACATATACGGTCAATGAGGCGGTCGCAAAGATCGGTGACACGCTGTATGCTTCTCTGGCTGATGCGGTTGCTGCCGTTCCGACCGATGGTACCGCAACCACGATTACCATGATCGCCAACGAGGCAATTAATGTCGTGGGTTCGGCGATCACGATCGCGGCCGGCAAGAACGTGACGATCGATCTTAACGGCTTCCAGGTGGTCGGCACGGCCGGACAGGCGGGCACGTCCGCCCTGATCACGAACAGGGGCACCCTGACGATCAAGGACAGCAGCGCAGAGGGGACCGGCAAACTGATCTCCGGCGCAACTGACGCATGGATCTATGACGGCAGCGGCGACTACGCCGGAAGCTACGCGTCTAATACCATTACTAACAGCGGAACGCTGACCGTGGAAAGCGGTCATATTGAAAATATCTCCACGGGATCGGCAACCTATGCGATAGACAATAACTCCTCCGGAGGAAATGCTATCGTAACGATTACCGGCGGTACGGTCAAAGCCCGTGCTGTCGCCATCCGGCAGTTCGCCAACAGCACAACGCTTGAAAACAGTGTCACGATCTCCGGCGGTCTGGTTACGGCCGGCTACAGCGGCATCTGGGTCCAGTTGCCCGGCAGTGATGCATCCAAAGCCATGAAGGCGACGCTGAATGTGACCGGAGGGACGCTGCACGGCGACAGTTATGCTTTCTACGATTACAGTTACGGCAACAGTTTTGCGAATACGCAGTATACGCTGAGCGGCGGGACCTTTGAAGGAATTATCTTCAGTTATGGTGCAAACATCACAATCGAAGATGGAACCTACACTGGAGAAGTTGCAATTAAGCAGGGCAATGCTCCTTCTAATGTCTCTGTGACGGGTGGATACTTTAATGATGATGTATATACTTACGGCACATACGCATCTAAGGAGTTCATTACCGGCGGATATTTCGCGACAACGACATACGAATATGAGGGAGAGACATATGATTGTGATTGGATGAGTCTGCTTCATCACGATTATAAATATGTCGCCAACGAAGACCCTGCAACAAAAGATGATTACCCGTTCGTAATTGCGCCAAAAGACTATGTTGCGCAGATAGATGACGTTAGATTTGAAAGTCTGGCAGCTGCTTTCGCAGCCGCTCAGGACGGCGACACCATCGAACTGCTGACGAACTGCTCCGGCGACGGCATCGTCGTCCCCGAAGGCAAGTTCACCACCGGTCTGACGGTGGACTTCAAGGGCTTCACCTACGACTTCAGCGGCAAGGGCGTCGGCTCCACCGGAACCGAGTACAACGGCTTCCAGCTTCTGAAGGACAACACCATTACGTTCAAGAACGGCACGATCACAGCCACGTCCGAAGACGCGGGCTTTCTGATCCAGAACTACTCCAACCTGACCCTGGACAAGATGACCATCGACGGCACCGGCGTCTGGGGCGGCTACGTCATGTCCAACAACTGCGGCAATGTGGTGATCAAGGACACGACCATCAATGCTGCGGAAGGCGACTTCGCCTTTGACGTCTGCCGCTACGCCAGCTATCCTTCCGTCAGCGTAACGGTCGAGGGCAGCAGTGTCATCAATGGCAACATTGAGATCTCCGCCTCCGGCAATGACGCGAACGAAGGCTTTACGCTTGCTATAAACGGCGGCACTTACAACGGCCAGACCATTCTGGATGCGTCGGCGGAAGCGGCTATGGAAGCCGCGCCGGACAAGGTCAGCATCACGAAAGACAATACCGTCGATGTGGCGGCGCCTGCCGGCTATGCCTGGAGGGATCTTGGAAACGGAAGGAGCACGATTGCAAAAGCTGTTGCCAAGATCGGCGATGCGTTATATGCCTCGCTTCAGGATGCCCTGAATGCGGCGCATGAGATGACCGGCGAAGTGACGGTGACATTACTGGTAGACATCACCGAAGTCGCAACGGCACGTCAAAAAGACGGCCTTGACCTGATTGTTGACGGTGACGGAAAGACGATAACCGGTCAGATTAATATTGATGGCGAAGGCAGATATAATGGTACGGATACGCTAACCATTCAGAATGCGAAGTTCGCCTATGATGCTTCTACATATAATGAGGCATTTATTGGAGTTCTTAATAAATCGTCCGGTTATAATTACGCACACAACATTACTGTTAAGAACTGCGAATTTGCTGGTGAAGGAACTACCACGGTAGCATTCCGCGTTGCCTCAGGCGCCGGCGCAAACAAGATTACGCTTGAAAACCTGACCGTAACTGGAGGTCATAGTTTTGCTCAGCTTGTTGGTGTAAAGGATCTTACAATTACCGGATGCACTGTGAGCGGTGTCAAGAACGGCATCAACATCAGCGGCGGAGACGGAACCGGAACCATCACCGGCAATACAATTGCTGCGGAAGGCTATACCGTAAGAGTTAAAGATGCCAGCGGGATGACTGTGACGCTGAATGATAACACCTTCAGCGGCGGAGAAGGGCTTGTAAGCGCATCCACAGCCAGCGGCAAGATTATCGTCGAATCCGGTAAATACGCCGGCCCGCTTCCTACTGACGGAACCAAGTTCACCGTCCTGGGCGGCGTCTTCACCGTGGCCCCTCTCCTTGCCGTCTGCGGCGATGGCCTGTATCCGATTGCCAATACCGATCCGGCTACAAAGGATGATTATCCGTACACGGTAGGCGTTGCGGTAGCCGCAGTTGACAATATCGGCTACACCACCTTTGCCGATGCGGTCGCGGCGTCTGAAAACGGGACCAAGGTCATCACGCTTCTTGCGGATATCGAGGAACCGTACACGCTTCCGTCCGGCAGCATCCAGGTCGCTCACAACGGCAAGGAACTGACCGTCAAGGCTCCGGAAGGCTATGCCCTTACGGTGACCGTCAACGGCGATGTGACGACTTACACGGTCGAAGAGGCCGTGGCAGAGATCGACGGAGTCCTCTATCCTACGCTGCAGGCGGCTCTGGATGCGGCGCATGAGATGACCGGCGACGTGACGGTGAAGCTGCTGAAGGATATCGAGGGTTACTCCATCGTCCATCAGAAGGCCGGCCTGAACCTCACCATCGACGGCGCTGATAAGAAGATTGTTGGTCAGATTATTATCGACGGCGACGGACGCGCGAACGGCGCTGAGACTCTGACGATTCAGAATGTCAACTTTGAGGGGAACAAGTCGAACTTCTGCTCGACTGACGATGGAGATAATGGTTTCATCACGGTCCCGAGCACAAAGGTTTCGGGCAAGCCGTACTACACGAACAAATACAACTACGCTCACAACATCACAGTGAGCAACTGTTCCTTCACGAGCACGAGCGATTCACGAAATGTTGTCGGTTTTAGAGCCGGCAGCGGTGCAGGCGCGTACAATGTTGCACTCAACGGGGTGACCGGCACGAACCTGCACAGCCTGGCGCAGCTGACCGGTACTACGGGCGGCAGCTTCACCAACTGCAACATTACGGCGAGCGACAGTTTCGTCAATATCAGCGGCGGTACCGGAGAGTTTACCTTCATCGGCAACACTTTCGAATCTGCTGTATCGGATGGCTACGGCGTCCGCCTGAAAGACAGCACAGGCGCTACCGCCATCATGGGCGAAGGCAACAGCATTACGGCCAGCAAGCCGCTTGTCCTCGGCAAGAACGCTGAGGTTGGAAACAAAGGTACGTTTATCGTCACCGACGGCTACTATGCCGGCGACATTTCCAAGATCACCACTTCGGAAGACGCCACGTTCCAGATCAGCTACGGTTTCTTCGACCGCGAGCCGGATTATCACTTCATCGTGGAAGGCAAGGCGGCCGTCCAGATCGGCGAGCACCTGTGGACGATCGGTGACGCGGTAGCCAAGATCGGCACCAGATTGTTCGGCACGCTGGAAGCTGCCGTAGCAGTAGCCGTCGACGGCGACACCATCGAGATCCTCAAAGACATCGAAGTCACCTCCTGGGTCGAGATCGGGAAAGCCATCACGATCGACCTCGCCGGCCACACCCTGAGCCGTGACGGCAATGCGCTCCTCAACCCGATAGGCAGCGGCGCGGCGCTGACGCTCAAGGATACCGTCGGCGGCGGCAAGGTCGTCAGCGGCATCCCGGCCTTCGTGGAGGACGGCGCGGCTTTCATTCTGGAATCCGGCATCCTGGAATCCACCGGCGGCATGGGGATCTATGCCGATGCCGGCTCCTCCGTAACGGTCAGCGGCGGCACCATATCCGCAACGGAAGATGATGCCTACGCGATCTACATCATGGGCACTGCCAGCCTGATGATCACTGACGGCACCATCAGCTCCACCGGCAGCAACGCTCCTGCGATCGGCACCAGCGGCAACACCGGCAACAATAACACCATCACGATCAGCGGCGGCACCATTACCTCCGCGAAAGACATCGCCATCTACAAGCCCGATGCCGGCACGCTGACGATCACCGGCGGCACGATCAGCGGCGCGACGGCGGTCTACCAGAAGAGCGGTACCGTGAATATCAACGGCGGCACGCTGCACGCCACCGGCGCGGCAGCTGACTACAGCTACTACGGCAACGGCGCTTACCCGACCGGCGACGCGCTGGTCGTGGAGACCTGCGACTATCCGAACGGCGCGCCTGTCACCAATATTTCCGGCGGCCGCTTCATCTCCGACAACGCCGCGGCCGTAGCCTCCTACGCGATGGCAGGCTACGAGCCCCTGACCGGCTTCATCCACGGCGGCCACTTCTCCGACAACAGCGAGAAGACGAACGTCGGCGTACCGAATGACAAGATCCTGGTGCAGATCCCTGAAGGTGAAGAAGACGCCGGCATGTACGAACTGGACGATGCGGTCTACGTCACCTTCGACGCGGACAACAAGGACGACGACAGCGACATCACGGTCGTGAAGATCGCCAGGAACACCGCCGTCGAAAAGCCCGCGGATCCGACCCCGGAGACCGGCTTCACCTTTATCGGCTGGTTCCTGCCGGATGCGGAAACCGCCTATGACTTCACTACGCTCGTGACGGAAGCCATCACGCTGACCGCCCGGTGGAAGACCCAGGTCATCTACGACGTGGACGGCGAGCAGACCGCACTGGATGCCATCCTGCACCAGGCGACCCCGACGGTCCCGGATCCCGTCAAAGAGAACTATGTCTTCGACGGCTGGCTGAAGCAGGGCGCCCAGGTCAAGGGCATCGACCCGACGGTCGAAGCTGCCAACATCATCTATCTGGCGACCTGGAAAGGCGTTACGAAGCAGATCGTCTATTCCGACGGCCTCGGCAACATCCTCGAAAGATATGACGTCGAGTACGGCCAGCCTACGCCGGCGTTCCAGGGCGACCTGAGCACGATCACCAGGGAAGGCTACGAATTCGATCCGGCGCACCCCTGGATCCCCGAAGTGGAAGAGACTGTCACGCGCGACGTGGTCTACGTCATCAACTGGACCAGGATCAAAGTGACGGTGACCTTCAATGAGGCCGGCGGCACCGACGTCCCCGACCAGGTCCTCGACTGGGGCAGCAAGGCTTCCGAGCCGACCACGGTACGGGAAGGCTACACCTTCCTCGGCTGGTACGGTCCGGATGATCAGCTGTTTGACTTTGAAAATACGGTGATCAAGGAAGACATCACGATCACCGCGAGATGGTTCGAGAACGTCGCCCGGATCAACGACACGTATTATCCGACGCTGGCGGAAGCCATCGCGGCGGCACAGGCCGGCGATACGGTCGTCCTGCTGAAGGATGTTCAGGAAGATGAGCTTGAAGTCGGCAAGGCGATCACGCTTGATCTGGACGGGCACGAACTCAGCTCCGCCAAGGCCGGCGTGCTTTCTGTGACGGCTGACGGCGATCTGACGATCACCGGCAACGGCAGGATCACCGGCCCGGCCAACGGCGCGGCATTCGACAGCAACGCTCTGATCTACGTCGCCGGCGGCAAACTGACTGTTGAAAACGGTACGCTGACCGCCACCGGCGAGGGTTCCGACGGCATGTACGGCGTGTACGTCCTGCAGAACGGCACGGCGATCTTCGGCACCGCGGACGGCAACGGCCCGACCATTACCTCGCACTTCGCTGCGATCGGTACCAACAACACCACGGCGCCTGCGACCATTACGGTGTACGGCGGCGAATACACGGCGAACGCGACGCCGACCAACGATGAGTGGTGGTATTACTTCTGCGCGCCGGTCTACGCGGCGGCTGCCGGCTCCTTCGAACTGAAGGGCGGCACGTTCAACGGCTACTACGGCATTTCCGACCGCTACGCCAACGTCGACCAGGATGTGATGATCTGGGGCGACGTGGTCTTCAACGCCACCTCCGGCATCGACGTATTCGTCGACGAGCAGACCGGTTCCGCCGGCACGGCCGACCGCAGCATCAAGGCGGAAGGCAACACCCGCACGCTGCCGGAAGGATACGCGTGGGTCGAGACCGAAGAAGCCGGCATCTACACGATCGGCGAAGCGGTCGCCTCCATCACGAGAGACGGCAAGACCACCACGTACGGCACACTGGCGGCCGCCATCGCGGCGGCACAGGACGGCGACACGGTCGTCCTGCTGAAGAACGTTCAGGAAGACGAGCTGGTCGTTGACAAGGCCATCACGCTCGACCTGAACGGGAAGGAAGTCAGCGCCACCAAGCCCGACGTGATCACGGTAACGGCGGCCGGCGATCTGACGATTACCGGCAACGGCAAGATCACCGGCCCGGCTGACGGCGCGGCATTCGACGGTAAAGTCGTGATCAGCGTCGACGGCGGCAAGCTGACGATCGAAAACGGCACGGTCACCGCCACCGGCGAGGGCTCCGACGGCATGTACGGCGTGTACGTCCTGAACGGCGGCACGGCCATCTTCGGAACGGAAGACGGCAATGGCCCGACCATTACCTCGCATTTCGCTGCGATCGGCACCAACAACACCACGGCGCCGGCGACCATTACGGTGTACGGCGGCGAATACACGGCGAACGCAGCACCGGCCAGCAGCGACTGGTGGTCCTACTTCTGCGCGCCGGTCTACGCGGCATCTGCCGGCTCCTTCAACCTGCAGGGCGGCACGTTCAACGGCTACTACGGCATTTCCGACCGCTACGTCAACGTCGATCAGGATGTGATGATCGGCGGGAACATCGTACTCAACGCCTCCTCCGGCATCCAGGTGTTCGTGGATGAGCAGACCGGCAGCGCCGGCACGGAAGACCGCCACATCCTGGCCGAAGGCAACGAGCGGACCATTCCGGAAGGCTACCTGTGGGTCGCCACGGAGACCGAGGGCATTTACGAACTGCTCAAGGCGGTCGTCGTGACCTTCGTCACGGAAGATGGCATCACGGCGCCGGATCCTCAGACCATCGGCAAGGGGACCACGGCCGAGAAACCGGAAGATCCGGTCAAAGAAGGCTATACGTTCCTGGGCTGGTTCGAAGAGAACAGCGAGACCGCGTTCGACTTCACAACGCCTGTGACTGAGGATCTGACCCTGACGGCCAGATGGCAGGTCAACGAATACACGATCACCTTCCTGGCCAACGAAGGCGACGAGACTCCGTTTGCCACCGTCACAGCCGCTTACGGCGATCCGGTCGAAGCTCCGGCCGAGAACCCGACCAAGCCGTTCTTCACCTTCGCGGGCTGGAATCCCGAAGTTCCGGAGACCATGCCGGCGGAAGACATGACCATCGTTGCGAAGTGGACTGCGGTCGAAGGCTTCTACCTGATCGGCAGCATGACCAACTGGCAGGTCAATGAAGACTACGCCTTTGCCGTGAACTCGAACGAGTCGGGAGAATACTGCCTGGCGACCTCGCTGGCCGAGAACGATCAGATCAAGGTCGTGCGCGCGGTCGGCGGCGTGGCTGACAACAGCAACTATTATCCGAGCACGGAGCATAACTACAACGGTATGACGGGCAACTACATCGTCGATTCCGACCACGCCGGTTCCGTCACCGTCTACTTCCGCCCGGCCGGCAATCCGGACAGCGGCTGGCAGCCTTTCGGCGGTTACTTCTACATTGCGAAGGACCACCTGGCGACCGTCGAAGTCCCTGAAGGCCACGGCACCGCCTTCCTGGTCCGCGACGGCAGCCAGGCGGCCACCGTCACCGCGCCGCGCCTGATGGATATCGCCATCGTTTACACGCCGGCCGAAGACTACGAACTCGACCGTATCGAACTGTGGAGAGCGAACGGCGAAGACGGCCCCGAACTCATCGAGACCCTGTCCGCCGAAAGCTTCCAGATGCCGGACTACGACGTCATCGTCAAAGTCTACTTCAAGGCCCTGATTTGGGAGTTCGTGGACTTCACCTGGACCGGTGACGATGAAAACGGCTACACCGCCGCCGTCGCCAACTACGTCTGCACCACCGACCCGACCAAGACCAGAACGGTAGACGCGGACATCACGATCAAAACGATCGAATCCGGCTGCGAGATCGCCGGCTCGGCCGAATACACCGCAAAGGTCACGGCAGCCCGCAGCCTGGACGGCCAGCAGCACACCGACACCAAGCACGTCGACCTGTCCGCCATCGGCCACGACTGGGAGTTCACCGGCTTCACCTGGATCCAGACCGAAACCGGCTACACCGCAGTTGCCAACTACAAGTGCAAGAACAATGCCGCTCACACGGATACGGTAAGCGCGGTCATCACGTCCGAGACCAATGATCCGACCTGTGAAGCCGCGGGCCAGACCGTCTACACGGCCACCGTCACGACGGAAGCCAGCCTGGACGGCAAAGAGCACACCGAGACCAAGACGGTCGTGCTGGCCGCCACCGGCCACGACTGGGAGTTTGTGGACTTCACCTGGACCGGCAATGACACCGACGGTTACACCGCAGTCGCCAACTACAAGTGCAAGAACAACGAAGAGCACACGAAGACGGTGAACGCGGTCATCACGTCCGAGACCGATGACCCGACCTGCGAAGCCGCGGGCCAGACCGTCTACACGGCCACCGTCACGGCGGAAGCCAGCCTGGACGGCAAAGAACACACCGAGACCAAGACGGTCGTGCTGGCCGCCACCGGCCATGACTGGGAGTTCGTGGACTTCACCTGGACCGAGACCGAAACCGGCTACACCGCGGTCGCGAACTACAAGTGCAAGAATGTCGAATCTCACACGGATACGGTGAGCGCGACGGTAGATGCAGTGACCTCCGAAGCAGGCTGCACTGAAGCCGGCTCGATCGTCTACACGGCGACCGTCGCGGCAGGCGCCAGCCTGGACGGCAAAGAACACACCGACACCAAGACAGTGACGCTGCCTGCCACCGGCCATGACTGGGAGTTCATCGACTTCACCTGGACCGAGACCGAAACCGGTTACACCGCGGTCGCGAACTACAAGTGCAAGAATGTCGAGTCTCACATTGATACGGTAACCGCGACGGTAGAAGCAGTGACCACCGAAGCAGGCTGCACTGAAGCCGGCTCGATCGTCTACACGGCGACCGTTGCGGCAGGCGCCAGCCTGGACGGCAAAGAGCACACCGACACCAAGACAGTGACGCTGCCTGCCACCGGCCATGACTGGGAGTTCATCGACTTCACCTGGACCGAGACCGAAACCGGTTACACCGCAGTCGCGAACTACAAGTGCAAGAACGTCGAATCTCACATTGATACGGTAACCGCGACGGTAGAAGCAGTGACCACCGAAGCCGGCTGCACCGAACCCGGCTCGATCGTCTACACCGCCACGGTTACGGCCACCGCCAGCCTGGACGGCAAAGAACACACCGAGACCAAGACGGTGACGCTGCCCGCCACCGGCCATGACTGGGAGTTCGTCAGCTTCACTTGGATCGAGACCGAGACCGGTTACACCGCGGTCGCGAACTACAAGTGCAAGAACGTCGAATCTCACATTGATACGGTAGACGCGACGGTACAGGCGGAGACCACCAAGCCTTCCTGCACCGAGCCCGGCCAGACCGTCTACACCGCCACCGTTACGGCTGCCGCCAGCCTGGACGGCAAAGAGCATACCGACACCAAGACCGTGACGCTGCCTGCCACCGGCCACGCCTGGTTCTTCGTTGAATTCACCTGGACCGCGACCGACACCGGCTACACCGTCGTCGGCTGGTACGAATGCTCCAACAACTCCACGCACCAGATCAGCCTGCCGGCCACGGTGACTGCGGAAACGACGCCCGCCACCTGTACGGAACCGGATAAGACGGTCTACACCGCCACCATCGAGGCAGACGTGAGCCTGGACGGCCAGCTCCATACCGAGTCCGTGACCGTGACCGGCACGGCCCTCGGCCACGACTGGGAGTTCGTCGACTTCACCTGGACTCAGACTGAGACCGGCTACACCGCAGCCGCGAACTACAAGTGCAAGAACGACGCGTCTCACACGAATACGGTTGACGCGGCGGTAGAAGCGGAGAAGACCGATCCTACCTGCACCGAGCCCGGCTCGATCGTCTACACCGCGACCGTCGCGGCAGGCGCCAGCCTGGACGGCGAAGCGCACACCGACACCAAGACGGTGACGCTGCCCGCCACCGGCCACGACTGGGAGTTCGTCGACTTCACCTGGACCGAGACCGAAACCGGCTACACTGCGGTCGCGAACTACAAGTGCAAGAATGACGCGACCCACACCACGACCCAGCCTGCCACCACCGTCACCTGCGAAGAAGACGCCGGCGGCAACCTGACCTACACGGCCATCGTCTCGGCGGCCGACAGCCCGGATGGTGTTGAACATAGCGACACCCTGTTCATCGAGCGCTACACGATCACATTCGTGAACGAAGACGGCACCGTCCTGCAGAGCAGCCTGGTCAAGAAGGGCGAGATCCCGGTCTACGAAGGCGAAACGCCTGTCAAGGAAGAGATCCTGTTCCACATGTACGTCTTCTCCGGCTGGGATCCCGAGATCACGCCGGTCACCGGTGACGCGACCTACACGGCGCAGTTCGACGACCTGCTGTACGCGAAGATCACCGGCATGACGCTGGCCCTGGAAGGCAAGATCGGCATCAACTTCTGGCTGAAAGCCCCGGACGAAGCCGCCTACGCGGTGATCGACTTCATGGGCGATGAGGTCCGCTTCGAACTGACCAAGGCGGATTCGCCGTACTGGCGCGCAAGCTCCGAGCAGTACCGCCTGCCGTACAGCAACGTTGCGATCAAGCAGATGATGGATCCCGCCACGATCCGCGTCTACAAGGCGGACGGCGAGCAGCTGGCCCTGGTCCACAACTCCCTCGGCCTGCTGGAAGGCGCCTCCTGGTCCTTCCGTGTGGCTGACTGGGCGTACGCGGTCCTGGCGCAGGATAACGCCACCGAGCAGTCCGTCCACATGGCGAAGGCCCTCATCAACCTGGGCAATGCGGCGCAGAACTACTTCGACTACGAAGATGACGATCCCGCCAACCCGAACAACTACCTGCACGCAGAGACCGAAGCGGTCGAGCCGGATCCCGCGCTGGATCCCGTCATCCCGGCCGACGCGGCCTCCGTGCTCGGCTACAAGTACGTGAAGCTGAACCTGGAAGGCGACACCGAGATCCGCATCTTCTTCGACCGTCAGGTCACGGCGAAGAGAGGCAACAAGCCGCTCGAAGTCATCAAGAAGGGCAAGGAAGGCTGGTACGTCAGCGTGCCCGCCATCGCCGGCGTGGACCTGGATGTGATGCATACCATCAAGGTCACCTACGGCGGCAAGACCCTGACGTTCAAGTACAGCGTCCTGAGCTTCTGCAACCGCGTCATGGCTTCCGAGACCAGCTCCGATGAGTTCATCTACCTGGCCAAAGCCCTCTACGTCTACAACCGGGCGGCCGAGATCTACTTCAACAAAGTAGACTGATCCCCGCCCTCCGACCTCAAGGCCGGCCGGTTCACCCCGGCCGGCCTTTTTGCGTCCCGCCGCGTTCGACAGCACAAACAGTCGCCCTGTCACAAAACCCTGCAAACCCCCGCAAAACCCGTCTCCTTTGACCGGGTTTTTGTTTTGCCTTGCATTTTTGCGTCAATTTGCTAAACTGTAAAACGGATTAACACGATCGTTTATGAAACCCGGGGCAACCGGGGCTGAAAAACAGAACGGGAAATCATGATATCAGGAGGAATCGGTATGAAACACAGAAAATGGCTGTCTGTCCTGCTGGCAGTCTGCATGCTGATCGGGTGCGTGCCGTCATCGCTGGCGAAGGAAGCCGGCAGGCGGGCCGTTGCGGACACGGAGATGGTCACGACGGTCCCCGTGACGGAAAAAGCCGCGCCCGTCATCGTAAGAGACGGCGAACCCGAAGTGTGGGTATGCGGCGTGCAGGTCACGGAAGCGAACGCGGACAACGTCCTGAATGACGGCAAGGTCAAGTTCAATTTTGAAACGAACACACTGACCTTCACGGGCAAGCCCGCGCGCACCACGCTGCATGAAAGCGCCTTGATCTACGCGCAGAACATGGATCTGACCATCGTGACGCCGTCCAACGGACTGACACTCAGTTCCGGCGGCGATTACACCGTCAAAGTATCCGGCGGCGCGCTGACGGTAAACGGCAAGATCAATGCGCGCCTGACCGGCGGTGCGGGCGACGCCTGCCTTTATGCGGACGGTGCCCTGACGGTGAACGGTGATCTGGACGTGGACAGCTACGGCATCGAGGGCGCCTTCGGCGTCAAGGCCATGGGCCCGGTCACGGTGACCGGCGAGGCAGTCGTATTCGCCGCCGAGACCGGCATCTACTGCGGCAGCGGCAACGTGACGCTGCAGGGCGACGCTTATTTCGCAGCCGATTCCGAGGCCGTCTACGGCTTATGTCCCGCCTCCTGCATATATACGGCGGACGGCGGCGTGACCGTGAAGACGGTTTCCATTGAGTTCGGGGAGGAAGCTTATATCATCTATGCCAACGGCCCCGTCCACGTGCTGGACGACCTGACGGCAGACAACACCGGCGGCATGGGCGGCGGCAGCGGTATCGTGAGCACGGCCGGCGGTATCGTCTGCGATGGGAACGTCAATCTCACGACGGGCCATGGCGGTATCTGCCTCAGCTCCCGCGATGCGGAAGAAGGCATCGTGATCCAGGGCAATGCGGATCTGAAAAACGACGGGTCCTATAAGAACGCCGCCGTCATTTCCGCGCCCGGCGGCCCGATCACCGTGACCGGCAATTTCAAGGTCAACGGCTACGGCGAGACCGTCGTGCAGGCGAAAGGCGACATCACGGTCGGCGGCTATGCCGACGTCAAGGCGAATTATTACAGCACCAGTTTCAGATGCGACAACGCCATGAAGTCGGCCGAGGGTTCGATCAGCGTGACAGGCTATCTGAAATCTTCTGCGATCGGTCTGGGCGTATACGCCAAAAATGACATCACGGTCGGCGGCGACGTTACGGCGGCCGGCAATGCCGGGACGCCCCAGGATTACATCCTCCGCGCCGAGACCGGTAAAATCAGCGTCGGCGGCGCCCTCACCGTGACCGGCCAGGCGCCGCAGTCCGTGTACGCCGCGGAAGCCGTCACCGTGAACGGAAACGCGACGGTCACCAATACGGCGGATGGTTCCGTCGGCATGGAATCCGACGGCAAAATCACCTTCGTGAGCGGCAAATGGGACGTGGACGCCGGCGCCGCCGCGCTCCGCGCGAAGGAAGGCCTCGTCATTCCCGCGGGCTTCGGCATCACACTGCCCGAAGGCGGCCGCGTGCTCCAGAAGGACGGCAGCTACACGGTCGTCGAAGCGGACCTGACGGCCGTGGCCGCGCACGCGGTCATTGAAGAGAAGGCACCCGCGGACGGCTACTATCTGATCGGCGGCCCGGTCGGCTGGGTGGTCAACGAGACCTACCGGCTCTTCGACAACCCGCACACCGCCGGGGAATACTATCTGGACACCGTCCTGGAAGCGGGCGACGAGATCAAGGTCGTCCGCGTCATGAACGGCGAGATATCGGACTGGTACCCGGACACCGCGCATAACTACAACGGCATCACCGGCAACTACGTCGTGGACACGGATCACGCCGGCAGCGTGACGCTCTACTTCCGCCCGGACGGCAATCCCGACGCCGGCTGGCAGCCCTTCGGCGGCTACTTCTACATTGAGCGGGACCACCTGGCGACGATCGAGGTGGTCGGCGGCCACGGCGAGGCCTTCCTGTACAAGGACGGCGTTTATGAAACGGCCATGACGGTCCCGAGACTGATGACGGTCGGCATTGAAACCGAACCCGAACAGTATTACGAACTGGACAAAATCGAACTCTGGAAGGCGCATGGTGAGAACGGCGAGCCCGAACTCATCGGGGAACTGGACAGCGAAAACTTCCAGATGCCGGACTATGACGTCATCGTGAAGGTCTATTTCAAGGCCATGACCTGGGAATTCGTGAACTTCACCTGGACCGGCGACGATGAGAACGGCTACACCGCGGCCGTGGCCAATTATGAATGCGCGACCGATCCGGAGATCACCCGGACGGTGGACGCGGAACTGGATACGGTGACGCATGGCGCGTCCTGCACCGAGCCCGGTTCGACCGTATACACCGCCTCTGTTTCCGCGGAAGCCAGCCCGGACGGCGCTCCTCATTCGGAGGAGAAGAGCATCACGCTGCCCGCCCTCGGCCACGACTGGGGCGCGCCGACCTACGTCTGGACGAAGCAGGAAGACGGCACCATGAAGTGCACGGCCACCCGCGTCTGCTCGCGTGATCCTGAACACAAAGAGACCGAAGACGGCGCCGTGACCTCCGGCGTGACTCTGCAGCCCGGCTGCGAGACCGAAGGCGAAACCACCTACACGGCCACCTTCACGAACCCGGCCTTCGCGACCCAGACCACGACCGAACCGATCGATCCGCTGGGCCACGACTGGGGCACCCCCATCTACACCTGGACGCAGCAGGCAGACGGCAGCTGGAAGTGCTCCGCAGTCCGCACCTGCTCAAGAGACGCTGAACACGTGGAATCCGAAGACGCCACCGTGACCTCCGCCGTGACCCTACAGCCCGACTGCGAGACCGAAGGCCAGACGACCTACACGGCCACCTTCACGAACCCCGCTTTCGAGACGCAGACCCAGACGGTTACGGATATCCTTCCGCTGGGCCACGACTGGGGCGAACCGACCTACACCTGGACCAAGCAGGACGACGGCACGATGAAGTGCACCGCGGCCCGCGTCTGCTCCAGACACTCCGAGCACGTGGAGACCGAAGACGGCGCCGTGACCTCCGGCGTGACTCTGCAGCCCGGCTGCGAGACCGAAGGCAAAACCACCTACACGGCCACCTTCACGAACCCGGCCTTCGCGACCCAGACCACGACCGAACCGATCGACCCGCTGGGCCACGACTGGGGCAGCCCCATCTACACCTGGACGCCGCAGGAAGACGGCAGCTGGAAGTGCTCCGCGGTCCGCACCTGCTCCAGAAACGCTGAGCATGTGGAGACGGAAGACGGCACCGTAACCTCCGAAGTGACCCTGCAGCCCGACTGCGAGACTGCCGGCCAGACCACGTACACGGCCACCTTCGAAAACGAAGCGTTCGAGACGCAGACCCAGACCCTCACCGATATCGACGCCCTCGGCCACGCCTGGCTCGCTCCGACCTTCGTCTGGACCGAGACCGACGACGGCTACACCGTCGATGCCACCTTCGTCTGCGGCCGCGACGCGACCCACACCGTGACCCTGCCCGCCGCCGTCACCTGCGAAGAAGACGCCGCCGGAAACCTGGTCTACACGGCCACCGTTACGGCGGAAGCCAGCCCGGACGGCGAAGCCCACACCGACACCCTGACGGTCGCGCGCTACACGGTCGAATTCGTGAACGAAGACGGCACCGTCCTGCAGAGCCGCAAGTACAAAGCCGGCGAGCTTCCCGTCTACGAAGGCGAGACCCCGGTCAAGGAAGACGTCCTGTTCCACATCTACACCTTTACCGGCTGGGACAAGGAAATCGCCGCCGTCACCGGCCCCGAGACCTACACCGCCGTGTACGACGACCTGCTGTACGCGAAGGTCACCGGCATGACACTGGCCCTGGAAGGCAAGATCGGCATCAACTTCTGGCTGAAAGCCCCGGACGAAGCCGCCTACGCGGTGATCGACTTCATGGGCGATGAGGTCCGCTTCGAACTGACCGGGGAGGAATCGCCGTACTGGCGCGCTTCTTCCGAGCAGTACCGCCTGCCGTACAGCAACGTTGCGATCAAGCAGATGATGGATCCCGCCACGATCCGCGTCTACAACGCGGACGATGAGCAGATCGCCCTGGTCCACAACTCCCTCGGCCTGCTGGAAGACGCCTCCTGGTCCTTCCGCGTCGCCGACTGGGCCTACGCGATCCTGGAGCAGGAGAACGCCACGGAGGAATCCGTCGGCATGGCGAAGGCCCTCATCAACCTGGGCAATGCGGCGCAGAACTACTTCGACTACGAAGAGGACGACCCCGCGAATCCGGATGAGTACCTGAAGGCCGAGACCGAAGCGGTCGAACCGGATCCCGCCATGGACCCTGTCATCCCGTCCAACGCGAAATCCGTGCTCGGCTACAAGTATGTGAAACTGAACCTGGAAGGCGATACCGAGATCCGCATCTTCTTCGACCGTGAAGTCACGGCGAAGAGAGGCTCCAAGCCGCTCGAAGTCATCAAGAAGGGCAAGGAAGGCTGGTACGTCAGCGTGCCTGCCATCGCCGGCGTAGACCTGGATGTGGTGCATACCATCAAGGTCTCCTACGGCGGCAAGACCCTGAATTTCAAGTTCGGCGTCCTGAGCTTCGCCAACCTTGTTCTGGGCTCCGAGAGCAGCAGTGACGAGTTCGTCTACCTCGCCAAAGCCCTCTATATCTACAACGAGGCGGCCGAGATCTACTTCAACAAAGTAGACTGACCGCCCCCGCCCGGCCTCCAAGCCGGCACAGGGCCATTCGGGGACAGTCCCCGGATGGCCCTGTTTTTATCTGACAGGGGTGACAGGGGGACGGTTCCTTTGTCATTTCCGGGCCGTTGGTACAACGGCCCCTACGAAAAGGAACGATTCCTTTGTCATTTGCCAATGCCGAATGTATTGATGTGTATTTGGCTCCTGTCGTAGGGGCCGATGTGCCATCGGCCCGGGTGTGGAGCAGACTTATCTGCCGGAAACCTGACAAAGGAACCGTCCCCCTGTCAGATAGCAAGATGACAAAGGAACCGTCCCTTTGTCATCAAAAAAGGAGAGGATCCTGTGATCCTCTCCTGTATCGGTCTATTTGTTATGACTGACTGATCAGACGCGGTTTCCGCAGGAGCGGCAGAAGACGTCGCCGTCTTCCAGGTCGGCGCCGCAGTACGGGCAGACTCTGCCGTAAGGTGCGGGAGCCGGAGCCGGAGCTGCTTCGGTATAGGGAGCGGGACCGGAAACAATGCCGGCTTCGAACGGATTCGCATCTTTGCTGTCATCGGTGCCGAGATGCTTCTTCAGCTGACGGTTGATCTCCATGACGTTCTTGACCAGGAGGATGATCAGCATGAAGAGTTCATACATGATACGAAGGAAGACCGGGCCGAGGAGCATCAGGATGAAGCCGTACACGAAGGTGTTGCCGAACAGGTAGAAGAAGCCGATGAAGATCACGGCAAGGGTCGAAAAGACATAGAGGAACTTAAAGATCTTTTCGATCAGGAGATATCTTACATCAAAGAAGTCCCGCAGTACGCGGAAGAAGCCGGGCAGTCTGTTTTCCATTCTCTTCGGGAAAACCAGAACATACAGCAGGACCGCGCAGGTCAGCGCCAGGATCGTGCCGACGATAAACTGCCAGCCGCCGCCCCACAGGTAGTCAAAAATAGAACGGGAATAGGAGTAGGAAGAATACATTAGGAAACCCTCCGCAGTAATTATTGATAAAAACATTGTAGTTCCTGAACCGCCCGCTGTCAATTATAATAGAGAAAAAAACGTCCGGAACGGCGTCCGCTTTTCTTGACATTCCGGGCGGGTTTGTTATCATAAAACCGTACCGCCGCAGGCACCGGGAGGATACTATGAATAAATTGGCAGCATTTTACAGAGACTACGGGGTGGCCGGCTTTCTGATCCCGGCGGGGATCTTCGTGCTCGCGTTCGGCATCTTTGCGTTCGGCGCGGTCAACCGCATCAAGAACTTTCCCAAAACTGAGGCGACTGTGACGAAGACCGAACTGTACGAGCAGGCGTACACCGACCGGGACGGCACCCATCACGACGAGACCTGCACGGTCACCGTAAAGTACACGGTGGACGGCAAAGAGTATGAGACGGAATACGGCATCTTCTCCGGATACAAAGCGGGAGACAAGGTCGAGATCGCGTATAATCCGAAAGACCCCACGGACATCGCCCAGCCCAACGGGATCCTGCTCCCGATCATCCTGACCGCCGCAGGCGCCGCCGCTTTCGTCGCCGGCGTCGTCAGCGTCATCAACACCCATAACAAACGCAAAGCATTGAAAGAACAGGAGGAGGAATGGATCCATGGCTGAGACTTATTTCATGCACCCGGACAGTAACGTATTGAAACAGGGGTTCCTGATGGAAGATCAGAACGGGACCCCGGTCTATGAAGCGAAATGCCTGAAAATGTCCCTGTTCGGCCCCGCGTCGTTCGCGTTCACGAACCACCACACCGGCCGCACGGAGGAGCACAAGATCGGCCACACGATCACCACGGAGCACCACGGCCCGCTGACGATCGACATCCTGGCCACCAAATCGCACTTCAAGTACGACGGCCAGAAGATCTGGGACTACCTGCACGATCAGGGCGTCCGCATCGATTCCCACCTCTCCAGCGGGAAACTCGGCATGACCTACACCGTCACCCTGCGCGGCGGCGAGATCGCGACCATCGCCACCTCCGCCGGCAAAAACAGCAAATTCCCGCTGACCACCCGGTACGCGCTGGATGTCACCTGCGAGGAGGCTGACCTGGACCTGGCATTCCTGACCGCCTTTGCTATCGCCCGGACGGAGCAGACGTTCTACAGCTGAGGGCAATTCTATTTTTTACCGCCCCGTGCTTTCCATGCCGGATACCATTTTTCGAACCATGCCGTAAAAACGCCCATGGCCATCGGCATCAGATTATTGATAATGACGGTCCCTGTCCCGAAACCGACCCTTTGCAGCAGCCACGTCCAGACCGCCGTCAGCACATAAAGCACGCCCCAGCAGGCAGCCAGAATATAATTGGCTTTCATGAAAAGCGGGTTGTTATGCGCCTCGTCCCCGCCGTAATTATACTTCACATAGGCTGCGCAAAGAGGCTCTTTGGTAAGGCAGGAGAACAGCCAGAACAGCCCGAATATCAGATAACCGGTAATAACGCACAGTTTCCCGCTCCCCGTGAAATGTGCGATCGCCGAGAGAACGGCAACAGCCGCAATGGATAACTGATCCCAAATGACAAATCGATGCCCGCGCATGATCAGCGGAACGGCGGCCGAAACGACAAGCGCAATGACCGCCCCGATCCCCGGGTCTATGGAAACAGCGATCCAGAAGGTGATCCACGGGATCAGCATGGTTATCATAGACGGGTTTTTGAGACCGCTTTGACCGGCGTCGGTTTCTTTTTGAGGAGCGTCTGTTCCGCTTCCAAAGAAACGATCCCATTCGATCATCAGGGAAAAATCGCCCGTCACTGTGTACATTTGTCTGCCCAGCGCCTCCGCGCCGTTGATCTCGCCTCTTGAAATAGATGCCCAGACTTCAAAGGGCGTCTCTATCCGTGTCGTCGCCTTCAGGCTTCCGTCCGTAAAGACCCGGCTTCCCTCTTTTCCCAGAAGGATCTGATACGTTTCACCCACATCCGTATAGTGCATTTCAAGCACGCGGTCTTTCCCGTCATGCGCGTTTTTGTTATACAGCGCGGCCATCTGTCTCGTGAAGATCAGGGCGTCCGGCTCTTTCTCCTGCGTGGCCGGGCTGATGCCCCAGCTGGCATCGGCCATCGCCTCGAAAACTTCTTTAGGGTACAAAAGCGTCTGAAGCTTCCGGCGGCTTTCTTCCGAAATTTTGCCCGCTGCGTATTCCTGTCCAGCGGTTCTGACAGTTTCCAGGTATTCATCCGTCCTGGCGGAAAGCTCTTTTATGCGGAACAGTTCACCCTGCCCGCAAAAGATGGAGGTGTAGTTCCCCTGTCCGAGGAAATGGTCGAACATCCGGGTCACACTGTCATAATTGCTTTCTGCCGTGTAAAAACCGCAGGTCGAGATAAGGACATGCTTTGTGTTTTGCATGTCGTATCTTGTATCGTGGCTTCCGTTGCCGTATCCGTCTGTCCGCTCGCTCATAAAGGGAAGATTGACCGGCAGCTGGCGGTCTATCAGGTTTTTCAGGATGCCCGGCACGTTAAAGTAATAGAGAGGAAAACTCCACACGATCAGATCCGCCCCGATCTGTTTCTCTATGACGGTCTGCATGTCGTCCCGGATGCAGCAGACGCCGGGCGTGTTCTTCCAGCAGGAAAAGCAGCCTTTGCAGGGGGCGATTTTCAGGGCCGCGACATGGAGTTCCTCTACAGCCGCTTCTTCGCCCCGGCTTTCTTTTTCTGCACAAAGCCCTGCGATAAAGCTGCGGGCGAGTTTGAGCGAGTTGCTGTTCTGCCCTTTGGGGCTTCCGTTAATCAGCAGGATTTTCATGCTTGATCTCCTCCAGTTTGCGGATGCAGTTTTCGCACCATTCGCGGAGCATCCGGTCGTACATAAGGCCGAAATCTATCGTGAACTTCCAATAGAGGGCTTTCAGAGGTTCTTCGATGACCTTTTCATATTGGCTGCTGACCGTGACGGCGTTTTCGCTTCCGTTATGAAACGGGGTTTCTTTTCCGGGCAGATCACGGAAGAACGCGATGTTTTCGTCTATGCTGCACTCTCCGCGGAAAAAGGTTTTCATCAGCATGGGGCTGCGGACCGCGCTGTTAGCCGTATCGCTCTTTATCCAGCGAAGCAGTTCTGCCCGGCCGGCGTCTGTTATGGAAAGCATGTTTTTATCCGGCCTGCTTTCCTGCGCGATGTGCGTGACGTTGATCCAGCCGTTTTCTTCCAGTTTTTGGAGTTCGCGGTAGATCTGGCTGGTCTGGGCGACCCAGAAATGGCTCAGGGAGTCGCGGAATACGGTCATGATTTCATAACCGGTCATGTCGCCGTAGTTCAGTAAACCTAAGATTCCGTGCTTTAGCATCGTGGCCTCCATTATTCTACTTGTTGAATATGTTTGATTATAGTTCCACTTGTTGAATATGTCAAGGGGATTTTATGACAAAATGCATGTTGCCCGGTTGATGTTTTCCGATATCAGTCCCCAAAACACAGACAACGCCTTGACATTATATCGGCATACCGTTATAATTTCCGCAGAAAGGAGGTGCTCATCATGACGATTCAGGATGCCATGCGGCAAAACCAGATGTCCATGTACCGTCTTGCCAAGGCAAGCGAAGTTCCCTACGCCACACTGAACGATATTTGTAACGGCAGGACACGGTTGGAGAAGTGCAGCGTCGAGACAGTCTACCGTCTGGCCCGTTCCCTGAATGTTTCCATGGAGGATCTGATAGCGCCGTATCTGCTCAAACGTCCGAACTTCGAGAATTTCAAAAGTACGGTTTGCCACCGCGTAAAAAGCCTGGGGGATATCGCCTTTATCTTGGATACGCTGGAACGGCAGGATATCCGTACTTACTATGATAGAAAGTGGTATCCGGAAAGCCTGTATCTCCTTGCCATGCTGGACTATTTAAGCAGGGAAAACGACGTCCCGCTCTGTGATGAGTATGATGATCTGCGCCTTTGCAAACTGGAAAAGCCGGTATATCCGGCCGGTATTCGGGCTGTCTGCGTCGTGTCGAAAGACGACACGGCTATGAAGCAGGCTGCAGAAACGGCTATTCCCGAATTTGCCCGCTTCAACATCATGGAAAATGAGGTGAGAGATGTCGTCTGAGGGAAGATTTGAATTCACAAGAGAGAACATCGACTGCTTCCTGAAGGAGCTTGCCAAAGAATATCGGAGACAGGCCGGAAAAGCAATACCGGCCGAACTCATCCTGATCGGCGGGGCATCGGTTCTCATCAATTACGGCTTTCGGAATATGACGACCGATATCGATGCACTGATCCACGCCTCTTCCGCCATGAAGGAGGCGGTCCGTCTGGTTGGCGACAGGTTCTCCCTGCCGGACGATTGGCTGAATGCCGATTTCAGACAAACCGATTCCTATTCTCCCAAACTGGCTGGGTTTTCGGTCTACTATAAGACCTGGTCCAACATCCTGACCGTTCGAACTGTTTCGGCTGAATATCTTGTCGCGATGAAGCTTCGCTCCGGAAGACGGTATAAGAGCGATCTGTCAGATGTGATAGGCATCCTGGCTGAGCATGAAAAGAAAGGAGTTCCGCTCCGGATGGAACAGATCCGGAAAGCCGTTTCGGATCTGTACGGAAGCTGGGATCAGCTGCCGGAATCTTCGCAGGTATTTATTGAGAACGTCTTTCAGGACGGCCGTTTTGAACAGCTGTATTCACAGATAGCGAAGGATGAGAAGGATATCCGGGCCTTGCTGGTCCGTTTTGAGCAGGACTTTCCGGAAGTCCTGAAACAGGAAAATGCAGACAAGGTCGCAGAAGACCTGCAGAAGAAAACGGACAGGGCCTCGCTTCTGGCAAGTCTGCGGGAAAGAATATGATTTAGAGAAGGAGGGATTTGAATCTGTCCAGATTATCAAAAAACGTTGAAAATAGGAGGTTTTTCGCACCTCGTTTAGCTCTGGACTCAGATTTGGACTCAAAAAACGAACACGAGAGAATAAAGCAAACAATAAAAGTCGGTCAAACGGAGGGACAATTCTCTTGTTTGACCGACCTTTGTCGTTATTGTTATCTCGTTTATAAAGTCTTCGCCGGCACCTTCCTAATCAAAAAGATGCCCTTTTTCATGAAATTCTTTGATTGAAATATTTACAGGCGCCTTATCAAGTCCTCTTCTTTTCAAAGCCCCATCCAGGTCTCTATTCGTAAAGTTTCGCAGTTTCCAATCAAAATAGCTGGTCACCGTGGACCATTTATCGCTGTACTCCCTTTTTTCAACGATTGAATCATTGACCAATCTGCCGGTAAAAAATATATTCCTTACATCCCCCCGATCAAACCCTATGACATAATAGTCACCGGATGCATCCGACTCAATGAACTCAAGGAGGGTTTTCTTTTGGTCGGCAAAACAGGTTTTTACCCGTTCAAAATCAGGGACGCTGTATATCGAGATCTGACGGCTCAGCCAGTCATTCCAATGCGCTTCTATGCAATAGAAATATTTCCCGTCAGGAGAAAAGCAGAAACCATCGCTTTCAGCTGCGTCTGTATTGCTGGTCTTGATTTTCCTGACCATCTCCATCTTATCCAGGTCATAGACTACGATATGACACTCATTGGTCCTTGAAACAAACAGATTCGTGCCAGGGACGAATGCCCCCTTATAGCTGTAGGGCGTCTCCGTGAACCGTCCGACAAGTTCTTCTTTGCTGTCGTAGATCCATAAAGTGCCTGTCATGCACACTTTGTATTTCCCATTATCATAAATACTGTACGCTTTCCGCATCACTGCATCCTCTCAGAATTACGCCTCATGAGTACTTATCAATTTTCCTGGTTCCTATTGTTTATATTATATCACAAGTATACTTCATGCGGAAGCTGCGGGCCCAACCTTCAAAAAACCTAGTAAAAACAAAGAGGTTTCGTGCATCGTCCCTTTCCCCGGAACAGATTTGTGCCACTTTTACGGTTTATCAGAGCTGCCGTCAAACGACACTCTCCGTGAATAATCCCTTCTCATTCAGCATCTGAAAAGAATTAATCAAATACGCATAAGCCAGCGGATCCGTATTACGAATACCGCTGATTTTTTTGAACCCTTTCAACGGCAATAGGACGCTCCTGTACACGTCCGGATCAGTTACCCTTTCATATTCTGTCTGACCAGTCAGAAGACATGACGCAAGATACATCACCTCACTGGCATACGCTCCTGCGTTTTCTCCGTTGATTCTGCCGGTAAAGATATGTCCTTGAATCGCACTGATCCCTGCAGAAAAATCTGCATACTCCTGCGGCCGTATGCTGCCTCTCCCCAGGATACAGATACAGCTTTGTATCGTATCCATCAGACAGTCTGACGGCGAATGATCAAGACCCCGATATCCCAACTCAATACGGGAAACCTTTTCATACACCGCAGCAACGGTTCCGTAATCATCCATCTCCTGCAGCAGGGTCCAGCAATCAAACAGCTGTTTAATGATCTCTAGTTCTTTTCCAATGCCGAACGGAATACCTGTTGTATGCGGCGCGAATGCTGTCAGTTTATCTCCCAGAATACAGTTCCTGTCAGGAAGATCCACCATAAGATCCTCGCCTTCGCTCAAAAGAAGGCTGTTTCTGATTGGCCGCTTCGTCACTCTCAGGTAAGGATTCGTTTCAAAAACAATATCAAGAAGAATATTGAACTCCTTGCCGGTCCTCGGTGAGAGGAAATGAAATCTGAAATGCCGCTTTTCTATGTTGCTCACACCGCTGCGTTTATGTTCTTCCACGCTGACGAAAGGAAATATCTTTCCTGCTTTTTC
The DNA here is from genome assembly GCA_017430085.1 of Lachnospiraceae bacterium. Classification (GTDB taxonomy): domain Bacteria; phylum Bacillota; class Clostridia; order Lachnospirales; family Lachnospiraceae; genus UBA6987. Next base: position 32,609 of record JAFRNR010000023.1, on the reverse strand, counting down.
AATATAGCTGTCAACATCTGTATCGCGGTCAACGATGATATCAATGTCCGTACTCAGCCGTCTCGGCTGTTCAAGCAGGACAAGGAGCGATGTGCCGCCTTTGAAAATAAAGGGCATATCCACCCGCCGGATCGCTTCCAGAAGGCCAAATGCAAACACTGTCCTTTCCAGGATGGAGGGATCCGCGCCGGTCATCTTTCTCAATTGCGAAATGTGTTCTGCCGTATAGTTCTCAGCCTGCAACATCTTCAACCGCACCTCCTTCAAGATATTTCAGCACCAGATCCTGCCTGTTCCTTCTGCGGGCATACCGAAGCATCCTCACCTTATCCAGGAGATAGCGCTTCTGCGCCTGCTCCATGATGTCCGGATATTCCGCCTTGCTGAAACCGGCGGCGATCAGCTTATCAGCTGACAGATCAACCAGCATTTTTTCCAGCATGATTGAGTGTGGCTTATCCGTCCGAAGCGGAGCTTCTGAAACCATATCCGTTACCACGATACAGTCTTTGGACCAATACAGATCGAAATCCTTTTTGCCCGGTTTATACATTATGTCCTTGAATCCGCATTCCTGCAGAAAACGAAAGACGTAGATACTGCTTTCCTTCTCAACCTGTATGAAAACCGTATTCTGAGCAATCATATGGTTTAGGAACTCGTTCAATAACACCGTTTCAAAGACCGCAAACTTGACATGGGGAAACCTGTCTGAAACACTCTTGATCAGGCCTTTCGACAGTTCCGAGTATTCCGGGACATATTCGCCTTTTGACGGACCTGATGATAAAACATATGAATTATATCCTTCTCTGACCAACACCCCTTCATGAACCAGGCCGTTAAGCGCCCAATGATAAGCGCTCTCTGACAGGTCCGGTCTGAGCGTTCTTAATTTTTCTGCAAGTTCCTTGTGGCAATACGTTTTTTCCCGCTCTATGTCGTTAAGCATCTCTTTATACCACTGCACGGAGATCCCCACCTTTCTTGGACAATATATTGGCAAATTCAATATAATTTTGCCGTTATGCAGTATACTTCGCCGATTCTCTCCTGTCAATGCATATCGGCAAATTTCCTACATTTTTGCCGAAGTGTAGATTATGTGCCTTGCAACTGTGACTTAATTAGTCATCGCAGCGCTGCGGCTCTCAGTTATTGAAAAGCACTCCGGTAATAGCATTTTTGATAAAATCTAAAGATACACCTTAAAGGAGAAACCGATCATGAGAAAGTATTCCGAAGAACTGAAAAAGCAGGTCGTTGCCGAGTACATTGCCGGTGAAAAAACGACCGCCGAGATCCTGTCACCCCTTAGCATTCCCAAAAGCAATCTTTACCGCTGGAAAAAGAAATATGCGCCTGAGGGCTGTCTGAATCCCGAAGATGAATTCAATAAACGCAACTTCTGTCTGCAAAAGCAGAAGATCCAGCGACTTGAAGCAATCAACAGCATATTAAAGCAGGTTGACTGTAATGAATCAATGATTCTGTAATGAATCAATGATTCGTTTGAGTGTTCATAAATTGTTTGGACTCACGACTCATTTGAACGCCCAACAGGATGCCGTCTGGAGGAGGTGGAAAATGGTGCCAAATCTTAAGATAGTTAATCGTTCGCATAACATTCTAAAGCCTTTTTGGCAAAAAATACCCCTTGGCCTCAATTTGGCCTCAATTTCTACCCGTATCAAAAAAGCTCGAAATCGCTGATACAACAACGCTTCTCGAGCTTTTCGCGAGCGGAGAAGGAGGGATTTGAACCCTCGCGCCGGTTCACCCGACCTACACCCTTAGCAGGGGCGCCTCTTCGGCCTCTTGAGTACTTCTCCGAATTCCATAGGGGTATGAAATTTTCGCCTGAAAGGCGCATCCATATTTATACAATAATGCGGGGCGGTTGTCAATCTTTTTTTGCGAAGCATCACCCGCAGGTTCTGCTGTCGGGGGGCGGGGCATTTTTCCTCCTTGCCATACCCCGCGCGGTTGTTTTATAATGACAGTATCAAATGATCCGGAGACAGTTATGGAAAGGATCTTACCCGGAACGGGCGGGAACATTTATACTCCGTATGAAGAACGGACAGGCAATGAGTCGATCGTGTATTTTACGCGCGAGCTTTCGGCGGAAGGGCTGCGGAAGGTGTATGAGAAGGTGAACGGGCGGATCGGCGGGAAGGTGGCGGTGAAGCTGCATACCGGCGAGAAGAACGGACCGAATATCATTCCGCGGGCGTGGGTAAAGGAGCTGCTGGAGAAGGATATCCCGGGCGCCGCGATCGTGGAGACGAATACGTATTACGTGGGCGACCGGTATACGACGGAGCAGCACCGCGAGACGCTGCAGGTGAACGGATGGGATTTCGCGCCGGTGGACATCATGGACGAGACCGGTGTGACGACGCTGCCGGTGAAGGGCGGCAAATGGTTTAAGGAGATGACGGTCGGCGCGACGCTGCCGCAGTACGATTCGTTCGTGGCGCTGACGCATTTCAAAGGGCACGTGATGGGCGGCTTCGGCGGCTCGAACAAGAACATCGGCATCGGCTGCGCGGACGGGCGGATCGGCAAGGCGGCTATCCATTCGCACCCCGGGCAGGGGCAGTGGTCCATCGCCGAGGAGGAGCTGATGGAGCGGATCTCGGAATCCACCAAGGCGACCGTGGACTATTTCGGCCGGAACATCTGCTTTGTCAACGTAATGCGGAACATGTCCGTGTCCTGCGACTGCGAGGGCGTGGCCGCGGCGCCGGTCGTGACGCCGAACGTGGGCATCCTGGGCTCGCTCGACATCCTGGCCGTCGACCAGGCCTGCGTCGACCTGATCCACGCCATGACCGAGGAGCAGCACCACGACCTCTGGGAGCGCATGCAGACCCGGCACGGCTTCCGCCAGCTTTCGTACATGAAGGAGCTCGGCATGGGCAACGACCGGTACGTGCTGATCGACCTGGACAACGATGAGGTGCGGATCTGCCCGAAGGAGGCGGTGAAGGATGTGAAGCCGTTCGCGGCGGAGTAATAATGTAGGGGCCGTTGTTTCAACGGCCCGATGAATAACATAGGGGCGGCTGGTGGCCGTTCAACAAATAACGTAGGGGCGGCCATCGGCCGCCCGTTGTTTTGAAAGGATGAAAAGATGACAAAAGAACCGTCCCTTTGTCATCAGACGAAGTGCTCCCCCACCAGCGTGAACGCCAGCTGCAGACCGGGCTTCAGGGAGTCGATGCGGAGCCATTCTTCGCGGGTGTGTTCGCCGGCGCCGTCGTAGAGGCCGAAGGTGAGGGCGGGGATGCCGAGGGAGAGGGGGAGGTTGGCGTCGGTGGAGCCGGAGCGGGGGACGATCTCCGCGCCGGTGACGGAGCGGACGGCGCGCGCGCAGCGGTCCCAGAGGGCGCGGGCGGCGGCGGGATCGACTTCGCTGCCGCAGGGGCGCTCGCCCAGGAGGTCTTTGGTGAACGAGGCATCATCGCCGGCGGCGGTTTGTGCGGCGGCCAGGATATCGAAAAACTGCTCCCGCATCATCGCGAGGGCTTTTTTGTCGTCGGAGCGGTACTCGTACAGCATCTCCGCTTCCTGGGCGATGGAATTGACGGTGGTGCCGCCGCGGATGACGCCCGCGTTGTAGGTGGTGTGCTGGCCGGCCCGGTCGGGCAGGGCCTGCTCGTAGAGGCGCGTGATGAGCAGGGCGAGGCGGTGGATCGCGCTCGGCGCGCCGAAATCGGTGAAGGAATGGCCGCCGCGGGTGCGGACGGTGACGCGCCAGCGTTCGGAGCCCACGGCCCGGCTGACGACGCCGCCCGGCATCGTGCAGTCGAAGGAAACGACTTCTTTGACGCGGCCGGCCCAGTCTTTCATGATCTGCCGCACGCCTTTCAGGTTGCCGAGCCCTTCTTCGCAGCTGTTGAACACGAACAGCACGGGCTGCGCGGGGGTGCGATTAAGGTCCAGCAACCGGCGGATGACGGTCATCAGCGCGGCTGCGTTGGCCGTGTCGTCGCCCACGCCCGGCGCATACAGGATGCCGTCCTCCTCGCGCACCGGCAGCGGCGTCAGGTCCGGGAAGACGACGTCGGTGTGCGCCATGTAGACGGTGATATCGCCCCGGCCGCCGGCGGGGGGCAGGCCCCCGGCAGATTCGTTTTTCGCCGTACAGCCCCAGGGCAGCACGACGTTCTTCGCCTCATCAATATACGTGCCGGCGGCCCCGGCCTTCTCCAGCCAGTCCTTAATAAACGCCGCCCGCTCGTCCTCATGATGCGACGGCGCGGGAATCGCCGCCAGCGTCTTCAGGAGCGCGAGATGGGAGTCAAAATATTCATCGATCCAGTTATCCATGTTCGAACCTCGTTAAATCTGACAGGGGGACGCTTCTTTTTCGTAGGGGCCGTTGTTTCAACGGCCCGGAGATGACAAGGGGGCAAAAAACCTTTTTAGTCTGACATCATTATATTACACCCGCCCTGAAACACAAGAAAAAGATAGGCAGCAGCAGGAGGATTGTGGTATGCTGTAAGGGTAGACGGGGCATCCGCGTGAAAAGATGACAGCGGTACGTCCCCTGTCATCTGAGGAGGTTTATCATGGAATACGAACTGTGGGCGAAGTCGCTGCGCGAGCTGGTGCGGGAGGTGCCGTGGCCGGTGGCGAACATGGCGAATGCGGCGGCGTTTATTTTTGAGACGGTGGGGCGCCTGAACTGGGCGGGGTTTTATAGGACGGAGCGGACTGCGGCGGGTGAGCCGCTGCTGGTGCTGGGGCCGTTCCAGGGGCGTCCGGCGTGCATCGAGATCCCGTGGGGGCGCGGTGTGTGCGGCACGGCGGCGGCGCAGGACCGGCCGCTGAAGGTGGACGACGTGCACGAATTTCCGGGCCACATCGCCTGCGACGCGGCTTCCGCCTCGGAGGTGGTCGTCCCGCTGCATAACGCGGCGGGCGAGGTGATCGGTGTCCTGGACCTGGACAGCCCGGAGCCGGCGCGCTTTACGGACGAGGACTTCGCCGGCCTGATCGACTTCGCGCGGGTCATCGAGGAGTGGATATAAAACCCGTTCCGCCGGGGGCCGATGCTATACAAGGTGAATTATCCTGAAGAAGTAAGCGGGGCAGTCAGTCTGATTTTGTGAAACAAATAACAAACAGTGCCAAATGGGGACTGTCCCCCCTTGGCACTGTTTTTTGCAAAGTTGACAGAGAAACGGTTTCTTGGCGTAGGGGCCGTTGTTTCAACGGCCCGAAAACAGGGCCGGAAAGAACCGTCCCCCAGTGGCACTGCGGGCGGTTACCACCCGCGGCGTTCGTAGAGGTAGCGGCCGGGGAAGATCTTGAGGAGGATGATGGCGAGGAGGAAGCCGAGGATAAGGCCGCCGATGTGGGCGACGTTGTCGATGCCTTCGTTGACGCCGTGGTAGAGGGAGAGGAGGAGCATGAGGGCGATGCGGCCGGGGGAGAGCGCGCCCATCCATTCGCGGGCGAACAGGCCCGCAAAGACCAGGGCGCCCATCAGGCCGAAGATGGCGCCGGATGCGCCGGCGGAGAGGATCTCTTCATCCGCCCGGACGCTCCAGATCTGGGACAGGACATTGGCGCCCAGCCCGGCGATGAAATAGATCAGCGCCAGGCGCAGATGCCCGATCCCCTTCTCCAGCACCGTCCCGAGCGCGAACAGCACCAGCATATTGCCCGCCAGATGCTCGAAGCTGAAATGCAGGAACATGCTTGTGAACAGCCGCCAGTACTCGCCGTCCTCGCTGACGGCGGAGGTCAGCATGGCGCCCCAGCGGAAGATATGATAATCGCTGTCCACGCTGCCGGTGATCTCCATCAGCAGAAAGATGACAACATTAACGATCAGCAGGCCGATGGTGATATACGGGGCCAGTTTGATTTTCCAGAGTACGCTGCGGTCCATGGATCCTCCTCGCAGGTCACGGCTGATTCTGTCCGTAGATCAAAGCCGCCAGCGGCGCGGTGCCGAAATCCAGAATGACCCAGCCGACCTTTTCCGGCAGGCCCTGGTACATCAGCAGCCGCTGGTTCAGGTCCTTCGCGTATCCGTACGGATGGCTCAGGTTCCCGCTGCCGCGGGTGCTCAGAAAGTGCAGCACGGCCGTGTTTCCGTTATATTCCGCGTTCTTCAGGCCTTCCCGGAACGCGGCCCATTTCTCGTCCGACTGGTATTTATAGCGGTCCTGCACCCAGAGGGTGTAGCTGCCGTTCGGCTCCGCGACGGTGTTCAGTGCGGTGTTGTCCGTGTTTCCCTGGGATGCCCAGAGCAGCGGGATGCCGGATTCTTCTCCGAAGCCGGCCTCGTCCTCATAGCGGCGCAGCAGCACCAGTTTGCCGCGCGCGTCCTCCAGCGTGGGGAAACGGTCCGTCAGCAGCCAGACGGACGGGGCAGTGTTGATGTAGCGGTGCAGGATCTCCTGGAATTCTTTCACGCTTTCCTTTCCGTCCTCCTGCGTGACCGCGAACAGTACGGTCTCGCCGGGGTGCGCGCGCAGGAAGCTGCGGCATTCCTCGAGCACGTCCTCCAGGTACAGATTGGAGGAGAAGATCTGGCTGCCTTTTTTGCAGCGCGAGCTGCCGCTGGTGAGGACCAGTTTGTCCTTTTCCACGGCCAGGCGGATGTCCAGATAGCGGAAGCCGGCCTCCAGCTGTTTCAGGATGGATTTGCTCTGGCATTTATTGAAATAGGCCATCTGCACGAAGGCGGCGGCCGAGTTGTGCGTGCCGGGGATGGCCAGTTCGTTCAGGCGCGCGTCATCCGGCAGCGACGCCATCCAGTCGGCGGAGCCTTCGACGGTCTCGCCCTTGTCTTTTTCAAAAACAGGCGCCAGGAACAGATACCCGCCGCCCAGCAGCAGGATCAGGCCGAGGATCATGACGACCCGGCGGCCCCCGGAAACCGTGGAGAGGCGCCCTTTCATACCGGTTCTCCTTTCAGCTGCGCGGCCGCGGCCTCTTCGATCTGGTCGCACAGGAAGGTCACCGCATCGCTCTGATTGCTGTTCTGCATGGCGGTGCGGTATTTTTCGCGCTCTTCATACAGCTGCAGGAGTTCCTGCACCAACCGTTCGGAGGTCAGTTCTTCCTGCTCGATCATTTTGGAAAAGCCCTGCTTCTCAAAGGAGCGGGCGTTCAGAATCTGGTCGCCGCGCGAGGCGCTGAGCGGCAGCGGGACCAGCAGGGCAGGCTTCTGCAGATACAGCAGTTCGCAGATGGCGTTGGCGCCGGAGCGCGACAGGACGATGTCCGTCAGCGCAAAGAGGTCCTTCAGTTCCTGGCTGATGAATTCGTACTGCACGTAGCCCGGATAATTCACGCTTTCGTCCAGTTTGCCCTTGCCGCACAGGTGGATCACGTCGAAATGGGGCAGGAGGGCGGGCAGGCTTTCGCGCAGCAGGTCGTTGAGCGCGGAGGCGCCCAGGCTGCCGCCGATCTGGAGCAGCACCGGCTTTTCCCCGGACAGGCCCGTGAACGCCAGCGCGGCTTCGCGGCTCCCGCTGCCCAGCTCCTCGCGGATGGGGCAGCCGCTGACGAAAGATTTGCCGGCCGGCAGGGAGGCCAGCGTTTCGGGGAAATTGCAGAAGACGCGGGTGGCGTCCTTGAAGCAGAGCTTATTGGCCAGGCCGGGTGTCATGTCGGATTCATGCAGAAAAGCGGGGATGCCCAGCTTTTTAGCCGCTTTGACCACGGGCAGGGAAACGAAACCGCCCTTGGCGAAGACCAGGGCCGGCTGTTCCTCTTTGAGGATCTTCTTGGCGTCGCCGATCCCCTTGATGACCCGGAACGGGTCCGTCAGGTTTTTCAGGCTCAGGTACCGGCGGAGTTTGCCCGTCGCGATGCTGCGGTACGGCAGCCCGGCGTCCTCCACCACGGCCTTTTCCATGCCGTCGTGCGAACCGATATACAGCAGCTGCCAGCCGCGCCGCTCCAGCTCCGCCGCCAGTGCCAGATTGGGCGTCACATGGCCGGCCGACCCGCCGCCCGTCAGAACGATCTTTTTCATCCGGAAAATCTCCTTGGACTGTAAATAGTGAAATCAGGGCCGCCTTCCCGCGGCCGCCCCCATCATACCACAAACCCTCCGCCATTGCCAACGGAAAAAACAGGGCCGCGGGGGGCGGGTTCCTCTTGTTAGATGGCAAAAAAGTGTGTATAATAATACCGGCTCCCGGTCCCCCCGGGAAAAAGGAATTCGCAGAATGGAATATGAGAAAATGGAGGCCGGCCTGCTGCGCGAGAAGCGGAAGCGGAATGCGCGCGGCAGAAAGAAGCGGCGGGCGGGATGGCTGTGCGTCATCGCGCTGGCGCTGCTGGCCAGCGCGGCCTGGGCATTCCTGTGGGGGCCCCTGCGGCCCGGTGCCGGCAAACCGGACGGGCCGTCGGCGGCGTATGCGGAAGAGCCGCTCCCGGGCGAAACGGCGCGCCTGACCCTGATCGACGTGGGCCAGGGCCTGGGCCTCCTGGCGGAATCCGGCGGGGAGGCCATGCTGATCGACGGCGGCGGCGGACAGGCGTCCTCCCGAACCGTGGCCCTGCTGAAAGCGCGGGGCGTCACCCGCCTGAAATACCTCGTGATCACGCACTATGACGAGGACCACATGGGCGGTGCCGTCGGCGCACTGGCGGCCGTCGGAGCGGACGCAGTCCTCGGCCCGGACTATCAGGATGACAGCCGCACGTACCGCTCGCTCCTGCAGCGCGTGCAGGACGCGGGCCTGACCGTGCTTCATCCGGAACCGGGCGCGGAATTCACGCTGGGCGCCCTGCGGATCACCGTGCTGGGCCCCGTGACCGGCCCGCACCCCATTGAAAATGACGACTCCCTGGTGCTGCGCCTCACGGACGGGACGAACTCCCTCCTCGTGACCGGCGACGCGGAAGCCGCCGCGGAAGCGGAACTGGCCGCCCGCCGGGGCAGCGCCCTGCAAAGCGATATTTACGTAATAGGGCATCACGGAAGCTATACTTCTTCCACGGATGTCCTCTTAAAGGCGGTCCGCCCCCGCCACCTGCTCCTCAGCTGCGGTTCGGACAATGAATACGGCCACCCCCACGCATCGGCTATGGACCGCCTGAAAAAGACCGGCGCCGACCTGCGGCGCACCGACCTCCAGGGCGACATCCGCCTGATCTTCACGGAGGCCGGCATCGTGTGGGAAAAGCCGCCCGCGGAATGGCCGGACTGATAAAAACCGAAAAATGATCGTGCAAGTACGAATCGATATTTAAGGAGACAAATTATGCTGAAACTGGACACAAGCAAAGCAAGACCGTTTTTACAGTCGGACTGGAACGAACTGATGAGCGAGGCCGCCGTGGCGGAAGGGCTCCTGAAAGGGAAGATGGGCCCGGGCAATGATTTCCTCGGCTGGCTGGATCTTCCCGAGGACTTTGATAAAGAGGAATACGCCCGCATCAAGGCCGCCGTGGAGCGGATCAAGGCGGATTCCGAAGTGCTGGTCGTGATCGGCATCGGCGGGTCCTATCTGGGCGCGCGGGCCGTCATCGAGGCCCTGCGGCCGGTCGTGGGCGTGCCGTTCGACGGGTTCCCGGAGATCTATTTTGCCGGCAACCAGATCAGCGCGACCTATATGCGGGCCCTGCAGAAAGCCCTGCGCGGCCGCCGTTTCTCCATCAACGTGATCTCCAAATCCGGCACCACCACGGAGCCGGCCATCGCGTTCCGCCTGCTGAAGCGCCAGCTGGAGGAGCAGGTGGGCAAGGAAGAGGCCGCCCGTCGCATCTACGCCACCACGGACAGGAGCCGCGGCGCGCTGAAGAAACTGGCGGAGCAGGAGGGCTATGAATGCTTCGTGGTCCCGGACGACGTCGGCGGCCGCTACAGCGTCCTGACCGCCGTGGGCCTGCTGCCCATCGCGGCGGCGGGTATCGACACGGACGCCCTCATCAAAGGCGCCCAGGATATGCGGCGCCACCTGCTGGCGGCCCCGGGCAACAACCCGGCCGTCGAATACGCCGCCCTGCGCAACGGCCTGCTGCGCCAGGGCAAGACCGTGGAGATCCTGGCCAATTACGAGCCCGGCCTGCACTACGTGAGCGAATGGTGGAAGCAGCTGTACGGCGAAAGCGAAGGCAAGGACGGCAAGGGCATCTTCCCGGCTTCCGTGGACCTGACCACGGATCTGCACTCGATGGGCCAGTTCATCCAGGACGGCAACCGCATCCTGATGGAAACCGTCATCATGGCGGACAAATCCTCCCTGCCCGTGCTGCTGGAAGGCGAAGAAGAGGACCTGGACGGCCTGAACTACCTGGCCGGCCGGACCATGGATTTCGTTAACGAGAGCGCGATGAAGGGCACCATGCTGGCCCACGTGGACGGCGGCGTGCCGGTGACCCGCATCTGCCTGGACGAGATCGACGACTACAGCCTGGGCGAGCTGCTCTACTTCTTTGAATACGCCTGCGGCGTCAGCGGCTATATCCTGGGCGTCAATCCCTTCAACCAGCCCGGCGTCGAAAGCTACAAGAAAAACATGTTCGCCCTCCTGGGCAAGCCCGGCTACGAAGCGGCCGGCGAGGAACTGAGAAAGAGGCTGTAAACGATGGATCTCAAACTGAACTACAAACGCACCGCCCAGATCGGCTTTGCCTTCTTCGGCATCCTGCTGCTGTGGCAGGTCTACGACTCCTGGTGCCCCACCTTCCTGACGGATATCTTCGCGCGCCGCATGTACGGCCTGTCCTCCGCGCAGCTCAAGGCCGGCGACCCGGACAAGATCCTGAACGTCCAGTGGCTGGTCGGCATCATCATGGCCTGCGACAACCTGGCGGCCCTGATCCTGCTGCCCATCTTCGGGCGTCTTTCGGACCGGACGAAGACCCCCATCGGCAAGCGCATGCCTTTCATTCTGGTGGGCACGCTGGTCTCCGCGGTGGCTTTCCCGTTCATCCCGCTGTTCTTCCATAAGAACAACATCGCGGGCATGGTCATCATGATGGGCATCGTGCTGCTGTTCATGATGATGTACCGCAACCCCGCGGTCGCCCTGATGCCGGACATCACGCCGAAGCCGCTGCGCGCCAAGGCCAACGGCGTCATCAATATCATGGGCTACTTCGGCGGCGCATTCGCGACGGTGCTGGGCATCTTCCTGAAGCTGTCGGATTATATCAATGTGGCGGACGAAGCGCGGAAGTTGTGGATCATCGAGATCCCGTTCATCGTGGCGTCCCTGCTGATGGTCATCTCCGCACTGGTGCTGTTCGCGACCGTCAAGGAAAACAAGCTCGCGGTGGAGATGAAGGAGCAGATGGAAGAGGGCGAGCGGCAGGCCGCCATCGCCACGCCCGTGGACGATACCAAGCCGATGTCGAAGGCGAACAGGCAGATGCTGCTGGCCATCCTCGGCGCGGAATTCCTGTGGTTTATGTCGGACAACGCCCTGGGCACCTACATGGGCAACTACGTGATCTACTTCCTCAACTCCAAGTCCAGCGCCACCATGATCCTGACGATCCTGGGCGGCGTGGCGTCGGTAGCCGGCTTTGCCATCGCGGGCTATATTGCCGATAAGATCGGCCGGAAATGGACCATTTCCTGCGGCCTGGCTTTGACTGCTCTGGGCCTGCTGATCATGTGCTTCGTGACGCCGACGGGCAAAGTGGTCGGCGATAACGGCGAATTCGCTTTCCCGATGCTGCTGTACGCGGTCGGCGTGATCCGCGGCTTCGGCATGGCGCTGGTGCATAACTGCTCGTTCCCGATGGTCGTGGAGCTCTGCTCGTCCAACCAGATCGGCCGTTTCACCGGCTATTATTACACCGCCAGCATGTCCGCGCAGACCGTGACGCCCGTACTGCTGGGCCTGGTCCTGAACGCCAGCCTGGCCTGGAACACGCTGCCGGTCTACTGCCTGATCCTGATCATCCTGAGCTTTACGGTCTTCACACTGCTCGTGAAGAACATCAAGGCGAAAAAAGTGTCCAACGTCCACGGCCTCGAAGCACTGGGCGAGGAGGATTAAGCGTTGATCGCCAATTATCACACGCATACCGCTCGCTGCGGCCACGCCCGGGGAGAAGACCGGGAATATGTCGAGCGGGCGGTGGAGCGCGGCCTGCAGGTCTTGGGCTTTTCCGAGCACGTGCCGCTGCCATTTGCGGACGGCCATGAATCGCACTTCCGCGTCCCGCTGGCGCGGCTGGAGGACTATGTGGAGAGCGTCCTGCGGCTGTGGGAAGAATTTCAGGACCGGATCCGTATCCTGCTGGGGTTTGAGGTCGAGTATTACCCGGATTATTTCGATAAGGTGCTGGAACTGATCGCGCCTTACCCGGTGGATTACCTGATCATGGGCCAGCACTTCAACGACAGTGCCGAGCGCCATTACAACGCCCGGCCGTTCGAGGACGAAGCGCTCCTGCGCGAGTACGTGGACCGCGTTCTGGAGGGCCTTGCCACGGGCCGATTCCTCTACCTGGCTCACCCGGACCTGCCGTATTTCACCGGCGACCGCGCCTTCTACCGCGGCGAAATGCGCCGCCTCTGCGAAGGCGTGAAAACCCTGGGGCTCCCGCTGGAGATCAACATGCTTGGCATCCGCGAAGGCCGGAATTACCCCGACCCGGACTTCTGGGAGATCGCCGCGTCTGTGGGGAACCGCGTCCTCCTCGGCTGCGATGCCCACAGCCCGGACGTTGTGGCGGACCCGGACGAACTGCAGGCCGCCACGGCTTTCGCCGCGCAGTTCGGATTGACGTTAGAGGACCGGATCTTCTGACAGGGGGACGGTTCCTTTGTCAGATTTCGGGCCGTTGAAACAACGGCCCCTACGCAGGGGGACGGCGGCTCACTTCCGCTTTTCGCTTATTAAACAGGACCTGACAAAGCACGCGTTTCTTTGTCAGGTCCTGTTTTTGATTCCTGCTCAGCGTATCTTACGCCTTGTTGTTATTGATCTCGACCGCGCCGTCCAGATTGTCCAGGATGAACTGCTGCGCCTCCCGGCCATACACGGTCACCTGATAGATCCCGCGCATCCCGGACCGCTCCTCCGTGGCGATCCCGATGGCGCGCCCGCGCTCCGTGGGCGTCTTGGATCGTCCCCCGTCCGCCCGGACCGTCTCCTCCAGATACCCGTGCCGCATCAGAAAGGCGGTCAGGCTCGAATATTTCAGCCCGGCCATGTTCTCCGTATCCACCAGGTCATTGATCCGCTTCGCTATCTCGCTGATCGTGATCGGCGCCTTGGAAAATGCGAACCCGTTCAGCGCTTCCTGCGTGATCTCAAACGGCCTCTTTTTCGGTTTCACGCCCCTCCCGGCCGTCACCGCGCCTCCCGCCGCGATCACCTTGTCCAGCACCCCGCACACATAAAACAGGCACCGGGATACTTCCACCTTGTTGATGCAGTCCGCCTCCCCGGCCGCTTCCTCCGTGACCGGGTCGAACCCCCTCGCCATCCGCTCCGTCCAGAGCCTGGCCTTCTCCAGCATTTCCATTTCGTTCATAAAAAACCTCCTTGTTTTTTTCTGACAGGGGGACGGTTCCTTTGTCAGGTTTTCTGACAGGGGGACGGTTCCTTTGTCAGGTTTTATTTGATTTCCTGAATGATCCCGCGCGATATCCCGCTCAACCTTTCCAGCTGCCGGATAGATATCCCGCGCTTTCGAAGAATCCGGATATACTCGTCCCGTTCAGCCTTCCTCATACTTTGAAGACGGGTCGGACTCTCCGCACATAACACTTCCTGCATGATCTTCCGTGCTTCATGATCCGACATATGTGACCCGGAGAACAGATCCTCCGGCTCCGGAACGCCCCCCTCCCGTCCGAACGCCAGAAAACTTTCCCGGCCGCCCAGCGCTGCCAGCACATTTCCTGCATCGATCAGTACCGCTGTCCCCACGTATTCCTGCCAGCTGCTCCAGGGATACTGTTCCCGGGGACAGATGCCGGCCGCCTCGGGATTATTATGGATGTACCGCACCACGGACAGCAGATATCCGCCGTTTTCAATCGGCTCGCTCCGGAATCGATCCTGAAAAACATGACCGCAGCGGTCGTATTTCCGGTTGAAATACATCGCGTACCGGCCGGAAACGCTCTTTACGAAACGGTCAAGGTCCCGCGGGATATACAGGAGCAGATGGATGTGGTTTTCCATCAGACAATAGGCATAGATCTCGCAGGGGAATGATTCTTTGGCTTGCTGCAGGAGCTCAAGATAATACCGGCAGTCGGCTTCTTCCTCAAACAGGATCTGTTTTCCGATCCCGCGGCAGACCACATGGTAAATGTCGAGGGCTCCGCGTTTTCTCGCGCGGCGGGGCATAGGACCTCCTTTTCTGACAATGTTGGCAGGCGAAAGTACAGGTGATGAAACGGTTTTAGTGAATAATCAGAACGCAAAAAAGAAATATTGAAACAGATATAAATGGTATGTGCGGGAGTCAATAAAGATCCGGGACAGAAATATCCCGGGAATTATCATATATCAGTTTTAAATGAAGTGCAAGATGAAACCGTAAAAATTACCGGTGATCAGAAAACAAAAAGACCGCTAAAGAGCTGGCTGGATGAGGAGGGGCGGAGAAAACTGACAAAGGAACCGTCCCCCTGTCAGAAAACCTGACAAAAGAACCGTCCCTTTGTCATCAGCGGCGCCGCTCAGATCTCCCCGGCCTGGGCGATGAGGAGGCGGGCGGGGACGGCGCAGGCGGAGAGGGCGAGGGTGCGGATGTTTTCGGCGATGAGGCATTCGCCGGCGGGGAGAAGGATCCCGGACCAGGGGGTCAGGATGCGGCAGTCGGCGTCCGGGCACCAGAGGAGGAGGTCACGGATGCCGGGCAGGAGGGGCAGCGGGCGGGGATCGGCGGTCAGATCAAAGGCGTCCATGCGGCCGAAGGCGCGGCCTTTGCGGAGCATCAGGTTGAAGTCCGTGCAGACGCCTTCGGAGTGGGTGGAGTCGGCGCCGTCGAAAGCCAGGACGTCGTACGGGCGGAGCAGGACCGGGCCGCTGCCGCTGTCTTCGCCGGTGCCGGCACCGCTTCGGGTCAGCGTCATGGAACCGGCCACCGGCGTAATGAAGCGGTTATAATCCGGCAGGGAGGTGAAATCGGACGTGCTGTACGATACCGCGGCGGAACTGACGCGCCAGAGGAAATCCCGCTTGGCGTAGTCCGCGGAACGCGGGAAGATCAGGAACTGCGTGGTGGTGCCGCCGGACCAGGGCGTCACGACGAAATCGTCCCGGCAGGCGAAATGCAGCCAGAGCCCGAACTCCGGGCTGTTGTCCTCCAGCACTTCGATCCGCTCGATCTCGTCCTCCCAGATCAGCCAGCTGTCGTCTTCCAGCTCGTCGCTCACGCCGAACCGCAGGGCCTCCAATTCTTCGCCGTATTCGTGGAGACAGTACTCCGGGCCGTCGTACAGCGCTTCGCCCTCAAAAATCTCCCCGGACTTCAGGACCGCCCGGATCTTCTTTTCATCATAGTCAGATAAATGCAGCATGGCTCAATCCTCTTCCGGAAACAGGATACGCCCGTAGTCCGAACGGACAGGCAGGATCCGGATGATCTCAATCCGCAGGTCCCGCAGGTGGTAAAAAGCTTTGTAAGCTTTGAAATTGACAGAATAAAAGCCGGTGAACAGCCCCTCGTAATACAAAGGAAACCCGGTTTTCGGATAATCGGCCCGGGAACTGATTTCCTCCGTGAGATCCCGCACATAGCGAAATGCGGTGTCCGGATCGGCGGAGGCAGTCAGGACGTCCCGGAAGATCTGCCGCAGGTCGTTTCGGGCCAGCGGGGAGTAAAAGACTGCGTACGGCATGGGGTCAGTCCCCTTTCCGCCAGTTTTCCATTCCGGCCAGAAGGTCCTCTTCGGAGATCCATCCTTCTTCTTCCGCCGAGCGGATCCCGGCGTTCAGTTCGCAGAAAAGGCGGATCATCGCGTCGGCTTTCTGGAAACGCTCTTCATCCTGAATGTCCCGGAGGCTGTAAGCTCCCCGGCCGTTGCGGGTCAGGTAGACCGGCTGGCCGTAGGAGACTTCCTCCAGTACGGCTCCGTAATTGCGCAGGTCGGAAACGGGAATGATCTTTGGCATGGCGGCTTCCTTTCTTGGCGGTCTTTTACATGCCGCCGGATCGACTGTTTTAAGTATACCAGACAAAAAACGGCCGGTCAATCGATTTGCCGCCTTATTTTTCGAAGAATATATCGAAGCATCTGCCGCGGAGGGGGCTTTTGTTCTGTACAAATGCGTGAAAATATATGATAATAGATACAATGGATTGTTCCGTCGATAACGAAAGGGGCTTCTGATATGAAACGAAGACACACCATCCAAAAAACAACGGCATTGCTGCTGGCGCTGACGCTTTTGCTTACGGCCTGCGGGCCGGAGCGGCCGCCGATCACGATATCCCCGACGAATCCCGTTGTGACCACCACCGCCGCGCAGTACGTCACCGAACCGTCCACAGACCCTGCCGGGACCACCTCCGCCGACTGGCGCGCCGAAGCCCGCGGCCTCTCCGACGAGCCTGAAGAACTCCCTGAATGGCCTTACCACAGCGAAGCCCTGGACTTCTCCCCCGCCGAGGGCATCCGCATCACGGCCGAAGCCGGCGCCCTGTACGATGACACGGAGATCACCCTGACGCCCGTCACAGAGGACAGCGAGCGCCTGATCCGGATCGCGGAGGACTTCGAGGACTACGGCGAGCCGCTCATCGGCGCCTGGGAAGTCCACGCCGGCCTGGAAGAGGACGAGCACCTGCCCGGCGAATATACCGTCTCCATCGATCTTTCCACCTTGGACCTGGACGAGTCCCTCTGGCCCGCCGTGCGCCTCTACCGCCTGACGGACGGCGGGAAACTGACCGCGTACAGCACGGAACTGGAAGGGAGCATCCTCACCTATTCCAGCGATCAGAACAGCATCACCATAGCCAGCGTCGCCACCAGCATCGTCGTGGGCGCCGCACTGGGCCTGCCGCTCTATTACGGGATCGAGAAGGTCAAGGCAGACTGGTATTACTGGGACTGGACCGGCGCATCGTATCATCACGGGAAGAACAAATACGGGAGTTACACGATCAAGTGGTCCATGAAGGACGTGGATCCGAAGCAGCAGGAAAAGAACGACCGGATGCTGGAGATCGCGAAGGAATACAAGCCGAAGGCCGAAAAGGATTACGAACAGGAGAAAAAGGACCGCGCGGACACGAGCGTCCTGTACCGCATGTTCACCAAAAACAAGTCCGTGGCGGAGCGGTTGAAGGACTATCTGGTGCAGGACAAGGAATATCAGAAGATCGTAGCATCTCTGAAGACGCCGGAGCTGATCGTTGCGGTGGCGGAAGCCATCGACCGGGCCTACGCCTACCTGGGCGGCGTCGTGTACGCGCGCATGCCGAAGAACGATCTGACGTTCCGCCTGAAGCGTACGGACGGCAAGGGTAAGGATGACACCTACGGCAACTCCGTGGCCACCATGCTCTCCGACAGTTATATCGAGATCAACGTGGACAAGATCATCGGCCTGCTGAACGGGGACGCCAAGGGGCAGGAGGACCGGGACAACATGCTCCTGACCGTCACCCACGAGCTCTTCCACATCTGTCAGGAACGCTATCATTACCGCTTTTTCACGGACAGCATCCGCTTTGACGAGATGACGGCCCTGATACTGGAGGAGGACGCGAAGAAATACTATCAGGAGGAGAAGATCATCACGACGGATCCGCCCCTCACTGCCACCAGTTATTGGTCGACCCTGCGTCTGCCGATCGATAAAAGCTCCGGGGCAGGCAAGTTGCTTCTGCGGCATCAGGGGTATCTGCTTTCCGATTTCGTGCGGTATCTGCGGGAAAAGACCGGCGAATACGTGAGCGGCGTCCAAATCTACCGTTGCCGCAGCTACTACTCCACGCCGGTGACATCCAAACCGCTGATGGCGGCGTTCAAACTGTCGGAAGTGCAGTTCGACAAGTATTTCCGCCGGTTCTGTATTGAGCACTGGAAAGACTTCATCACCGGTTACGTCAAGGAAGGAGAATACAATCCTTATCCCGAACTGACCCTGAAAAAAGACGAAGGCGTCCACGTGAGCCTGTCCACGGAAGGCAGCTATACCGCCGGCGTCCGCTGCTTCTATATATATGAGCCAAAGGCTCTGCCGCTTCTGATGGTCGTGGACGAAAACCGGGCAGCAGAGCACCCGGAGGCGGAGATCGTGTGCGGGGAAAAGAGTATTTCCACGCGGAACGGCGCATATATACCCGGACCGGGAAAATATGTCGGCCGTTCTCAGAACCGCCGCCTGTTCCTGGAGATCTACGGGAAAGTGGGACCGAATATCGGCACGGAAAGCGGCTATACGGTCTGGGCTCTGGACGAGCCGGACGCCCCGGTGCTGGAATGCGCGGACGGCAGCCTGACCGTGAAGTTCCCGGAGCCGCGCGGCGCGGCCAAAGCAGGTCTGATGGACGGCCTGCTCCTGAAGGTCGTTTCCGATGACGGGAAAGAAACGGAGTGGAAATACAGCGAACTTTATTTCGGCAAGAGCATTACCATTCCCCTGCAGGAACTGCTGAATGAGGGCACGGACAAGGCCACGCTCACCGTGAGCTTCGCGGAATTCGTGTACAGCAAGAAAAATGAAACGTGTCCGGGCCTCTATTCGAAGGAAGTGAAAATTCCCGTGGATTACAGTGTGAAAGGCCAGGCCTACCGCTTTAATTCCGACACACTGGTGATGGTTCCCCAGGTGCAGGTGTTTCCGGCCCTGCGGGACGCCCTTGAAAACTCTACGCTGTATCTGAGCGAAGACGGCTCCTTCACCGTTTCCGGCACCGGCCGGGCCGCCCGGACGCCGGAGAATGAGCAGGGTACCGCGGAGGGCTTCGCTACGGCCAGTTTCACCATCAAAGGTCAGTACGACATGAAGACCGGCACGGGGACCGCGACCATTTCCGGCACCGTCCGGGACGATGAAGTCTACCAGGAAGTCTGGGAAAGAGAGGAGTCAGCTTCCGGGACGGACAGTGAAGGACGTCCTTATAAGCTGACCCATATCGAGAAGACCTATATTGAGGAGAAGACGAATTTCATCTTCACGTTCTCCGGGACCGGCCAGGTGAGTGCGGTGGATGCGAACCTGCATCCGGGCGTTGATGGCCTGATCCTGACATTTGCCACACACTGGACCCGGAGCGGGGAATGGGAGTCCTGGAAATGGACCGTCAAAGACTGGTTCGGTTCCCCGGACTACGAAGGACATGAGGAAACGGAACGAAAACTGGTCGATGAAGACCGCAGCAAGGATCCATGGGACGAGACCCTGCAGTTCTGCTGGACCATCGGTGAGTATAAAGCGATCCTTGATCCTTTCCCCACTTCTCACGGGCCCATGGGCTACTGACGCCGGAGAGACCCAAAGACATAAAGACAGGGGACGGTTCTCAGTCTTTTGTCGAGAAGACGGAGAACCGTCCCCTGTCTTTCATTGGACCTTCAGCACCTTTTCAATCAGCGATTTTGGGATACCGGTCAGCCGACTGAGAAGCCGGATCGGTATCCCCGAATCATACAAATATCGGATCCGAAGAGACAATTCTGCCGGATCGATCTGCTTGCGGGAATAGGTGAATCCATTCCCAAGAGTGGCTTCTATCAGCCGCATTGACGCTTGTTCGGTCAGTTTATAATGGCCTTTTTCCGTGATATCCAGACAGGCATCTTCATTATCCTGGTTCAGAAATTCACGCAGGATAGTTTCGCCGGCCAGTGAAAAAGCAAATGCGGTGTCGGTGATCCCTTCAGCCCCTAAGAGGTATTCACGTGCACTGCTATAGGGATATGCCACCGAAGACGCACAGATCCCTGCTTTGACCGGATTCTGCAGAATATACCGCAATACCGTCAGATAATAGGGGTCATTTTCGACGGCCTCGCTTTTGAAACGGTCCTGAAACAAATGGCCGACCCGTTCGTATTTCTGATTGTACCAATAGACGAAGGAGGCTCCGAGCCTCCGGAAAACCAGGGACAGCGGCTCATTTCCCGTCTCCAGAAGCAGGTGTATGTGATTTCCCATCAGGCAATAGCAGTGGAGCCTGAAATGCGAGATTTCTTTATACCGTTTCAGAAGCGAGATATAGCGGCAGTAATCTTCTTCATCATAGAAAATCTGTTGTCGGTTGATTCCGCGAAGCATCACATGATAAATACCGGATTCACCCAGTATTCGGGCTTTTCTTGGCATAAACAACACCTCTGGATTTGTTATTGGAATTAGACAGATGAATAAAAAAGAGTTATGTCAGACAGTGTGATACTGTTCTGCAGATAAGCATAGTTTATTTTATGATATGCGTCAAGAGGAAAAAAGAAGACAAAGAACCGTCCCCTGTCCTACGGCAGCGGATACTGTTCGATGATCCACTCTTTCCAGGCGCCGAACGCGGTGTCGTAGTCCGTGCCGAAGGCTTCCTCGAACGTGTTCTGCCCGAAGACGAAGCGGGCCAGCGGGGCGGGGCCATGCTGCTCGTCGAGCCAGGCGACGAAGGAGGCGGCCATGAAGGCGCTCAGGTCGTCGTCGCCGGAGTTGACCTTGTTGGAGCCGACGCGGCTGTACACGGGCTCGGCGGTGACGGGGAGGCTTTCGCAGACGGCGCCCCAGTGGGTGAGGCCGTTTTCGAAGGCGTAGCGGGCCACGGCGTCATAGAACGTGCGGAATTGCGACGGGGCCAGGACGCCGCTGTCCAGGCCCGCGCGCACGCAGACCGGGGTGTAGAGGACGTCGGAGGCGGGGTCGATGACGGGGATCCGCTGCAGTTCGCAGTAAGGATCGAGGCACGTGGCGAGGTACCAGACGTAGCCGAGCTGCTCCCAGCCGGTGTTGCCTTTTTCCATGAGGGCGGTCAGCCAGTAGAATTCGCGGTGGTCGATGCTGGTGGTGTCGACGGCGATCCGCTCGCTGTTTTTCTTAAATCCCTCCCGTATGGTGCTTTTGAACTGCCATTTGACGGGGAGATCCGCCGCCGCCGGGTAAGCGTCACCCGCGTTTTCTTTCAGGTAAGAACGGAGGAAGGAGAGGCTTTGGCCGCAGCGGGCGATAAAGGCGGGCAGGCCGTCCGGGATATCGATATTGTGCCGGCTCAGGAGCTGTACGCCGGCGATGAGGGTGAAATCATCGTCGTCCACCTGGAGCAGGCCGGGGTTGTCCGCCGCAGGGAAGATAAGGCTTTCATAGCCGTCCGTGCCGGTGACCAGATAGGTGCGGGAGGCCTCGTCGTAGCGGACCGGTTCGGGAACTTCCGTGACAGGTTCGGGCTGCTCGGTGACGGGCTCGGCCGGGGGTTCGATGACGGGATCGGCCGAAGGCTCAGTGACGGCGGGCTCAGTCGCGGCGGGCTCAGTCGCGGCGGGCTCAGTCGTGGCCGGCTCGGTCACCGGTCCAGCCGTCGCGGCCGTCGCCGCTGTTTCGGGAGCGCCCCCGGACGAGACCTTGGGACTCTGGGAACATCCGCTCAGCACGACTGCCGCCAGCAGACAGAAAGCGACGGCCCGGACAGATTTTTTCAGCATAGAAAGCACCTCTCTTTCCAAAGATCTGATTCAGATAAGCGTCTCATCCGCCCTGTTCAGATCCATTATCACCGAAACAGATGGCCCCGTCTACGGCGCCTGCAGCAAAATCATGCCGGCTATTCTGTCTGCGGTGACAAAAAGGGCGGGCTTTGCAGCCCACCCGGTTTTTGAGACGGTCTCCCGTCACAGCGTTTTTTTCTTCTTCCCGTAGGTGTGGAAGATCAGGCCGACCGCACCGGTCATGGCGAACAGCGCGACCGCGTTGGGCAGCACCATCAGCTGGTTGAACATATCGGACAGTTCCCAGACCAGGTCGCTGGAGGCGACGGTGCCCAGGAAAATGAAGACCAGCGCGATGGCGGTGTAGATGATGGTGCTCTTTTCGCCGAACAGATAGATCATGTTGATCTTGC
Source organism: Lachnospiraceae bacterium (assembly GCA_017430085.1). Taxonomy (GTDB): domain Bacteria; phylum Bacillota; class Clostridia; order Lachnospirales; family Lachnospiraceae; genus UBA6987. The sequence goes on along the minus strand of JAFRNR010000023.1, from coordinate 10,625 downwards.
CGAACATGTTCCAGCCCAGGATGGTGGAGAAGGCAAAGCAGAAGAGGCAGATGGCCACGAACGCGGAACCGAAGCCGGTGCCGAACGCGGTGCCGAAGGCGGTCTGGGCCAGGTTGGTCTTGCCGATGGTCTCCGGGATATTGCCGTCCGCCAGGATGCCGCCGGGCGTATACAGCGTGGTGATGATGACCAGGGCGTTCAGAGTCAGCACGACGAACGTGTCGATGAACACGCCGATCATGGCCACGGTCCCCTGCTGGTGAGGGTTGTCCACGTTGGCCTGGGCGTGCGCGTGGGGCGTGGAGCCCATGCCGGCTTCATTGGAGAACAGGCCGCGCTTGGCGCCCTGCGTGATGGCCGCTTTGATGGCCGCGCCGAACGCGCCGCCGATGATGGCCTGCGGCGTGAACGCGTATTTGAAGATCAGGCCGATGCCGGTGGGCAGCTTGGAGATGTTCATGATCAGTACGATCAGGCCGCCCAGCAGGAACACCGCCGCCATGATGGGGACCAGCTTTTCCACGACGGCCGCGAGCCGCTTGGTGCCGCCCAGGAAAATGAAGCCGCAGATCAGGACCAGCACGATGCCGACGATCCAGGAAGGGACGCCGAAGGCGGACTGGAAGGTGGAGCCGATGGAGTTGGCCTGCACCATGCAGCCGAAGAAGCCCAGGGCCAGAATGATCGCGATGGCGAAGAAGCCGGCCAGGAATTTGCCGAAACCGCCCTTGAATGCCGTGGTGATGTAATAGACCGGGCCGCCCAGGATCTCGCCGCTTTCGCTCTTGCGCCGCGTCTTCTGGGCCAGGACCGCTTCCGCGTAGATCGTCGCCATGCCGAAGAAGGCGATGATCCACATCCAGAAGATGGCGCCGGGGCCGCCGGTCAGGATGGCGCCGGACGCGCCCACGATATTGCCGGTGCCCACCTGCGCCGCGATGGCCGCCGCCAGGGCCTGGAAGGACGTCATGCCGCTTTTCTGCGCGCCGCCCCGCAGGGACAGGCCGCCGAAGAAGCGCTTCATCCCTTCCTTAAAGCAGCGGATCTGGACGAAGCCTGTCTTGAAGGAGAACCACAGGCCCAGCCCCAGCAGCAGGAAGAGCAGGACATAGTCGGAAAGATAGCTGTTGATGGTGACGACGAATTTGGTCAGGGCTTCCATGCGTGATACCTCTCTTGAGTATGCTTGAAAAAAGATACTGCATAAAACCGGAAGACGGATCTTCCGGTTTTTTTCGTGCCGGCGGAGCTGGCGTGGACTTTACAGTCCCTGGTCCGCCATCTGCTTATACGCCTCGTACCGCGCCTTCGCGTCTTCCTCGGCCTGCGCGAACAGCGTCCGGGCGTTCTCCGGGAAGGTCAGATGCAGGGCGGCGTAGCGGTTCTCGCCGTTTAAGAATTCCTGGTAGTCCAGGCTGGGGGCTTTGGCGTCCAGCGTGAACTTGTGGTCCGGCTTGGACGGATCGAAGCGGTACAGAGGCCAGTAGCCGGCCTCCACGGCGCGCTTCATTTCCGCCTGGACGTTGTTCATGCCGGCCTTGATGCCGTGGTTGATGCACGGTGCGTAGGCGACGATCAGGGACGGGCCCGGGAAGGCTTCGGCCTCGGTGATGGCTTTCATCAGCTGGTTCATGTCGGCGCCCATGGCGACGGAGGCGACGTAGCAGTTGCCGTAGCTCATCATCATTTTGCCGAGCTCTTTCTTGCCGGTCTTCTTGCCGGAGGCCTGGAACTGCGCGACCGCGCCGAGCGGGGTGGCCTTGCTGCTCTGGCCGCCGGTGTTGGAGTAGACTTCGGTGTCGATGACCAGAACGTTCACGTCCTCGCCCATGGCGATCACGTGGTCCAGGCCGCCGAAGCCGATGTCGTAGGCCCAGCCGTCGCCGCCGTACATCCAGACGGCCTGCTTATTCAGATGCTCCGCGTTCTGCAGGATCTCCGCTTTCAGTTCGCCGGCGCGGCCGTCGGGTTCGTTCTCCGCCAGCGCGGCCAGCAGCTTCTTCGAGGCTTCTGCCGAAGCGTTGATATCCGAGAAGGCTTCCAGCCAGGCGTCGATGGCTTCCGCCAGCGCGCCGTCGCTTACCAGCGCCCGCAGTTCTTCCACGCGGGCCTTCATCTTGCGGCGCTGCTGCTTGGCGGAGAGGGCGATACCGAGGCAGAACTCCGCGTTGTTCTCAAACAGCGAGTTGCTCCAGGCCGGGCCCTTGCCCTCTTTGTTGGTCGTATACGGGATGGACGGCATGGCGGCGCCCCAGGCTTGCGAGCAGCCCGTGGCGTTGGCCCAGTACATGCGGTCGCCGAAAAGCTGGGTCAGCAGTTTGGCGTACGGCGTTTCGCCGCAGCCCGCGCAGGCGCCGGAGAATTCGCACAGCGGCTGTCTGAACTGGCTGCCCTTGACGGTATCGACGCGGAACGCGTCCTTTTCGGAGATGGTCAGGCCGTACTCCCAGGCGGGAGTCAGCGTCAGTTCGCGGTCCACCTGCTCCATCTTCAGCGCCTTGCCGGCGAGAGGGCAGGAGGCCGCGCAGGAGCCGCAGCCCGTGCAGTCCATGTCGCTGATCTGCAGGGAGAAATACAGGCCCGCGGCGCCCTTGGCGGGGACGGTGACGAAGCCTTCCGGCGCGTTCGTCTTCTCCTCCTCGTTCAGCAGGTACGGGCGGATGACGCCGTGCGGGCAGACGAACGAGCAGCGGTTGCACTGCGCGCAGACCGCGGGATCCCAGACGGGCAGCGCCGTGGCGATGCCGCGCTTTTCGTACGCAGTGGTCCCCAGCGGCATCGTGCCGTCCTCGATCCCGGCGAAGGCGGAGACGGGCAGGTCGTCGCCCTTCAGCGCGTTGATGGGCCGCAGGATGTTTTTGATGAACGGCGGATCCGTCGGCAGCACGCCGAACGTGGTGACAGGAGACGCTGCGCCGTCATCCGCGGTCTTCCAGGCGGCCGGGATCTCCACGCGCTTCACGTGGCCGGCGCCCTGGTCGATGGCGGCCAGGTTCATCTGCACCACCGCGTCTCCTTTCTTGCGGAAGGTCTTCTCCGCGGCGGATTTCATGAAGCCGAGCGCTTCTTCCATCGGGATGATGTCCGCCAGCGTGAAGAACGCGGACTGCAGCACCATGGAGGCGTGGTTGCCCAGGCCCAGCTCGCGCGCGATCGTATTCGCGTCGATGATATAGAATTTCGCGTCCTTTTCCGCCAGCAGGCGCTTCACTTCGGCCGGCAGCTTCTCCTCCAGCTCCGCCTCGTTCCAGGAGGTGTTGAGCAGGAAAGTGCCGCCCTGCTTCAGCTCGGACAGGATGTCATATTTCTTCAGGAAGGACTGGTTGTGGCAGGCCACGAAATCCGCCTCGGTCACCAGGTAGGAGCCGATGATGGGCTCTTCGCCGAAGCGCAGGTGGCTGCGCGTGATGCCGAAGGATTTTTTCGTGTCGTATTCGAAATAGGCCTGCGTATACATCGGCGTGTTCTGGCCGATGATCTTGATCGAGTTCTTGTTCGCGCCGACCGTGCCGTCGCTGCCCAGCCCCCAGAACTTGCACGCCACCATCTTCTTATACGGGATGGCCAGCGGCGCGCCTACGGGCAGGGACCGGTGCGTCACGTCGTCCGTGATGCCGACAGTGAAGTTGCTCCACGGCTCATCCAGCAGCAGGTGGTCGAACACGGCCTTCATCTGCGCGGGCGTCGTATCCTTGGAGGAGAGGCCGTAGCGGCCGCCGGTGATGTACGGGGCGTCCTTCCGGTTCGCGAACGCGGCGCAGACCGCCAGGTACAGCGGATCGCCCGCGGCGCCCATTTCCTTGCAGCGGTCGAGGACGGCGATCTTCTTCACCGTCTTCGGCAGCGCGGCCCGGAACATCTCCGCGGAGAACGGGTTGAACAGGTGTACCTGCAGGAAGCCGACCTTTCCGCCCGCGGCGTTCAGGACGCTCACGGTCTCGCGCACGGTGCCGCTCACGGAGCCCATGGCCACGATCACGCGCTCCGCGTCCGGCGCGCCGAAGTAATTGAACACGTGGTAATCCTGGCCGGTGATCTCATTGATCCGGCCCATGTATTCCTCCACCAGCGCGGGCAGGCCGTCGTAGAAGCGGTTGTTGGCCTCGCGGAACTGGAAGTACACGTCCGGGTTCTGCACGGTGTTGCGCAGCGTGGGATGGTTCGGGTTGAGCGCCTCCGCGCGAAATTTCTTCACGGCGTCCCAGTCGAGCAGTTTGCCGAATTCCTCGTACGGGATGGCGCGGACCTTCTGGATCTCGTGGGAGGTCCGGAAGCCGTCAAAGAAATGCATGAACGGCACGCGGGCCTTCACGGCGCACAGGTGCGCGACGGCGGCCAGGTCCATGACTTCCTGCACGGAGCCGGTGGACAGCTGGGCGAAACCGGTCTGACGGCAGTTCATCACGTCGCTGTGGTCGCCGAAGATGGACATCGCGTGCGTGCCCACGGTCCGGGACGCCACGTGCAGCACGGCGGGCTGGCGCGTGCCGCTGATGCGGTGCAGCACCGGGATCATCAGCATCAGGCCCTGGGAGGAAGTGAAGGAGGTGGCCAGGGAGCCCGCCTCCAGTGCGCCGTGCACCGCGCCGATGGCGCCGGCTTCGGACTGCATCTCGACCAGGGAGACCGTCTGCCCGAACAGGTTCTTCCGGCCGTTCGCGGACCATTCGTCGGTCTTTTCCGCCATGGGGGAAGAAGGCGTGATGGGATAGATCGCCGCCACTTCGGAAAACGCATAGGCCACGTATGCGGCGGCTTCGTTTCCGTCAACAACCATAAATTGCTCTTTTGCCATAGTGATATGATTCCTTTTCGATCAAAAAAGATTTTTGGAAAGCACGAAAATTCTTATCAAAAAATCATTATAGATGATTCGAAACGGAAATTCAACACGTGGAGCCATAAAAAAAGAGGGACGCGCGGGGCGTCCCTCCGTGACCGTCCGGGTGCGGCTTATTTGCCCACCAGCGGAGTCAGGAATTCGTTCAGCTTCTCACTGAGGCTGTGATCCCAGTCCCCGGGCTTTTCCGTGACGATGACCAGGATCTTGTTGTTGCCGGACAGAACGTCGGAGATCACCTTGGGGAGCCGTTCCATCGCGCGGTCGGCGTCAATCCCGTTGCTGATGGACTGGTTGAAACGGTAGTAGTTGCCGTCTTTCACGCCGAAGATGACATACATGTCGAGGGACTTGTCCGCATCGGCTTCCCCTTCAAAGGTGATCTGGGTCTTGTCCGTGAAGGTAAGTCCTTTGCCCGATTCCACGGCTTGGCCGTCGACCTTGACCGCAAAGTTCTTGATCGCGTCCGTCACGTGGATGTCAAAATAGATCTCTCCGTCCTTCACGAAGGGGATCAGGTCGAAGTGTTCCTCTATGGCGTCCGTGGTCGCGGCCGGAGTCGTGGCCGGCTGGGTCGGGGCCGGCGAGCCCGAACACGCGGCCAGGGAAACGACCATCAGGAGACATAACAGCAGGGCAGCAGTTTTTTTCATCATGTTTTTTTCTCCTTGCATTCTCTTCTGAAAAGGAACTGCGCCGGCCCGCGGTGCGGGGGCGGTTTCTTTCCGCTCTTCTAGGATAAAGTTTTTTCGGAAAAAGTCAAGAAAAATGATGAAAACTGTCCGGGATGCCCGCGCTTTTGCCATTCTTTGCGGCGGGAGATATTGCAAGAGGCGGATTCTTATGGTATACTTACCCCAAATGCCCGGCAGGGCTTCTTTGTGTATGCACAAGAAGCGGTCCGGCAGGGAAAAAAGGAGACCATATGCAGACTTATCCTGACAAACCTTACTATATTACCACCGCCATCGCGTACGCCTCCGGCAAGCCGCACATCGGCAACTGCTACGAGATCGTGCTGACCGACGCCATCGCCCGCTTCCGCCGGGCCCAGGGCTACGACGTCTTCTTCCAGACCGGCACGGACGAGCACGGCCAGAAGATCGAGGAGAAGGCCAAGGACGCCGGCATGGAACCCAAGGCGTTCGTGGACAAGATCGCCGGCGACATCCGCGGGATCTGGGACTCCCTGAACATCTCCTACGATTACTTCGTCCGCACTACGGACGATTACCATGAAGCCGAAGTGCAGAAGATCTTCAAAAAACTGTACGAGCAGGGCGACATCTACAAGGGCAGCTACGAAGGCTGGTACTGTACGCCGTGCGAATCCTTCTTCACCGAATCGCAGCTGGAGAACGGCTGCTGCCCGGACTGCGGACGGCCCGTGCAGAAAGCGTCGGAGGAAGCGTATTTCTTCCGCATGAGCAAGTATGCGGACCGGCTGATCGCCTACATCAACGGGCATCCGGAATTCATCCAGCCCGTCGCGCGCAAGAACGAGATGATGAACAATTTCCTGCTGCCCGGCCTGCAGGACCTGTGCGTGTCCCGCACGTCCTTCAAGTGGGGCATCCCGGTCAGCTTTGACGACAAACACGTGGTGTACGTGTGGCTGGACGCGCTGACCAACTATATCACCACGCTGGGCTACCATGCGGAAGAGGAGCACGGCGAACGGTACAAGAAGTTCTGGCCGGCGGACGTGCACGTCATCGGCAAGGACATCATCCGCTTCCATACCATCTACTGGCCCATTTTCCTGATGGCGCTCGGCGAGCCGCTGCCGAAGCAGGTGTTCGGCCATCCCTGGCTGCTGCAGGGCGACGGCAAGATGAGCAAATCCAAGGGCAACGTCCTGTACGCGGACCAGCTGATCGACATGTTCGGCCTGGACGCCGTGCGCTATTTCGTGCTGCACGAGATGCCTTTCGACAACGACGGCGTCATCACCTGGGAACTGCTGATCGAGCGCATCAACACGGACCTGGCCAACGTGCTGGGCAACCTCTTGAACCGCACCGTGGCCATGAGCAACAAGTACTTCGGCGGCCGCGTGTGGAAGGCCGGCGTGCACGAGCCCGTGGATGAGGAACTGATCGCGCTGGCCAAGGAAACGCCCGCGAAGGTGGAGAAGGACATGGAGACCCTCCACGTGGCGGACGCCCTGACGCATATCTGGGAGCTGTTCAAGCGCTGCAACAAGTACATCGACGAAACGACGCCCTGGGCGCTGGCAAAGGATCCGGAAAAACAGGACCGCCTGGCTTCCGTGCTGTATCACCTGGCCGAAGGCCTGACGGTCGGCGCCAGCCTGCTGGCCCCGTTCCTGCCGGAGACGGCGGAGAAGATCGTGAAGCAGCTGGGCACCGAACTGCGTCCTTTTGAAAAACTGGGTGAATTCGGCCTGCTGCCTGAAACCAAAGTGACGGAAGCGCCCGAGCAGCTGTTCGCGCGCCTGGATCCCGCCGCGGTCATGAAGAAAGTGGCGGAGCTGTTCCCGGCCCCGGCGCTCGAACCCGCACCGGCGGAGGCGGAAGCCCCCGCGGAGGAAGCCGCTCCCCTGACCCATAAGGCGGAAGTGGAGTATGAGGACTTCGAAAAACTGGAGTTCCGCGTCGGCACCGTCCTGGTCTGCGAGGAAGTTCCGAAGTCCCGCAAACTGCTCCGCTTCGAGATCGACTTCGGCGGCGAAAAGCGCCAGATCGTCTCCGGCATCAAGGCCTGGTACAAGCCCGAAGAACTGGTCGGCAAGCAGGTCATGGCCATCGTGAACTTAAAGCCCGCGAAGCTGGCCGGCCTACTTTCCGAAGGCATGCTCCTCTCCGCGGAAGACGCGGACGGCAACCTGTCCCTGATGACCGTCGGCCGCCCCGTCGGCGCCGGCGCCGAGGTCCGGTGATCACCGCAGAATGACCGCAGAGGCTGCCGCCCGTTCATGACGATGCGGGATTCCCGCAGGAGCGCTCACCGGCTGCCCGTGAAAAAACCGTAAAGGATAATACAACATGAGTTTAGTAACCAAAATATTCGGCACCTACAGCGAAAAGGAGCTCAACCGCATCAAACCGCTGGTCAACAAGATCATCGCCCTGCGGCCGCAGATGATGGAGATGAGCCAGGAGCAGATGCGGGCGAAGACCCGGGAACTGCAGGACCGCCGCCGCCACGGCGAATCCCTGGACGACATGCTGGTGGAAGCGTTCGCGCTGGTGCGCGAAGCCGCCCGCCGCGCCATCGGGCTGGAGCATTATCCCGTGCAGCTGATGGGCGGCATCATCCTGCACCAGGGCCGCATCGCGGAAATGAAGACCGGTGAAGGCAAGACCCTCGTGGCCACCCTGCCCTCGTTCCTGAACGCGCTGGACGGCGAAGGCGTCCAGGTGGTGACCGTCAACGACTACCTGGCCAAGCGTGACGCGGAGTGGATGGGCGAGATCCACCGCTACCTGGGCCTCACCGTGGGCTGCGTCCTGAACAGCATGACCCCGGAAGAGCGCCAGCAGGCCTACGGCTGCGACATCACCTACGTGACCAATAACGAGCTGGGTTTCGACTACCTGCGCGACAACATGGTCATCTATAAAGAGCAGCTCGTGCTCCGCAAGCTCCACTACGCCATCGTCGACGAAGTGGACTCGATCCTGATCGACGAAGCCCGCACCCCTCTGATCATTTCCGGCCAGGGCACCCGCTCCACCAAACTGTACGAGACCTGCGACTACCTGGCCACCCGCTTAAAGCGCGGCGAAGCCAAGGAACTGTCCAAGATGGACATCCTGATGAAGGAAGAGGAGCAGGAGACCGGCGACTTCATCGTCAACGAGAAGGAAAAGCAGGTCCACCTGACCGCGCAGGGCGTCGAAGCCGTGGAAAAATTCTTCCAGATCGACAACCTGGCGGATGTGGAGAACCAGGAGATCCAGCACAACATCATCCTCGCGCTGCGCGCGCACTACCTGATGTTCCGCGACCAGGACTACATGGTCAAGGACAACGAAGTGCTGATCGTCGACGAATTCACCGGCCGCGTGCTGCCGGGCCGCCGCTATTCCGACGGCCTGCACCAGGCCATTGAAGCGAAGGAGCACGTGAAGGTAAAGCGCGAGTCCAAGACCCTCGCCACCATCACCTTCCAGAACTTCTTCAACAAATACGAAAAGAAGGCGGGCATGACCGGTACTGCGATGACGGAAGAAAAGGAATTCCGCGATATCTACGGCATGGACGTCATCGAGATCCCGACCAACGTCCCGGTACAGCGCAGGGACCTGGAAGACCTGGTCTACAAGACCCGGCGCGAAAAACTGCACGCCATCGTGGAGGCGGTATCGGAGGCGCACGCCAAGGGCCAGCCCGTGCTGGTCGGCACCGTGACCATCGAGGCCTCGGAAGAGATCGCGGCGATGCTGCGGAAGAAGGGCGTCAAGCTGAACGTGCTGAACGCGCGCTACCATGAGCAGGAAGCCGCCATCATCGCCGAAGCCGGCGTCCACGGCGCGGTCACCATCGCCACGAACATGGCCGGCCGCGGTACCGATATCAAACTGGACAAGGAAGCCGTAGCGGCCGGAGGCCTGAAGATCGTGGGCACCGAGCGCCATGAATCCCGGCGCATCGACAACCAGCTGCGCGGCCGTGCCGGCCGTCAGGGCGACCCGGGCGAATCCCGCTTCTACATCTCGCTGGAGGACGATCTGATGCGTCTGTTCGGCGGCGACCGGATGATGAACCTGTTCAACTCCCTGCGCGTCCCGGACAACGAGCCGATCGAGCACAAAATGCTGTCCAAGGCCATCGAGCGGGCCCAGCAGCGGATCGAAGGCAACAACTTCGGCATCCGCAAAAACCTGCTGGAATTCGACCAGGTCAAGAACGAGCAGCGCGAACTCATCTACGCCGAGCGCCGCCGCGTGCTGGACGGCGAAGACATGCGCGGCGTGATCATGAAGATGCTGGCCGACGTGTGCGACGCCGCCGTGGACACCTACATCTCCGACGATTCCCACCCGCACGAGTGGGAACTGGACGACCTGAACCAGGCTCTGCTCCCGCTGGTCCCCATCGCGCCGATCACGGAGCAGACCGTGGCAGACTTCCGGCATAAGAGCGACCTGAAGCAGTACATCAAGGAAGAAGCCGTGCGGCTGTACGAGCGGAAGGAGGCGGAGATCGGCGATCCCGAGAAGATGCGCGAGATCGAGCGCGTGATCCTGCTGCGCTGCGTCGACCGCCGCTGGATGAACCACATCGACGACATGGAGCAGCTGCGCCAGGGCATCGGCCTGCAGGCCTACGCCCAGAAAGATCCGGTGGTGGAATACAAGATGCAGGGCTTCGACATGTTCGAGGCCATGACCGCCGGCATCCAGGAAGACACGGTCCAGGCCCTCCTGCACATCCGCCAGGAGCAGAAAGTGGAGCGCGAACAGGTCGCCAAAGCCATCGGCACGAACCGCGACGACTCCGTCGCCAAAGCCCCCGTCAAGCGCGCCGACGTCAAGATCTACCCGAACGACCCCTGCCCCTGCGGCAGCGGCAAAAAATACAAACAGTGCCACGGGCGGAAACAATAACGAAATAATTGTAGGGGCCGTTGTGCCAACGGCCCGGCAAACAAAGGAAACCAACAACTTAGTAGGGGCCGTTGTCCCAACGGCCCGCAGACAAAGGAAACCCAACAACCCCGTAGGGGCCGTTGTCCCAACGGCCCGCAGACAAAAGAAACCCAACAACCCCGTAGGGGCCGTTGTCTCAACGGCCCGCAGACAAAGGAAACCATATG
>JAFRNR010000022.1 GCA_017430085.1 Lachnospiraceae bacterium | reverse complement strand
GCCGTCCAACGTTATCCTGACGAAGGAGGGGTCAGTGCGGCTGCTGGACCTGGACGCGGCCAGGGTCTTCCGGGCGGGAGACTCCCGGGACACCAAACTGATCGGGACGAAGGGGTATGCGGCGCCGGAGCAATACGGGTTCGGCGCTTCGGGGCCCGCCACGGACATCTATGCGATGGGCGTGCTGATGAACATGCTGCTCACCGGGGCCTTCCCCGGGGAAAAACTGACGGAGGATCCGCCGATGCGGGCGGTCATTCAGCGCTGCATCCGGCTGGAGCCCGGGGAGCGGTATGCTTCCGCGGCCGCGCTGGAGGAGGCGCTGGGGGATATCGGCAGTCTGCCGGCAGGGACTGTGCGCAGCCGGGCCGATGCAGATGGCCAGGCCTACGGGGAAATCTCTGCGAGTCCCGCTCCGCCGTCCGGCGTCCGCCGTTTTCTGCCGCCCGGTTTCCGCAGCGGCAATCCCGGGAAGATGCTGGCGGCGTCGCTGTGGTATATCCTGATGTTTCTGGTGGTGCTGCAAGGTGCCCGGGACGATATGGTCCTCGGGGACAAGCTGGCGGTCATCGTTTTTACCGTGGCGGGTTTTCTGGGGCTGCCTGCGATCTACTGCAATTATCTGGGGCTGCAGGACAGGATCGGGATCAGCCGTATCCGGTCGAAGGGGAAACGGTTCTGGGCCTGTTTCGGTATTTTCGCGGCGTTTCTGGTAGCGGTCACGGCATTCTGCAAGCTGGTGCAGATGCTGCTGGGCGGCAGCGCCTGAGCGTTAAGGGAAGACCCACTCCTTCACGACGCCCAGGCATTCGCGGAGGAAATAGGTCGGCAGCAGGCGCAGCGGGGTATGCGCCGGAACGGTATCCGCTTCCCGGCCCTGGCGCTGCGCTTTCAGGACCGCCCGGTACAGATGGTATTCGCTGCTGATCAGGATCAGACGGGGGCTGAGGCCCTCTTTTTCTATGATCTCCGCGGAAAAACGGAGGTTTTCCTCGGTATTGGAGGAGCGGTCTTCCACCCGGAGCCGTTCCGCCGCGATGCCGCGGGCCGTCAGTTCCCGGTAAATGCACTCGCCCTCGCTGATGCTTTCGCCGCGGCCCTGCCCGCCGGAGCAGATGGCCGTCAGACCGGGATGGGCTGTCAGATAGTCCGCGGCCGCGTCGATCCGGGTCTGCAGCATCAGCGACGGGACCGTGCCCCGCACGCCGCAGCCGAGGATGACGACGGTGCCTTCCTCCTGCCGGGGCGTCTGCCGGCTCTGGCGCACGATGGCCACACCGCTGATCAGGACCAGCAGCGCCCCCAGGCCCAGGACGGACAGAAAGATCCGCCTCAGCAGGGGCGTTATTTTTTTGCGGAAGATCCCGTATAGAATCAGGAGGACGCCGATCGCCGTCCCCAGCAGATTGCCTTCATTCGTGATCCCGACCGTAAAAGTCCAGCCGAAGACGGCCGACAGGACCGCCCCGGCGATAATCCAGCCCATGGCTCTGCTTCCTTAGCGAAGGAAATAGCTGAACAGAGAGTTTGAATCATTCGCCATCTGTTCCAGCTGGCTCTGCAGTTCCGGATGCGCCACGATATAGATTGCCAGCGCCAGTATGGCCGCATTCATCAGGAAACCAGCGATGCCCATGATCATACCCGCGATCGCCCGGCCTTTCCGGTGTTCCGCCTTCAGGCCCATGATCCCCATCACGAGCGCGGCGATGGACAGGGGGAGTCCGGCCAGGGGGAAAACGGTCATGATCAAGCCGCCGATCCCGCACAGCATGGCCCATTTGGCAATGACGTCCCGCTTAGTCTGGACCACCGGTGCCGCGGAGGCAGAGCGGGCAGCGCTGCCGAAGGGAGCATTGTTATATGCACCGTTGCCGTAAGGATGGAAAGAAGAACCGTAAGAGTTCCCGTTCGTATTCCCGTAAGGGTCCGCTCCGGAGCTGCTTTCATAAGGTTCCCGATAGGGGGAACTGCCGGGATCGCCCGCAGCACTTCCAGAGCCGTTTTCATAAGTCCCTTCATAATCTTTATGGTCGGAATACGCCTGCGCCGCGTTTTCGTCCATGACCGGAGTTTCCGCGGTGCCGCGTTTGATAAAGTCTTCTCTCAGACCGCTTTCATCATAAAAGATCGAACTGCCGCAGTTGGGACAGCGCCTGGCTCCGCCGGCCAGCCGCTGGCCGCAGCGATAACAGTAAACAGACATGAGCCATACCTCCTTGCAGTTCGTATTGTACCGCAAAAGGCCCCCGCTGTCATCCTCTTTTTGCCGACCGGCTCAGTAGATCAGCCCGTTCACCATGTAGATGCGCACCGCATTCTGTCCGGGATGGTAGTACACGCGCAGGAAGAGATAATGCCGCGGCGTGAGGTTGGTCAGCAGGATCCGCTCCTTCGCGAGGGACATGTCGCGGCCGGGGTACAGGTAGCAGCGGGCCGAAAAATCCCCCAGCGGATGCAGCAGGCCGGCTTTGTCCCCGGGCCAGATGAAGCTTTTGCCTTTCACGCTTTCCTTCAGTTCGTCGGCAGAAAGCGTGCCGGCGGCGAATTCTTCCGCCAGGGCGTCCAGCTCTTTTTTCATGTCAGAGCTGAGGCTGCGGAACGGGTCGTCCGGATCCGTGTTATTGGTCAGGTCTCCGGCAAACAGTTCGTACAGCCGGTCCGTCAGGTTCAGGTCCAGGTAGAACCCGTCCGCCTGCGGGTCTTCCGGCGGGCCGCCCCGGCCGGCGTTCCGTTCCGGGATCCGGGGAGACAGCGTGATTTCTGCGGACAGGTCCTCTTCGGTCCCAGCCGGAGCCGTTATGGGCCAGGAAGAGGACGGCGTTCCCGCTCCTGCTCCTGTCTCCGTTCCGCGGTGCGTCTCTGTTGCGGATGCGTTTCCTTTCGTATGATCCGTCTCCCGCTCTTCCGTCTGCGAAACGGCCGCGGACAGGGCGGCGGACAAATCGTTTTCACCGCTGCTCTCCTGCGTTTTCCGCGGCAGCAGCAACGCCAGGCACACGGCGATGATCCCGGCCGCCACCATCACGATACTCGCGATCAAGGCGGTTCGGCTGTTTTTATCCGGCTCGCGGTCTGCGTTCCGATCTGACATATCGGTTTCCTCCTTCTGATGAAATAAACTGATTGAAAACGTCCCGTCCCCGGCCACGGAAAGCGTAATAGCCCCGGCCTCGTCCGTGCGCAGCACACGGCAGCCCGCGGCCGCCAGCCGTTCCAGCGTTTCCGGAGCCGGGTGGCCGAAGCGGTTGTTCCGCCCGCACGAGATCACGGCCAGGCGGGGCTGCAGCCGGTCCAGAAACGTGGCGGACGTGCTGAAACGCGAGCCGTGATGGCCCGCTTTCAGGACCGTCACGGGCTGCAGGGCATCCCCGTAGGCATGGAGAAGCATCTCTTCCCCGGTCCCGCCCAGATCGCCGGGGAGCAGCAGGGAAAAGCCGGGGCGCTCCAGGCGCAGCACCAGGGAGCTTTCATTATCGTCCACCTCGGTGGTGCGGCCGGGATAGAGGACGGAAAAAGTGAAGTTTCCGTCCTGCCAGGCGTCGCCCGCCCGGACCGGACGCACGGGGATCCCCGCTTCTTCCGCCGCCCGCATCAGGGCTTCCGCCTTCTCCGAATGGAGGAAGACTTCCGGCAGGATCAGGCATTTAATCTGCAGTTCCGGCGCCTGCATAAGGGTGAGCAGGCCGTTCACATGGTCGCTGTCCGGGTGCGAAACGATGACGGCCTCCAGCTGCCGGATACCCCGGTATTTCAGGCAAGGCAGGATCACCCGCTCTCCCACGGTCTCCGTGCCGCCGCCTCCGTCAGCCAGATAACTGTGCCCGTTTTCCAGCGTGATCACGTGGCAGTCCCCCTGCCCTACGTACAGGCTGGTGATCTGCGCGGGCCCCGGGAGGCGGATCAGGAAGACGCTGCCGGCCGCCAGCAGCCAGAGCCACAGCAGCAGGGCCGTGCTCCGGGCGTCCCGGAAAGCTTTGCGGAAGCGGGATTCCCCGGCCCGCCGGATCTGCAGCGTCAGGCTTTCCACTTCGCGGCGTCGGATGTGGAAAACGGCGGCCAGCCCGGTCAGGGCCAGGCCCAGATAAGCCAGGATCTGCCAGAGCGCGGGCCGCCCCGTCACGAGACTGGGCAGGGGCAGGGCGTCCACCAGCTCGCACATCCGGCGGATCAGATCCAGCAGGAAGCGGACGCCGCCGGCCAGACCGACGCCTGCCGGCCAACAGACATCCGCCAGCAGTACGCTCAGAAAGCCGAAGACCAGGACCGGCCCCGCCAGCGGGACTGCCAGCAGATTGGCGAATACCGCATAAGGCCGGAAAGTGTAATAATGCCGCAGCGTCAGCGGGAGCAGGCCCATCTGCAGCAGGACCGGGACCAGCAGCGCGCGGGCGGGCCCGGTCTCCGCGAGCAGGCGGCGGGACAGCACGGGAAGCAGGCAGCCCAGCAGAAAAACGCAGCCGAACGACAGCTGGAACGAAGCCTGGAACAGGGCTGTCGGCGAGGGGATCAGCGCGGCGAGCGCGGCGGCTCCCCAGGCCGAGGGCAGGTCGAAGGACAGGCCCAGGCCTGCCGCGGCCTGGAGCAGCACCGCCATGAGGCCGGCCCGCTGCACCGGGATCCGGCTCCCGCAGAGCATCATGTAGAAAACGATGCCGCCCGCGGCCGTGACGGCGCGCAGCAGGCCGAACCCCCGGCGCGACCAGAAGCCGCGTCCCCGGCTGAAGGGAAAAAAGGATAGGAAAAAGCCTGTCAGCCGGCCCAGGATCACGGCCCAGAAACTTACATGCAGGCCGCTGACGGAGAGCAGGTGGGAGATCCCCGCCTGTTCGTATAAACGCTCCGTTTCCGTGTCCACACCGCCCCGGTCACCCAGGAGCACAGCGCTCAGCAGGGCCGCCTCGTCGGCCGGGTAAAGCTTTTGCAGCCCGCGGCGGAGGTATTCCTTCAGCCGGAAGGCGGCTTCCGCCAGCGGCGCGCGGCGGGGCGAGACGATCCGCAGGGCGGCCCCCTCCATGCAGCAGGCGGTGCCCCGGGACAGGTAGTAGGCCCGGGCATCGAATTCCCCGGGATTGTCCGCTTCCGCAAACAATTTCAGCGTCCCCCGAATTTCCAGGACCGGGCCGGGCACCAGGTCTGCGGCGGGCGGAAAGTATACCAGGACTTCGCCTGCCGGGAGGGGGCCGGGGGAGTTGGACGCCACAGTTTCCGCTTCCGCCGCCACGGTTTCCTCATCCGGGTCTTCCGCTTCCACCGATATCTCCGCCGCTCCGGCGTCCGGCGTGAACACCGCCCCGGACAGCGTCAGAGCGTAATTCCCGCTGCCCGTAACGCTGATTTCCGAAAGCGTGCCGAGCAGGCTTCCTTCCGTCTGCCCCGCTTTCTCCAGATACGATTCCGCCGCCGAAGGGCTGTGCAAAGGCACGTCCAGCAGCCGCAGCACGGCCAGGGCCGCCATCCACAGCAGTGCAAGCCAGAAAACGGGGCGCCGAATGCCCCTCTGCCGGGAAGGCGCGGCCGGGCCGGGCGGAAGCGCCGCCTGCTCCGGGCCGTCAGACCGTGACATACGCTTTGATCTTATTGAACGTTCCCTCCTTGATCCCCGGAACTTTCATCAGCTCCTCTATCGTCCGAAAAGGGCCGTTTTCCGCCCGGTACTGCAGGATGGCGAGCGCTTTCGCGGGACCGATCCCGGGCAGTTTTTCCAGTTCCTCCTGCCCTGCGGTGTTGATATTGACCAGCAGGGGTTCCGTGGCAAAGATCCACTCGCCGACCGTCTGCGGGGCGGGCGGGGATACTGTCCGGGATGTTTCCGCGGTCTCTGATGATTCCGCTGCTTCTGTTATTTCTGCGGCTTCCGATGCTTCCAGCGTTTCCGCCGTCACCGTTTTTATTGCAGTTTCCGATCTTTCCGACGGCCCTGCGGTTTCCTTCGATTCCGCCGCCCGTACCGTCCCTGCCCCCAGCAGCTCCTCCCGGACGATCTCCGGGCCCGCGCCGCCGTCTTTCTGCCAGTACGCGATCCCGCCCGCCAGCATCAGGCAGGCCAGGATCAGAAGCGCCCATTTGGTTCTCGGCATGGCCCACCTCCCTTCCGGACCGCTCTGTCCGGAAAAATCGTAACACGGCCCGCGCCGCACTGCCAGTGAACTCTGCGCCGGCCGTGTGTCGTTTTGACGCACAAAAAAACGGCGAATCACCGTTTCTTCACAGATCACCGCCCGGCTCCGTTCCCCCGGCCCGCTTTATTTTCCGCCGGCGCAGCATCCGGGGGATTGTTTTTGCGCCTCCGCAGGGCTATAATAGGCACGGAGCGTCCCCTGATGAAACTGAAACTGCACCCGCAAAACAAAGAAACGCTGCTGACCGGCCGGCCCCTGCCGACCCTCCTGATTTTTGCGTTCCCCATCATCCTGGGCAATATCTTCCAGCAGCTCTACAATATCGTCGACGCCATGGTGGTCGGCAAATATCTCGGCGACCTCCCGCTCGCGGGCATCAGCGTCGCCTCCCCCATCATGGATATCCTGTACGCCCTGCTGCTGGGCTGCAGCATCGGCATCGGCGTGCTGGTCGGACAGCTCTGCGGCGCCGAAGACTGGGAGCGCCTCAAAAGAGTCCACGCCACGGCGCTGGCCGGCGGCGGCCTCGTCACGCTGGGTCTCTCCGCCGTCAGCCTGCTCGCCGCGCGTTCCATTCTTGTTGCACAGGGCCACGATCCGGAAGTCATCGCCTACGCGATGTCCTACCTCGTCATCATCCTGAGCTGCCTCCTCTTCAACTACCTCTACAATTATTTTGCGGCCGTGCTGCGCGCCTGGGGCAATTCCCGGACGCCGTTTTACGTGCTGCTGGTCTCCTCCGTGCTGCATGCGCTGCTGGACCTTTTACTGTGCGGCGTCCTGCAGCTGGGCATCCGGGGCGTAGCCTGCTCCACGGTGTTCTGCCAGATCCTGTCGACCGTTTGGCTGGCGCTTTACACCTCGAAGCACTGCGAGCCGCTGCGCCTGAAGCGGGGCGGGCTCCGGATCGACCGGCATGAGGCAGGCACCATCCTCAGCTTCGCCTGGGCGGCCGCGCTGCAGCAGGCCGTAGTCATGGTGGGCCGCTTCCTGATCCAGGGCATGCTGACGCCGCTGGGCACCCACTCCGTCACCGGCTACAACATGAGCATGCGCGTGGAGCAGTTCCTCTTCTGCTTCTCGCAGGGCATCAGCGCTGCGATGGTGGTCGGGATCTCGCTGAGCAAGGGCCGGAAGGACGGCGACCGCGTGCGCGCATTCTACTACACCGTGATCCGCTGCGAAGTGGTCCTGTGGGCCGTGCTGGGCGCCGTCCTGTGGCTGCTCGCGCCGCGCTTCATCGGGCTGTTTTCCTCGCATGAAGAGGTGATTGCCGCCGGCACCGCGTATGCGCGGACCATGGCGCTGCCGTACCTGTTCGCCTTTCTGGGCGAGGTCATCCAGGGCTTCTTCCGCGGCATCGGGCGCCTGCGCCTGACCATGATCGCGTCCGGCTCACAGATCGTCCTGCGCGTGGTCCTCTCCTCGCTCCTTATCCCGCTCTGGAACATCCCCGGCATCTGCGCCGCCGTCACCGTCGGCTGGATCCTCCTGGTCCTGATCGAAGGCGGCTACAGCCTGAAAGTCGCGCGCCGGGAATAAAACCGGACCGGCCAGCACGATGCGCCGCCTTATCTGGCGCGCCGTGCCCGTTTTTTATTCTCTTCTCCCCGCGCCTCATAATCCTCACGGATCGGCGCGCAGCAGGCCGCCATCGCCGCTGACGCTTCCGCCCGGCTCTTCGCCCGCCGCACCGTCGATACCGTTTCGGACACGACCCGGTAATTCAGCTCCGTCCCCGCGCTGTCGCACACGTACCGCACGGCCCGGTCCGCGCCGATCCCGAAGCGCCGCGCTTCCGCCACCGCGTCGATATTCGCGCCCAGGAACAGGAACTCCCAGCCGTACTTCTCCTTTTCGTGCTCCACCATCTCCTTCACTTTCTGATAACTGTACTCCCGGCTGGCGTTCTCCATCCCGTCCGTCGTGATGACGAACAGCGTCTTCTCCGGCCGGTCCTCCTCCCGCGCGTACTTATGCACCTGCGAGATATGATGGATCGCCCGGCCCACCGCATCCAGCAGCGCCGTGCAGCCGCGCACGTAATACTGGCGGTCCGTCATCGGCTCGACCTTGCCCACGGGCACACGGTCGTACAGCACCTCGATCTTATCGTCGAACAACACCGTGGAGATCAGCGCCTCGCCCTCTTCCTTTTTCTGCTTTTCGATCAGGGAGTTGAAGCCGCCGATCGTGTCCGCCTCCAGGCCGCTCATGGACCCGCTTCTGTCTAAGATGAAAACCACTTCCGTTAAATTCTTACGCATCGTTCTGTCCTCCTTTTTTATGCTTCCCTTGCGGGTTTTTTCTCTTTCCGGGCTCATTATACGGCGGCGCAGAATAAAACAGGTCGCCGCGCGGGCGACCTTGTAAAATATGCAAAAATATTTTATATGCGGCCGGATGGGCCTGAAAAACAGCGGCGCGGGCCGGGTCCGGCCCTCAGGACAGCCTTGTCCATTTCATTTTCAGATCGTTCAGATACCCCGCCACATACACCGGATCGGAAAACTCCTGCATGACGTAGTCCGCCGCCCGCGTAAGGGTCCCCTGATCCGCCCGTTCCCGGACCTGCCGACTATACTCATTCAGTTCCTGCAGGTACGCGCCGGCGTCTTGCCGGGAAATACCGCGTTTTTCAGCAGCCCGTTCCGCCATCCGGAAACTGCCGGGCAGCATGAACAGGATCGTGACATCATCCAGATGCCCGGCCCTGAGCGGGTAGTACAGACATTTCTCCCAGACGTCGGCCCGCCTGTCCTTCCTCGCCAGTTCCGTCACGGCCGAGTAAGCCCGCAGCGCTTCTTTTCCCTGCGTTTCTGATTCCAGGAAACCGGAAATATACTCCTGCGCCCACAATTCTTCCGTTTCTTTCGGAACATGGTATGCGGCGTATTCATGGCCGACACCGTCCAGGTCCATGAAGTACTGGTTTCCGCAATATTCCAGGAATAATTCTTTTGCCCGTTCCATCTTTGTTTCCTCGCCGCCCCTAAGGCATTACTCCCGGAAATCTGATAAAGTCCCGCATTCTTTTGGCAGGTTTTCCCTCACTCAATGATGCACGGCAGTCCGTGCTCCTCCAGCTGAATATCCAGCTCGATCATGTCGTAGATCCCGTTCTCGATAAAATATGCGAAAATGATGTCCGTCTTATCGCTGGGCGACAGCGCATACCCGGCGCGGGCCAGCAGGTCGCGCGTCTCGTCCAGATTCAGGCACGCGCCGACGCACAGGCACAGGGCGGTGAGTTTCTGCGGGTGGTAATCCGGGTTGTTTTTGATCTTGGAGAAGACTTTTTTGTCCACGATGGCGCGTTTGTAGACCGCCGCGTTGTCCATGCCTTTCTCTTTGATCAGATACAGCAGGTATTCGGAGAAGGTGTCCGATATGTGGCGGATCCGCTCCTGCAATTTGCTTTCGTGCTCGGAAGCAAAGTCAAAGAACTCCTCCTCGCTGGCCGCCGGGGCCGGGGCTGCCGCCTGCAGCGGCGTTGCAGTCTCTTTCTTCGATTTCCAGGAAAACAGTCGTTTTTTCTGCTTCGGGGCCGCTTCCGTCACCGGTTCGCCGGACGGACTGAGCGCCGCGGGCCGGGAAGAAACCGGATGAAAATCAGCCGATGGCCGGAAAGTTCCCGGTCTCGGAGCTGCCGACAGCGTGGCTGCCGGACCCGGGGCCGCCGGCCGGTAGGCTGTGCGCTCCTCCTTGACCGCCTCATACTCCTCCCAGGCCTTCTCCTGCGCATAATGGCTGTCGATATACGCTTCCAGGTGCGGCGTGATCTTCCGCCCCAGCGCGACCGACTCATCGCCGAACACCACCAGATACACCTGCATCTCCTGCCGCAGCAGGAACGCGTTGATCTCGTCCACCGCGATCCGCAGCCCTTCCTCTTTCGGGTAGCCGAAGCTGCCTGTCGCGATCAGCGGGAAGGCGACCGAGCGGAAGCCCTGCGCCGCCGCCAGTTCCAGGCTCTTCCGGTAACAGGAGCGGAGCTTATCTTCTTCGCCCTGCGAGCCGTCCCGGTACAGCGGGCTCACCGCGTGGATAATATATTTCGCGGGCAGCGCAAAGCCGGGGGTCAGAAACACTTCCCCCTCGGGCACGGTGCCGATGTATTCCGTGCGGTACGCGAGCAGTTCTTCCGGGCCCGCCGCGCGGTATACGGCCACATCGCAGCCGCGGCCGATGCCCGGCCGGCTGCTTGCCGTATTGACGATGGCATCCGTCGCCATTTTGGTGATGTCGTTGCGGACGATCGTGAGCGCCATGCTTTAATCCTCTCCCACCAGGTGCACCGGGAAATAGTCGTGGCCGACGGCCGGCAGGAACTTTTCGATCACATCGGCCGTCTTCATTTTCAGACTGGACGTGTTCACGCAGGGGTGGCAGCCGAATTCCTCCTCGTCCAGCACGTCCTCGTCGATCAGCAGCTGCACCGCGTGGTCCTTATCGTTCATCAGGCCCATGACACTGACCGCGCCGGGCTCGATGTCCAGGTACTTCAGCATATCATCTGCATCCGCGAAGGACAGGCGCGCGGAATTGATCTGCTTCGAGAGTTCCTTGGTCTTGAATTTCTTGTCCCCCGGCATCAGCAGCAGGTAATAGCGCGTCTTCTGATGATTGCACAGGAACAGGTTTTTGCAGATGACGACGCCCAGAATGGCGTCGATCGCGTTGCAGGCCTCCATGGTGCCCGCCGCTTCGTGGTCCGTGCGGCGGTAGGGGATGCCCAGGCTGTCCAAAAGGTCATAGGTCCGGATCTCCCGGGCCAGGCGGCCGGTCTCATCCGCCGGCCTTCCGTAGTATAATTCCATGTCCGATATTTACTCCTCTGCGTTTTCCTGCGCGGCCGCTCGCGCCTTCTCCGCCTGCTTTTCCTCGTCCCGCCGCCGGACCTCGCTCACGTAGCCCGCGGTGATGATGCCGGCAGGCAGCGCTACGACGGCGATCCCGAACATCGCGGACACCATCGTGATGATCCGCCCGATCGTGGTGACCGGGTAAATGTCCCCGTACCCCACCGTCGTCAGCGAGACCGTGGCCCAGTAGACCGCGTCGAAAAAGTTGTCGAACGACTCCGGCTCCACGTTGAAAATGACCAGCGCGGAGATCAGGATATAGCCGATGGCCAGCGCGCCCACCGCGATCAGCGACCGCTTGGACTCATGCAGCACATCCCCGATGATCTCAAAGCTCCGCGAATACCGCAGCGCCTTGAACACGCGCACCACGCGCAGCGCCCGCACCATACGCAGGATCCGCAGCGCCCGGAAACTGTTGCTGATGATGCTGAGCGACGGCAAAATCGCGATCAGGTCCACGATCGCGAAGAAACTGAACGGATACCGCGCGAACGACTTCCAGCTGTGCTTCCCGAATTTGTAATCCGCCGTGAACCACCGCAGGATGTAATCAATAATAAAGACGGTCACCGCCATCTTGTCCATAATCGTGAACACCGAATTCTCGCCCTTAAACGCGAGCGGGATCAGGCTGACCAGGATCATCACGATCATAAAAATATCGTACGCCAGACTCAGCTTATCCTTATCGTCGTCCTTCTCAATGATCTCAAAAAGCCGTTTGCGGTCCATATGCAGCTCCTGTCCGCGGCAGGATGACAGGGGACGCTCCTCTGTCATCTTCGTTCCGTCCATTCTGCCTCATTGTACGATAAACGGCGGCAATATGCAAGCCGGAGAACCGCCCCTGTCTTCTGCAAGGCCGCAAACCGTCCCCTGTCTTCCAAGGCCGCAGAACCATCCCCCGTTTTCCAAGGCCGCAGAACCGTCCCCCGTCTTTTCGCAAGACAGAAACCCTTCCCTCATCTCCTCCTGCCCGCAAAAACCGCTTGAGAAATCTCTCCCGTTTTATTATCATCATAACAAAGATATCCGCCGTTTTTTCAGGAGGACAGACAGATGCAGGAATATCAGTACACCGCGTTTATTTCTTACCGGCACACCGAGCCGGACGAGGCGATCGCCAAAAAGCTTCATACCCTGATCGAAAATTTCGGGGTCCCGGGCGACATTCAGAAATCTTCCGGGCGGAAAAAGATGGGCCGCGTGTTCCGCGACCAGGAAGAACTGCCGCTGTCCACGGACCTGGGCGGCGATATCCGCACGGCGCTGGAGAGCTCCGAATGGCTGATTGCGGTCTGTTCGCCGCGCTATCTGGAGTCCCGCTGGTGCATGACCGAGCTGGACTATTTCATCGAACTCGGGCGGCGCGACCACATCCTGGCCATCCTGGTGGAGGGGGAGCCGGACGAAAGCTTCCCGCTGCAGCTGCGCACGGCGGTCATAAACGGGGAGACCGTGGAGGTCGAACCGCTGGCGGGCGACGTGCGGGCGGAGTCGCTGTCCGCCTCGCTCAAAAAGCTGGGCGATGAAAAGCTGCGGCTGCTCGCCCCCATGCTCGGTGTGCGCTTCGACGACCTGCGCCAGCGCGCGCGGCGCCGGAAACGCCGCATCACGGCCGCCGTCCTCCTGGCGGCTTTCGCCCTGCTTTCGGGCTTCCTGACCTTCGCCCTGATCAAAAACCGGCAGATCAGCGCGCAGAACGAGCAGATCCTGCAGCAGAACGAGGAAATATCGCGGAAAAGCGACGAGATTTCCAAACAGAGCGACGAGATCCTGCGCCAGAACGATGAGATTTCCAAACAGAACGACGAGATCTCCCAGCAGAACGAAGAGATCTCGCGCCAGAAGGACGAAGTCTCCCGTCAGCGCGACCTGGCCGTCACCAACGAAATGAAAGTCATGATCGAGCAGGCCAACATCTCCGTCGGCAGCGGCAACAAACTGCCCGCCAGGAAGGTCCTCGCGCAGGCAGCGGCCATGCGGGAAACGGTCGGGAACGGCAACGACGAAGACCTCTACACCGCGCTGGAATATGCGGTCTACACCGGTTCCTTCGAGACCGTGCAGACCATCGACAACGACAACCGCCAGTTCGATTCTCTCGTCTTCTCCCACAACGACAAATACCTGCTCGGGATCACCAACCTGAACTCCGCCACGCTGATCGACGCGGAAAACGGCGGTCTGCTGCACACGGTGTCGCGGGCGGAAAACGCCACGCTCAGCAGTGTCGGCTTCACAAAGGACGACCGGTATTTCTATACGGTGGATTCCTGGTACAATTTCGTCAATGTGTACGATACGGAGACCGGCGAACAGGTCGCCCAGTTCGACCGGAACGACGGCAGCGCCTGGAATATCGGGGAGCGGATCTTTGCCCTGGAGGACGGCCGGCTGCTGATCCCGCTGCGGACGGCGCTGGCGGTCTGGGACCCGGAGACCGGAGCAGAGGAGGAGATCCTGCCCACGGAAGGCGGCCTGGACTGCTATATCCAGCCGTTCCTGGTGGATCTGTCTCCGGACGGGCAGTCCATCGTCATGGGCTCTCCCGGCTACGGCATCGGCATGAAGATCCGGTCGCTGGACGGGACCCGGGAGGTCCGGCTGGAATCCAGCTCTGAGCGCGGCTACAGCCCGATCGTGTTTTCGGGGGACGGCAAGACTGTTGCCGCTGCCTCCGGCAACATGTGCTTTGCCTGGAATGCGGAGACCGGGGAAAATATCCTGCAGTGCGTTTATGCCTCATCGTACTTTCTGAGCGAGGTGCTGATCAATTATGACGGCAGCACGGTGCTGCTCTTGGATTCCGGCAAGCTCGTCGCCGTGGACGTAAAGACCGCGGAAGTGCTGTGGGAAAAGACCGCGGAGTCCAACGTCGTCACCGAAGCCGCCATCTCGCCCAACGGCAAATACGTGTGCGCCTACGGCGGGATCGAGGGCGTGTTCGACATCCGCAACGGCGAAGTCCTCTCCACGCTGCCCTGCACGGCATTTTCCAACGACGGCACCAAAGTCCTGAGCAATACCTACGGGAGCGATCCCGCGCTGCTTGTCACGCCGGAAGCCGCGACGGCCCGGCTCGCGGACAGTTTCGACGGCGAGCTCGTCACGACGCCGCGCTACACCAACCCCTCGCAGAACATCATGCTGGGCGAGCTGCGCCACGTCTGCGGCGAAATCTACTCCACGCCGCCCGGCAATGCGAACCGCAAGGCGGCCGTCTATATCGACCCGCAGACCAAGTACGCCGCGTACACGCACTACGACGGCTTTATCGAGACATTTGACATCAGCGACCCGAACAACGTGAAATACTCCTGGTGCGTCGCCGAGCACTGCTACAACTCTGTCACCGACCTGGTCTTCAACGGCGACCTGATGGCGTCCTGCGGCGGCTTCGACCCGCGCTGCGCCATTTTCGACCTCTCGACCGGGCAAATGGTCCACGTCCTGCGCGGCACCCGCTACGCGCACCAGTGCGAATTCAGTCCCGACGGCTCCAAACTGATCCTGCTCTCCGGCCTCACCAAGAACATCATCCACGTGTACGCGGTGCAGACCGGCACCTTGCTCTACCACTACACCGCTCCGGAAGGCCTCAGTTTCACGGACATCGGCTTCACCGCCGACAGCTCCGCCTCCGTCGCCCTCCTCGAAGACGGCCGCGCCCTGATCGGCACGCTCTATGGCACGCTGGACGAACTGATCGGGCAGGCGGCGGAATGATGACAGGGGACGTCCCCTGTCATCCCCAATGAAATATCTCGCTTGTGCGAGACGTGAAATATCCCCTTGCGGGAATGTGAGATTTTGCGGCGTCGCCGCAAAGTGAAATGAAATAAATCCACCCATGCCCGCAGGCATATCACACGCCGAAGGTGTATTTCACGCGCGCAGCGCATTTCACAAATCCACGCAAGTGGATTTATTTCATTGAAAAAAGAACTTGCAGAGCAAGTCCTTTTTTCTGTTGGAGCTGAGGGGAGTCGAACCCCTGTCCGAAAGCCTATTCACACCAGGCCCTACCATCATAGTCTGCGGTTTATCATTCCCTCCGCCGGGCGCCCGCAGACGGGCTCAGGGCTTCAGTAGCTTCATTGTACTAACCGTCCCGCAAAGCTTAAGGAAGGCAGTGCCCCGCCGTTCATGATGCCGGTGTACCGGGGGGGCAGGCAGCCCCGGGCCGACAAGCCGCTTAAGCGGCTAACGCGTAATTGTCGTTAGCGTTTATATTTAATTCCGTTTTGATGCGCAGCCACGGTCTGCGGATGGCTCCCGGAGCTTCAAAACCCCCGTCGAAACCGGTACAACCCCGGTCTGCCGGACATGCCGCCCGGCGGAAAGTCAGTGTAGCAGAAACAATGCGGTTTGTAAAGAGGAAATTGAACAGGAGGCAGCGGAAGGCGGCGCCGGATGCGGGAAGTTTCCGTTTGGTTCTTTATGTATGTTCTCTGCTATACCTTGATCGGAGCGGTTCCCATGGAAAAGGTGGCGTTTGTAAAAGCGATGGTGGTTTCGATGAACGCCATGGTGGATTTTTTCATGGGAAAAGCGTCGGAGTACCCGATGCTGATCGGATAAATAAGCGGCGGATCGCCGAAGGTAAAATAGGAAATGGTTTCCGGGATCAGGAGAGAATGGATGGCGATCTCCGGAACGAAGGAAATGTAATCGCTCTGAGCGGTCATATACATGCCGGTCTGCAGATTGGTGATCTCCAGGATCTCCCGGGGCATAAAATGAATTCTGGAAAAATAGTCGTAGATGACCTGGGCAAAGCCCTGACGCCGCGAGGTCAGGATGAACCGCTCCTGCCTGAAATCCGGAAGATCCGCATGAGGAATGCCCCCGTTTTTCACCCGGTCGATCGAAAGCCGGCTGAGAACAGGATTCGTATTGTTTACCAGCATCAGAACATGCTCGTTCCGAAGCGGGACAGACGTGATGTAGGGATAGGAATCGGCGGAGCCGAGAATGCTGACGTCAATATTTCCCCGCTGCAGCTGCTCCGCAAGATCATCGGAAAGACCTTCGTAGATCATGACGCGCACGTAGGGGTATTTTTCTTCAAAATAGGGGAGAAGGGCGGGCAGCGTACAGGAAGCCCGCCACGTTCCGATACCGACCCGGAGCGTCTCGTAGTCATTATCCCGCAAAGCAGTGATCTGATCGTTGCACATTTTTTCCTGATTCACGGCCTGGACTGCATAGCGCAGAAACACTTCACCAGCTTTGGTAAGGCGGATGGGAAGAACGGAACGGTCGAAGAGGAGCGTCCCCAGTGACTGCTCCAGGCGATGCAGATATTTACTGAGAGCCGGCTGAGAGATATGAAGCTTCTCGGCCGCTTTTGTTATACTTCCCTGTTCCGCGATTTCAATAAAGAAGCCGTATTTGCTGACGAACAAATCCATGGGAAACTCCTTTTTATGATACGGAGATCTGCAGTCTCCGTATGACCTTTTGACCTTTGTATCATATTATAGCAGATCCGTCCGCGGTCTGACAGGGCAGGCAAAAAAAACGCATATCCGAAAGGACGCAGGGAAAAGATATGCCAAACAGGTTATATATGTCGATACGGAATTGATATTTTCCATTTTAGGAAAACTGTGATAAAGAATAAAGTATCAGGAAGAACGGCTATGGCACAGGTATCGCTCCGCGGTACAGACAATTCAACAAGGAGGATGGAACGATGAAAAAGTCACTTGCACTCGTATTGGCTTTGGTGATGGTATTAACTGCCCTTACCGCATGCGGAAACACAGAAAAATCGACAGATTCCGCATCAACAGGAACGAAAAAATTCTCGATCGGTGCCTCATCGGTAGGCGGGGGCTTCTATAACGGCGCTTCCGCGATCTCGACGGTGATCAATTCCAAACTGGAGGGATACGAGGCCACGGTGGAAGTCACCGGCGCGTCGGCCGCGAACGCCATGCTGACACAGGCCGGAAACGTTGAGATGGCCATGTGCGCCACTGAGGTCATGTATGAAGCCTATAACGGCATCGCGGATTTCCAGGGAGAAAAGGCCTGCCCGGATATCCGTGCGGTCATGCCCGGCTGGGGCGGGATTTATATGTTTATCACACTGGCCAGCTCGGGCTTCAACAGCATTTATGACCTGGAGGGCAAGGCCTGGTCTGGCGGCCCGGTAGGCAGTTCCAACCAGATTCTGACCGACCGTGTCCTGGAGGTCTGCGGCATCAAGGTGGATATGCAGAACCTTCCGAACTCCGATGCTTCCCGGGCATTGGGCGACGGAACCATCAAATGCTTTTCCCTGGCTCACCCCGCCTCCGCGGTCAGCGAGCTGGAAGCGACCAATGAACTGAAGATCTTCGGGATTCCCGAGGACAAGTGGGACGCCTTTAAGGCCGCTTATCCGCAGTATGTATGGCTGACCATCCCCGGCGGTTATTACAAGTGCCTGCCGGAAGACCAGCTGGGCGTCGGCCTGTACAACATGGTCATCAGCAATTCGAACGTCGACGAAGAGCTGGTCTATCAGGTGGTAAAGGCCTGCTATCAGAATCAGGACCTGATCAAGAGCATCTTCGCGCAGTTCGGCGAAGAGATGGATCTGAAGAATATCGGATATTCTACGATTCCTTATCACGCCGGCGCCGTCCGGTATTTCAAAGAAGCCGGCATTGACGTGCCCGCGGAACTGATCCCCGCCGAATACAACAAGTAACGGACTGTACAGCAGACAGAATTCATAGGGTATGTGTAAAAATGCGCATACCCTTTCATAAAGAATGTGAGGATTCGAGATGACGGGAGAACTTGCCAAAAAAATCAGTAACAAAGTTATCGCCGTGATCGGGGTATTTTTCAGTCTGTATACGATCATCGTACTGAATTTCTACCCCCGGCCGGCCATGGCTTTCAGAAGCACCCATCTGCTGATGATTTTGCTGCTTGTGTTTCTGATCAACCCTGTATTCAAAAAAGCGAAGACCGAACCGCTGAGCAAAGGGAAGTCTGTGATCAACAACTGCATCAATCTCCTTCTGATTGCGGCTTCCATAGCCAGTATGGTCTATTCCTACTTTAACCTTGAGGCAATCTATTATAAAAGCGGGATCTTTACTTCCACGATGGATATCATCATGGGGTTTCTGGCCATCTTCTGCGTGCTGGAGGCGACCAGACGCACCAACGGCCTGGCCCTGCCGATCATCGGGCTGGTCTTTATCCTGTACGCCTTTTTCGGACAGAATATTCCCGGGATGCTGGGACACCAGGGCTATGATATCAAGAGGATCATTACGACGCTGTATACCTACGACGGTCTGTTCGGGACGGCCCTGGATACCGCGGCGACCTTCGTGGTGATGTTTATCATCTTCGCGGCATTCCTGGAGAAGACCGGGGCGGGCGCCGCGTTCTTCGATCTTTCCTCCGCCGTGGCCGGCTCGACGCGGGGCGGTCCCGCCAAAGTGGCGGTCATTGCCTGCGCCCTGTTCGGCACCATTTCCGGCAGCGCCGTAGCGGCGGTGGCCGCCTGCGGGGCGATCATTATTCCCCTGATGCTGAAGATGAGATATGACAGGACGCTGGCGGCCGCATCGGTCTCGGCCGCGTCCATCGGCGGCCAGATCATGCCGCCCGTCATGGCGGCCGGTGCCTTCCTGATGGCGGAATACCTGGGGATGAAGTATTTCCAGATCGCGCTGGCGGCGGTGATCCCCGCGCTGATGTATTTCTTCACGATCTGGATCTCCATTGACGCCATCGCCGCCAAAAACGGGCTGAACGGCCTGAACAAGGACGAACTGCCCCAGCTGAAGGAGGTCCTGAAAAAAGACTGGCTGCTGTTCATCCCGCTGGTACTGCTGATCGTGCTGCTGGTGCTGGTCGGGTATTCGGCCATTAAATCCGCCTTCTTTGCCATGATCGCCTGCATTGTGGTGTGCATGTTCAAAAAAGAGACGCGGATGAGCGTGAAGAGTATTTTTGAAACGCTCATCTCCTCCGCCAGGGGGGCCGCCTCCACCGCGATCGCCTGTGCCTGCGCCGGTGTTGTGATCGGCTGCATCGGTCTGACCGGTCTGGGGCTCAAGCTCTCCAGCGTGATCATCAGCTTCTCCAACGGAAACGTCCTGCCAGCTTTGATCCTGAGCATGCTGACGGCAATCCTGTTCGGCATGGGACTTCCGACGACAGTTTCCTATATCCTCTGCGCAAACGTGCTGGCACCGGTGCTGACGACCATGGGGATTGCCCCGCTGGCCGCGCATATGTTTATCTTCTACTTCGCCTGCCTGTCCGGCATTACGCCGCCGGTCGCGCTGGCCGCATATACGGGGGCCGGCATTGCCGGATCGAAAGCCATCCCGACGGCGGCCAAGGGCTGCGGTCTGGCCATCGTATCGTTCTTCGTGCCGTATATGTTTGTGTATAACAACGCGTTCCTGATGCAGGGCGGAGTTCTGGAGATCCTGTGGGCACTGGTATGCGGCATCATCATGTGCTACGCCATGACCGCAACGGTACAGGGCTATATGTTCCGGAAACTGAACCTGCCGATACGGGCGGCTTTCCTGGTATGCGCCGTCTTCATGTTCCTGCAGAACAAGATCTATGACGTCATCGGAATCGCGATCTTTGCGGTCCTGATCGGATTCATCATCTTCGAGCGGAAAAAGAACAAGGGTACACCCGCCGTGGAATAACAGAAAAGAGAGGTGAATTATTATGAGTTACAAAATCGGTGTTGACGTCGGCGGCACGTTTACGGACGTCTGCATGTTTGATCAGGATACCGGCAAGGTTTTTGTCTATAAGCTTCCCTCCACGCCCGCGGATCCTTCGGAAGCGATCGGGAAAGGCGTGAAGGACATCCTGGATCTTTACGACGTTTCCCCGGCCGACGTGTCCGCGATGGTGCACGGCACGACGGTAGCCACGAACGCCACGCTGGAACGCAAAGGCGCCCGGACGGCGATCATTACCACGAAAGGCTTCCGCGACCTGATCGAGCTGGCCCGGCAGACGCGGGCCTCCCTCTATGACGTCCAGGTGGAAAAGCCGGTCCCGATCATTTACCGGAACATGCGCCGGGAGGTGGACGAACGCATCATGGCGGACGGAAGCGTATTCAAAGCGCTGGACGTTTCCGAGGTGGAAAAGCTGGTGGAGGAACTGAAGGCGGAAAACGTGGAAGCCTACGCGGTTTGCCTGCTGCATTCCTATATCAACCCCGTCCATGAAAAAAAGATCAAGGAGATCATTCTGGAGAAGGATCCCGGCGCCTATGTTTCCATCTCCAGCGAAGTCCTTCCGGAGATCCGGGAATACGAGCGCATGACCACAACGGCCCTGAACAGCTATATCGGGCCGAAGGTCGGCATTTACGCGAAACTTTTCAAGAAGCGCGTGAAGGATATGGGAATGGACCTGACGCCCTATATCAATCAGTCGAACGGCGGCCTGATGAGCATCGAGACGACCTTTGACAACCCGATCCGCACAGCGCTTTCCGGCCCGGCGGCGGGCGTTTCCGGCGCGAATTACATTGCCAAACTGATCGGGGTGAAAAACCTGATTACCTTCGATATGGGCGGCACCAGCACGGACGTATCCCTGATCGAAAACAACCAGCCGAGACTGACGACCGCGAAGGCGATCGCGGAATTCCCGGTCAAGGTGCCGATGACGGACGTCACCGCCGTGGGCGCGGGCGGCGGATCCATCGCGTGGATCGATAACGGCGGAATGATGAAGGTCGGTCCCGAAAGCGCCGGCGCGGTCCCCGGCCCGGT
Source organism: Lachnospiraceae bacterium (assembly GCA_017430085.1). Classification (GTDB taxonomy): domain Bacteria; phylum Bacillota; class Clostridia; order Lachnospirales; family Lachnospiraceae; genus UBA6987. Next base: position 62,844 of record JAFRNR010000022.1, on the reverse strand, counting down.
CTCCTATATGCGGGGCGGCCAGCTTCCCACGGTCACGGACGCCAACGTGGTCCTGCACCGGCTGAACCCGGAAGTGATCCTGGGCGGACGCATGAAGATCGATGAGGAAGGCGCCCGGAAAGCCATTGAAGAAAAACTGGCCGGGCCGCTGGGCATGAGCGTGCTGGACGCGGCGCGCGGCATCGTGACCGTCGTGAATTCCAACATGGCGCGGGCGATCCGCGTGGTCTCCGTGGAGCGGGGCTATGACCCCCGGGAATTTGTCCTGATGGCCTTCGGCGGCGCCGGCGCCCTGCATGCGGTCAACGTCGCGAAGGACATGGGCGTGCACAAGGTCCTGATCCCGAGCAACCCCGGGATTCTCTGCGCGGTAGGACTGCTGGTCTCCGACATCCGTTCGGATTACGTAAAGACCAGCATCTCCAACTTTGTCCCGGAGAACATCGCGCGCATGAACGCGAATTTCAAGGAACTGACGGACAAAGGCGATGCCTGGCTGAACGCGGAAAAGATCAGCGAGGAGCGCAAGGTGATCATCCGCCACGCGGATATGCGGTATTACGGCCAGAACTTCGAGCTGAGCGTCAATATCCCGTATGAGGAGATTACGGAGGAGAATATCGGAGCGATCCGGGATCTTTTCCATCAGGTGCACAAGCGCGAATACGGGTACTGCAATGAAGGCGCCCTGGTCCAGATCGTCAACTACCGCGTGACCGCCATCGGCCGCGTCCAGACCATCGAGCTGGTGGAGCACGAAGAAGAGGGCCCGGATGCTTCCGCGGCCGTGAAAGGGCAGCGGTCGGTCTATTTTGAGGAGGCGAAGGATTATATCCCTACGGATATCTACGACCGCGACCTGCTTAAGGCGGGCAACGTCGTGAACGGTCCGGCAATCATTGAAGAGATGTCTTCCACGATCGTAGTGCCTCCGGGGCATACCGCTGTTACCGATAAGTATCTGAATCTGATGATCAGCTACGAAGACTGAGAAAGGGGGAGGACGCACATGTTTAACCGGATAAAAGTCGATCCGATCACGGTTGAAGTATTAAGCAACGCCTTCATGTCCATTGCGGAGGAAATGGGCGGCATACTGGTCAGAACCGCGTATTCCACAAACATTAAGGAAAGAAAAGACTGCTCCTGCGCTATTTTCAACGCCAAAGGCGAGACGATAGCCCAGGCGGAGCATATCCCGGTGCATCTGGGATCCATGCTGGGGATCGTCAAGGAGATCAACCGGAAATACGATCCGTCGGAGATCCATCCCGGGGATATGTTCGTAGCCAACGACCCGTATAACGGCGGCGGCACGCATCTGCCGGATATTACGCTGGCGGCCCCTATTTTCCATGACGGGGAGGTGGTGGCCTATGTGGCGAATATCGCGCACCACAGCGATGTGGGCGGCCGGGTGCCGGGCAGCATGTCCGGCGACAGCACCAGTATCTTCCAGGAAGGTCTCCGGATCCCACCGACCCTGATCATGAAGGAGGGGAAGCTGATCGAAGATGTCATGGATATCATCAAGCTGAACTGCCGGACGGCCTTTGAACGGACCGGCGACATCATGGCGCAGGTGGCGGCCAATACGATCGGCGCAGAGCGGACGGTGGATATCATCAACAAGTACGGCCGGGATATCGTGCTCTCCGGCATGGAGGAACTGCTGGATTACGGGGAGCGGAAGATGCGCGCCGGGATCCGGGTCATTCCGAACGGGCTGTATGAATTTGAAGACTACATGGACGACGACGGCATTGATATCGGCAAGCGCGTGCCGATCCATCTGAAGCTTACGGTCAAAGACGACAGCGTGCATCTGGACTTTACCGGTACGGCCCCTCAGGTCAAGGGCGCCGTGAACGTGGTGGAAAACGCCCTGAAAGCGACGGTCTTCTATTCCATGAAAGCGATCGTAGACCCGCACCTGCCTCCGAACGGCGGCTTTTACCGTGCGATCGACGTCTATGCGCCGCCCGGCACACTGGTAAATCCGAAGGTGCCCGGCGCCTGCGGGGCCAGGACCGACGCCTGCCAGCGGGTAGCGGACGTTGTATTCGGCGCGATGGCGCAGATCGTCCCCAAGCAGGTCATGGCGGGCTGCAACAGCGCGGTCACGACGGTCATCTTCTCCGGAAACGACGTGAAAAACGACCGGTTTTTCGTCTATCCGGAGTCCCTCGGCGGCGGGTTCGGCGCCCGCTACAACAAGGACGGCCTGGACGGCGTCCACGTGCATATCACCAACTCCTCCAACCTGCCGATCGAATGCATGGAGGCCGAATATCCGATTATGGTGGACCGCTATGAGATCCGGAACGATTCCGGCGGAGCCGGGGAATTCCGGGGCGGCCTGGGATACCGCAGAGACTACCGGATCCTCCAGGATACCGTGTTCGGATCGCACGGCGACCGCCAGAAAGTGGCTCCCTGGGGGCTTAAGGGCGGCTGTCCCGGGGCGACCGGACGCTTCGTGATCAATCCGGACACGCCGCAGGAGAAGGTCCTTCCCTCCGCGAAATCCTCCGAGATCCAGCTGAAGGAGGGCGACATCATGAGCGCGCAGACCCCCGGCTCGGGCGGCTACGGCGATCCGCTCAGGAGGAGACCGGAAGCGGTCCTGGAAGACGTGATCCATGAGAAGGTCAGCGCAGAGAACGCCCGGGAGCTTTACGGCGTAGTCATTGACCGGAAGACCCGGACCGTGGATGAGGAAGCGACAGAGAAACTGAGAGAAGCACGGAGGAAATAAACATGGGAACCCCGATTGCAGTCATCGGAGCCGGAAACGGCGGGTGTGCCATGGCCGCTTATCTGGCCGGCCGGGGCGCTGCGGTCAATCTGTGCGACCTGTTTCCGCAGTATCTGAAGGATCTGGAGGAAAACGGCGGCATTGAGCTGACGAAGGACGGCGTCACCGTGCATCAGACCCTGAACCTGCTGACGACGGACGTTCCCGCGGCGATCGCCGAAGCCGAACTGATCCTGGTCGTCACGCCGTCCTTCACCCACAGGCTGATCGCAAAGGCGGCGGCCTCCGCCCTGCGGGATGACCAGATCGTGGTCCTGAATCCCGGCAGGACCGGCGGTGCGCTGGAGTTTCTGAACACGGTCCGGAAGGAAGGCTGTCAGGCGCGGATCATCGTGGCGGAAACGCAGACGCTGATCTATTCCTGCCGGAGGACGGGCGGCGCGTCCGTGGAGATCTACGGGATAAAAAAAGAGGTGGCCCTGGGCGCCTTCCCGGCAAACCGGACGCAGGAAGTGCTGGACGCACTGCATCCGTACTATCCGCAGTTTAAACCGGCCGCAAACTGTCTGGAGACGAGCCTGTCGAATATCGGCGCGCTCTTCCACCCCACGCCGGTGCTGCTGAACGTCGGACGCATTGAAAACGATCCGCGCGGGTACCGCTATTATATTGACGGGATCACCCCCTCCGTCGCCGCCCTGGTCCATCAGATCGACGAGGAACGGCTGGCCGTGGCGGCTGCTTATCAGACGCCGGTGCTCAGCGCGGAGGACTGGCTGAGACAGTCTTATGAAACGGAAGGCCGGGACCTGTATGAGCTGATCCAGCACAATGAGGCCTATTTTGAGATTATGGCGCCGCATTCCATTGAAGCCCGCTACCTGACGGAGGACGTGCCGATGAGCCTGGTCCCCCTGTCGGAACTGGGGCATATTGCCGGGGTGCCGGTGCCGAACATGGATGCCGTGATCACACTGGCGTCGAGCCTTTTTCACCGGGATTTCCGGGCGGAGGGCCGCTGTGCCGAAAACCTGGGGATCCGGGGAATGTCGCGGGAGCAGGTGGCACGGTTCTTCGAAACCGGGGAAGCATAAAGCGCCTGCCGTGACAGTCGGGCGCACCGGGCCGTAAAGAAAAGGAGAAAAAATGAAAGTTGATATTCTGTATCTGAATGATGAGGACATGGACAAGCTGGGAGCCTCGGACATGAAGGCCGTGATCCATGACGTGAAGCGGGCTTACATTCTGACCGAAGAGGGGGACGTGCTGACGCCCGGAAAGCTCGCGATGCGCTGGGGCAAGACGCCGGAGGACGAAAACATGTACGGCCGGATCAACGCGATGCCGGGCATGATCGGCGGGGAATACCAGATGGCCGGGATCAAGTGGATCGGGAGCGGGCCGATGAACTACAAAAAAGGACTCCCCCGGGCCAGTGTGACCGTGATTCTGAATGACTGCGACACAAAACTCCCGCTCTGCATCGCGGACGGAACCGCCGTTTCCGCCAAGCGCACCGGCGCATCCGGAGGCGTGGCCATAGAACTCCTGAGCCGGGAGGATTCTTCCGTCATGACGATCTGCGGCGCCGGCGCACAGGGCCGAACCCAGCTGGAGGCGGCGCTGCTTGTCCGTCCCGGCATCCGAAAAGTTTACGTCTACGATATCCGGCCGGAAAGCTCCGAAAAATTTGCGGAGGAAGGCCGGGCCAAATATCCGGACGTGCAGTTCATCCCCGTGGCCGATCCCGAGGAGGCCGTCCGCGACAGCGATATTACGGTCTGTGTAACGCTGGCCAACGAACCGTTCATTCATTCCGCCTGGCTTAAGAAGGGGTGTCTCCTGATGAACATGGCGGACTATGAGGTGACGAAGGACTGCGTGCGCAAAGCGTCCAAAATCGTGGTGGACAACTGGGAAACGATCAAACACCGCCTGATCTCAACCGTTGCCATTATGGCCCACGAAGGCGAAATCAAGGATGAAGACATTCATGCGCAGCTCGGCGCGATCCTCTGCGGGAAGAAGCCGGGCCGCGAAAATGACGAGGAGATCATTTATTTTAACGCGGTCGGGACCGGTATTCTGGACCTGGCGGTTACGACCCGCTGCTACAAAAAAGCGTTGGCGGAGGGGATTGGGACCAGGCTGCCCTACTGGCATTGAAGCCGGAATCGCCGTTTAAGAGACGGGAAGTTTCCGGGAACAATCCGGAGAGAAACCAAAAGAGAAGGACGTCCCGCGCGCAGCGCGGAGGCGTCCTTCTTTTGTGATGGGAACAGGTTTTCTCTCCTGCCCTTCGGTCAGATCCGATCAGACATCGACGCCGCCGTCCACACGGATCAGCTGGCCGTCCACGAAGGAGGAATCGGTGGTCGCCAGGAACAGGGCGACCTTCGCGATCTCTTCGCCTTCGCCCAGACGGTGCAGGCAGGTGCGGTCGATCATGGGCTGGAACACGTCCTCGCCGCCGACGGAAGCCAGCATGGCGGTCTTGATCGCGCCGGGGCAGATGCCGTTGACGTGGATCGTGGGAGCCAGCTCGTTGGCCATGGCCTTGGTCAGGCCGACCATCGCGTGCTTGCTGGTGACGTAGGCCACGAAGCCCCAGTGGGCCGCCCAGCCGACGATGGAAGCCACGTTGATGATGTGGCCGTCGCCCTTGGCCTGCATGACCGGAGCGACCTTCTGGCTCAGCATCAGCGCGCTGGTGACGTTGATATAGATGTCATCCATGAATTCCTTTTCGGTGATGGTGGCGAACTGAGCCAGAGACAGCATGCCGGCGTTGTTCATCAGGACGTCGATGGTGCCGTAGGCTTCCATGGTCTTGTCGAAGATGACCTGCGCGAAATTGCTGTCGGCCGCATCGGCCAGGACGTAGATGGCTTCGCCGCCGTCGGCCTTGATCTGGTCCACGACCGCTTTGGCGCGGGCTTCGTTGCGGCCGGTCACGACGACCTTGGCGCCTTCCTTCGCGAACAGGAAAGCCGTCTCACGACCCATACCGGAAGTGGAACCGGTAACGATTGCTACTTTTCCGTCTAATTTTCCCATTTTTTGCCTCCTGAGGGAATTAATCATTTGCGGGAACATTGTAACGCTTTGATCGTCTTTCGTCAATAAAAACATGGGATCCCGCCCATTTTTTAATGAGCAGGATCCCATTTATCAAAGATACGGGACGTTTCTTATCTCCCGATCAGTTCCTTTGCCGTCCGGGCGATATTTTCCGCCGTGATGCCGTTTTTCTCCAGCAGCCGCTCGTACGGGGCGCTTTCGCCGAAACGGTCCTGCACGCCGATGCGCCGCACCTTGCCGCAGCCCAGTTCCGCCGCGACTTCACAGACCGCGCTGCCCAGGCCGCCGATGATGTTGTGGTCTTCCACGGTCACGACTTTGCCGATCTCCGTCAGGGCCTTCGTCACCGCTTCCGCGTCCAGCGGCTTGATGGTGTGGACGTCCAGCACGCGGGTGCGGATGCCGTCCGCCGCCAGCAGGTCCGCCGCTTCGACGGCCTTGCGGACCGTGTCGCCGTTGGCCAGGATGGCCGCGTCACCGCCCTCGCGGACAAGGTGCGCCTTGCCGATCACGAATTCCTCGTCTTCGCCGTACAGCACCGGGATCGCGTCACGGGTCAGGCGCAGGTACAGCGGGCCTTCATAATAGGCCGACGCGGTCACGAGCTTCTTCGCGGAGACGTAGTCCGACGGCATGACGACCGTCATGTTCGGGATCGTCCGCAGGATGCCCATGTCCTCGATGGCCTGGTGGCTGGCGCCGTCATATGCGGGCGTGAAGCCGCCGTGCGCGCCGATGATCCGGACGTTCAGGTTCGTGTAGCACACTTCCTGGCGGATCATCTCCAGCATGCGCATGGAGCTGAAGGCCGCATACGTCACCACGTAGGGGATCTTGCCGCAGGAAGCCAGGCCGGCTGCCAGTCCGGCACCGTTCTGTTCCGCGATGCCCACGTCGAAATACTGGTCCGGACAGGCTTTCATGAACTGGCCGGTCTTGCAGGATTTGCCCAGGTCCATGTCGATGACTACGATATTTCTGTCAGCCAGGCCCAGTTCGGTGATGGCTTCGCCGAAGCCGTCCCGGGTCGCTTTTTTCACCACTTCACTCATTTCCGGCACCCCCTTATTTCACGTACTGCCGATCCAGTTCGGCCAGCGCCTGATCGCGTTCCGCCGGGCTCGGCGCCGTGCCGTGCCAGCCGACCGCGTTCTCCATGAAGGAAACGCCCTTGCCCTTCACCGTGTGGCCAAGGATGCATTTGGGCTTCCCGTTCTTCACCGCGCGGGCCAGGTCGAGGGCCGCGACCATCTGCTCCATGTCGTTGCCGTCGATCTCGTAGATGTCGAAGCCGAAGGCGCGGAATTTCGCGCCGAGGTCGCCGTTCGGCATGACTTCGTCGCAGGGGCCGTCGATCTGCAGGCCGTTGTGGTCCAGGAAGACCACGAGGTTGTCCAGTTTGTATTTGTGCGCCGTGTTGGCGGCCTCCCAAATCTCGCCTTCCTGGGCTTCGCCGTCGCCCACCGCGCAGTAGACGCGGTAGGAGGCGCCGTCCATCTTCGCCGCCAGCGCCATGCCGACGGCGCAGGCCAGGCCCTGGCCCAGCGAGCCGGTCGAGATGTCGATGCCGGGGCACTTGGTCATGGACGGATGGCCCTGCAGCGGAGACCCCTCCTTGCGGAGCGTATCCAGCAGTTCTTCCGGGAAAAACCCCTTCATGGCCAGCGCCGCGTACTGCGCGGGCGCCACGTGGCCCTTTGACAGCACGAAGCGGTCGCGGCCGGGCCACTGCGGATCCTGCGGATCCACGTCCAGTTCATGCCAGTAGCACGCCGTGACGAATTCCGCCACGGACAGCGATCCGCCGGGGTGCCCCGACCCCGCCTTGCAGATCATATCCACCACCTTTTTCCTCAGGTCCACGCACTTATTCTGCAGTTCCTGAACGGAAAGTATCTCTCTCATAAGCCATCCGCTCCTTTACCGTGATCATCCGGCGCCCGAACGCCGCCATTATAAGAATACCCTTCCCCCTCCCCCTTGTCAATGCCGAAAACCCGGAACAGGGCCATTTGGGGACTGTCCTCTTTTGGCCCTGTTTTGGCGCACGAAAAAAGGCGGCCGGAGCCGCCCGTGTATAAACCGGACGACGGATGTGTCAGTCCGGAAGGGAGGTGCCTTCGATCAGGACATTGATAAGTTCGATGCCGGTGCCGACGAGGGAGCGGTTGGCTTTTTCCTTTACGAGGCCGGAGATCTCGCCGGGGTGGTTGATGATCTCCGTGACGGGGACGCTCATTTCGCTCACGGTGGCGGTGAAGGCGCCGGCGGCGCGGGTGGCAAGGAAGTTCGTGACTTCGAAGGTGTTTTTCAGGCCCCGGTCGATGAAGACGTCCAGAATGAAGCCGATCACGTCGTGGATGCGGAGGTCGTACGTGCCGTACGCGCGGACGCGGTAGACCCGGCCGGCTTCCTGCACCAGGGCCGGCGTGCGCGTGGCCCATTTCCGCTCGGTGACCGGGTCGGTGGTGACGAAATAGAGGTCCGCGTCCATCGGGCCGTAGGGGGTATCCCGGAACGCCCCGATATCCGCGAGGCGCGGAAACATCTCCGGCCCCAGGCGGTAGGCGCCCTGGTCCCACACGTCCGTCAGTTCATTGCCCTTCATGATAAAAATGTACTGGCCGGGCGCCACCAGGATCAGGCTGCCGGCCGTTAAGGGCAGGTCTTCCGGGTCCGAGCCGTAGCGGTACAGCACCAGGCCGCGGTCGTTGTCCTGAAAACTGATCGGGCGGTCCTTCTTTCGTCTGCCGAATAACATGTTTTACCTCGCAAATAGTGACAAAGGGACTGTCCCTTTGTCATCAGACGGGCCGTTGGCACAGCGGCCCCTGCACAAAAGAACCGTCCCCCTGTCAGATGGGGCGGACCGCGGGGCCCGCCCCCGTATCATCGTTGTTTACTTCCTCAGCGGGCGGCCCTGGGCATCCGTGAAGCTGTCCGTCAGGATCAGGATCAGGTCCAGGACGACGCCGGCGTAGCCGAAGCCTTTCGTGGCCATGTACAGCAGGCCGGTCCCGATCTTGCCCACATAGAGGCGATGGATCCCCCAGCGGCCCAGCAGCAGGCAAAGTACTAAGGCGATCCATTTGCTGCGGGTGCTGACACGGACGCCTTCGGAGGCGGCCGTTCCGGGTTCCGCGGTCCGCTGCGTGAAGCGGCCCTTCATATCCCGGCCCCAGTCACGGGCTTCACGGCCCCATTCCTGAGCCTGCTGGCCCGCCTGGCGGCCCCAGTCCTGCGCCTTGCGGCCCCACTCCCGGGCTTTGTCGTTCTGAAACGCGCCGTCGAAACCGCTGCCCTGCGCCTTGGTGCCGCAGTACTCGCAGACCCGGCCGCTCAGAGGCGCTCCGCAAATGCTGCATCTCGTCATCATATCCAGCCTCCTCCTTTCTTTTTGATGGCCTCATTATAGCAGTGCTGCGGAAGCCGTTAAAGGATCGGAGGGGCAAAATAAGGAACCGTATTTCCCCTGCCGCGGGGAAATGGGGGCCGGAGGGGCCGTCAGATCTGCGCCAGGCCCTGTTCCAGGTCCGCGATGATGTCCTCGGGGGTCTCCAGGCCCACGGACAGGCGGATCAGGCCGGGGGCGATCCCGGACTCCGCCAGTTCCTCGTCCGTGTACGGCGAGTGGGTCATGGAGGCGGGGTGCTCGATCAGGGTCTCCGCGTCGCCCAGGGAGACCGCGATGGTAATGAGTTTCAGGCTGTCCACCAGCTTCATGCCGGCTTCGCGGCCGCCGCGGACTTCGAAGGCGATGATGCCGCCGAAGCGCTTCATCTGCCGCGCCGCGATCTCGTGGCCGGGGGCATCCGGCAGGCCGGGGTAGTACACGCGCTCCACCGCCGGGTGCGCCGCCAGGAAGGCCGCGACCTTCTCCGCATTGTCGCAGTGGCGCTCCATGCGGATCTCCAGCGTCTTCACACCGCGCAGGATCAGGTAGGCCGCGAACGGATCCATCACCGCGCCGGTCATGTCCTTGAGGCCGAACAGGCGGACTTCATTGATGAATTCGGCGGAACCTACCACGAAGCCGGCGATCACGTCGCCGTGGCCGTTCAGATATTTGGTGGCGGAATGCACGATCACATCCGCGCCCAGGGCCAGCGGGCTCTGCAGCGCCGGGGAGGCGAAGGTGTTGTCGCACACCACTTTGATGTCAGGGTTGTAGTTATGGGCGATCTCCGCGACCGCTGTGATGTCCGCGATCTTCAGCGTCGGGTTGGCAGGCGTCTCCAGATAGACCGCCACGGTGTTGGGCTTTAAGTGCGTGCGCACTTCGTCCAGGTTCGACGTATTGATAAAGTCCACCTCCACGCCGTAGCGGCGCATGCCGTGGTTCAGCAGCGCGAAGGTGCAGCCGTACAGGGTCCGGTCCGCCAGGATGTGCTTGCCCACGCCCGCGATCGTCCACAGGCAGGACGCGACGGCGCCCATCCCGGAGCCCGCCGCCACGCAGGCCTCGGCCCCCTCCAGCGCCGCGATGCGGTTCTCCAGCACCGTGACCGTGGGGTTGCCCAGACGGGTGTAGATATAGCCCGGCTCCGTCCCGGCGAAGCGCCGGCCTCCCTGCTCGCAGCTGTCGAACACGAACGTCGACGTCTGATAAATAGGCGTGGCCAGCGCGCCGTACTGCTCATCCTTCACGCTCCCCGCGTGGACGGCCCTGGTGCCGAACCCCTGCTGACTGTGATCCATCATTTTTTCCTCCTTGGAAAGCGGGGCATGCGGGCGCCGCACAAAAAAGCGGCCGTTCTTCTTCCCTGCCCCTGTGTTTCAGTACATTTTTCACGATCCTTGACAGTCTCCTGCCGATCCGCGCTATATTATACACCTTCTTTTCCCTAAAAACAAGTAGGGACGGGCATTGCCCGTCCGAATGATGCCATTTGGGGACAGTCCCCTTTTGACCTTAATGAAGCCACTGGGGGACGGTTCTTCCCGGCAGTGCCACCCGGAACCGTCCCCCAGTGGCCCTGTTTTACAGGCCCTGCTCGCGGACAAAGGCGTAGAAGGCGTCTTCCTGCGGTTTATCGGAAGGGAGGACAGTGCCGACGGGCATGGCGTAGAAAACGGTCTCTTCGAGGCCGTCCAGACCGAAGGCGGCATTGGAGGCGGCGGGGTCGACGGCGGCGACCGCACAGCCGCCGAGGCCGATGGAGGCGGCGGCCAGGTAAAGATTTTCGGTCACATGGCCGCTGTCCATCAGGATCGGCGCGTGGGCCCAGATGCCGTAGCGCCATTCCGCGCGGTAGAAAACGCAGCTGAAATAGAACACGGCGTTCGCTTTTGCGGCCCAGGCCTGGCCGGACAGGGAGCGGGTGATGAACTCCGGCAGATCGTCCCGCGTGCCCAGGAATTCCAGTTCGTGCGTCAGGGGCAGGTAATGGTACAGCCCGTCGGCCAGTCCCTCCACCCGCTGCAGCGCCAGATAGCATTCGAACGGATGGCGTGCGCCGCCGCTCGGCACCGTACGCAGGGTGGCGTAGGATTTGCCGCGCAGAGACTTGACTCCCTGGCAGCACCAGAGCAGATACGACAGCTGCAGCAGACTCAGCGGCTCCTGCGTATACACCCGGCGGCTGGCGCGGCTGTTGATGACGTGCAGGAAATCGTTGTCGATATCCAGTGCGGAGAAGTCCGTCGGCAGTACGGCCGCTTCCTCCGGCCCCCTCATCGGCGCCTTTGCCAGCGGCGGCTGCGGCTTCTTCAGATCCTGGTCGGTCTCATAATCCTCATCTACGCCTTCTTCATCGGCAAATTTGGTTACAAACGAGCGCCCCAGCAAAATACGGCGCCGGATCGTTTCTTCGTTCATCGCATTTCCTCCTGCGGCCCGGAGTCTGTTCCGACTGCACGGGCCCATATTGCCTGTCCGTCACGGGAGTCAGATAAATTATAGGACAAATTGAGAAAAAAACCAATCGGGATGATTGACCTTTTCTTCATTCGTTTCTATAATAAGCTTAATCATGTTTGTTATGAAATACAGATTATTTCGCAACACAAAGGAGGAACCCCATGCATTGCACGAATTGCGGTCAGTTATTGGAGGAGGGCGCCTTATTCTGCACGCACTGCGGCGCGAAAGTCGAACTCCCGCAGACCCCCGATCTCTCACCGGCTTCCGCGGATGACTATTTCGCCCCGGCTTATACCCCGGTCACCCCGGCTGTGCCGGCCACCCCGGTCGCCCCGGTCACCCCGCGTGGAACCGTTCCGTCCTACGGCTATTATACGCCGCAGCCCCAGCCTGTTACCATCGGCTCGGAATCCCCTGTCCGGAAAGCGCTGCATGACTCGCTTTCTTCTCCCTCATTCCTGGTCGTGGCCATTCTGCTTACCGTGCAGCTGATCCTGACCCTCGTCAGTGTGTTCACGTCGTCGGGCTCCAGTGTTTATTCCTATGCCTCCAGTTCCCGGGCCAGCTACACCACGGGCATCCTGATCGGCACCCTGCTGGTCTGCGCGCCGCTGATACTGTATGTGATCGGCACCTGGATCGTCTGGGGAAGCAGCAAAGGCGAAACGGTCAAAGGCGCCGGCTGCATCAAGGCCGCATCCATCATCATGATCGTGGTCATTGCCATTATTATCGGGGTCTTTACCGTCGTCTTTATCGCTGCGCTGTCTGCCCTGGGAGAATACAGCAGATACAGTTATCGCAGTTATTACAGTTACAGCCGTTCTTACTCCGATTTTGACGACTTGTTTGATATTTTCGGAGGCAGCGCCGCCGCCCTCATTATCGTGTTCAGCCTCCTGCTGGTCCTGCTGGTCCTGATCCTGATCTATTTCATCAAAATGTCCGGGCTGGCCAGCACGATCCGCCAGATCGACACGTTCGGCGTGCAGCGCAGACCGGTCTCTTCCTACCTGAATTTCATTCACATGACCATGTTTGTCTTCTCCCTGCTGGGGATCCTTTTCCTGCTCCTCTTCACCAAGGCAAATTCTTATGCCTACGGGCTCCTCGGCGGGACGTCGGCCATGACCATCATCTCCTCGCTCGTAAGTGCGGCGCTGTGGATCTGCCTGTTCATCGCGATTCACAATTTAAAGAGAAATCTGGAGGAAGCGAGCCGGCGCGGTTCGTACTAAATCCTAAACGGTACGGCGGGCAGGACCGTCTGCCGCATCAGACCGAAACGGCGGAGCCGATGGCTCCGCCGCTTTTTTGTGTGTTTCCGATAAAGTTTTCAGCCGTGCGCTATTTCAGCGCCCGTTATTCGGGATTCACGATATCTGTCCCGGTGGTGGCAGTGACGGTGGAGACGGGGTCGGGGACGTACGGGACGGCCCGGTCTTCGAGGAGGCGGATAAGGGAGGCAGCGGCGGCGGGATCGATGCGGAAGCTCTGACTGCCCGCGCCGTGCATGTTGTCCGGGAAGAATAAGAGGTAGCCGCTTTCCAGGATCTGCAGGCGGCCGGAGAAGCCGAAGCTGAATTTCAGGGAGCACAGGGCCCGCTTCCCGCAGGTGCCGTACAGGGTCTGCTCGTCAGCCTGCGCCGCTTCACCGGTGAGCGCCAGGATGCGCTCCCGCAACGTGTTCGCCAGGTCCGCGCCTACGAAATAACTCGTATAGGAAACGTCTTTCTCACCGGCAGTCTCCACAGCGGCTGCCGTGACGTTTTCGGAATAAAACAGGCTCATGGTCTCTGCCGCGTCCAATGCGCCGAAGAACTCGGCCGGCCCCGCGAAGGCGGCCGCAGGATCCAGAAAGGTATAATAATGGGTCAGGGTCAGGGCATCGCCCCGGTCCAGGTATTTCAGGCAGACGGCGGTTTCCGGTGAGATGTTACGCAGACTGTATACCTCCGCCCGCAATGTCTCGATTTTCTCTTCTTCCGGCTCCCGCAGCACGGTGCCGTCCAGCCCCACATAGGTCCAGGCCGCCTTCACCACAGTGTCGCCGATCTTTTCTCCGACCCGGTTTTCCGCGCATACTGCCACGGGCAGCCAGGAGGCGTACGGTCCCTCTGCGATGCGGGCGCGGTATTCTTCGGCAAGCATGGCCTCCGGTTCCTTCGCGGGATGAAGATAGGCATTCCACTGCTCCCACGTATTAACCGGCGTCCGGCGGAACAGGCCGCCGGAGACGCCCCAGATCAGGACCCCCAGGATCAGGCAGGCGGCCGCGGGGATCAGCCATTTTTTCAGGCGGCGGCCCGTATTTTTATTCGTGCGGCGCTCTTCCGCCGCATCGGCACGGCGCTCTTCCGCCGCGCGTTCTTCTTCCAGCATTTCCGACACGAATGCTTCGTCGGTCGCGTTTAATACATTATCCCAAAGATTCACGGTGTATATCCCTCGCTTTCCAGTTTTTCCCGGAGACCGTCGCGCACACGCTTCAGGGTCTTGTCCACGGTGGAGCGGGACAGACCGAAGAGGCGGGCGATCTCAGAGAGGGAGCGGGAACCGTAATAACGTTCCAGAAAAATGACGCGGTCGCGGCGAGGCAGGCCGGCCAGGTAAGCGTTCACGAGGCGCGAAAGCTCCGCGGCTGCGGCTTCGCTTTCCGTGTCGTTGGCGGCGCCGAGCACTTCCTCGAGTTCCTGCTGCGCCTCCAGATGGCTCTGCGGCACTTCGCTTTTGCGGGTGAGATGGCGCAGGCGGCTGACGGCGGCGCGACGGGTGAGAGTCATGAGGAACGCCTCCAGGCTCTCCGGCTGCGCGGGAGGGATTGCCTGCCACGCCTTCAGCAGCGCGTCGTTCACTACCTCTTCCTGGTCGCGGCCGTCGCTCAGGAAACGCGCCGCGAACGCCTTGAGGCGCGGGCCGTAGCGCCGCAGCATCGCGTCGGCGCCCGCCTCGTCCCGCGCGTTCAGCAGGGCGAGGATCTCCCCGTCGCCAGGCCTCTTTTCCGCCGTTTTCGGCTCCGTTTTTTCCGTGTTCATACGATTCTCCGTTCCGGTCATTGCTCCCATGAAGGTCCTTCACCCCACCAGTCGCAAAAAACCGGAAAGTGCGTAACGAAAAGCAAAATAATTGAATGGCACTGTGGCCGGTTCTTAAAACTCCAGGCGCAGGTTCAGGCAGTCAGGCACGTCGGGGTCGACGTAGCCCGTGTCGCGGAAGCCGCACTTTTCATAGAGGCGGAGCGCGGGGGCGTTGGTGTTTTTGACGCAGACTTCCATGCAGTCATATTTGTGCTCGGCAGCGAGTTCCGCGGTGATCAGGCGGAGGGCCTGCGTGCCGAAGCCGCGGTTCTGGAAGCGGCGGTCGATCAGGAACTGCTGGAGGTCGTAACAGGCCGGCTCCTCGTCCAGGTCTTTCACGAGCGCCACACCGACCACCGTCTCGCTGTCCGCGATCCCGATGACCCGCGCGCGGGCAGCGCGGTACACATACCCCCGGGCCAGGATGCCTTCCGCGGTGTCCAGGAAGCCTTTCTGGCCGTCCGCAGCGGATAGGCGGCGGACGGCGAGCCAGTTGTCTTCATTGATTTCGAAAAGTCTGATCATGGTTTTTCCTCAAGTAATCATAATTGACAAAATAAACGGGCCGTTGAGACAACGGCCCCTACGCAAAGGAACCATCCCCCTGTCAGAAAAATATACCCCACCCCGGGCCGCTGCGTCAAGCGAAACGGCGGTCCTGTGATTGACTACGGGCGCGGTTTTTGGTATTCTGTAAGGTACTTAGCGATGCTGTTTCACGGGGAGAGTTGTGGAAAAGGAAGGGGAACGGCGGATGAAGCCGAAAACTAAACAGCGGTTATTCCTGATCCTGGTCGCGGCGGTCACGCTGGGGCTGCTGGTGTTATTCTTTTCGCGGCTCATTATCCCGTTCCTGGAGCATCAGATCCGGGGCGATTACGAAGGCGCACGGCAGGTTTTGGCAGAGATGGAATGGCGCGGCGCGGCGGCGGTCCCGCTGATCGAGGCGCTGCAGATGGTGGTGGTCTTCATCCCCGCCGAATTCATCCAGATCTCCTCCGGCCTGGCCTTCCCCTGGTACGCGGCCGTCCCGCTCTGCGCGCTGGGCGTTTTTCTGGGCTGCTCGCTGATCTTCCTGCTCGTCAAGCTCTGGAATTTCCGCGTCGACCGCAATCAGGACTCCATCGAGCGCATGCAGAAAAAGAGCCGCATCGGCATCTATCCTTTTCTGACGCTTCTGTTTTTTATGCCCATCATCCCGTTCGGGGCGATCTGCTATTTCGGCGCCTCGCGCCGCGATATTAAATACAGTAAATACGCGCTGACCTGCGTGCTTTCCACGCTGCCCAGCATCATCACCAGCAACGTGATGGGGCTCGGCGTGCGCCTGTTCCTGCAGGACGCGATTCCGCTGGGGACGCTGATCCTGCTGATCATCGGCGGCATGATCCTGCTGTTCCTCCTGGTCGGCCTGGTGCTGAACCGCCTGTATTTCAAGCCCGCCGCCGGCACGCCGGACAGCCCGTGGTACGACATCCTGTTCCACGGCATGAAGATCTTCCTGCGCTTCACGGTCCGCACTCGCTACGAGATGAACGGCTTCACACTGCCGGAAGGCCCCGCGCTGTACGTCAGCAACCATCCTTCTTCCATCGATTATCCGCAGGTTGTGCGCCTGCTCTGGCCGCGGCGTGTGATCTCGATCGCCAATGAATACTACATGCGGAAGGGCTTCGTGAAAAAGGTGCTCACCGCCATCGGCATGATTCCCAAAAAACTGTTCGTGGACGAAGGCGGCGTGATCCTGAAGGCGCGGCGCACGATGAAGGGCGGCTGGTCCGTCTATCTGGCACCGGAAGGCCGGCTCTCCGTGGACGGCGAAACGTATCCGATCCTCCCCTCCACCGGCGGCTTTGCGCGCTTCCTGAACGTCCCGCTGGTCATCCTGCACCTGTCCGGCGCATACCTGAATAAACCGAAGTGGCGCAAGGGATTCCGGCGCCAGCGCGTCCGCATTGAAGTGAAGGCCGTGATCCCGCCGGAGGAGCTGAAGGCGATGACACCGGAGGAAGTGAACGCCCGCATCCGCGAAGGCATCGCGGCGGACGACGACGCCCGCGCCTACGAGCAGACCCTGCGCTGGACGCGCGGCAAAAAAGCCGTCGGCCTGCCGAACCTGATCTACCGCTGCCCGGCGTGCGGCGAACTGTACGCGATGGAGGCGGCCGGCAACGACATCCATTGCCGCAGCTGCGGGCTTTCCCTGCGCTTCAACGATCATTACCGTTTTGAAGATAACCCGGCCGGCTATGAGACGGTCGCCGACCTCTACCGCGTCCTCACGGAACGCGAACGGGCGGAACGGCCGTCTCTTTCCTGCGCCGTCACGGTGCGCCGTTTCCGCGGGGAAGAGGAGGACGCCGGGGAAGGCGAAACGCGCCTGACGCCGGAAAGCTTCTCCTTTGACGGGACCGTAGCCGGAGAGGCCGTTTCCTTTACTCTCACAATGGAAACCCTCAAGGCGCTGCCGTTCTCCTGCGGCCTCGAATTCGAGACCTATTATCAGAACGAACTCTATTATTTCTACCCGAAGGAACACCGGGAGCAGTGCGCGCGGTGGGCTTTGCTGGCGGATCTGTACTGTGAGGGATATTATGAAGAAAAGTAAGGTGATCGATATCTCGAAGGCCACGTTCATCAGCGTGTGCGTGATCCTGCTGGTGCTGATCGGGCTGTCCGTCCTGCTGACGTACCTGATCCCGCGGGGTGAATTTGCGGCGGTCGGCGGCGTGCCGGACTACAGCAGCTACATCAGCCGGCCGGATCTCCCCGGCATCCCGGTCTGGAAGGGCCTGCTCGCGCCGTTCCTGATCCTGGGCAGTGAGGACGGGCTGTCGCTGATCATGCTGTCGGTCTTCCTGCTGGTGGTTTCCGGCAGTTTCCAGGTGCTGATCGATTCGCACGGCATCAGCCAGCTCGTGCGGCGCCTGGCGGCCCGCCTGGGGAAGAAGCGGCGCGTGATGGTGCTTGCGCTGGCCCTGGTCTTCATGATCTTCGGTTCCTTCTTCGGCCTGTTTGAAGAAACGCTGCCGATGGTCCCGCTGGTGCTGATGTTCTGCCTGGGCGTGGGCTACGACGGCTTCACCGGTTTCCTGGCCAGCGTGGGCTCCGCCTGCCTGGGCTTCGCGGCCGGCATCACCAACCCGTTCACGGTCGTGCTCGCGTCCGACCTGATCGGCACGTCCGTGGCCGGCGGCATCCTGTTCCGCTGCCTGGTCTTTGCGGTGATGTTCGGGCTGGACGCCGCGTTCATCCTCTGGCATCTGAAGCGGATCGAGCGCGATCCCGCGCTGTCGCCGACGTTCGCGACCGACGAATTAAAGCGCGCGGAGCTGCAGGAACTTCCGGAAGAGGCCGGCAGCCGGCGCCTGATGACCTGCACGCTGGCCCTGCTGTTCGCGGCCTTTGCAGTCACGGTGCTCTTCTCCCTGACCGACGCACTGCGCGGCTATACCGTGCCGGCGGTCGCGGGCGTGTACCTGATCGGCATCCTGGCCTTCGGCGCGCTGTCCGGGTACGGGTTCGGGGCAACGCTGAAGAGTTTCGGGCAGGGGATCGTTGCGGCGCTGCCCGCTATCCTGTTCATCCTGCTGGCGTCCTCCGTGAAATACATCCTGACCGAGGGGCACGTGCTGGCGACCATCGCGCACGGCATCAACGGTGCCGTGGCGGGGAGCAGCCGCCTCGTGATCGTCTACATCCTGCTCGGGATCATCCTGGTGCTGGAGTTCTTCATTTCCTCCTCTACCGCCAAGGCCATCTTCGTGATGGGGATCCTCTCCTGCCTCACCGTCCCGCTTTCCAAGCCGCTGCTGGTGCTGATCTATCTCTTCGGCGACGGCTATACCAATCTATTTTTCCCTACCTCCCCGGTCCTGTGGATCGGGCTGTCGATGATCGGCCTGAGTTACGGCAAATGGCTGAAGAAATCCGCGCGGCTGTGGGCCGGCATCCTGGTGCTGACTGCCGCGCTGCTCGCGCTGGCCGTGCTGCTGGAGCCGATCCGGTAAAGAGAGGGGGCCTGCTATGACGTTAAAAGAACTGGCGATCGGAAAAAGCGCCGTGATCACCGCCGTGGGCGGCGAGGGGGCACTGCGCCAGCATTTCCTGGACATGGGCATGATCCCGGGCACGGAAGTGACCGTCGTGAAATACGCCCCGCTGGGCGACCCGATGGAGCTCAAGCTGCACGGCTATGAGCTGACCCTGCGGCTGGCGGACGCGGAGCAGATCCTCGTGGAGCCATCGCCGGAGAAAAAACCGGAGACGCCTGCCGCGGAGAAGGACGAAGCCCCGGCCCCGCAGAAACCGCCGCGCGCCGAGCACCCGGGCCTGGGCGAAGGCGGCCGCTTCCACCCCAAGGGCTCCGGCGAACCGCTCCCGGAGGGCACGCTGCTGACCTTCGCGCTGGTCGGCAACCAGAACAGCGGCAAGACCACGCTTTTCAACCAGCTGACCGGCTCGAACCAGCACGTCGGCAACTTCCCCGGCGTCACGGTCAGCCGCAAGGACGGCGCGATCCGCGGCTACCCGAACACGCGCATCACGGACCTGCCCGGCATCTACTCCATGTCGCCGTATTCGAGCGAGGAGCTCGTATCGCGCAGTTTCGTGCTGGATCAGAAGCCGAAAGCCATCATCAACATCGTGGATGCGTCAAACATCGAGCGGAACCTGTACCTGACCATGCAGCTGCTGGAGATGGACATCCCGATGGTAGTGGCGCTGAACATGATGGACGAAGTGTCCGCCAACGGCGGCTCCGTGGACGTGAACCGCATGGAATCGCTGCTCGGCGTCCCCATCGTCCCGATCTCCGCCGCGAAAAACGCCGGCGTGGACGAACTGGTGGAACACGCGGTCCACATCGCGACCTATCAGGAAAAGCCGCTGCGCCAGGACTTCTGCGACGAAAACGACCGGGGCGGCGCGGTGCACCGCTGCCTGCACGGCATTATCCATCTGATCGAGGACCACGCAGCGCGCAGCGGCCTGCCCGTGCGCTTCGCGGCGTCCAAAGTCATCGAGGGCGACGAGCTGGTACTGAAGCAGCTGGGACTGGATCAGAATGAAAGCGAGATGCTGGAGCACATCATCCTGCAGATGGAGGCCGAGCGCGGGCTGGACCGCAGCGCGGCCATTGCGGACATGCGCTTCGCGTTTATCAGCAAAGTCTGCGCGCAGACCGTCAAAAAGCCCCGGGAAAGCCGCGAGCGGATCCGGAGCGAGCGGATCGACCGCGTGCTGACCGGCAAATATACGGCGATCCCGCTGTTCATCCTGATCATGGGGAGCGTCTTTTTCCTGACCTTCAACGTGATCGGCGCCTGGCTGCAGGATCTGCTGGCGTCCGGCATCGGCGCGCTGACGGATGTGACGGACCGCGCGCTCACCGCCGGCGGGATCAACCCGGTGGTGCACGACCTGATCATCAAAGGGATTTTTGAGGGCGTCGGAAGCGTCGTAAGCTTCCTGCCCATCATCGTGACGCTGTTCTTCTTCCTGTCACTGCTGGAGGACAGCGGGTATATCGCGCGCGTCGCGTTCTTCATGGACAAGCTGCTGCGGCGGATCGGACTGTCCGGGCGGAGCATCGTCCCGCTGCTGATCGGCTTCGGCTGCACGGTCCCGGCCGTGATGAGCACGCGGACGCTGCCCAGCGAGCGCGACCGGCGGATGACCATCCTGCTCACGCCGTTCATGAGCTGCACGGCCAAGCTGCCGATCTACGGCTTCTTCGTCCAGGCTTTCTTCCCGCAGGTCAGCGGCCTGATCATGGTCGGCCTGTACCTGCTGGCGATCCTGCTGGGCATCCTGGCCGCGTTCCTGTACCGCAAAACGCTGTTCCGCGGCGAGGCGGCGCCGTTCGTCATGGAACTGCCCAATTACCGCATGCCCGGCGTGCGCAACGTGCTGCAGCTGCTCTGGGAGAAGGCGAAGGATTTCCTGCAGCGCGCGTTTTCGATCATCCTGGTCGCCACGGTCGCGGTCTGGTTCCTGCAGAGCTTCGAC
Source organism: Lachnospiraceae bacterium (assembly GCA_017430085.1). GTDB lineage: Bacteria > Bacillota > Clostridia > Lachnospirales > Lachnospiraceae > UBA6987. Next base: position 42,053 of record JAFRNR010000022.1, on the reverse strand, counting down.
CTGCATCTCAACCTGGTGACCGATCAGGCGGACAGCATCCTGGCCCGCGTGGCCGGGCTCGTCACGCCGGTCCTGATCCCGCTCGGGCTCGGCGACTGGCGCATCACCACGTCGCTGATCAGCGGTTTCCTGGCGAAGGAAAGCGTCGTCTCCACGATGCAGCTGCTCTTCGGCAGCTCGATCACCTCGCTGCTTACCCCCGCCGCAGCCGCGTCGATGCTGGTCTTCTCCCTGCTGTATACGCCCTGCGTGGCCGCCATCGCCTCGATCCGCCGCGAACTGGGCCGCAAATACGCCCTCGGCGTCGTCCTCTGGCAATGCCTCATCGCCTGGCTTGCCGCCCTCGCAGTGCGCGGGATCTTTCTTCTGACGGGAGGGCTGTGACATGAGCCCGCTGGATATCATTCTGATCATCGTTATTGCCGCGGCCTTCGCCCTTGCCCTCCGCCGTACCATCAAAAAAAAGGGTTCCTGCAATTGCGGCTCCGGCGCCTGCGACGGCTGCTCCGGCTGCCGCCAGCGTAACACATGTGACCACTGCAAAACCTGACAGGGGGACGGTTCCTTTGTCAGAAAAACAGGGAACGGTTCTGTGTCTTGTTATTTCAAGACGAAGAACCGTCCCCTTTCTTTTCTTTAAATCTGACAAAGGAACCGTCCCCCTGTCAGGTTTTTACCGTTACACCTGAAAAATCCCGTGGTCCGGCGGCCAGCCGCGCAGGATCTCGTAGTCTGCGCGCGGTTCGCGGAGGTCGTGGCGGGAGGTGGCGGTCTCGAGGTACAGGCAGTCCATGCCGACGGCGCGGGCGACGGCGACGTCCGTGAGGCGGTCGTTGCCGATCATGACCGAACCGAGCACTGCGAGGCCGTTTTCTTCCAGCAGTTTCCGCATGATGCGCGGATCCGGCTTCCGGACTCCCGCGTCCGAGGAAAGCACGATCCCGTCGAACGCGTCCGCCAGTCCCAGCAGCCGCAGTTCCGGCCGCGTGAAGCATGCCTGCGCGTTGCTGAGCAGATACAGCCGGGCGCCGCCCGCGCGCAGCCGCTCAAACAGCCCGTTCACCCAGGGATATACTTCCAGTTTCCGCGTGGAGCAGGTCCGGAAATAGACCGCCGTCTTATCGGTCAGCCACGCCTCCGGATGCACGCCTTTCTCTTCGAAAAGCTCCTCGAACACCCGCCGCAGCTCGATCTCATAGAACGGATCCGGCCGGCTCTCCTGCCACCGCCGGCAATGCGCCAGATACGCGGCCTGCAGGTCCGGGCCCGTCCAGTCCGCTCCGCGCGCCGCATACCACGCTGCGGTCTTCTCCCAGAGCGCCGGGTCCTCCTCATCAGTCCAGATATCGGCCAGCGTCCCGTACAGGTCAAAAATGTAATTCCGGTATCTCATGGCGTCAACCTTCCGGCTTCCGCCCCGGATACGTACTCCATCCCGTACGCCCGGTCATTGGCCGTCCCGCTCAGATAATCAACCCCCGCTTCGGACACGATCCGGAACCCGCAGCTTTCATGCGTGTGCAGAGACGCGGTGTTCCGCTTGCTCACGCAGTCGCAGATCCGGACCGGTCCCTGCTTTTCCAGTTCCGCCGTCACCGCCCGGATCAGCCGCGCCGCGCAGCCCTTCCGCCGGCAGTCCGGCCGGGTCTCCAACGCCTCCAGGTAGTAAAACCCCGGTCCGAGGCGCGACAGCCGCAGCGCGCTTACCTGCACGCTGTTCTCTTCCAGGATCCAATACGTATTGCCCGGCTTCGCGAAAAACTCATCCAGGAAGGCGGAAAAACTCTCTTCTTCCTTCCGCACGCCCTCTTCCGCGGGCTCGTCCGGGTAAAACTCCGCCGCGTTTTCCCGCGTGCCTTCCTCATAAATAGCCAGGAAGGCACGCAGGTCCAGGTCTGTTTTTTTTTCCGCTCTGATCAGCATATGATCCGGCAGCCGCGGTCAGTTGACCGTCAGTTTCGCGTCCGAGGACGTGACCGTTGCCCCGTTCGCGTCCGTGACCACGCAGCGGTAGCGGTAGCCGTTCCATTCCGCTTTGACCACCAGTTTCAGCGTGGCTTTGTTGTAGCCCTCGTTGGCGGAGGTCACGTTTTTCCAGGTCGATCCGCCGTCTTTGCTCACCTGCCAGCGGTACTTCAGGCCCGCGCCGGTCGCGGTCACGCTGAATTTGGCGGTAGCCCCGACGGCGGCGGAAGCGGCAGACGGCTGCTTGGTGATCTTCGGCTTGACGGTCAGTTTCACGCCGGAGGAATCCAGCGTCTTGCCGTTCGCGTCCGTGATATGGCAGCGGTAGCGGTAACCGTTCCAGTCGGCTTTGACTACCAGTTTCAGCGTGGCTTTGTTGTAGCCCTCGTTCGCGGAAGTCACGTCCTTCCAGGTCGATCCGCTGTCTTTGCTCACCTGCCAGCGGTACTTCAGGCCGGCCCCGGTGGCTTCCACGGTGAATTTGGCCGTGGCGCCGACGTACGCCGATTTCGCCGTCGGCTGCGTGACGATCTTCGGCTTGACGGTCAGTTTCGCGGCCGAAGACGTCACGGTCACCCCGTGCGGTTCCGTGATGACGCAGCGGAAGCGATAGCCGTTCCGGTAATCTTTGACCGCGATCTTCAGCGAGCTGCCTTCGCCCCAGCCAGTCCAGGTCTTGCCGCTGTCCTTGCTGAACTGCCACGTATACGTCAGGTTGGAGCCGACGGCTTTTACGCTGAACGTGGCCGACTGCCCGACGTACGCGCTGACACCCTTCGGCTGCGTCTTGATGCCGATCACGTGAAGCGTGGACACGGGGCCGTATCCGTACGTGCCGTTCAGGTTTTTCACCCGGCAGCGGTACTGATACCCGTTTTTGTCGAGCGTCGCCGTGATCTTCAGATCCTTCTTGTTGTATCCGGTCATCGAAGAATCGCAGTTTTTCCAGGAGTCGGAAGAAGAAGTCCGGTACTGCCAGCGGAAGCATACCGTTCCGTTGCCGACGATCCGGATCGAAAGCGTTTTCTCATCCCCTGCCGCCGCATAGACCGTCCCCGGTTTTTTGTAGATCAGGACCGTCCCGAGGTCCGCGTCGACGCAGTTGACCGCATAGTCCGTTTCGTCATAAATGCCGTACTGCACGAAGTCGCAGCCGTCTTCCGTCAGATCCTTGCGGGTCCCGTTCAGGACCGCGTTTTTCAGGTTTTTGCAGCTGCTGATGTTCACCGCGACCAGGTTCGCGGAATCGAAGAGACGGAGCCGCGCCAGGTTCCCGTTGGTGCCGAGCGTCATGCTCTTCAGGGAGTCGCTGTGACTGCAGTCGAGCGCGTACAGTTCCGTGTTCTTGCTGACGTCCAGCGAGGTCAGGCAGCTGTTGTTGCAGGACAGCCACTCCAGTGCCGTGTTCTGGCTCAGGTCCAGCGTCGTGAACAGGTTGCCGCTGCAGGTGAGCTGCTCCAGCGCCGTCAGGTTAGTGACATCCAGCGATTCCAGTTTGTTGTTCTGACAGTACAGGAACCGCAGATTGGTGTTCCAGCTCACGTCCAGGGTCTCCAGCCGGTTCTCCCCGACGTCCAGATAGCTCAGGTTCGGGATGGCGGACACGTTGATGTTCGTGAGCAGATTGTCGTACATCAGCAGATCCGTCAGCGACGTCAGACCGGAGAGCGTCGGTCCGTGAAGGAAGTTATCCGTGCAGTCGAGCCATGTCAGCTTTGATAGATAGCTGACATACAGTTCCCGCAGGCGTGTATTCCGCACGGTGACCGACTTCAGTTCTTTATTGGAACGCAGGTCCAGTTCGATCAGGTTGCCGCGCGCGGCCCCCTGTTCGCTGGCATCCGGATCCCAGATCAGTCTTATGAGGTTCTCGAATCTCTCGATCCCCACCAGACTGTAGGCATCATTATATAAGCGGCTGTCGGCATCATCTTCGATCGTGATCGTTTTGATATACAGGCGCTCCGAATCGGAAAGTATCCCGTCACTGTTCCCATCATATTTATTTCTTACATAGGAGCGGAACGAGGGGTCCGGGAAGATGGCGCCGACGATGGGAAGCTGTTCTGTATTGGTAAACTGCAATAACAGTCCTTCAGTGATGCCTGTTTGCTTCGTGGTCTTCTCGAGGTTGTAGTACGTGCTGTCCATAACGGACGTCCGGTTGCTGACCTTCGCGTGATAGCCCACCGCGGAAAGGGAAACGTACGGGAAATCCTTGGGAGAGCAGTTCAAACAGCCCGAATTGCTGTCGCTGTAGAAAGCGAAGCCGTACCCGCTGTGCTTGTGCTCGTCCCGCGCCACGCTTTCAATGCTGACGCCTCCCGTGGTGCTGATGTCCAGGTTGCCAGTTTTGGAGTAGACCGCCGCGCTGAAATCGTTCGACGCGTTCTTGTTGTACTTTGCCGTAATGTTCACGCTGGCCCGTTCCAGGACGCCCACGGTGCCGCCGGCCCAGATGCCGAACCCGCATCTGCCGGCCGCCGTGATCATCACGTTGGCCGTCCCCTGCACGTACACGCCTTCGCTGCCGGTGCCTGAGACGCAGCAGTTGATGCCGTAGCACGGTACCGAGGTATTATAGACGTTGATCGTCAGGGTACCGTGTTCCTGTTCGGCGGAAGTGATCACCGTTTTAACGTTAGGGGATGAGATCTGGATTCCGACGCCATAGCTTCCGTTCGATGAAGTCTCCGTGATAAAGCTGTTGCCCTGCAGCTGGATATCAAAGTTCTGCATGGTGTGGGCCGGCAGGCATACGATCTTGCCGCCCCGGTAATTGCGCAGGATCAGCCGGCCTGACGACGGGATATACCGGGCGTTCCAGTCGGCGGAGGAGTCTTTGGTGACGTAGCCGTCAGTTTCACTCGTCCCCACGTAATACAGGCCGTCGGCTCCGTCGCCTTCTCCCAGATAACAGCCGTTGATGTACACATAATAGACGGGGCTGTCATTCGCCGCCTGCGCCTTCCGCGGTCCCGCAAAAACCAACAGTCCCAGCGCCAGGGTAAAACACAGGAAAAACGTTCTCCAAAACGCTCTTCTCTTCATGGAGTGCCTCCTTTCAGTTGTCACGTTCCTTACTTGATATAATAATATGTCCGGGTCAAAACACGCTTTTATGTCACTGTAATTATAACAAATTGCGACAGAGCAATCAAGTCTCTGTTCCTTTTCTTCCTGTCTTTTCCCCGCGCATTTTCTCTCCGCAGCCCCGGACAGCAAAAAGGACGGCCGGCGGCCGCCCTCTGTCAAAAAAGGGACGGAAAGAACCGTCCCCATGTCCGTCAGGCCTCCGCCTCCGCTGTTTTCTCCTTCTTTTTATCAAATCCGTGCAGCCAGTCCGATTTGTTGTAATAGATCAGATAGATCACGGAACTGATCATCCACGTGATCGGGTACGCCCAGTACAGCAGGACAATGTTATGGTCGATCCGCATCGCCACCGTGATGTACACGATGCGCAGCAGGCACCAGACCGCCAGCATGACGATCATGGACACGAACGCCTTGCCCGCGCCGCGCAGCACGCCCGCGATGCAGTTGGAGTACGCCAGCACGAAATAGAACAGCGAGACCGTCCGGCAGTGCTCGATGCCCCAGGCGATGGCCTCCTCCCCGCTCAGGAAGAAACGGATGAACGGCCCTGCGCAGAGGAAGATGACGAGTCCGATCAGTTCCGCGATCAGCAGCGACGTGATCAGCCCGAAGCGGGCGCCACGCCGCGCCCGCCCGTGTTCTCCGGCCCCCAGGTTCTGTCCGATAAACGTAGACAGCGCCATGGAAAAGCTCGTGATGGGCAGGAACGCGAAGCCTTCGATTTTCGAATAGGCGCCCCACGACGCCATCCCGACTTCCCCGAACGTATTGACGTTCGACTGCACCAGCAGATTGGCGAACGCAATGACCGAATTCTGCACGGCCGTGGGCAGGCCGTACCGCAGGATCTCCTTCAGGATCTCCCAGTGGATCCGCAGTTTCCGGAAGGACAGGCGGTAGACCGTCCCCTTCCGCGTGAGCTGGCGCAGGCACAGGAGCGCGCTGGCCCCCTGCGACATGGCGGTCGCGATGGCGGCCCACTCGACCCCGCCGCCCATGACGCCCACGAAGAGCCAGTCCAGGAAAATGTTGAGCAGCGAGGAGAAGATCAGATAGTACAGCGGCCGGCGGCTGTCGCCCACCGCGTTCATGATCCCCTTGAGGGAATTGTACATGATCATCGCCAGCGCGCCGGAGAAATAATAGCGGAAATAGACGGTGGAGAGCGGAAGGATCGCCTCGTCCACATGGATCCAGCGCAGCAGCGTGGGCGTCATCAGCACGCCGAAGACAGTCATGAGCAGCCCGCAGAGGAACGAGAGCACCACATTGGTATGGACCGCGCGCGACACTTTTTCCGTATCTCCGGCGCCGAAATAGCGGCTGATGACGACACCGGCGCCCATGGAAGCGCCGACGAAAAAGCTGATGGTCAGGAAGATCAGGCTTCCGGACGAACTGACCGCCGCGAACGCGTCGTCCCCCAGGAAGCGGCTCACGATCCACGCATCCGCGGTATTGTACAGCTGCTGGAACAGCTGGCTCAGAAAAATCGGCGCGGCAAAGGTAAGGATCACCTTTTTGGGATCCCCTTCCGTCATTAAGACCGACGACCGTTTATTCTGAGCCATAATGTTCCTGCCTGTTCTGCTGCCGGGCCATCAGTATCGTCTGTATTGATTATTGTAGTCGTTCTGATTGCTGTTCTTTTTCTTATTCTTGCTGAGGATGACGATCAGGGCCGCCACACCGCCGCCGACCACGGCTACGCCGGCCGCGATCAGGATGATCAGTTTGCTCTGGGTGTTCCGTTCCATCATCACATCGTTCCCGTTCGGGACCTGGGCCTTCGTGACGGGGACGGTCGGCGCCGTGGGGGCGGGCTGGGTAGGCGGCTGGGTCGGCGCCTGCGTGGCGGGCTGGGTCGGTGCCTGCGTCGGAGCCTGCGTGGCCGGCTGGGTAGGCGCTTCGGTGGGGGCTTCCGTCAGAGGCTCGGTCGGGACCTCCGTCGGAGGTTCGGTCGGCGCTTCCGTCGGAGGTTCGGTTGGCGCTTCCGTCGGAGGCTCGGTCGGGGCTTCGGTAGGAGGATCCGTCGGCGCTGCCGTCGTCGGATGCTCCGCCAGGTATTTCGCATAGTCGACCACATGCTTCAGCGAGACCCAGCCGTAGAATCCCTGATACTCGGTCTGCCCCCATTTGAAACCGCCTCCCGCATCCATGATCTCCGCGGAAATGTGCAGTTTTTCGCCGTTATATACATAGCAGATGACATCATAATTCATGCCGGGGCCGGTGCGCAGATACAGGTAATCCGTCTTGTCGGCGGCCTGGACGGCCACGTCATAGCTGACCGCCTGCGGGACCGGTTCCGTCGGGGTCACGGGACGATATTCCTTTGTATGCGTCAGGGAGACCCAGCCGTAATGCCCGTTATATTCCGTCTGGCCCCAGATGGTGTCTTTGTCCGGTGCCTTTGCCGTCAGGGTGATATGGAGCACCGTGCCGTCATAGATGCTGCAGATGATATCATACCCCGTACCGGGTCCGTACCGCAGGTAGAGATAACCGCTGCCGTCCGCGGCGGCCACTACCACGTCAAAATCGACCTCCGAGAACGTGAAGTCGTATCCCGCCGCATCCGCCCAGGCAGAGAGCCGGCTGAACAGGGCGACCGCCAGCATCAGAACGATGGCCGCCGCAAAGCTTCTTCTCTTCTTCATCGAATGTATCCTCCCGATATTAATTTACCAGTATTCCAAACAAAAATGATGCCAGATTCATTGTCAGCGACAGTAGGAACGGATGCCGGCAGCGCCGGATCAGCGCCCGGATCAGCAGTCCCTCCGTCACAAAGATCAGCAGTTCCATCGCGATCATCACGGCGACCACCGTCTTATGCGGCACATACAGCCTCAGGACCGTCAGGGTCAGGTTCAGCGTCACATTGGTCACGGTGTTGATCAGCGCCAGGATCCCCAGTTCCGACGGTTTCCGGAGTCCCCAGATCAGGGCAACGGTCGTTTCCACGGCCAGCGTCTCGGCCCACGGGATCAGGATCAGCAGTTCAAGCGGCATCGCGGTCCTTCCGTTTCCGTTCCCCGGGTCCCAGCGCAGCCAGCAGCAGGGCCATGGAGACCAGGCTCACCGCGCACAGCCAGGGCATCGGCAGCGTCACCGTGCCTGCCAGATAAGCCGGAACACCGCCGAGGAACAGGGCCAGCATCAGCGTCCCGAACGCAAACCCCGGCCAGTCCTTCCAGAACGAAGCGAGCAGGGTGAGCGTGAGCGGCATGGTCATATTGAAAAGCAGGATGGAGACACAGCCCCAAACCATGTGATCCGCCGAAAACAGCACTGCCGCGGCCGATCCCGCCAGGGACAGCACGGTAGTCAGCCGGATCCCGATCCGGTCCGCCGCGATCCCGCCCAGGCACTTGCCCGCCACGATGCACAGCGTAAACGCCAGGCCGATCCCGAAGCCGCTCTTCCACTCATAATGGACCGCATAGCCGTAAAAAGACCGCAGGAACACGACAACAAATACCAGCAGTGCCGGAACGGTCAGGAAGGTCCGGAAGGTCAGGCTTTTCCTGCGCTCCTTCGGTGCCGCCTCCGTCTCCGCCGGTGCGGCCGCTTTCCGGTCCCGGATGCCGCCCGCCAGAAGCAGGACCGCCGAAACCGCCAGAGAAGCCGTCAGGATATAGTCCAGCGGATGCAGCATCCGCGGCCCCAGAGTCGTCCCCAGGAACACCCCCAGCGCGCCGGAGCAGATAAAAATGCCCGGCGGCGCCGCGCGCCCCTCCGCATCGGCCAGCACCTGCCGGCCGATCCCGACGTGGAACAGCCCGTTGCCGACCCCCAGCAGAATGACCGGCACCTCGATCGGCAGCAGGAGGATCCCGCCCGCCGCGACCAGCGCGCAGCCCGCCGCCGCCGCATAATAATTCCGGTCGACGATATCGGCGACCAGCCCGATCAGCGCCGGCAGCGCAAACGCCAGGAAATTATACAGCACGATCATGAACAGCCAGTGTGTCCTCCCCGACGCCAGAGGCCGGAGGGAGGAAAACAGGCGGAAAATGCAGGCAAAGTCCACCAGGAAATGCATGACTGTGTATACAGGCATCCGGCGGTTCATGGCTTGGCAGTCTCCTTTGGCGCAAAAAGTGTCTGTGAAAGGTATTGTAACACATCTCCGGGAACAATGGCACTATTTTCTGCAGCGGTACGCAAAAAAGGAACGGCCGGCCGGTCAGGGCCGCCGTTCCCGGCAAATCATTCCGTACGGCAGCGGTTTCCCGCTTCCCGCCCGGTCACAGATCAGTTCCCGTAAACATTCCGGTCGACCACATACGGCCACTGCTCTCCCCGGCAGACCGCCAGGCATCCTTCCACGCACATCACGGACATCCGGACGCTTCCCTCATTGGTCATGGCGGCGATATGCGGCGTGCAGATCAGATTCTTTGCGGTGAACGCGGGGGAATCCATCGGGACCGGCTCCTCATCATACACGTCCACGGCCGCCCCGGCGATCACGCCGTTGTTCAGCGCTTCCGCCAGGTCGCGGATATTCACGATGGGCCCGCGGGCCGCATTGATCAGGACCGCGGTTTTCTTCATCATCGCAAACTCTTTTGCCGTAAACATATCGACCGTTTCCGGCGTCAGGGGGCTGTGGACCGTGACCACGTCGCAGTCCCGGATCATCTCGTGCAGGTCGGTGTACAGTTCACAGCCTGCCGCCACCACATTCTGGGGGAACAGCGCGTCATATCCGGCCGTCTTCATGCCGATGCCCTGGCAGAGGGACGCCACCAGCCGCCCGATCGCGCCGACGCCGACGATCCCGATCTTTCTGCCTTCCAGTTCAAACGACTTCCCCGCATCCCGGATCTGCCAGTTCCCCTTGCGGAGCTCCGCATCGGCCTCCAGCATATTCCGGGAGAGGGCGAACATGGCAGCCATAACATATTCGGCCACCGAGCGGTTGTTCGCGCCGGGCGTCACGACGACCGGGATCTGATGCGCCGTGGCGGCAGCGACGTCCACACTGTCAAACCCGACGCCGGTCCGCCCGATGACTTTCAGCCCCGGGCATCTTTCGATCACGGACGCCCTGCAGGAACCGATCCGGATGATAAAAACGTCCGCCGTCTGCAGTTCATCCATAAAAGTTTCCGGATCTTCCGAGTTGGCAACAAAAACATCTGCTCCCTTTTCTTCCAGCAGCGCCATGGCTGCCGGATTCAGCGGGTGAGTCAATACGAATTTCATGGGATACTCCTTTTCAATTATTTTCCGCCGGCATCTCCGTCAGGGTGGAGGAGCGGTAACTGCTGGGCGTCACGCCGAATTTGCGCCGGAAAACCGTGTAAAGGAAGGCGGGATTCGAATACCCGACCATATCGGCGATCGATTCGATCGGCATGTCGCTGTGCAGCAGCATGGTTTTGACCGTGTCCAGGCGCAGGTCGGCAACGAGTTCCGTGAACGTTTTGCCGGTCAGTTCCTTGATCACGCGGCACAGATAATTCTGGTTCAGATGCAGCTCATCCGCCAGTTCTTTCAGAGACGGATCGCGGTAATTGTTGGCAATGTAAGTCGTGATCGTGTGGGTCATTTTCTGGCGCGAAAAAGACTGCCGCGAATTGCTTTCCGGCGTTTTGAGCAGGCGGTCCAGCCTGATGAAAAACTCGTTGAGCAGCAGATATTCGAGCCGTCTGTTCCGGATCAGGGAAGACCGCGCCTCATCGTAAAGTTCCAGCAGCACATTGGCCGTCTTCCTGTCCACGTACTGCGTGATCAGGTATCCGTTGTCCTTTTCATCTTTCAGATTGCCTTTTACGAAGGAAAAAACGGCATTGTCCTCCCCCAGCATCCGGAGCATCTGATCGTTGAACACGCGCTCGTTGAGCAGGATATAATCCATGCATGTCGTCGTTTGCGCCTTAAAGACACGGTGGGTCGTGCCTTTTCCGAACACCAGGATGCTTCCTTCGTGCAGGACGAGGTTCTCCCCGTTGATTTCTTCCCGGATCGTCCCCATGGAGACATACTGGACTTCAATGAAGTCATGGGAATGAAGCGGGATATCCAGATCGTTGCAGTGCCGCATATAGACGATGTCGCTCTGATGGATGCCGAACAGGGCTTTCTGCATCACCTGGCAGTTCTGACCTGCGTTCGGCATCAGATCGTTCGGATCACCGCTCAGGGTATTGCCGATGTTGATGTATTCCTCCGTCTTGATCATTTTCTCAACGAATGCTTCCGGTTTCATGCCGACCTCCTATTGCTCCAACAGTCACCAATTCACGAAAAAGCCGTTCGTCAGACCTATTTATAATGCTTTGACCAGTGCCGCCATTCCCTGCCCGCCTGCGCTGTAAACACACGCGATGCCGTATTCTCCGTCATTCAGCGCCGAAACAAGCCGCTGCAGCATGGCGATGCCTTCCGCGCCGTCGTTTTTCCCGAACGCCATGGCGCCGCCAAGCGGGTTTATCACTGCATTACCGCCGATGGTCTCTACGATTTTCAGCACGTCTTTTGCGCTGTTTTCAATGATTTCCAGCGCACTTATATTATCTATGCTCACCCCGTTTTTTTCCAGAAGTTTTTTTACGGCCCGGATCCCTGCGGTGTGAGGCTGTTTCGGGTCGCAGCCGGCCACGGCAAAGCCGGCCAGTTCCGCTTTCGGAACGATTCCCCGCTTCTCAGCCTGCTCCGCGCTCATCAGCATCGTCACCGCAGCGCCGTCCGCGTAAGGAGCCAGCGGATCGCCGGGTTCCGGCTCTTTGCCCGGCCATTCATCTTCCGAGATCACGATCTCGCCCTTTTTGCGGTCGGTATACGAGACCGGGACGATCTGATCCCCGCAGGCCGCCGCAAAAGCAGCCGCCTTCTGACGGCTCTGCCGGGCAAATTCTTCCTCCGCTTCGCCCGGGCCGGTCCCGTGGGCAAGCTGATACTGTTCCCGCCGCGTCATCGGTTCCGGCTGCGTGCTGACCTCCGCTTCCTCGATCGTATCGATGACCGTGCGGTCTTTCGCATAAAAATGATTGCGCACGTCCCGCATGACGAACGGCGCGGCCGAGTAACTGTCGGCGCCGCCGGCGATCACGATCTCTTCGTTTCCGCTTGCGATCAGATAATACGCATTGCGCAGCGCCTGCAGGGCGGAAGCCGTATTGCTCTGCACGGTATAGCCGGGGACCTCAACAGGAAGCTCCGCTTTCAGCCAGGCATAGTGTCCGATGTTATTGGGCATCGTCGACGGGTGCGCCTGCCCGAAGACCACCTGGTCCACGGCGGAAGGTTCCACGCCCGTGCGTTCCAGCAGTTTTTTCAGGGCCGCCGCACTGAGATCGGAGGACATGAATTTTTCCAGACTTCCGCCGGGGATCCCCCACGGGGTCCGGACGGTATCGATGATATAAACCTTGCTCTTCACCACTTGATCACCTCCTGCACTGCTCGAAAACAGAAGCGAAACCCATGCCGCCGCCGATGCACATCGTCACCATGGCATACCGCACATCCGGCCGGTTTTTCAGCTCATAAAACAGTTTTGTCGTCAGAATGCACCCGGTGGCGGCGAGCGGATGTCCCAGAGAAATGCCGCTGCCGTTCACATTGGTGCGCTCCCAGATTGACTCATAAGTCTCCTTTTCGCTCCAGGACACCCATTCCCGCATGACCGCAACGGACTGCGACGCAAACGCCTCATTCAGCTCGATCAGCCCGATATCACTGATGCCGAGGCCTGCTTTCTGCAGCGCTTCCTTCGAAGCGCCGATCGGCCCCACCCCCATAATACTGGGATGGATCCCGACCACCGCGGAAGCAACATGGCGGAGGTAGTAATCATACCCGAGCGCATCCGCCTTCTCCCGGCTCATGACGATCACCGCCGAAGCGCCGTCGTTGCGTCCGGAGGAATTGCCGGCCGTCACGCAGCCGCCCGGCTTAAACGCGGATCTCAGTTTCGCCAGTTTTTCGAGCGATGTCTCGCGCGGGAACTCGTCCGTATCAAAGCCGCCGACCGGGAGGATCTGCTCCTTGAACTTTCCTTCCGAGATCGCCTTCTTGGCGCGCAGCTGGCTGTTGTACGCAAACAGGTCCTGCGCTTCCCGCTCGATGTGGTACTGCTCGGCGACATTCTCGGCCGTGAGGCCCATCGGCAGGTCCCCGAACAGTTCTTCCGGAGAATTGCCCGCACTGCCTTCCATAATGTTGTCCTTGAACACCATGTCCCTCGTGCCGACGCCGTGCCGCGCATTCCGGAGGTAATAGCAGGACTTGGTCATGTTTTCCACGCCGCCGGCCAGGATGACGTCCGCGTCCCCGCAGCCGATGATCTGGCTGGCATCAAAGATCGCCTGCGATCCGGAGGAGCAGGCCCGGTGCAGCGTATACCCGGGGACCGCCTCGTTCAGTCCCGCCTCCAGCCAGCTGTAGCGGGCCACATCCATCGGATACGTATTCATTTTGACGTGTCCGAAAATGACTTCGTCCACATCGTCTGCCGAAATTCTGGAGCGGCCGATCACTTCTTTGATGACCGCCGCCGCCAGGACCTGCTCGTCATATTCGCCGAGCGATCCGTTCATTTTGCCGACTGCCGTTCTGACGCAGTCGGTGATCACTGCTTCCCGCATATCCCGCTCCTTTACAGTAATGTCCCGTTCTGGGCCATGAACTCGATCTCCACCGGCGTGTATCCCAGCGAGCCGAGGACTTCTTTGGTATCCGTCCCGCACAGCAGCGGCCGGCCGACCGGCAGGGCGCCCTGGGAACCCAGACGGACCGGGTTCGTCATCAGGATCCGTTCCGCGCCGTTCGTGCAGGTGTATTTCTGAATATACTGGTTCGCCCACGCCTGCTCGTCCTCCAGCACGTCGGCAAAATGGGTCAGCCGGCCGTTGACGATGTCCAGGCTGTCAAATATCGCTCTCCATTCATCAGAGGTTTTCGTGCGGAAGATCTTTTCGAAGATCGGAACGACCTGCTCCGCCTTCTCCGTCATGGAGACCGTGTCATGGATCCCGAATTCCCGCATCTGTTCGGTCACGCCGAGCGCATTATAGAATTTGTCGGCGTATTTGTTGTAATCCAGGATCGTGCAGCGGATCCACTCTTTGTCGGCGCATTCGTAGACCAGGTTGATTGCATTGCCGAACAGGCGCTTTTCCGGGAAGGGGTGGCAGTACGGCTTTTCCGCCATGATAATGCCGCCGGCCATGATCCAGATGCCGGCGTTGTAGAGCGACATCGTGACGAAATCGCCCCGGCCGGTCCGTTCCCGCTGGTACAGCGCCGTCATGATGCTGCCGAAAAGCAGGCTGCCCGTTGCGGTATCCCCCATCGCGTAGCGGGAGTTGACCGGATAGGAATTGGCCGCATCGATGCGCATGTCGGACATGAACCCGGAGCGGGACCAGAAAGCGACCATGTCGAAGCCCGGGGCATTGCAGTCGGGGCCTTCATAGCCGTAACCGGTGACCGTCCCGTAGATCAGCCGGGGGAAGCGGTCCTTCAGGGATTCATAGTCGATGCCGAGCTTGACCAGGGACTGCTGGCGCGTGTTCGTGATCAGGATGTCGGCATTTTCCAGCAGGCGGAAAAGGACTTCTTTTCCTTTGGGGTCTTTCAGGTTCAGAGAGATCGATTTCTTGCCGGCATTGCAGAAATCGAACAGCGGGTTTTCGCTGAAATCCGTCAGCGTATGGTCGGCGCACGTCGACCGCCAGATATCGCCGCCCCGTCCCTCGATCTTGATGACTTCCGCGCCTAGATCGGCGCACATTCTTCCTACGATAGGCGCCGCCACGTAATTGGCCAGTTCCACTACCGTAATACCTTCCAGCGGTTTCCTAACTTCATCCATTATTCAGTCCTCCCTTCAGCCGTTTCTGAGGAGTCGCCTCCCGGTAATATCAGTTTAACATTGACTTGATAACAATAAAAATATATAATATTTAATGTATATATTTATGTTCATCAATTTAGGAGGCCGCATGATCACCTTACAGCAGCTCATTTATTTCCGTGAAGTGGCCAAAAGGGAAAACATCTCCAAAACGGCGGAGGCCTTATTTGTTTCGCAGACCACCCTGAGCATCCTGATCAAAAAACTGGAAGACAGCCTGGGGATGCGCCTCTTTTCCCGGGACGGCAAAAAGATCCGGCTCAACGAAGCCGGCAAAGTTTATCTGGATTACGTGGAGGAAGCGCTCCGGACCCTGCAGAACGGGCAGGATACGCTGGAAAGACTGTTCGGCCGGGAGGAAAATACCGTCACCTTCTGCATGTCCAACTCCGTCGTCTGGACCGACGCCCTGCGCATTTTCGGAAGCCGGTACCCCTCCTATAAGATCCGGCAGCAGAACTACAGCCTGGATCAGTTTCTTGATATCATGAACTCCTCAGCTGTCGATTTTGCGATCGCAGGCCTGGGAGACTATAAGCTGGATCATCTCGACTATACGGTCCTTTGCGACGACCCCCTGTATCTGTGTGTTTCTCCGCAGCATCCTTTCGCGGAGCAGACAACCATTTCTCTGGAACAGCTTTCCGATCTTCCTCTAATCAGTCTTCCGCAGACCGCCCCGTTCCGCGCTTTCTGCGAGGATTATTTCAAACGCCACCACCTGATCAGCAATACGGTCCTGGAATGCGACTATACACTGCGGAAAGACCTGATCCTGGCCAATTACGGGTCTGCGCTGACGACAAAAAGCGCCGTTGCGGCCGGCCTGCTCGGCGGGCAGAACCGCTATATCCGGATCGATCACGAAGATGCCAAGCGGGTCCTGATCCTCGTCTGGGATCCCCGGCGCTATCTGTCCAAAGCAGCGCTGGATTTTAAAGAGTTTATCATAGAATACCTGCAGGATTTCCAGTCCCGGGAAATATAAAGAAAAAGCCTCAGACCCGTCCGGTATCTGGGGCTTTTTGATTTTTCTGCCGCGGTATCGTCTTTATACTGCCGGAGCCGCCGCTTTCTTCCGGGAAAGCAGGAGCCATACGATCACCACGAGGCCGCCGGCCAGTCCGATGTAGTCAAACATCTGGACCGGAATAGCCAGACAGATAGCAGAGGCGGCCGCAAGGATCTTCTGCACCAGATTCGGCTTGACGAAATAATAATTCTCAAACACACCGGAAAGCAGATAGACCGCAAACCCGGTCAGGACAAAGCGGATGATGTTCTCCGGCATGCTCTCCATCATCAGAAGTCCCTGATCGAAGCAGAAAATGAACGGGATGATAAAGCCGGCAAATGTGAATTTGAACGCCTTGAACCCTGTCTTGAAGGCGTCCCCTTCCGCAATGCCGGCCGCGGCATAAGCCGCCAGCGCTACCGGCGGAGTCACGAAACTCAGGATCGCAAAATAGAATACAAAGAAGTGCGCCGCCATCAGCGGGATGCCCAGCTTGATTAGCGTCGGAGCCATCAGCATCGCGACCAGGATGTAAGCAGAGGAGGAAGGCATCCCCATGCCGAAGATGATGCAGACCACCATACAGCAGAGCATGCAGATCAGCACGTTGCCGCCGGAGATCGTCACGAACAGCGCTGAGATCTTATTGGCCAGACTGCTGTTGATGACAGTCCCGACGATCAGGCCCGCGGCTGCGCACGGGAACACGATGGAGACCATGCCCTTGAGCGTTGCCGCGATGCCGGCGCAGATCTTCTTCGGCGTCAGCCGCGTCTCTTTCCGGATCATGCTCAGCACGATCAGAACGCCCGTAGCCTTCAGGCCCGACATCATGATGGAGTTTCCGCTGATGATAAAGTAAACGAGAACGACCAGCGGGATCAGGACCAGCCCGTACCTCTTCAGCGAATCCTTCCAGTCAGGGAGTTCCTCTTTGCTCAGCGCCTCGATATTGTTGCGGCGGGAGTAGAAATCCGTCTGCTGGAAAATGCCGAAATAGTACAGAATGGCCGGGAAGATCGCCATAATGATGATGCTGGAGTACTGCGTACCCGTGTTCTCCGCCATGATGAAAGCCGCTGCGCCCATGACAGGGGGCATCAGCAGCCCGCCGGTCGAAGAAGCCGCCACGATGCCGCCCGCCGTATCGCGGTCGAACCCGTGTTTTTTCATGATGGGAAGCGTCAGCGGTCCCACCGCGGACACGTTGGCCGTGGCACTGCCGTTGATCATGCCCATCAGCGCCGCCGATACGATGGCGCCTTTTGCCGTGCCGCCGCGCATTCTGCCGCAGACATTGACGGCCAGGTCAATGAAAAGCTTTCCGCCGCCGGACAATTCCAGGAACGTCGTAAATAGCACGAAGAAGAACACCGTGGTCGCGACGGTACCGGTCGCTATGCCGAACGTCCCGCTGGTCGTAAGCATATTGATCTCGGTAAAGCGGGCAATGGAAAAGCCTTTATGCGTCAGCGCACCCGGCAGGTACTTGCCGAAAAAGCCGTAGGCGATAAATATCACGGTAATAATGGTCAGGACATTGCCGGCGATCCGTCTGGTGCCGATCAGCAGGACCAGCGTCAGCAGGATGCAGATCACGATATCCGCCGTCGTGATCGGACTGACGATCTGAATGCGCTTCGCCCAGCGGTCCCCGTTGAGCAGCGCGTAAATGATCGCCGCGATCGAAATGCCGAAGCAGAGCCAGTTCACGCACCTGACCAGCAGTTTCTCGCTCTTATGATTCAAAAAGAAGCAGGCGGCGCAAAGGCTGGTGAAAATGACGCGGTGCGCGGCGACCTGGACATTGCCCTTCAGCATCGCCTTATACTGAATGACAAGGAGAGCAATGCCAAGAACGACCGTCACGTATAAACGCCAGTTCTCTTTAATACTGTTTTTAATCTTGTCTACCATACCGTCCGCATGTCTCATCCCTGTTTCCGGAACGCGGCATGCTCTCCTTTCTCAAAAAATCACATTTAAATAAAGTCAGGACTTTGGGATGCGTCTCAAGTATGAGTTGAATGGGGCAGGAAGCCCCATTCAACCCGTTTCATGTCAAGAAGGATCAGGTGTCAGATCCCCTGCGTTACGGCAGAAGTCCGGCATCCTTGTAGTAACGCTCGGCGCCCGGATGCAGCGGGATATTGCCGTTGTTGGAAAGGAGGCAGGCCTCGGCCGCATCAAAGGAAGCCATGTTGACGTAGGAATCGCCCAGGTGGCCGTTCTCGCACAGAGCCTTGGTGAAAGCATAGACGACGTCTTCCGGAAGATCCGCATTGCAGCTGATATTGGTGGTCAGGCCGACAGCCGGGAAGTCGTTGTCGATGCCGGTGAACTCGGTCGATTTCACCGTCACATCGGAGAAGCCGTAGTTGGTCTTCAGGAAGGTCATCAGGCCGTCGGAAAGCTGCATCCAGCGGAACGTGCCGTACAGGGACGCTTCGTTGCAGTCTGTCTGCGCATAGCCGTTGGTGAAAATGCCGACGTCGCTGATGCCGTCCTTGAGCTGTTCAAAGGCCGTGGAGGAATCCGTGTGGATGATGTTGCATCCCCAGCCTTCCAGATCTTCATATTTCAGGCCGTAGTACTCGAGGATCAGGTTGGCGCAGAGTTCGCCGGTGGAACCGACGACGGCGGTGACCAGATTGAACGGGATCTTCTTCTCGATCAGTTCGTCAAACGTGGAGACGCCGAGTTTGCTCTGGCTGTCCTTGTTGATAATGATGTCCAGGTGGTGCGGCAGGCAGATCTTGCCGGCCACGGAAGCCACTTTCGGATTGGCGGATTCATAAATGATGATGCCGTTGTAAGCCCAGTTGGCGACAGGACCGAAAGTCAGGCCGAAATCCGCCTCGCCGGACTGAAGGAGCAGCGGGTTGCCTTCGCCGCCGGCCACGGACAGAACTTCAACTGTCACATTGGGGCAGGCAGAGGTGAACGCATCCCCGCAGACAGTCGCCATGGTATACCAGGAACCGCCGACAGCAAAACTGGCAATGCTGTAGTTACCGGTTACGGAATTCATGTCGAAAGAACTGTCTTTGGTGGGTTCCGCCGTCGGGCCGGCCGTCGTAGGCGCTGCCGTCGTCGGAGCATTCGTGGTAGGGGCGGCCGTCGTCTCATTATTGCTTCCGCCGCACGCGGCAAGCGATAAAACCATAGCGGCTGCCAGAAGCAGTGCAAGAATCTTTTTCATTGGTATCTCCTCCTGTTGATATTATATCTCATAGCCGTACAGTTGGACGACTCTGGGATCGTGACTGGGAAGGACCACGTCCGCTTTGCTCATGACGTCGACGACGCCCATTTTGGCGGCCCAGTTGTTCCAGTTGTTGCCGGTCGGGCGGTCGCCGAATCCCTGGATGGGATTCTTGCACTGCTCGGCAACGTCCAGGAACACATCGTTTTCATGGCACTGCAGCGTTTCGTCGTAAATGACGTCGCCGCACATGATGGCCAGTCCCTTTCTGGTGTTGACGCAGATGTTCATGCTGCCCCAGGTGTGGGCTTCATTGATCTCCAGACGGATGCCCGGGGCGATGTTGATGTCGCAGTCGATCAGACGCATTCTGCCAGGCACGTGGCTCTGCTCGACCAGATAGGTGATATACTCGGCGGGATACTGCTCGTCCATGATGCCGGCCACGGCAAACATCAGCTCCTTGCGGGGCATGATGATCTTGGCATTCGGGAACAGATCGTCATTGCCGGCGTGGTCGATGTGAAGATGAGTGTGCAGGATGACTTTAATGTCTTCCAGTTTATACCCGAGTTCGCCCAGTGCTTCCTCGTATGTTTTCAGGATCACGCCGTCCATCCCGAGACGCCGCATGATCTGGGGGAACCGTTCCATAATGCCGGTGTCGACTAGCATGGGCGGGATATTCTCCCCGGTGATCAGATAAGAATACGTGGGCGAATTGCACTTTTCGCCCTGATGATACTTCAGGACGTGGTTGCTCTGGTCGCTGTTGATAACGTTGGCAACGTGGAGCACGTTAATCTTATAGACGGGTTCCTTTTTTTCCATAATGACCTCCCTGAAAAAATGATGATTGCTCTGCGTATTCTGTTCTTCGGCTCAACTTTCGCCCTATTTATATCATCCGGGAAATATCGTGTCTATTTTCCATTTTGTCCTGTTTCTATTCTATTCTTACTTTCTTATCTTCTCTTTTCCCGTCCGAAATACAGTTATTTCTTTGTTTTAACAGGGAAACGGCCCGTAGCGCCTTCAATTGTTTATTAAGGTCACGGCGCTGTTGGGGAAATTATATGAATTCGAAAGACGAACCGTCAACTATTCTCAGAGGAGGTAGGAAGATACGCAAACTTTTTGCGGATATATGTGTATTCTCAGCTGAAAAAACAGAACGGAAGCGGATCCGTCAGAACGTTTGAGATCGCCGCGCAGGCACCGGCCATTATCGCCGCCAGGCATATTTCTTTACGAAAAGGAGCTGCCGCTCTCCAGATGATTTCTCACCTTCATTCTGCGGCAGCCCCTCTTTTCTGCTGAGCACCGGCCCTAAATTGTCAGATGAAACTGAAAGCCGGCGATCTCCCTGTCCAGATAGACGAAAATGATCTTTCCTTCCGCATTTCGCCTGACCGTGTTTTCCCGAAAACCGATCCCTTTGGCGCGAAGAGACTCCATGGCCGCTTCCACGTCATCGGTCTGCATGGCCACGTGCCCGCGGGCGCCCCATTTATCGCCGCGCATCACCTCGAACAGGTCGCCCGCCCAAACGGCAGAAGCAGTCTCGTGAGTCTCCGAAAGATCGAACAGCATAGCCAGCAGCGCCGCCGTTGACGCCGCCTCTTCTGTGCTGTCGGTCCGTATTCCTATGTGTTTGATCCTGAATTCGCTCATGATACCCTCCTCATCCAGGCCCGCCCTTGGCAGCTGTATTTCTGTTATGTTGATAACAGATTTGCAAAGTCTCTGCAAGCACTGCAGTGCCCGGCTTTTCTTTCTCTGTGAAGAGGCATTATGGTGTTTTGTCGTATTTTCTGCGGCGGAGCGTAAAAACGGAGCGGGCTGCAATTCAACGAATAATTGAAAATAAAACAACAAATTGATAATTGATTCTCCCCTGCCCCTCCCCTATAATGAAACCACACCGGTGAAATCAGGGAATGAAGGAGATAAAACCATGATCCAGTTAGGAGAAAAGATCAAAACGCTGCGTCTGCGCGACGGCAGGACGCAGGAGGCGCTGGCAGGCGCGCTCGGCGTGACCGCGCAGGCGGTATCGCGCTGGGAAAAGGGGATCTGTTATCCGGACATGGAGATGATCGCGCCGCTCGCCAATTATTTCGGCGTCTCGATCGACGAGCTGTTCGGATATGACAATGAACGGGAGAAAAAGGTGGAGGCGCTGGCGGAGAAGATCCGCGGGATGAACCGGCAGAACAACGGCGAGGACGTCTGCCTGGACGCGTGCATCGCTCTGGCGCGGGAGGCACTGATCGAGTTCCCGGGCAATGAGACGCTCACGCTGGCGCTGGCCTCCGCACTGTACAACGCCGGCTACGTGCGCCGCGGCGAGCACCATATCAACGGCGGCGACGGGTTCAGTGTATACGACACCGAACGCCACAAAACGTATCCCGAATGGCAGGAGGCCGTCAAACTCTATGAAAAACTGCTGCTCTCCCTCCCCGCAGGCACCGCGCGCGAGCAGGCGGTGACCGAGTTGGCGCAGCTGTATAAAAACATGGGCGAGCACGAAAAAGCCCTGCTCCTGGCGGAGTCCGCGCCGGAGCTGACGGCGTCCCGGCCCTTCCTGCGGATCCAGGCGTTTGACGGCCGGGAGGCGGTAGCCGCCTGCGGGGAAGCACTGCTGGAGACGATGCAGAAAAGCGCGGAACTCGTCGTCCAGATCGTTCTGGCGGACCGTACCATCGCCCCGCAGGACGCTGCGGCTTTGCTGCAGAACGCGGAGGGTTTTTATGAAGGCATCTGCCCTGACCGCCGCTTCGGCCGCAATTCCGGCCTCCTGGCCTGCCTGCAGATGCTCCGCTCCTACTATCTGTGGCTGGCCGGCGACCGCGACGCCGCTTTCGCGGCCCTGGACAACGCCCTGGCCTACGCGGCCGCTCTGGACAGCCTGCGCGCCTCCTCCGGCGAATACTTCACCTCCCCGCTCCTCCGCCACGTGCGGATCTGCGCCGAAAAAGTCCCGGAGAACAGCGCATTCCGCAAGGAACTCCCGGGCCTCTGGCCCTGGTGGGACGCCCCGGAATACAACAGAGTGAAGGCGGAACTGCAGGCCGATCCCCGCTGGGCGGACTGGGTGCGCCGGACGCAGGAATAACGGGACACAGGGACGGTTCGCTCCGTCCCTTTCTCCCTCACACAAAAAGCCCTCCGCCGCTTATTTCGCGGTAAAGGGCTTTTTACTGACTCTTCTACCTGTTTCTTGTCCTATGGCCGGCTCCAGGCATACCGGGCCGGCGTCTCAAAGAACCCGTGGTCCGTCAGACTCTGCGGGAAAAGATAAACGTCCGTCCGCTGCCAGAAGGCCGGCTCGCTGTTTTCGTCTTTCGTAATATACTTCGTGAATGACCCGTCGCTGTTGAACCTCTCATCAATCATCGGATCGTACATCGTTTTCCAACTGTACACCGAATACCAGAACGCCCGCCACTTGACCGTGCCCCCGTCCTTCAAAAATGAAGGCCAGGGGACAAAGGACAGGATGAGCAGGATCACCAGAACGATGCACAGCGCTTTTCTGAACTTCTTCACAGGCGTCCGCCCTCCTTCCGCTCGTCAGCCGTACC
Source organism: Lachnospiraceae bacterium (assembly GCA_017430085.1). Taxonomy (GTDB): domain Bacteria; phylum Bacillota; class Clostridia; order Lachnospirales; family Lachnospiraceae; genus UBA6987. The sequence continues at coordinate 19,305 of JAFRNR010000022.1, read as the reverse complement.
CGCTCGTCAGAACGGTCCAGGGGCCGTCGCCGGTCCTGACCAGGATCCAGCCCCACTGATACAGGGAATTGGCGTCCCAGGCACCGCCGCCGAACACCGGCGAGCGGAACTCGGAATTCAGCACGATGCAGTCCGTATAGCCCGCCTGCAGCTCACGGTTATAATAAGCCAGTTCCTCCTGACTCTTCTCATCTCCCGCGTAACTGAGGGATATCAGCCGGCAGCCCTTCATCTCTGCAAACTTCGCCTTGACGACCTCGACCGCCCGGTCGATCTCCTCATCCGAATACAGCGCGGAGGCCCCGCGGTCCACCGTTACCGGCCGGTTCCAAATCAAGACATGGAGCAGCACCGCAGCCGCGGCCGCGCAAAGCACGACGGTCAGGACCGTCTTCCACGGAAATCTTTTCCTGCGGTTTTCCAATGCCTCCACCTTTCCCTGTATTCTCCATAAATATCGGTTTGTTTCAAAACAAGTATACAACAGCAGGTGCATCAATTCAAGGGGGCTCAAACAACCAGCCTCCTGCCGGGAAGGGGGGCCTGACAGAGGAACCGTCCCCCTGTCAGGGGAAGATTCTGACAAAGGAACCGTCCCCCTGTCAGCCCGCGCAGTTTACAAGCAGAGGCCCGTATGGTAGAATCAGGGCAGTTCATGGCCTCGGGGAGGTGTTTGCGATGAGAAAAATGATGACGGCTATTCTGGCAGCCGCGTTTCTGCTGTCCGTTGTTCTGTGCGGATGCGGAGGCGGGAAACAGTTGAATATCGTGACGGTCACGCCGGAAATGACTTCCGGGCATGACGGGAACCTGACGGAGCCGGTCGCCACGCCCGAACCGGTCACCACGGCCGGGCCGGAAACCACGGCCGAACCCGAGTCCACACCCGGGCCGGAGTCCACGGCCGGCCCCGGGACCACACCCGGGCCGGAAAGCACTGCCACGCCCGAGCCGGAAAGCACCGCCGCTCCCGAAACCGACCCGCCGGCCCCTTCCACGGAAGACCCCGGCCAGACCGCCCAGGAGCCCCCGGAACCGCTTGAACTGCTCCAGTACCGGACCAGTCATTTCGATCAGACAGGCTCCGGCGGGATCCTATACATGCTCCTGAACCAGATCCGGGCTTCCCGGGAGCTGTCGGACTTTTCGGAAGGCTGGAGGACGGCCCAGCAAAGAGAGTTCGATGAACTCCACGCAGAATTTCTGAGCGCCGCGGACGACCCCTCTTCCGAAACGGCGGGCCTGACCCGCTTCATCCGCAGCGCCGTGCCCCGGCGCGCAGACGACCGCATCCTGAGCCTTGCCTTCCGGGACGAGTACTATTACAAGGACGCGGAACCGGTCTTCAGCATCTCATCGACCCTCAATCTGGACCCCGAAACCGGCGAAGAACTGCCGCTTTCCGCCGTGGTCCGGGACGAAGAAAAGCTCAAGGAAATCCTGCTCGCCGCGGCCGGCAGCCGCCTGCCCTACGCCGCGGATGACCTGGACTCCGGCAATTTCCTCTGGGCGGTCGGATACGGGGAGATCACCTTCTGGCTGGAAGACGGCGATTACCTGCCCGCCGGCGCCTCCTATGTCCCGCTGACAGTCTCCTTCGCGGACCACGAGGACCTCTTTACCGAACGCGCGCTGAACGTGCCGGAGCGTTACATTATCCCCGTCCCGCTGAATGAGGAAATGACCCTGCCCGGCGGGCAGGAACTGCTGCTCAGTCTGCAGGAAGAAGAGACCGCCTACGGTTCCTACGCGGTCGGTATCACGCTCACGGTCAACGGCCGTTCCCTCATAGAAAAGATCCCTTACGGCGAGGAGGGTGCTCCCGAGGACGCCTATCTGCTGCACGAAGACGGCCTGCCGGATCTGCTGTACGTCACGATCCCCGGCCTGAACGGCTTTGCGCGGACCTGCGCGTTCCGCATTGACGGGGATGCTCCCGAGCGCATCGGTGACTACCGGGAATCGCTCGGCCGCGCCTATTATGTCATAGAAGAAGACAGTTCCATGTATCTCGTCTTCCGGGAGATCCCGACGGACCCCCGTCATTTCCCGATGGAGACCCCTATGCACCTGCTGAGTTCCTATACTGCGCACCGCTATTACGCGCGCGGCGCGGACGGCCTGCCGCAGCCGCTCAGCGACTGGTACGGAATGATCGTCGAGCGGGTTCTGACCCTGCTGCAGGATCTGGAACTGCCCTCTTATGACCGGGATACCGGCACCGCCGGCGCCGCCGTTTCGCTGCACACCGGCGACACGCTGCAGCTCATCGCTGCAGACGGCGATTCCCGTGTGCTGGCCGTGACGGAAGACGGTACCGTCGTTCTGATCGAACTGGAATACGGCCAGGATTCCTGGCAGCCCCGGGTGAATGGGATCGATATCGACGACCTGTTTGACGGGATGATGTTTGCCGGGTAAACCGGCTGCCGGACACTCCCTTCCATAGAAAAAAAGCTCCGGCCCTCACGGACCGGAGCTTTTATTCCTGTATATCCCGCATTATTTGAACAGATGGTCGATCGCCTTATTCAGTTCCTCTATCGCCTCCTGGTCATGCGATTCCACCGCGTCCACCATACAGTGCTCGATATGATCCTTCAGAATAATCCGGCTGACCGCCCCCAGCGCGGAGCGCACGGCGGCCAGCTGGATCAGGACCTCCGAGCAGTCGCGGCCGTCTTCCACCATGCGGCGGACGGACTCCAGATGGCCGATGGCCTTGGAAAGGCGGTTGAGGACGGCGGGGGTGTTTTCGTGGTGATGGGTGTGCGGATGGTCGTGGGTATGCCCTTTATCATGCCCGTGCGTATGTTCCTGATCATGGCCGTGAGCGCGTTCGTGTCCATGATCGTGTTCATATTCGTGTTCGTAGTTGTGGTCGTGATCCTGCATAACAGACCTCCCTGCAGCGCGCCGTACCGGCGGAAAAACAAATCTTTCTAAATTATAAAGGGCAAAACCGCAAAAAACAACCCCCCACGGGGCTTGTGCGGAAACCGGGGCGCGCTATACTGGAATCACAAATCCGATCCGATATCCAAGGAGGTCTCCCCATGCATATGGCAGACGCCCTGCTGGCTCCAGCGGTCGCGGCAACGATGTACGTCGCGTCCGGCACCGTGGCCGGCGTATCCATCCACCAGCTGAAAAAGGACAATGAGCCGCAGAAACTGCCCACGATGGCGGTGGCTGCCGCGCTGGTCTTCGCGGGCCAGATGATCAACTACACCATCCTCGGCACCGGTTCCTCCGGCCACATGTGCGGCGGCATGCTGCTCTCCGCGCTGCTGGGGCCGCAGGCGGGATTCCTATCCATGATTGTAATACTGACCGTCCAATGCCTGTTCTTTGCCGACGGAGGACTGATGGCATTAGGCGCGAATATCTGGAACATGGCCTTTTACGGCTGTTTCGTCGGCTATTATCTCATCTGGCGGCCCATCATGCACAGCAGATGGTTCGGCGGGGAGACCCGGAAGGCGGAAAGGCTGCGGATCATTGCCGCGTCCGTCATCGGCTGTATCGTCACGCTGCAGCTGGGCGCGTTCTCCGTGGTGCTGGAGACTACGCTGTCCGGGATCACCGAGCTGCCGTTCGGCGCGTTCGTGGCGCTGATGCAGCCCATCCATCTGGCCATCGGCCTGGTCGAGGGCCTGGTGACGGCGGCAGTGCTGGTCTTCGTCTTTGAGTCACGGCCCGCGCTGCTGATGGACGTCGACCCCGCGACGGGCCCCGGCACGCAGCGCTCCCTGCGGACCACGCTGGTCATCCTGGCCGCGGTGGTGGTCCTGGTGGGCGGCGGCCTGTCCCTGCTGGCCAGCTCCCATCCGGACGGCCTGGAATGGGCCCTGTTCGGCAACGAGGAGGCCGGCTACAACAAAAACATGGGGCTGGACGAAGAGAATTTCGGCGTAAAGAGCGGCGTGGCCGACACGGCGTCCTCCATCCAGGAGGCGACGTCCTTCCTGCCGGATTACGCCTTCCCGGACAGCGACAGCCCGGTCGGGACCACGGTATCCGGCCTGGTCGGCTCTGCCATCGTGGCAGGTCTGGCCGCACTGCTCTGCGTGGCCGGCGGCTTCTTCCGGCGAAGGAAGAAACAGCAACAGCCCGCATAATTCCGGAGAAACACGGGACAGGGGCGTCTGCGGATGCCTCTGTTCCTTACTGAGAGGTTTTTTATGAACAGGATGGACCGGTCGCTCCTGGAACTGCGGGAGATGGATACGCTGGCCGCCGGGGATTCCCCGGTGCACCGCCTCCATGCCCTGGCCAAGCTGCTGACCACCGTCGCCTACATCATCGTCACCGTGTCGTTCGGGAAATATCAGCTGGACGGCCTGCTGATCATGGTCCTCTGGCCGGCGCTGCTGTTTTCCCTCAGCGGCATCCCCGTCGGGACCTGTTTCCGCAAGCTCCGCTTTGTGCTGCCGCTGGTGATGGCCGTGGGACTGTTCAACCCGTTCTTTGACCGCGCGCCGCTCCTGACAGTGGGCGGTCTGACTGTTTCCGGCGGCGTGGTCAGCATGATCACGCTGATGCTGAAGGGCCTCTTCTGCCTTTCCGCGTCGTTCCTGCTCATGGCCACGACCTCCATCGACGACCTGTGCGCCGCGCTCCGCCGCCTCCATCTGCCGTCCATCCTGGTCACCCTCCTGCTCCTCACCTACCGCTACGTGGGCGTGATGACGGAGGAGCTGTCCGTGATGACCGACGCTTACCACCTCCGCGCGCCCGGCCAGCGGGGCATCCGCTTCGCCGCCTGGGGCTCCTTCCTCGGCCAGCTGCTTCTGCGGAGCATGGACCGTGCGGAGGAACTGTACGGCAGCATGCAGCTCCGCGGTTTTTCCGGGAATTTCGCCTACGCGCAAGACCGGCGCTTCACCGCCCGGGACGCGCTCTGGCTGATCCTCTGGACGGCCGTCTTCGTGCTGTGCCGCCTCTACAACATCCCCGGCCTGCTGGGCCGCCTGCTGACGGGAGGGATCCGATGATCCGGCTGGAAAACGTATCAGTTTACTACACCAAGGACGCCCCGGTGCTCCGGGATGTCTCCTTTACCGTGGAAAAAGGCGAGGCGGTCGGTCTGATCGGCGCGAACGGCGCCGGCAAGACCACGCTGATGCGCGCGCTGCTGGGTCTCCTGCCCCACGAGGGCCTGATCGCCTTGGACGATACGGAAGTGACCCCGAAGACCCTGCCGGAGATCCGCCGGAAAATGGGTTTCGTCCTCCAGAATTCCGACAACCAGATGTTCATGCCCACGGTCTATGAGGACATGATCTTCGGCCCGCTCAACTACGGCGCCAGCCGCGAAGAGACCGACGCCCGCGTGGACGCCGTGCTGGCCCGCCTGGACCTCGCGGACCTGAAGCACCGCCACAACCACAAACTCTCCGGCGGCGAAAAGCGCATGGCCGCCATCGCCACCGTGCTGGCCATGGAGCCGGAGGTCCTCCTGATGGATGAGCCCACCTCCGCCCTGGATCCCCGCAACCGCCGTCTGATCATCCGCACCATCCGCGAACTGCCCGAGACCAAACTGATCACCTCCCACGACCTGGACATGATCTGGGACACCTGCGACCGCGTGATCGTCCTCGGCCGGGGCTCGGTGGCCGCCGACGGCCCCGCGCGGGAGATCCTGCAGGACCGCGCGCTGCTCGAGGCCAACCGGATGGAACTGCCGCTCCGCCTGGCCGGCCCGGACGGGACGTGACGGGGCGATTGCCTTTTTCCGGCGGAACTGCTATGATGACAGGGAATATACCCCTGTCATTTTTTTGTAGGGGCCGTTGTCCCAACGGCCCGCCGGTTTTGTACATAACCGGGACGGAAAGAACCGTCCCCGTGTCCCACTCATCCGGGAGGAACCAACATGGACAAACAACTCACCGTCGTTTTAGTCGGCGCCGGCGACCGCGGCCGGACCTATACGGATATCATGCGGGAAATGCCGGAGCGCTATAAAGTCGTAGCCGTGGCGGAACCGATCGAGAGCCGCCGCGAATACGTCCGCGCCAGGCACGACATCCCGGCGGACCGCTGCTTCGCCGACTGGCGGGACATGTTCAAACTGGGCAAGATCGCGGATCTGGCGCTCGTGTGCACGCTGGACGCGTACCATTTCCAGCCGGCGATGGCGGCGATTGCGCTGCATTACGATTTGCTGCTGGAGAAGCCGGTTTCGCCGGATCCGGTCAGCTGCGAGGCCGTCGCGCAGGCGGCGGAAAAGGCGGGAGTGAAGGTGGTCGTCTGCCACGTGCTACGGTACACACCGCTGTTCACGACCGTCAAGCGGCTGATCGACGAAGGCCGGCTGGGCGAAATCATATCGGTCAACCATGAAGAAAATGTCGGCAACCGCCACCAGAGCCACAGTTTCGTGCGCGGCAACTGGGGCAACACCGGCCGTTCCTCCAACATGCTGCTGCAGAAATCCTGCCACGACCTGGACATCCTCCAGTGGCTGATCGGGAAGCAGTGCCGGAAGATCCAGTCCTTCGGCTCCCTGCGGTATTTCACGCGGGCGAACGCGCCGGCCGACGCGCCGGAACGCTGTCTCGACGGCTGTCCGCACGGCGAAACCTGTCCGTACAACGCCGTCAAACTCTACCTGGACGACAAGAAAAATGCCTGGTTCCGCGAGGCCTGCACCCGCATGCCCTCACCCTCCGACGCCGACGTGGAGCACGCCCTGCGCACCACCCAATACGGCAAATGCGTCTTCAAATGCGATAACGACGCGGTGGACCACCAGACCGTCAACATGCTCTTCGACGACGGCGTGACCGCCACCTTCACGATGTGCGCCTTCAACCGCGGCGGCCGCCGCATCCACGTCATGGGCACGAAAGGCGAGCTGTTCGCCTCACTGACCGCGGATGAGGAGCCCATCCGCCTGTACGATTTTGAGACCAAGACCACCTCCGAGATCCCCGTGACCGGCAAGGACGGCCTGCCCAGCGGCCACGGCGGCGGGGACCGCGGGATCATCGAATCGCTGTACGGTTACCTGACCGGACAGTCCGTCAGCCCGTCCATCTCCGGCATCCGCATCTCCGTGGACAACCACCTGCTCGCCTTCGCGGCCGAAGAATCGCGCCGCACCGGCGCCGTCGTCGACGTGGACGCCTACCGCGCGTCCCTCCTCTACGAGGGCCCGCAGACCGCCTACAAAGCGGACGCCGTGCGTCACTTCTGCCCAAACAGCACGCTGCTCTCCCTGGCCCGCCTCGGCAGCGGCCACATCCACGACACGTACCTCGCGGAGGTGCAGTGCGAAGACGGGACGGAGCGGAAGCTGGTCCTGCAGCGGATCAATAAAAACGTCTTCCGGGAACCCGAAAAACTGATGGAAAACATCACACACGTCACGGCGTATCTGCGGCAGCGGATCGCGGAGACCGGCGGCGATCCCGCGCGGGAAACGCTGCATTTCCTGACGGACGGTGAAGGAAAACCGTACTATCTTGACCCGCTCGGCGAATACTGGCGCTGCTCCGATTATATCGAAGGGGCCGGCAGTTACGACACCGTCGCCGACCCGGAGCTCTTCCGCCAGGGCGGCCTCGCCTTCGGCCGTTTCCACCGCCTGATGGCGGACTTCCCGGCGGAGTCGCTGTACATCCCCATCCGGGGATTCCATGACACGGCCGGCCGCCTGGAAGCCTTCCAACAGGCCGTAGCGGAGGACCGCGCCGGCCGCGCCGCCGCCGTACAGGAGGAGATCCAATTTTTCCTCTCCAACCAGGACTATGCCACCGCCTTTTCCGCCCTCCTGCAGGACAAAAAAACGCTCCGCGTCACCCACAACGACACGAAGCTCAATAACGTGCTCTTCGACCGCGCCACCCGCCGCGGCCTCTGCGTGATCGACCTGGATACCGTCGGCCCCGGCCTCGCCATGCACGATTTCGGCGACGCCGTCCGCTCCGGCTGCAACCCCGCCGGCGAATCCCCCGCGGACCTCAGTCTGGTCCGCTTCGATCTCGCCCTGTTTGTATCCTTCGCCCAGGGCTACCTCTCCGGCGCCGCCGGTGCCCTGTCCGAAGACGAGATCCGCCTCTTCCCCATGGGCGCCCTCGTCATGACCTACGAATGCGGCCTCCGCTTCCTCACCGACTACCTGCAGGGCGACGTCTACTTCCGCATCGCCACCCCTTACCAAAACCTGCTCCGCGCCCGCGCGCAGATCGCGCTGTTCCGCGACATGCAGAGCAAGTGGGCGCCGATGAATGCGATCATCAGCAGGATCCTGGCAGACCTGAACGGTGCCCCCGCCTCGCAGAAGGAGGAGACCCATGGCTGATCTGATCGTAGTCTGCGGCCCGCAGGCGGTCGGCAAAATGACCGTCGCGGAAGCACTCCGCGACAAACTCCGTTGTCATATGATGATGAATCACGACAGCATCGAAGTGTCAGACCGGATCTTCGGTTTCGGCACGCCGGCCCAGCGCGAATTCAACGAAGCTTTCCGCGAAAAGGCCTTCGAACTGGCCATTAAATACGATCTGGACCTGATCTTCACCTATGTCTGCGCCTTCGATATGCAGGAAGAACGCGACTACCTGACCGGCCTGCACGACCTCTTCACGCAAAGCGGCGGCCGCTTCTTCTTCGCCGAATTAAACGCGAGCCTGGAGACCAGACTCGCGAGAAATGAAACGCCCCACCGGATGGAGCGCAAGCCCTCCAAGCGCAACGTCGCCTGGAGCCGGGCCAACCTCCTGAAAGACGCGGCGGAGCACCGGCTGAACTCTGCGGACGGCGAGACCTGGTTTGAGAACCACGTGAAGATCGACAACACCGATCTGACGCCAGAGCAGACCGCGGACCGCATCATCGAGGCTTTTCAGCTGACGCCCCGCGCCGGCCTCACCCCAGATACTCTTCCTTCGTGATCTCCAATTGGACGTTCCCGTCCTCCACGCCGGCTTCCCGGAAGCCGGCTTTTTTATGGATGCGGTACGCCGCCCCGCGCGTGGTCTCAAAATCGTTATGCAGCCGCGCGATCCCGTCAATCCGGAAGGCCCGGTCCATCAGCAGGCGCAGCCCCTGCGCGCCGTACCCCTTCCCGCGCTCCGGGGCATAGATCACGATCCCCATGTCCCACCAGCCGCGCTCCGGGTTGTAATGATAATTCACGTCGCCTACAAAAGCGCCGTCCGGCTTCCGCTGCAGATACGCGTAAAACCGCATCGGCGCCCCGCCGATCCACTTCTCCTGCAGGCGATCCCACTCTTCCTCCGCGTCCGGAATGCATCCATCCGGCGGGAACCATAGCGCGTTGTAGGCCATCGTGGCGGGGTCGGACATCATTTTCAGGTAAAACCAGCCGTCTTCGGGGCGGGGGATGTATAACTGCAGGTCTTCTTCAGGCGACAAATAACCGGTTCCGGTCTTTTCTGTCTTCTCTTTTTCCGGGGGATCACCAAACCATTCCAGGATATCTTCCGGCCTTTCCGCAATATAGTCTGCGCCGGCCTCCTCCAGTTCCTCCCGGTTTCCGTACCCCCACAGCACACCGGCCGAATCGAACCCGAATTCCTTCGCGGCCCGGATGTCATAATGCCGGTCGCCGATCATGACCGCGCTCTCCGGGCTGATCCCGCAGCGGTCGCAGGCGTACTGCAGCACGTCCTCTTTCGTGATCCGGTCCGTTTCATCCGCCGCCGCGACCAGATCGAAATACTTCCGGAGCCCGAACTGCTCCAGCACCGCCTCCGCCCCGTCGACGCTTTTCGACGTGGCCACCACCAGCGTTTTTCCCCTTTGCCGGAGACCCGCCAGCAGTTCTTCCACGCCCGGATAGACCGTATTCTCCCGGATCCCGCCGCAGTTGAAATAATACTCCCGGTACAGGGCGATCGCCCTCTCCGTGTCTTCCTCCGAATATCCGAGCATCTGCCCGAACGATTCCTGCAGCGGCGGACCCATGAACCGCCTGAGCATCGCCTCGTCCGGCACTTCCCGGCCCAACTTCCGGATCGCATATTCAAATCCGTGCATGACCCCGGGACCCGAATCGGTCAGCGTGCCGTCCAGGTCGAACAGGATCACGGAATACTGTTTTTTCATCAAGGCAGATCCCCTTTCAGGCACTCTCCGTTCTCCTCCAGCTCGATCTCCCCGTCCCGGGTCACGATCCGGTAAAGGTGCGTCTGCGCCGGGTCCCCCTGCCCGGTGACTCCCTGCACGCAGAGTTTGCCGTCCTCCGCCCGGGCGAAACTCAGTTCCATGAAATCCGTACAGTAGGTCCGGGTATAGCGCAGTCCGTCCTTCCGTCCGTAAATGTACAGAAAGAACGTGAAAAGGCCGGAAGTGCGGCCGCGGCACAGGTAGCAGCGTTCCTCCGTGCCGTCCCCGTCCACGTCGTACGTCTCGATGCCGTAAACGGAAGTGTACTGTCCCGGCGGAACTGAATTGTTTTGGCGGAAGAGGACCGCGATATTGTCGTACCGAGGATCCGGTGAAAGGGGGATGGAGGAGACCATGCGCGCGATATATTCCTCATATTCCGCCGTCATGTCGTCCGTCAGCATATAGACCAGGTCCGTGTTCTCATATAATGTAAAGGTCTCTTCTTTCAGGTATCGATAGCGGCCGGTGCTCAGGAACCATTCGTGCGTGTCGCCGGTGCGGTCGTAAAAGGACAGCGCGTATTCCGCGCCGGTGTATTCCAGTTCGAAGAGAGTATAGTCGTTTTCCGGCGTCCGCCAGCCCTGATAAACGCGGATGACGGCGGGTTCCCCGGCCCGCGTCTGCTGCAGGAATTCGTTCCACAGCAGCTGGCCGTGCAGGAGGTCGTTGCCGTCCAGGACCACGCAGTCGTCCCGCTCCGCCTGCTCCGGGGTGTAGTTTTCGCGCAGCTCCGCCAGAGGACGGCGGACGGGAGCGGGGGTTTCAGACGCAGCAGTCATCGGTGCAGCGGTCGCGCTCTGTTCCGGGGCCGTACCCGTCGTCTCCTGCGCCGGCGGATCCGCCTGTTTTTTCGGCAGGATCAGGATCAGGACGGCGGCGATAGCCAGACCGAGCAGGAGACCGGCCAGGAGGAATATCAGGTCGCGGCGTTTCCGGTTTTCAGTTTTTTCACTGTGTTCTGTCATATTCTTAATATACTAGACGAATCATCAATAGTAAACACGAAAACGACCGCGCTGCCCGCCATGGTATTACCCTTTTACCGTGAATGCCTCCGTGATCTCCTTCCCTCCGACATACAGGTGCAGTTGCGGATCCGCTCCGCTCTCGCCCAGATCGCAGTTCAGATGGATGTTGCAGCAGTACAGCGCTTCATTCCCCGGAATGTGCTCCAGTCTTTCATCCCTCACCACCTCCACCGGCGTCCCCGGGATCAGTTCGCCGGTCAGTCCCACCTCGTGCTTTTCGTGCACGATCCTGACCCGGCTCCATTCTTCTCTGCTGCCCTCATAATAAATATCCTCCAGCTCCCGGCAATTGCCGAAAGCCGCTTCCGGGATACACGTCACCTTTTTCGGGATCGTGATCCGTTTAAGATGAGTGCAGTTGGCAAAAGCCCCTGTTCCGATACTGGACACACTTGGCGGAAGGATAATATCCGTAACGGTCTCATTTCCCCGAAAAGCACTCCCCGAAACAGCCGTTACAGGCGGCTTGCAGTTGTACTGTGTCTCAACTTCGGCCGGAACACGGATAACGGGATCCTTATTGTCTCCTAAAGAAACCAATATCCTCGGATATCGCCACATATTATGCCAGAAATACCGGGACTTAAATTCCAATCCTTCTGTTTCCGGCGTACTGTCAATCACCTTTTTATACTCTGAAAATTTGATCATGATCCCTCCCGTCGATATCCGTTCATTCCGCGTAAAATTCCTCTCCCGTATCCAGACAGATGCAGCCGAGCGGACCTCCGAAAACGGCGCCGCAATCCACCGCGATATGATTGTTCTTCTTCCAGATCCGGCCCGCCGACGCTTCATCGATCAGGCCCGTCGGGGTATGCCCCGTCACCAGGATCTTGTCCGGGAAATAGACCTTGTCATATTCCGGGCGCCCGAACAGGAAATCGCTCAGGTCCCAGTGCTCCGTGTCCAGCAGTTTTTCCCGGCCCGGGACGGAATGAGACAGATGGTAAGTCTGTCCGTTCACCGTGATTTCCTCAAAAACAGGCTGTCTGCCCAGGAAACGCCGGATCACGTCCCTGACCTGTCTGGGCTGCCGCATGATCTCGGCCCGGGTGGCTTCGCCGCCGTCGGAAAGCCACATCTCCCGGATGTCCCACAGTTCGGGGGCTTTCGCCCGGAGCGTTTCCGGATCCTCCGGGCCGTCATCCATGCAGAATATTTGGATCATCAGGGAAGCCAGATAATCGTGATTTCCCATCAAAACACGGATATTTTTCCGGGAAGCCGCGGCAATGACCGTGTCCGCGTTTTCCGGACCCCGGTCGACCAGATCGCCCAGAATGTAGAGCGTATCGTCCGCTTTCAGGCCGATCATTTTCAGCAGGCGCATGAATTTGTCATAACAGCCGTGCAGGTCCGATGTCACATAGATCATTATTCCACCGCTCTCATTTTTAAATCTTTCTCCGGCCCGCGCTCGCGATGGCGTCCGTCACCGTCGGAAGCACCACCGCCTGTGACCAGAGATACCGGCAATTCTCCGCATCTGCCCGCACAGTCTCCGGTATGGGGAACGCATCCAGATATTTCTGCCACTCTTCCCGGCGCGCCGGATCCGCCGCCCGGCCTTTCCGGACAAATTCCGCGATCCGGAAAGCATCCGGCCCCGGTATCCCGTTCCGGACAAGCAGGTGGTAAAGCCCTTCTCGCGAGGAAAAGACAGGCCCGTCATCGGCCGGGTATGGCAGCCTCCATGTACTGTGCGAATAGCACACCGCTTCTGTCAGTTCATAGAACGACTCCGGCGTCTCTTCCTGCATGCGCTGCCAGGCCCGGCGCATCCGTGTCGCATTGCCGCCCCAGGACAGCACTTCGCCATGGGGCAGAAGATCCGGGATCCCGACCCGGCCTCTCAGTTTCTCCATCAGCTCCGGCATGGGCATGACGCCGCGCAGCGACATGTTCGCATGGCCTCCCAGGGGATAATTCATCCAGCGGACAAACGTCCATCTCCGTGTCCCCAGCCGGTCCAGTTCCTCCGGCGGCGCGCAGACCGCCTTTTCCCTGCCGCACCGGACCGCAAGATCCGGATAGTCTTTGACCGTTTTCCCCTCCGGGAAAATGACGAAGCGGCGGACGCAGTCTTCCAGGGTGCAGACAGGCCTGCCCTGCCCGTCGGCCGCGTATTCCGCCAGTTTGGCCGCCCTGTTTCCGTAATGCCTTTTCAGTTCCGACAGGATGGAGGCCGCCGGCATGCGGGCCGTTATTTCGAACAGGTCCACCCCTTTTCCGTCCCGCCAGGCAAACTCTTCCGGGAGAGAAAACCCCTGTCCCGTCATCACGGTCCCGCAGCGGGGGCACGGCCTGTCTTCTGCGTCCAGGCCGAAGAGAACGTCCGGTATTTCTTCATAATACCCGCAGTTTTTGCAGTAATAATATGCCGGCATGGGGTCGACGGCAGAGTCATGCAAAAGAAAAACCAGCAGGGACGCGTTCCCGGGGCCGCGAAGATTGAACGGGCTTCCCGTGCGCCGCGCCGCCTCCGCCAGCGCCTGGAACACATAAAAGTCTTCCGTCTGCCCGCATTCCCGCATCCGTTGCCATTCCCGCTCCAAGCGCTCATGGACCGCGTCCGGCGTTCCCGCCGGATACAGAGTTTTCAGTTTGATGATACCGGCCAGCTGCAGGCCGCGCAGCATGGCGGATTCCGATTTTATCATTACAGTTGTCCTTTCCATTCTTCTTCCGGAAGTCAGTGCAGCACGGAGGATGTGCGAAATCTAATCATCGAACAGGTCGGAGAGATATTCCTTTTCTTCCTCGCATTCATCGCTGAAAGCGCGCAGGTCAGCCATCGTCGTCTCGGACGTCACCGCCATCTCGGGAGCGCCCAGGGAGCAGACCAGCCTGTAGGTCACCCCCGGCGCCGGCCGCTTGCCGTGCTCGTCCATGAACAGGCTGATGCGCGCGATATACTGCCGTTCAGCCAGAAATTTTCCGTTCTCGTCCAGCAAAATGTAGGTCATGCAGCACCTTCCTTTCTCGTGTGCGGTCCCTCACGCAGGAAGGATCATAACACTTCGGGAGGGGGAAATTCAAATTAATTACAAGCAAAAAAAACTCAGGGTCTGACAGTCGACTGAAAAAGCCTTCCGTTCTGACAGAAGGCTTTTGTTTTTCGTCTTTTTAGAAATGACGTCGTCGACCGCCATGCTATTACTCTCCCAGCACTTTCTTCCCGAGCATTGCAATTCCCTCATTCAGCACTGCGAACGTCACCTGCATCCCCGCCTCCGGATGTTTATCGAAGAAATCCCGGCAGGCCCTGACCGCCACTTCCCAGGCCTGCTTTTTCGGATAGCCGAAGATCCCGGACGAGATCAGCGGGAACGCGACGGACCGGCAGCCGTTTTCCAGCGCCAGTTCCAGCGACCGGAAGTACGCGCCGTACAGTTTCTCCTCCTCATGGTCCTCTCCGCCGCGCCAGACGGGTCCGACGGCGTGGATGACGTATTTCGCCTTCAGGGCAAACCCGGGGGTGATCACGGCGGAGCCGGTGTCGCAGTGGCCGATGGCGCTGCAGGCTTTCTGCAGTTTTTCGTGCCCCGCAGCACAGAAGATGGCGCCGCAGACACCGCCGCCGGCCCAGAGGCCTTCATTCGCGGCATTGACGATCGCATCCGTGTTCAGAGCCGTAATATCTGCTATTTTGATATCGATCCCATTGTTCTGTTTCTGATCCATACTCTTGTCCTCCATGATCTTCCGAATCAGCGGAACGATGTCCTCCTGCATGTTTGCCGCGCTGACGCGGTGCTCCCCTTCCATGCGGAATGCATGGTCCGGCCGGAACAGGCGGCAGAAGTCGTCATAGTGCGCCAGCAGCTCGTCGCTGCGCGCAAAGATGGCCCAGGTGTTTTTCACCTGCTCCGGGGCCGGCGCACCGGGGCGCAGCGGGTCGGAATCAAAGATTTTGGCGCGGATCGCGGCCAGCCCCCGGATAAAGGCCTGATCGATCACATAAGTCTTCGCACCGTTCTCTCTCTCGCTCAGAAACTCCTGCACGCCGAGACCGATCCCGCGCTTAATGTCCTCGTCCGCAAGCAGCGCCGGATTGGCCAGCAGTTTTTTGTGATGCTTCAGCAGCAGGCTGTAAAAGCCGCCCAGGGAAGAACCGACCACCAGATCGATACTCGTGTCGTTCAGGAAGTTTTGTTCCAGGAACCGCATGGCTTCTGCCGGATCGATCGGGATCTCCGGGGAGAGGACCTCCGCCTCCGGAAGCGCATTCCGCAGCCGTTTCGGTGTTTCGCTGTTCTTGCCGGACCCAAGTCCGTGGATATAAAGGATCTTCATCGCATTCCCTTTCTTTGGGCTTTTTATTATTATAGCATACTATCGCGCTTATACGTATTCATCCTTTTTACGATCCTCACGTTTTTCCTGCACAGGATAACACGGGGGCGGCAGAAATAAAAACCGCCGCCCCTTCTCTTCCGCTGTCAGGCAGCCTTCCCGCAGTCCTTCCGGATGGCCGCGATATCTTCCGCCGTCAGGATGCCTTTCCGCATCAGACCCTGCGCGATGCCTTCCAGCAGGTCCCTGTTCTGCGTCAGGATTTCCTTGGCCTTGCGGTAATAGCGTTCCACTTCCGCCGCGGCCGCCTGTTCCTGCCTTGCGCGCAAGTCCTCGGAGTCCCGGCCGTTGTTGTGCAGGTGGAAGCCGCAGGTGCAGTTGTCCGTGACCAGGCGCCAGACCACATTGAATGCCTGGTCCAGGTCCCGGGCGCAGCCGGGGTCAAAGCAGCCGAAGACCTGCTCGCTGGCCGCCGCGCCGCCCAGCGCCCGGATGATGCGGTGTTCCATGCGGTCCATGGCCCGTACCCGGTTATCCGTCCAGCAGCGGGTGAAGCCCCTGTTTTCCCCGTCCTGTGCAAAAGCAGAGACCATCGTCACACTGCCCGGTTCCAGGACTTCGCTGACCACAGCGTGCCCGGCCTCGTGGTAGGCCACCTGGACAAAGTCCTGCCGCTCGTTCCCGCCCCGGCCGAATGCTGTGATTTCCTCGTTCGGCACGTCGAAGACCGTGTGGAGAATCGCTTTCATGAAATGGTCCATCGTGATTTCCGGAGACCGTTCGTAGCCCGCGTAGAGCCCCGCCTCGTTGATGAGGGTCTCGAGTTCCGCACAGGAATGACCGTCCATCAGGCGGGCCACGGTCCGCGCATCGATGTCGCCCACGAATTTCTTCCCGGCGATATAGTGCGCGATGATTTTTTCCGCGTCCTCCCCGGACGGGTTTCTGACCTCAATAATGCGGTCAAAGCGGCCCGCGCGGCAGAGCGAATCCGGCAGGTTGTCGATGTTATTGACGGTGGCCAGGACAAAAACGTCTGCGCCTTTGCACCCGTCGATGCAGGACTGGACCGTAACGTATTCTTCCGCGTCCGGGTGCTTCTCGTCCCCGTTCGCGAACTTGTCCATGTCGTCCAGAAAGACGATGGACGGCGCGGCCGCTTTCGCCGCCTCAAAGGTCGCGGTGATTTGCCCCACGAATTCCCCGTCCGGCTTGTCCTTGCGGCAGGCGAACGCCTTCCGGCCGCCGGCTTCGATAAGGGCGGCGGCCATCATGCTCTTGCCCACGCCGGGCTCGCCGTAAAGCATCAGGCCGCGGGGCGGCTGCACGCCGAGCTGCGTGTAGGCGTCCGCGTTTTTCAGGGCGTCGCTGATTTGCATAAGTTCCTGCTTGATGGCGTCGTAACCGATGATTGAGTCAAATTCGTGCATATCGTTTCCTTTCTTTCGTGAGATTTGAGGGTGTCCGCGGGCCACGCGGATATATTTTTAGCAGATCCACGGGTAGAATATCAAATTAATTTCTGCAAGATTGACAAACTGTTGTCGTGGCGATAAGATGAGGTCAGAAAGCAGGGAGGCCGGCTGATATGGAGATTCCGGGAAGACGCAAAAAGGACGGGCCGAGCAAGACCGTCATGGAATTGTTTCTGTATTTCCTCTTATATCGGGAGGAGGCGTTTCTGTGCGAAAACGTCATGGAGATGCTTCACGTATCTGAAAGAACTCTTTTCCGGTATGTAAGCGATATCAGGGAGATCTTCTCCGAAAGCGAGATCCATCATTCCGGGCGGGAAGGGCGGAGCGAATTCTGCACGGAGGGGCTGATCGACAGCGTGGAACTGTCC
Organism: Lachnospiraceae bacterium; assembly: GCA_017430085.1. Taxonomy (GTDB): domain Bacteria; phylum Bacillota; class Clostridia; order Lachnospirales; family Lachnospiraceae; genus UBA6987. Next base: position 1,986 of record JAFRNR010000022.1, on the reverse strand, counting down.
ATTTTCCCGAGAGGGTCTCATCTGAACCATCTGACGAGGCTGATCAGGCTGTCGCAGCTGCTGGAGGAGAAGGAGCCGTGGTTTTTTGAGGAGGAGGATGATGATGAGCCGGTGGCGGCGGCGCATTATAAGGAGTTGGCGGAGAAAGCGAGGATGAGGAAGTATACGTTGAGGACGATGCAGAGGGATTTGAGGGAGATCAAAGAAGCGTCGGGGTTGTATGATGGGTACAGCAGCTAATGATGGCGATGCTACTCTTGCACATCGCGCCAAAAGTATTGCCCGAGCATCTTTTTCGATAGCTTTCTCTTCTTCCTTGTTAAGGATAAATAGTTGCCGCACCGAAATCGCCGGACGGTTTCCCGTCCGGCGATTGATTAGTTTAGACGGCTATCGGTTCAATCCACCTTGTTAAAATACACCTCAGCCGCCTCATTGTACAGATACAACGCCTTAGCCGTGTTTTTCATAGAAGGGTCTTGCCATATAGCTCGCGGTGCCGAGCGTCACAACCCGACAGCCCTTCTCACTTGCGATCCGCTCGACTTCATGGATGATCATAGAGCCGATCCCATGATGCCGATTGCGTTCATCCACCCAAAGCGTGTCAAGAAACATCCTCGACCAGCGGTATTCGTAAGCTTCCGCGATACATCCGCCGACGATCTCGCCGTTTTCGTTCTCAACTTTGAGAATGAATTCTTCTTCGTCCGCACCCACCTCGCGCGGCACGATCTCATTGATTTTTTCACCAATATAGACAGCCTCTTCTTCCGTCAGATCCTCTATTCTGTATTCCCTGTTCATGGTTCCTCTTTTCGGGCGGCGGGGATCACGCCCCGCCGCTCTTTTCAGTACTCTTACAGCTTTTTGCAGGTATGATCGTCTAACATCAGGCAGCCGTCGCCGAATTTCAGCTTCAGCAGGCCGCCCTTGCGGCCGAATTCGTTCTCTCCGATGGGATAGAGCCGGAAGCTCATCTCATCCCCGTCTTCGTCTATGGCCTTGGCATGGAGCTCGCCGTCTTTCATGAAGACCTCGTCAACGATGAAGTCGGCATCCCCGGGGTGCTCATATTTGCCGCAGAAGCTCTCCCATTTTGACTTGTCGGGATCCTTGACCGCGATATCCTCGATGGAGACGATGGGCCCGGGTTCCTTGTCCCTTGCGACCGCTTCCATGCCATCCCAGTAGCCCAGATACGCTCTGACATCCCTGTAATCCCTGCAGCTGAGGATCACAAGGACCCTGTCCGCGTCAATGAAACGCTCGAACCAGGTAGCAACGCCCGGCATGCCGCCGCTGTGGCTGACGACGAGCCCATGCTCCTCGTCACGGCCAATAGCCCAGCCGAAACCGTAGCCAAGCCTATCATCCTCATCGTAAACAGCATCCTCGCCGCTGTTCAGTTTTGCGGGGGTGTACATGAGCTTCTGCTCTTCCAAGGTAAGAACCTTGCCTTCACGAAGCGCCCTGTCCCATCTGAGCATGTCAAAGATGTTGGTGTACACGTAATCGTCGCCGTTCAGACCGTCAAAGGCGACCACGTCGCCTTCCTCTGCGGAGTCGATGTCAGCCACGCATTTTCCGTCATCATACACCGTTGCCCGCGCGTAATTGTCAAACGGAACACCATCCCGGCGGATATGGCAGTAGCGGGTGGAAGTCATCCCTGCGGGCTCGAAAATGTTCTTCTGCAGGAACTCTTCAAAGGGAACGCCGGAGAGCCGCTCCACGAGCAGCGCCAGCAGGTTGTAACCGGTGTTGGAGTAATGCAGGCCTTCCCCCGGGGCGAAGTACGGTTTCGCCTCGGTTTCGCAGAGGAAGCGCGGGATCTCGTCGTTGCCCGGCACCCGTTTCTCTTCTTTCCAGATCTTGATAAACCAATCCGCATCGTCAAAATAATCGGGAATGCCGCTCGTGTGGGTCAGCAGATGCCGGACCGTCACGCCCTTATAAGCGGTGAGTTCAGGGAAGAACTTCGTG
>JAFRNR010000021.1 GCA_017430085.1 Lachnospiraceae bacterium | reverse complement strand
TCTCGGATGCACCGCCACGCTTCCGTCAGCCTTTCCACGCTCCACGCCGCGTTGGCCGGGCTCGTGGACGGCAGGCATACCGCCGGCCGCCCGGTCAGGGGCTGCGCGTATTTCTGATAGTATTTATAGGCCGTCTTTCCGTTCACATAAATCGCCCGGATATCTGCCGCCCGCAGGATCCGGTTCAGATCATTCGCCGTGACGTTGCGAATGCTGGCGTCCGACGAGCCCGTGATATCGCAGGAAGCGATCACGTCCCACACCGCGATGTGATTGCGCAGCAGAAACGCCCGCTTCTCTTCCACCGTCTGCGGGACCGCCTCCCCGAACACGGCCGCCGTCACCTTCCAGAAGCGGTTCTGCGGATGGCCGTAGAAAAAGCATGCTTCGCGCGATTTGACGGACGGGAAGCTCCCGAGGATCAGGATGCGCGACGCCGCGTCGCAGACGGGCGGGATAGGATGCACGATCATAGTCCCACCTCCCGCGTCAATCCGTGGCCGAGACCAGGACGACCGCGTACCGGTCCATATCCGGGTCGTAAATGCTCCAGCAGGCAGCGCCCCACCACTCGTGGCCGTCGTCGAAATATGACGACCAGTCTGTGGACCACCGGTAAACGGTCAGGCGTTCCGTACCGCGGGGGAACAGCGCAGTGTTGACAGCTTCAAAGTCCTCCCGGCCGTACGCGTTCCGGACGATCCGGCCGTGCCGGACTACGGCGCCGGTCCCGTACGGGGGCTCCAGGAAGGCGTACCAGTAGGGGATCTTTCCGTCCTCGTAAACGTTGTCATAAAAGACCGTCCCGTGGCGGTCATGCTTCCACGGTTCGTCCGGAAAAGCAAGCAGGTCCGCGGCGCTGATCTGCTCCGCCGCAGCCTTTTCGGGCTCGGTCTTCCAGGGTTCCTCCTCCGGATCGCAGGCATGCGCCATCGCGCAGAGGACCGCCTTCCGGTGCGACGGCTCGCCCTGATAAGGTTCCTCATCCCGCAGGAGGAAATAATCCACGCAGCAGGCCGGATAGCGCGCGAGCACTTCAAAAAAAGAGTCTTCTTTCAATAAATGCATACTTGGTCCTCATTCATGGAAGGCGCTTTCCGGGCCGCTGTCCGCGCCGCTCTTCCGTCAGCCGCAGTCCCAGGTGTAATAAATGCGGTCGAAGCGCTTATCCCGCAGGTCCTCCTGCCGGATAAAGAAATTGCCGACGCCCGCGTCGCCCCACATCACGCTGCGTTCCGGGCTGCTGCCCGGATGGGCCTTCGGGGCGAAATAGCTGTCCAGCTGGAACAGCAGGACGCCGTAGGGCGTGTCCTCCGGACGGGGGTCGCCCTGCACGAAGTAAGGGTAGCCGAGAAGGCGGGTGCCCTCGTTGATGCCTACCCATTTTTCCGTATATTCTTTGCTTTGCTGCAGCGCGCGGTACAGGGAAAAGACATCCGGCAGCCGGAAGCCGAGTTCCGCGGCCGCGCGGCGCAGTTCCCGGTCGAACAACGCGTCGTCCTCCCCGATATGGACCGTTTCTTTCACGAAGCGCAGGGCGAACACGCCGCAGTGGGGCAGGTCGTCCCGGCCGTCCAGTGAGGTGGGCGGGGCCAGCGCGCGGACGGCGTCCTCCGTGACGCTGCGGTCGACGGTCTCGTGCCAGACCACGCGGAAGCCGTTCCCGCTGTCGTGTACGTCAAAGTCCATACCGTACAGATCGTCCGGCAGGATGAAGAACTGCAGCAGGCCTTCCCGCGGGAGCAGGCCGTTTTCGGGCAGCCGCGCGAGGTCGATCTGGGCCAGCAGCGCCAGCGGATCGCCGTTTTTGTCAGCCGGATACGGACGGCTGAGGTCCCAGTAGGGCAGGCCGCCGACCTTGCTGTCGAACAGGCCGGGCGCAGGCTCCGCCGACAGGACAGCCCGCAGGCTCTCCCGCCGCGTGTTCTCCTCCACGCGTGCCAGGAGCCGGTCCAGTTCTTCCGGGCTCAGGCCGATGTCCGGCAAAGGCGCCGGGCGTTTCCCGGCCGCATTCTTCCGCGCCGTCCCGCCTTCGCGCCGTTTCCGTCTTATGATAATGAACACGATCAGGGCGGCCCAGAACAGGATTGCAAAAGCGATGATCAGGATAAAAATAACGTTGTCACTCATAAGGAAACACCTCCGTAAGGGGGCTGTCGGCCCGGAAAACCTGACAAAGGAACCGTCCCCCTGTCAGAAACTGCGGGCGGCGTAGTCCGCGAGTTCCGCGCGGAAATCGGGGTGCGCGATGGAGATCAGGGCGTCGGCGCGCTCGCGGAGGGTCTTGCCGGCGAGGGAGACAACGCCGTATTCGGTGGCGACATATTGGATCATGGTGCGGGGGGCAGAGACGGTGGAGCCGCCGCCGATGAAGGGGACGATGTTGGAGGCCAGGGTGCCGTCTTTTTTGGCGCGCGCGGAATTCAGGCAGATGAAGCCCTTACCGCCTTCGGAGCGGTAGGCGCCTTCCAGGAAGTCCATCTGGCCGCCGATGCCGGACAGCTGGCGGGTGCCGGCGGATTCTCCGTTCTCCTGGCCCGTCAGGTCGATCTGCACGCAGCCGTTGATGGAGATCACGTTCTTCAGGCGCGCGATCCGCGCCGGGTCGTGGATGTAATCGAGGTCACCGGGCTGGAACAGGTCCGGGCACTCCGCGAGCCAGTCGTACAGGTCCTGCGAGCCCATCGCGAGGTTCCAGGCGGAGCGGCCGCGGTCGATCTCCTTGCGGGCGTTGGTCAGTTTGCCCGCGCGGTACAAGGCCAGGAAGGCGTCGCTGATGGTGCCGGTGTGGCAGCCGATGTCTTTCAGGTCCGAATCCGCGACCATGTTGGCCACTGTGAACGGCACGCCGCCCACGCCCAGGGACAGCACGGCGCCATCCGGGATCTCGCGCACCACGAGTTCCGCGATCTTCCGGTCGGTCTCCGACGCCTCGCGGTAGCTGCGCACGGGCAGCGGCCCGTGCTCTCCTTCCACGATATAGTCCGCCTCGGAGAGGTGGACGCGGTGCGAGCCCTCCGGCCCCTGCAGCATCGGATAGCGCTCGTTGATCTCAAAAATGACGGTGCGGGCGCTCTCGAAGATCGTCCGCCACGCGTAATTGGAAATGCCCAGCCCGCAGTAACCCGCCTCGTCCGGCCGCGAGACCGGGACAAAGGCAACGTCCGTGCGGATATAATGGCGGCGGTACAGGGTCGGCAGCGCGCGCAGCATCACGGGGAGGAACTGCACCAGGCCGCGCGCCTGCAATTTCCGCTCGTAGTCGCCGATATGCCAGCTGTACCACGAAAACGCCTTCTGCTCCGGGTCGCACTCCACGGCCTCGATCCGCGGGCGGATCACCAGGCCGCCGCGCAGCTTCACGTCATGCAGTTCGTCCCGCCGCGCGGCCAGCGCCCGGTCCAGCAGTTCCGGGAAGCCCCCGCCGAAGCCGTAATCCACCCAGTCGCCGGGGCGGACGGCCCGCACGGCCTGCTCCGGAGTCACCATTTTGCTTAAGTATTCTGCCATTTTCTCTCCTTCCGGCCCGCGCGGCTCACGCGTTCTGTCCCTGGTACCGGGCCTTCACGTAATCGATAAAACTCTCTTCCACGGTGGGAAGCTGGTGCTCCTTGCGCCAGACGAACAGGTACTCCACGGTCGTGTCCGGGCCGGCGATCTCGCGTGAGATCAGGGAGTCGTTCATAATGTAGGCCGTCTGCGGGAAAATACTGATGCCGATGCCCCGGCCAGCCAGCGCGGCCGCATCCAGGTAGTTGTCCATCTCGCAGACGATGTCCGGGCCCTCGCCGATCTCCCGGAACCAGTGCCGGATCGTTTCGATGTGCGCCTTCCGGCTGGGGACGATCAGCGGCTCCCGCACCAGGTCCGCCACCTCCAGGTATTCCTTCCCGGAAGCCAGCGGGTGCGAGCGGTTCATCAGCGCGACCATCTTCTCCTGCCCCACCTGGAAGCTGTTGAGGAGCTGCTGGTCGTAAGGCGCCGTGATCACGGCCAGGCCGATCAGGCCGCCGCGCATTTTTTCGATCAGGTCGTCGCTGTTGCCGTCCAGGATGCGGAAGCGCACGCCCGGGTGCTCCGCCAGGAAGCCGACGAACCATTCGGCGGCGATGTCCGGCGCCATGCCTTCCACCAGACCCACCGTCACGGTCCCGGTCATGCCCCGGCTCAGCGAAGTGATTTCTGCCGACGCTTTTTCCGACAGTTTCAGGATATCCTTCGCGTGCTGGTACAGCAGCTGGCCCGCGTCCGTCAGTTTCAGACGCCTTTTGCCCCGCACGAACAGTTCCGTGCCCAGCTCCTCTTCCAGATTTTTGATCTGCGCGCTGAGCGGCGGCTGACTGATGCGGAGGATCTGCGCCGCGCGGGTGATGTTCAGTTCCTCTGCGACGGTCACGAAATAGTTCAAAGTCCTCAGTTCCATGGTCTCAGTCCCTATTATATGTTTTCCGTATGATAACGCTTATATTATAGGTATTTTATTTTGCCGTGTCAAGGTGGTAAACTGCAAAGGTGTTTTATTATTGCTAAAAGTCTTCGGACAGCCCGCAGGGAGAATACAGCCATGAAATACATATTTATCACCGGAGGCGTGGTCTCCGGTCTGGGCAAAGGGATCTGCGCGGCGTCGCTGGCCCGCCTGCTCAAAGCGCGCGGCCTGCGCGTGCAGAACCAGAAGTTCGACCCCTATCTGAACGTGGATCCGGGCACGATGAGCCCCTATCAGCACGGCGAAGTCTTCGTGACCGAGGACGGCGCGGAGACCGACCTGGACCTGGGGCATTACGAGCGCTTCGCCGATGAAGCGCTGAGCGCGGACTCTTCTGTCTCTTCCGGAAAAATCTACTGGAGCGTCCTGAACCGGGAACGCCGGGGCGAGTATCTCGGACGCACCATCCAAATCATCCCGCACATCACGGACGAGATCAAACGGAACATCTACAAAATGGCGGATAAAGACATCGACGCCGCGATCTGCGAGATTGGCGGTACGGTCGGCGATATCGAAAGCCAGCCCTACCTGGAGGCGATCCGCCAGGTGGCCGGCGAGCAGGGGCGCGACAACGTCCTGTTCATCCACGTCCCGCTGGTCGTGGAGATCCCGGGCAGCCGCGAGCTCAAGAGCAAGCCCGTCCAGCATTCGGTCCGCGAACTGCAGGCCGCCGGCATCAAGCCGGACATCCTGGTCTGCCGCACCGACCAGCCCCTGACGGAGGAGATCCGCGACAAGATCGCGCTGCTCTGCAGCCTGGACAAGGATGCCGTGATCGAAAGCCTGACCGCCGACACGATCTACGCGGTCCCGCTCATGCTGGAGGAGGAAGAACTGGCGCAGACGGTCTGCCGCCGCCTGGGCCTGCCGGACCGCAAGCCGGACCTCACGGAATGGGAGGCGATGGTGCAGCGCATCCGGACGGCCGATAAGACCCTCCGCATCGCCCTCGTGGGCAAATACGTGCAGCTGCACGACGCGTACCTCAGCATCGAGGAGGCGCTGCATCACGCGGCGGCCGCCTGCGGGGCGAAGGCCGAGATCCTGTGGATCGATTCGGAGACCGTGACGAACGCCAACGTATCGGAGATCCTCGGGAACTGCGACGGCATTCTGGTGCCCGGCGGCTTCGGGAGCCGCGGGATCGAGGGCATGATCCGGGCCGCCCGGTACGCGCGCGAGCACCGCGTCCCGTATCTGGGCATCTGCCTCGGCATGCAGATCGCCGTCATCGAGTTCGCCCGGAACGTGCTGCACTGGGAGGACGCGAACTCCACGGAATTTGACGAACTGTCCGCGCACCCCGTCATCGACCTGATGCCGGACCAGGTGCATATCACCGATAAAGGCGGGACCATGCGGCTGGGGAGCTACCCCTGCGTGCTGGCGCCTGGCAGCCTCGCGGAGAAGGCGTACGGCGTCTCTTCCATCCGGGAGCGCCACCGCCACCGCTACGAATTCAACAACGTGTACCGCACCGACCTGGAGCAGAAAGGCATGCGGCTCTCCGGCCAGTCGCCGGACGGCAAGCTGGTGGAGATCATGGAGCTGACCGGCGGCGGCTGGTTTGTCGGCGTCCAGTTCCATCCGGAATTCAAGAGCCGGCCGAACCGCCCGCACCCGCTGTTCCGGGCCTTCTGTGAAGCGCAGCTGGAGGGCAAAGCATGAACCAGACCGTCATCGTCATCGATTTCGGCGGCCAGTACAGCCAGCTGATCGCCCGGAAGATCCGGGAATGCCGCGTGTACTGCGAACTGCTGCCCTGGACAGCGCCCGCGGAAACGATCCTGGAGAAAAAACCCATCGGGATCGTCCTCTCCGGCGGCCCGGCCAGCGTGTACGAAGAAGGCGCGCCGTCGATCGACCGCCGCCTGCTGGAGCAGGGCATTCCCGTCCTGGGGATCTGCTACGGCTGCCAGCTGACTGTACATCTGTTGGGCGGCCGAGTGGAAGCCGCGGATAAGGATACGGCCCGCGAATACGGCCGGACAGCGACGCATTATGACGCGGCCTGCCCGCTGTTTGAGGACCTGCCCGCCGAAGGCACCGCCTGGATGAGCCACGGCGACTACGTCAGCGCGCTCCCGGACGGTTTTTCGGTCGTCGCCGAAACGGCGCACTGCCCGAACGCGGGCATCGCCGACCCGGCCCGCCGCTTGTACGGCCTGCAGTTCCATCCCGAAGTCCGCCACACGGAAAACGGCACGGAAATGATCCGGGCCTTCCTGGAAAAAGTCTGCGGCGCGAAAGGCGACTGGACGATGCAGGATTACTGCGACCGCGCGGTCCGCGCCGTCCGCGAACAGGTCGGAGACGGCAGTGTCCTGCTGGCGCTGTCCGGCGGCGTGGATTCCGCCGTCACCGCCGCCCTGATCGACCGCGCTGTCGGCGAACGCCTGACCTGCGTCTACGTGGACCACGGCCTGATGCGGAAGGGGGAAAGCGACGCGATCGAAGCGTACTATTCCCGCCTGAAGCTCCGCTTCGTCCGCGTCAACGCACAAGACCGATTCCTGGCGCGCCTGCAGGGCGTCAAAGCGCCGGAAGAAAAGAGAAAGATCATCGGCGCCGAATTCATCCGGGTCTTCGAAGACGCGGCGCGGGAGGCCGGCGGGGCCGGCTTCCTGGCCCAGGGGACCATCTATCCGGACGTCATCGAATCCGGCGCGGCCGGCGGCCACACGATCAAGAGCCACCACAACGTGGGCGGTCTGCCGCAGCACACCGGTTTTCAGGGCATCATCGAGCCCCTGCGCGTCCTGTTCAAGGACGAGGTGCGCGCACTGGGACGGGAGCTGGGCCTCCCGGAGGTGATCGTCGGCCGCCAGCCGTTCCCCGGACCGGGGCTGGCCGTCCGTGTGATCGGCGAAGTGACGGCCGAAAAACTGGAACTGGTCCGGGAAGCGGATGCGATCTTCCGCGAAGAACTCGAAAAACACGTCCCGCGCGTCCCCGCCGATCAGTACTTTGCCGTGCTGACCAACATGGAGACCGTCGGCGTGATGGGCGACCAGCGCAGCTACCAGCGCACCATCGCCCTCCGCGCCGTCTGCACGGAGGACTTCATGACGGCCGACTTCACCAGGATCCCGTACGACGTCCTGGCCGAAGCCTCCCGGCGCATCGTAAACGAAGTCCCGGGGATCAACCGCGTCGTCTATGACATCACCTCCAAACCGCCGGCCACGGTGGAATATGAATAAATGACCGCTGCGTGCGAAATCACAGAATGTAAGGAGAGAAAAAGCATGAGTATCAGAACGAACGAAAACGAACGCTTTGGCAGTAATCTCTTTCACGAAAAGGCTATGAAGCAGTACATTTCCGAGGGGACCCTCGCCGTCTGGCGCGAATGCGTCCGCACCCGCACTGTCCTGCCGGAAAAGATCGCAGACGATATCGCGGACGGCATGAAGCGCTGGGCCCTCGATAAAGGCGCGACCCATTACACCCACTGGTTCCAGCCCTTAAACGGCGAGACCGCCGAAAAGCACGAGGGTTTCCTGATCCCGGACGGCCGCGACGGCTACCGCATGGAGTTTTCCCGCAAGGAGCTGCTGCGCGGCGAGCCCGACGCCTCCTCCTTCCCGTCCGGCGGCCTGCGCTCCACCTTCGAGGCGCGCGGCTACAGCGCCTGGGACCCCACGTCCTACGCGTTCATCAAAGACAAAGTTCTGTTCATCCCCACCGTGTTCTGCACGTATTCCGGGGAAGTTCTGGATAAAAAGACCCCTCTTCTGCGCTCCGGCGATGCGCTGAACCGCCAGGCCGTCCGCATCCTGCGTCTGCTGGGCGACGAACAGACCGAAAGCGTGACCGTCAACGTCGGTGCGGAGCAGGAGTATTTCCTGATCCCGAAGCCGCTCTTCCAGAAGCGCGAAGACCTGCGCCTCTGCGGCCGGACGCTCTTCGGGGCGGACGCGCCGAAAAAGCAGGAGCTGGAGGACCATTATTACGGACAGATCAAGCCGGAGATCACGGCTTTCATGCAGGACCTGAACGAAGAGCTCTGGACGCTCGGCATCTGCGCCAAAACGGAGCACAACGAAGTGGCGCCCGCCCAGTACGAAATGGCGCCGTTCTTCTCCGACGCCAACCTCGCCAACGACCAGAACCAGCTGACCATGGAGATCATGAAGCGCGTCGCCGACCGGCATGACCTGGTCTGCCTGCTCCATGAAAAGCCCTTCGCCGGCGTCAACGGCTCCGGCAAGCACGTGAACTGGTCCGTAGGGACCGACCGCGGCGAGAACCTCTTCTCTCCCGGCACCACGCCCGCGGACAACACCCGCTTCCTGCTGTTCCTGGCCGCGTTCATCAAGGGCGTGGACGAATACGCCTCCCTGCTGCGCTGCTCCGCCGCGTATGCGGGCAACGACCAGCGGCTGGGCGGGAATGAAGCGCCGCCCGCCATCATCTCCATCTTCGTCGGTTCCGAACTGGAAGCGGTGATCGATTCCATCATCCGGGACGAACCCTACGTCGACCGGACGGACCGTTTCCTGACCGTCGGCAAGGACGTGCTGCTTCAGCTGTCCAAGGACAACACGGACCGGAACCGGACCTCGCCGGTCGCCTTTACCGGCAATAAATTCGAATTCCGCATGCCCGGCTCCAGCCAGTCCATCGCCATGCCGGTCACGTATCTGAACACGATCCTGGCCCAGGAACTGAAGGAGTGCGCCGACCGTCTGGAAAGCGCCGAAGACCGGCCGGAGGCCCTGCGCGCGCTGATCCGCGAGATGCTTTCGGAGCACCGCCGCATCCTGTTCAACGGCAACGGCTACGACCAGTCCTGGATCGCGGAAGCCGCGCGGCGCGGCCTGAAAAACCTGCGCAATACGGCCGAGACCATCCCGGAATTCGTCAGCGAGAAAAATATCCGGATCCTGACCGAAAACGGGATCTACAGCCGCAAGGAGATCGAATCCCGCAACGAGATCCATCTGGAAAGCTACTGCGGGACTACCGTGATCGAGGCCCGGACGCTGCTGGAGATGATCCGCAAGGGGATCTTCGGCGCCGTCAGCGCCTTCCTCTCCTCCCTGGGCGGGGATTTCTATTTCGAGAAAGAACTGACGAAGAAAGCCGGTTCGCTGGGCAACGACCTGCTGCAGGCCGCGGAGGATCTTGAAGAGGCGCTGGGCGAATACGACGCCGCGACCGATCCGGAGACGCGTCTGAAAGTCGCCAGCGAAAAACTGACGGCCCGGATGGCGGAATGCCGGCGGATCGCGGACCAGCTGGAAAAGATCATCGATGCGCGCTTCTGGCCGTATCCGAATTATACGCAGTTAATGTTTACGATCTGACGGAGGAATCATCATGTGCGGAATCATCGGCTATACAGGCAGTGATCCGGCGGTCCCCATTCTGCTGGACGGCCTGAAAAAACTGGAGTACCGGGGGTACGACTCGGCGGGCATCGCGGTGCAGACCGCGGACGGCCTGCACATGGTCAAGGCCACGGGCAAGGTGGAAAAGCTGGCGGAAAAGCTGGAGCAGGCCACGGATATGGAAGGGATCTGCGGGATCGGCCATACCCGCTGGGCCACGCACGGCTCGCCCAGCGACGTCAACGCGCATCCGCACATGTCGGCGGACGGCCGCTTCGCCATCGTACACAACGGGATCATCGAGAATTATCTGGAGATCAAAACGGAGCTTGAGGAGAAAGGCATCGTATTCGCCAGCGAAACGGACACGGAAGTGATCGTGCAGCTGCTGGCGTATTATTACGAAGGCGACGTGCGGAAGAGCCTGATGCGGACCATCCGGCGGCTGGAGGGCTCCTACGCGCTGGCGGTGCTGTGCGCGGACGAGCCGGGCACGGTGTTCGCGGCGCGCATGTCCAGCCCGCTGATCATCGGTGTCGGCGCCGGCGAGAATTTCTTTGCGTCCGATATCACGGCGCTCATCCGTCACACGAAGGACGTGATCGACCTGGACGACGGGGAGACCGCGGAGATCCGGACGGACAGCGTGCGGATCTATGACCCGTACGGTAATCCGGTGAGCCGGGAGCCGCGCCACATCCTCTGGGACATCGCGGCGGCGGAAAAGGGCGGCTACGACCACTTCATGATGAAGGAGATCATGGAGCAGCCCCAGGCCTTGCAGGCCACGCTGGAGCCGCGCATCAAGGACGGGCGGATCGTGCTGGACTCGGTCGACCTGGACATGAAGCAGTTCGACCGCATTATGATCACCGCCTGCGGCTCCGCCTATCACGCGGGCTGCGTGGGGCGCCTCGTGCTGGAAACGCTCTGCCGCCTGCCGGTGGAAACCGAGCTGGCCAGCGAATTCCGCTACCGGGATCTGGTCCTGAATGAGCGGACGCTGGTGATCGTCGTCAGCCAGTCCGGCGAGACCGCGGATACCATCGCGGCGCTTCGAAAGGCGAAGGAGGACGGCGCGGCGACGCTGGCCATCGTCAACGTGGTGGGCAGCACGATCGCCAAGATCGCGGACCACGTGATCTACACCTGGGCGGGCCCGGAGATCGCCGTAGCCACCACGAAGGGCTACGTGACGCAGCTGGCGGTGCTGGACCTGTTCGCGGTCTGGGCCGCGGACCGGCTGGGACGGCTGGACCACAAGACGTACTCGCAGCTCGTGAAGGGGCTGAAAGCGCTGCCCGCGAAGGCGCAGCGGGCCCTGGACCTGAGCGCGCGCGTCGGTCGGCTGGCGAAACTGTACCACGACCGGAAGTCGCTGTTCTTCATCGGCCGGAACCTGGACCACGCGGTGGCCATGGAGGGATCGCTGAAGCTCAAGGAGATCTCTTATCTGCACTCGGAGGCCTATGCGGCGGGCGAACTCAAACACGGCACAATCGCGCTGATCGAGCCGGGCCGCCTGGTCGTCGCCCTCTGCTGCTGCGAGCGGCTCTATGACAAGACCGCCTCCAACATCCAGCAGGTCAAGGCCCGCGGCGCCACGGTCCTGGCCGTCTCCCCGGAATCCAACCACCAGATCTACGGCGAAGCGGACCACGTCCTCCGCGTCCCGGGCGTCCATCCGCTCTTCTTCCCGGTGGTGGAGATCATCCCGCTGCAGCTGCTGGCATACTGGGTAGCGCGGGAGAACGGCTGCGACATCGACAAGCCGAAGAACCTGGCGAAATCGGTGACGGTGGAATAAGAAAACGTTTGCAACCAAAAGTGAGGCCATTCGGGGACTGTCCCCAAATGGCCTCATTCGTTTTATTATCAGTAATCAGCTGTTCTTCTGCCCCCAGCGCTTCAGCGCGACGGCCAGGACGATCCCGCCCGTCATGATCAGCAGGCCGAAACCGATGGCGACCCAGCTGATGGCGGAAAAGCCGCTCCAGGATTGCTGCTGGATGCCGGAGAAAGGATCCGTTCCGGAGAACATGCCGTCGTAGTTGCTGTAGCCGTCGCTGCCGAAGATCTGTTTGCGGGAGATCAGGCGGATGATGAAGCCGAAGGCCGCGAAAATGAAGCCGGCTACGGCGATGTAGACGCCGTAGATCCATCCGAAACGCTTCACCGCGTTCAGCAGGAAGCCCGGCAGACGGTCCATCCACTCCGGGTAGCGGGAGCCGGCGGGTGCGGAACCTCCGGCCGCACGGGCGTCCTCCGTCCGTGCGCTTCCGTCCGGCTTATCCGGCAGGTCTTCCTCCTCCGACAGCAGCCAGTCCGTAGAAACGTTCAGCACTTTGGCCAGCTGGGCGAGTTTGCCGATGTCCGGGTTGGATTCGCCCGTTTCCCTTAGTTAAAGATATTGTTGGGTATCTCAAGATGTGTCATTCGATTTTGCCGATAAAGCGGTAGAAGATTTCCACTTCCTGTTCCCGGCTTCCGTCCTCACTTTTGACCGCTTCATGGACAAGGATTTTT
>JAFRNR010000020.1 GCA_017430085.1 Lachnospiraceae bacterium | reverse complement strand
TGATGAAGAAGAGCACGAACACGAGCATCGTCATCACGATCATGACCACGATCATGACGATGATCACGAGTGCTGCTGCCATCATCACCATCATGATGATGACGAGGATGATGACGACCACGACGATGAACACGAATGCTGCCATCATCATGACCACGACAATGACGACGATCACGAATGCTGCCATCATCATGATCACGATCACGAACACCATCACCACCATCATCACCACCACGGCCATGACGCGGACGAAGTCTTCACCAGCTGGGGCCGCGAGACCGCACGCAAATACGATCCCGCCGAACTCGATGGCATCCTGGCCGCCCTGCAGGCGGAAGACGGCCGCTTCGGCCAGGTCATCCTCCGTGCCAAGGGCATTGTCCCGATGACGGACGGCACCTGGAAGCAGTTCGACCTCGTCCCCGAAGAAAGCGAGACCCGTGCCTGCTCGCCGGACTACACCGGACGCCTGTGCGTGATCGGCTGCGAACTGAAAGAAGACAAACTGGCGGAACTGTTCGGTCTGTAAACCGGTTGAGGTGTCGGCATGATCCCTGTATATATCGTTTCCGGCCTGCTGGACAGCGGCAAAACGAGTTTCATCAAATCCACCCTGCTGCAGCAGGACTGGTTGAATAAAGGCCGTACCCCGGTCCTCCTCTGCGAGACCGGGGAGGTCGAATTTACGGAAGAAGAGAAGCGGACGCACAATCTGATCCCCATCGAGATCCCCGATCCGGACACGTTCACGCTGTCCTTCTGCGAAGAACTGACGCGCTCCGCTTCCCCGGCGCAGATCATCATCGAATTCAACGGCATGTGGAGCCTGCAGGATTTCCTGAAGAAAGATTTCCCCAAAGACTGGGGCCTGGCGGGCATTTATTCCACCGTGAACGGCGAAGACCTCGAACTGGTCATGACAAACATGCGCAACCTGTTCATGAACCAGCACATCGAATCCGACCTGATCGTCGTGAACCGCTGCCGCCCGGACATGAACCGCGTCAACTTCCGGAAAGCCATTAAACTGCAGAACCCCGGGTCCCAGATTATTTTCGAATCCGTCACCGGCGACATCATCGAATTCGGTGAGGACGACTTGCCCTACGACGTCAAAGCGCCTGCCTTCACCCTGGAAGACGCGGATTACGGAACCTGGTTTGCGGACGCATCGGAGAATCCTGAGCGTTACGTGCACAAAAAAATCACTTTCCTGGCGCAGTTTTTCCGTCCGTTCGGCATGTCCCGCACGATGTTCGTCCCCGGACGGCGTGTGATGGCCTGCTGCGCGGCGGATATCCAGTTTTACGGCTTCCCGTGCAAAGCGGACAAGCCGCTGTCATTTGTCAACAAAGGCTGGTACAATGTTACCGTGGAATTCATCACGGAAAAGAAAAAAGACCGGCGGACGGGGAATCCCGTGCTGGCGCCGGTGCTGCGGTATATCAGTTCGGAAGAGGCGGAAGCGCCCGCGGAAGAAGTGGTGACGCTTTAGGGCGTAAAGAAACCCGGATTGCCGTTTCCTGCTTTTTTGACGCCTAGCCTTCGCTAAGCGGGTTTCCGCACTCAGGCTTTTGCCGTCCACTCGGAGGAGGCATGACAGCCACCTGAAAATATAGGAGTCCCAATCGTCATCATGTAGGTTCAAAAGATGCAAGATTATCGAACAATCCAGGCATCTTCAATATAGCAGAAACGGAAACGCTTGGCAAGCATTTTGTTATTATTTTTGCCGGAGGTGACAGCATGAATACCATTATCACGATCGGCCGGGAAGTCGGCAGCGGCGGCCACGAGATCGGCCTGAAACTCGCGGAGGAACTGGGCATTCCCTTCTATGACAAGCTTCTGATCTCCATGGTGGCTGAGGAAGGCGAGTTCGCGCAGAAGTACCTGGAAGAGATGGACGAGAAGGTGGACATCCACATCGCGCCTTTCCTGGCGACCCGCTCGAACTATTCGCTGTACCAGATGCCGGTCAGCGACAAGGTGTATTTCCGCCAGGCGGAGATCATCCGCGAACTGGCCGACAAGGGCTCCTGCGTCATCGTAGGCCGCTGCGCGGACTACATCCTGGAAGGCAGGCCGGACCTGGTCCGCGTCTTCCTGTACGCCGACCTGAAGGACCGCGTCGCCCGCAAGGAAGCCATGGGCCTGGAGATCATCGAATCCGACATGACGAAGCACGTCCAGGTCACGGACCGCAAGCGCTCACGTTACTACCGCAATTACACCGGCCAGATCTGGGGCGCCAAGGAAAACTACGATGTCTGCCTCAATACCAGCGTGACCGGCATCGACGGCGCCGTCGCCATGCTGAAGACCCTGGTGGAAAAAAGAAATCAGGCGGAATAAACAGAAAAACGTCCCGTTACCGGAGAAAGAGTCTGCTTTCTCCGGTTTTCGATTATTAAGCGATGGATCCACACAAAAACCTGTCCGCCATACGCGGGGAATGAGCCGTACTTGCACCTGTGCTTTTCGGAAAGAAGCGCCAAAAAGGTGCAGGCTTTGCTGCGGTGTCTTTACGAGCGCGGCGTGCGCCTCTGGTACGATGAAGGTATCCCGGCGGGAAGCGGCTGGCTGAAGAACATCGAATCGCACATGCGCGGATGCAGCGCAGTCCTGTTCTTCCTTTTCGAAACGGCGCTTGCCTCCCCGAACTGCTACTCGGAGATCAGCGCAGCGGTCCGTACTGACAAACCGGTCCTGCTGATCCCGCTGGAAAAAACAGTGCCGGATTTCTCCACCTTTACCGCAGACACCTATTACCTGGAAGGCGTTTCCGGCCTGACCGACCTGACCTGCTTTGAGGGTCTGGATCCGGAATACAAGTACAGTTTCGACCTGAGCGGCCAGGACGGTCTGACCGATATCAGCACCCTGTACAAGCTGAAAGGCGGGCACCTCTGCGTCTGCCCGGAATGGCGTGAAGAAGCGGAAGCGCTTGTCGCAGAAGGGATCTTTGAATCGTATGAGGTCCGTTATCCCGACGGGTCCTGGCAGCCGAACGACAGCGAATTCCGGCTGCTGTCGCTCGACGAACTGGAGACCCTGCCGAAAACCGTGCTGGCCCGCGTGACCTCTCTCAGCGTGGCAGGCGACACTGTTTACAACGAAGAAGAATACCACGTTGAGGAGGACTGGAGCAACGATCCACCGGTGCTGTATCTTTGCCCGAACGATCCGGATAACGGCGAACGCGTTCCGGTCGAACCCGGCACGCGCCTGACGGATCTATCCGTTTTGAAAGACCTGACCGGCCTCCGGCGGCTCCGCCTCTGTCTGCAGCCCGCCGAAACGCTGAACGGCCTGCAATATCTGGAAACGCTGGAAGAACTGAGCGCAGAGCACTGCGAGGCCCTGACGGACGTCTCCGCCGCATTCACGCTGCAGAACCTGACCTCGTTCAGTCTGCGGCGTGACAGCGGTGTGACATCGTTGCAGGGGATACAGAACCTGCCGATGCTGACCCGGCTCACATTAGAGGACTGCCAGGTCGCGGACGTCTCGCCGCTCGGCGAAATCGATACTTCCCTGGACTTCCTGGACATTGACGGGACGGACTGCCGCATATGGACGGCATTCCTGAAGGATACGCCGATCCGGGCTATGGAGATCTGCGATTGACAGTGGGACAATGACAGCTTTGCCGCGTTTATCGCGCAGCACCCGGAAGCCGAGGAGATTGACGTCCGTTGGAATCCGGGCCTGACCGATCTTTCTCCGCTGCCGGCTTTGCGGAATCTGCAGAAAGTCATGATTTCGAACGACATGGCTGATGCGGCGCAGTCGCTCGGAGAAGGATACGCATTCGATCTGGAAATAAGAGACTGAAGAAGGAGAGGGGCAACGAGAATGGCATATACCGCTTTGGAAAAAATGAGGGCCGTGAACAAAGAGCGCTTCCGCACCGACGTCGGCCCGTTTGAACCAGCGCTGTACGGCGCCGGCCGCGAGGGAAACGACCTGAAATCCGCGGCGCTGCGGTTCTTGCATGAGCGCTGCGAGGGGCTGCGGTTTTCTTCCGGGAAAGAGATTCTGGAGGAAGAAACGGGTCTCTATCTCGGCACGAGCCTGCTGCCCGGACAGATCCCCTACAACATGCAGATGGACATCGACCGGCTCTGCCTCGAACGGGAGCTGGAGAAGTTCATCGATTCCGGCGTGGCTGTGGATGCCTACACCGTCTATTACAGTTATCTGGAAATGTACATGGGGGCGTACGGACGGTCCAGCAAAATGATCGAACTGCTGTCGGAATTTGAATCGAACGCCAGCACGCTGCTGATGAAGCACCGCGATCATTATTCCCACTCGGTCTACGTTTTTGCGCTCGGGCTGGCTGTATATGAAACGAATGCGGGCTTTCGGGAGACATTCAAGTCCTTCTACGGTTTCAAAAAGGAGGAAGAGCATGAGGCCGCGGCGTTTTTCCTGGAATACTGGGGACTGACAGCGCTGTTCCACGACATCGGGTATCCTTTCGAGATCCCGTTTGAGCAGGTCCTGGCTTATTTTGAAGTCGACGACATCGAGCGGGGCCCCGGCTGCCTGTTCCTTTCCTACCGCAATCTGAACTGCCTCTCAAACCCCGGAAAAGAAGCGTCGGAGCGTCTGAATGAACTGTTCGAAAGGCCGTTTGCTTCTGTGGAGGAGCTGCTTGCGTACGGCATCGGGAAACGGCTCGGCGCCGCGTATGGCGTGACGGAAGAGTATCTGCTGGAAAAGATCTGCAGAAAGCCGACTGACCCGGATCAGTTCGATTACTATATGGATCACGCGTTTTTCAGCGCGATGCGGCTGTATCAGGAGTTTATCGAGGTACGCGGCGCAGAAGCGCTGACGGAGGCCCATCTGGACGTCCTGACGGCGATCATGCTGCACAACAGCCTGTTCAAATTCGCGATCGCGTTCTACAATGACGATGACAAACGCAAGGCGCCGCTGAAGGCGGAATTGCATCCGCTCGCCTACCTGCTGATGCTCTGCGACGAGCTGCAGTGCTGGGACCGGACCGCATACGGCAGAAATTCCCGCACGGAACTGCATCCGATGAGCGCGGAATTCGACTTTGGCCGCGGCATGATCCATGCGCTGTACTGCTTCGATGCAGAAGAATCCGAAAAGATCGGCAAGTACGAGGCCCGCTACCGCGAATGGGAAAAGACCCGGGACGGGAAGGCGCCGCGTCTCAAGGCGTACAGCGACATGGCGGAAAAGGAACAGCGTTTCCGCACGGATATTGAAAAGATCGTCGATCTGTCGGACTATCCGCTGTTTCTGACGACGTTTATGCGTACGGCGGACCGCGGGAAGAAGCACACCTATCTGTCCGGCAGCAGTTTCCTGCATCTATATGACTTTGCGGTCGCGATGAACGGCCGGTACCGGTACCAGGGAAAGGAAGATGAGATCTCCGTTGAACAGCTGGAGCGGGAATTCGATGTAATGTCTTTGGAATACAAACTGAGCAATATCAACCAGGTCAAGAGTTTTTCCAAGTATCTGAACGCCATCGACTGCTTTTTCACGGACAAACCGGTTGATTTCGAAATGCTGCACGAATTCGAGCCCGCCCAGATCGTGGTCTTTGCCCCGATGGAGCATGCCCGCTGGATCCGGGAACACCGCCTGATGGGCTGGACCGCCGGCGACCTCTACGAAACAGCCCTGCCCGCAGACGATCCGGAGATCCCGTCCCTTCGCGAACAGATGCGCCAGCACAAACTCTGCATGAACGGAGACTTCGGCGAAATGGAGATTTTACGGCATTACCTGGACCTTTCCGAAGACGAACAGGAAAAAGACTGGAAACCCTTCAACACGATGCTGAAACTGATCCGGAAATTCGACGGGCTGCGGATATACAAACTATAAAACCCTGAAGGGAAACCCGAAGGGTGAGAGCCACCTCCTATAGGCACAAAAAAACCACCCGAAGGTGGTTATTCGTGGGCCATTAGGGGCTTCGCGACGCTGCGCCAGAAAGGCGCAGCTAGTCCCTGAAGGGAAACCCGAAGGGCGAGAGCCACCTCCTAAAGGCACAAAAAAACCACCCGAAGGTGGTTTTTCGTGGGCCATTAGGGGCTCGAACCCTAGACACCCTGATTAAGAGTCAGGTGCTCTACCAACTGAGCTAATGGCCCGAACGGCAAAAAATAATATACGTCTTTTCCCGCCAAAAAGCAAGCACTTTCCGCTTAATATTCTTATGGAAAAACCGCTTTGCGGTTATTAAAATAACGCCTCACCGCCTGTTTCCCTCCCCGCCGTCCGCTTGTTTTTCCCTCCCGTAAGTTTTATAATTGAATCGAAAAGAAAGGAGCTGCCATGCTTGAAATAAAAAACCTGAGCTACCGTGCGGAAGACGGCGCCGAAATCCTGCAGGACGTCGATCTGACCGTTGAGGAACGGTTTGTCGCCATTACCGGCCCTAACGGCGGCGGCAAATCCACGCTGGCCAAACTGATCGCCGGCCTGTATCAGCCCACGGAAGGGCAGATCCTGCTGGACGGCGTCGATATCACGCACATGAGCATCACGGAGCGCGCCAATCTTGGCGTCAGCTATGCGTTTCAGCAGCCGGTCCGGCTGAAAGGCCTGAAAGTTTCGGACATGCTGCGGCTGGCCGCCGGGAAAGATAAGAAAAATGTGGATTACTGCGGCTATCTGAGCGAAGTGGGCCTCTGTGCGAAGGATTACATCAACCGGGAAATCAACGCCTCCCTGTCCGGCGGCGAGATGAAGCGCATCGAGATCGCCATGGCGCTGGCCCGCAGCACCAAACTGACCATTTTTGATGAACCGGAGGCGGGCATCGACCTCTGGAGCTTCCAGAACCTGATCCACGTATTCGAAAAGATGCATGAAGAGACGAAGGGGAGCATCATGATCATCAGCCACCAGGAGCGGATCCTGAACATCGCGGACAAGATCATTGTGCTGCGCGACGGCCGCCTGGTACAGCAGGGCACGCGCGACGAGGTCCTGCCCGGCCTGCTCGGGACGTCCCGCGAAGCCTGCAATACTCTGCTTGGGAAAATGGGAGGGATCGCGTAATGGATGAGATCACCCTGAAAATGCTGAAGGAAGTTGCGGACCTGGACGCCCTGCCCACCGGCGCCTATAACCTGCGGGAGAACGGTAAGGCGGCGGGGCGGAACACCACCGCGAACATCGATATCGTGACTAAAAAGGACGAACCGGGCATCGACATCATCGTCAAGCCGGGGACGAAGAATGAAAGCGTGCATATCCCGGTCATCATCAGCCAGACAGGGCTGAAGGACCTGGTATACAATGATTTCTATATCGGCGAGGACGCCGACGTGGTTATCGTAGCCGGCTGCGGCATCCATAACTGCGGCGGCTCACTGAGCCAGCACGACGGCATCCATACCTTCCATCTGGCGAAAAACGCGAAGATCCGGTACATTGAGAAGCATTACGGCGAAGGTGACGGGACCGGACGGCGCGTGATGAACCCCTCCACCGTGATCTATCTGGAAGACGGCGCGTCCATGACCATGGAGACGACGCAGATCGCCGGGATCGACGATACGATCCGCCTGACGCGGGCCGAGGTCAAGGCCGGCGCGAGCCTGGTAGTGAAAGAAAAGATCATGACCACCGGCGACCAGTACGCACGGACGGATTTCGTCGTGGATATGAACGGCGAAGGCGGTTCGGTCAATCTGATCAGCCGCAGCGTGGCGAAGGACAACAGCCGGCAGGCGTTCGTGAGCGATATCCGCGGGAATGCGCCGTGCGCGGGGCATTCGGAATGCGATGCGATCATCATGGACAACGGATCGGTCAGCGCCTCGCCGAAGCTGACGGCGAATCATATCGATGCGGCGCTGATCCATGAGGCGGCGATCGGGAAGATCGCGGGGGAGCAGCTGGAGAAGATGATGACGCTGGGGCTGACGGAAGCGGAAGCCGAAGAACAGATTGTTAATGGATTTTTGTCCTGAATAGTAGCCTGGCCCTGCCGCCCGACTAAAATCTTTCCGGAGCCCGCCGCAAACGCGAGGGGCATCCGAAAAGTATTGTCGGATACGCAGGGCCCTTTTATTGCCAAAAATCCATGGTGGGCAGGGGCGCGCACCGGATGATGATCTGTTTAGGTGGATATAATTCTTTTATGCCCTGACAAAGGCTCGAGCGGTGAAACGAAAACTTTCTCAGCCCCGAAAAAGGGACTTTCGAAAGTATTGTTTCACCGCTCTTTGTTATCCTGAAACGGAGTTATTGCATAACCCGGATCGTCGCGGGATCCGTACGGAATTCGATCTCATCCACCGCGTCGCCGATCTCGCCGTCGGTATGATAGTACAGCGGGCGGTCCAGTTTGAGTTTCGCGCTGCGGCATTGGATGTAGGTGACGCGTTTGCGCTTCAGATGGGCGCCGTTAAAGAGCGAGCAAGCTAGGTAAACGATAAACATGAAGTGGTTGCGGGGGGTGACGATGCAGAGGTCGATGAGACCGTCGTGTGAGACGGCTTTGGGGGCAAAGTAGAAGCCGCCGCCTTCGTAGGGGAGGTTCTGGGCGGACATGAAGGCCAGGCGGCGGATGGGGAGGGTTTTTTCGCCGTCGTTGAGGATGAGTCTGCCGTTGGCGAGGGGGCAGGTGAGAAGGTTTTTGATGCCGTAGACCAGGTAGGTCAGTTTGCCCAGATGGATCTTGTTCAGGGCTTTTTTGATGCCTCCTTTTTCGAGGTCCCAGCAGACGGCCGCATCGAAGCCGATGCCGCCGGAAACGATGAAGCGGCGCGCGGGCTGGTCTTTGGCGTGCGCGAAGCCGATGTCCACGGCCTTAGGCGTAAGACCGCTGTGGTCCACGGCCAGCGCCGGCGCGTTTTCTTCATTCACTTTCAGTTCGATGCCGCGCGCAAAGTCGTTGCCCGAGCCGTAAGGCACGTAAAAGATGGGAGAGTAGGCGGCCGTGTTGCCGGCCACCAGTTCGTTCAGTGTGCCGTCGCCGCCGATGACGCCCAGCATTTCGGTGTCCGGGCCGGAGAGCTGCTCCGCCAGCAGGCCAACCTGCCGAGGCGCTTTCGTTTCGACCGCTTCATAAGGGATGCCGGCCGCATCCAGGGCCTTTCCGATCTTTTCCATACATTCCCGTCCGTGCCAGGATCTGGCCGCGGGATTCACGATAAAACGCAGCATGACGCGCCCCCGTTCGTTTGATGGTCAGATTATAGCATATCCCGCGGAGAATAGGCAAAGTTTTCGGAAAATAAAAAACCCGCCGAAGCGGGAAATTGGATAGCGGAGGAGGGATTTGAACCCCCGACACCACGGGTATGAACCGTGTGCTCTCGCCAACTGAGCTACTCCGCCGCAAGACGCATTGATTAATATACTTGGCGGCCGCGGGATTGTCAAGTACTTTTTGCAAAAACCGCTATTTATCTTCCTCGATGACCTGGAACTCGAGAAAGTCGAAGTCGATCTCCTCGATAAAAGAATCCGCGCGGAAGCGGGCCTTCGCGATCCGCTGGAAATCCCGCACATTGTTCTTCAGCCAGATCGGGACGGGGAGGTTCAGCGTATGGCAGCATTCCTCCAGCGCGCTGAACACTTTTGCGGTGCGGCTTTCGCTGCCGGAGCGTTCCGCGACCGTGTCCCGGATCAGGTGGTTGTCTTTGATGATCTTCGCCCAAAAGCGCATGACACAAACCTCAAAAGAAACGGGTCCCGGCAAAAGAACCCGAAAAAATCCCTCATTTCAGGATTGACAAACCCGGCAACATGTTATAAGATAATCCACGTCGTCAGGACAAGCTTCCTTGGCTCAGCTGGTAGAGCGACGCATTCGTAATGCGTAGGTCGCCGGTTCGAATCCGGCAGGGAGCTTTTTTTGTGCCCTTTTTATGACCAGGGCTCGCCGGTCGGCGCCGTATGAGCGGCCGGCTCGGCCGGTTTCTCCTCCATCGCGTTGACGGAACCGATGGCACCCAGATACAGCAGGGCGGCGCCCAGGACGCGCAGGATCGTTTCCTTGTCAAATCCGCGGATGAACATGATGACGCCCAGAATGACGGAGGTGATGGACACAGTCGCCATGTATTTCCAGTCCTTGCCCTTGTTCTTCTGACGGATCGACTGGACCAGGCCGGCGACACCGCCCAGTGCCACCAGGACGCCGGCGATGGTCGGGAAGATGCTGATAACCGTATCCTGGATAATGATATCCACGATGCCCAGCACGATCAGCAGGCCGCCGAAGATCAGACTGACCAGATCCTTCTGTTCCTTTTCCTTCTTGACCAGATAGGAAACGGCAATGATGATGCCGAGCAGGATCATGCCTGCACCGAGCACCAGCACTGCGACCGACAGGGATTTGCTGGGATACAGCAGGAACATCAGACCCGCCGCCGCCAGAATGACCATGATGGTGATATTGAACACTTTGGTTTTCATAACGGTTTCACACTCCTTTGCTCCAGTATAAGAGTTTCCGGAATACAATGCAAGAGGAGACGATATTTTTCTTGCCTGACGGATAATTTTGTGGTAAATTACATCTGTTATTCCTTCGGCGCTTTGCCAGACAGGAAGGAATACGGGATGGTGAAGAATGCAAAAGTACGGTGTAAACGAACTGCGTCAGATGTTCCTGGATTATTTTGCCTCCAAGGGCCACCTCGCCCGGGGCAGTTATTCCCTGGTGCCTCATAATGATAAAAGCGTGCTGCTGATCCCCGCGGGCATGGCGCCCTTGAAGCCCTATTTCACGGGCCAGGAGATCCCGCCCAACCGCCGCATGGCGACCTGTCAGAAGTGCGTGCGTACCGGCGACATCGACAACGTGGGCCACACGGCGCGCCACCTGACTTTCTTCGAAATGCTGGGCAATTTCAGCTTCGGCGATTATTTCAAGAAGGAAGCCATAGCCTGGTCCTGGGAGTTCCTGACCCGGGTCGTCGGGCTGGATCCGGACCGTCTGTATCCGTCAATTTACCTGGATGACGACGAGGCGTTCGACATCTGGAACAAGCAGGAAGGCATCCCGGCGGAGCGCATTTTCCGCTTCGGTAAAGAGGATAACTTCTGGGAGCACGGCGCCGGTCCCTGCGGCCCCTGCTCGGAGATCTATTATGACCGCGGCGAAAAATACGGCTGCGGCAAGCCTACCTGCACGGTCGGCTGTGACTGCGACCGGTACATGGAAGTCTGGAACAACGTGTTCACGCAGTTCAACGGCGACGGCCACGGCGGATACGTGGAACTGGCCAACAAGAACATCGACACCGGCATGGGCCTGGAGCGTCTGGCGGTGGTCGTGCAGGACGTGGACAGCGTGTTCGATATCGATACGATGAAGGCGCTGAACGAGGAGGTCTGCAAGATCGCGCACGTCAATTACAAGGAGGATCCGAAGAAGGACGTCTCCATCCGCGTGATCGTGGACCATATCCGCTCCGTCACGTTCATGGTGTCCGACGGCATCATGCCTTCGAATGAAGGCCGCGGCTACGTGCTGCGCCGCCTGCTGCGCCGTGCGGCCCGTCACGGACGGCTGCTGGGCATTCAGGGCAGTTTTCTGACCCGCATGGCGGACAAGGTCATCGAAACCTCGCGCGACGGCTATCCGGAACTGGAAGAAAAGAAGGTCAAGATCCACGCCGTGATCCAGGAGGAAGAGGACAAGTTCAACCGCACCATCGACCAGGGCCTGCAGATCCTGGGCGGCCTGGAGAAGGAACTGCAGGAGAGCGGCGGCACCGTGCTGGACGGTGCGCAGGCGTTCCGTCTGTACGACACCTACGGTTTCCCGCTGGACCTGACGAAGGAGATCCTGGAAGAAAAGGGTATCACCGTGGACGAAGAAGGCTTCGCGGCCGCCATGGAAGTCCAGAAGGAAACGGCCCGCGGCGCCCGCAAGGGGACCAACTACATGGGCGCGGACGTGACCGTATATGAGGAACTGGATGCGTCGCTGACGTGCAGATTCGACGGCTATGACAGGCTGGAGGAAGACGCGGAGATCGTCGCGATGACCTCGGATGAGATCGTGGGCGAGCTTGCGGAAGGCGACAAGGGGACAATTCTGACGGAAAAGACTCCTTTCTACGCCACCATGGGCGGCCAGCAGTGCGACACCGGCGTGATCACGGGCGCGGACGGCAGCGTGTTCCAGGTGGAAGACACTATCAAGCTGCCCGGCGACAAAATCGGCCATGTCGGCGTGGTGGAAAAGGGAACGTTCCGTCTGGGCGACTCCGTCCACCTGTCCGTGAACGAAGCGCGCCGCAGCGCTACCGCCCGCAACCACAGCGCGACCCACCTGCTGCAGCGGGCGCTCCGCGAAGTGCTGGGCGACCACGTGGAGCAGGCCGGTTCCTACGTGGATGCGGAACGGCTGCGTTTCGACTTCTCGCATTTCGCGCCGATGAGCGCGGAGGAGATCCGTCTGGTGGAAGAAAAGGTCAATGCGGCCATCCTGTCCGCCACCCCGGTTACCACGATCCTGAGCACGCTGGAAGAAGCGCGCAAGGAAGGCGCGATGGCGCTGTTCGGCGAAAAGTACGGCGACGTCGTGCGCGTCGTGAAAATGGGCGGCTACTCTACGGAACTCTGCGGCGGTACGCATGTGGCGAACACCGCGCAGATCGCCTGCTTCAAGATCGTTTCCGAGGTCGGCATCGCAGCGGGCGTGCGGCGTATCGAGGCGCTGACCGCGGCGAACCTGCTGAGTTATTACCGGGGCGTGGAAGGCCGTCTGGCGGCTTCTGCGGCCGCAGCGAAGACGAATCCGGAGGATCTCGAGAAGAAGATCGGCCAGTTCCAGGCGGAGATCAAGTCCCTGCACCAGGAGAACGAGCAGCTGAAGGCGAAGATCGCCGGCGCCGCCATGGGCAACGTCCTGGATCAGGTGAAGGAAGTCGCCGGCGTGAAGCTGCTGGCCATGAAGGCGGAAGGCCTGGATATGAACGGCCTGCGCAACATGGGCGACCAGCTGCGCGATAAGCTGGGCGAAGGCGTCGTGGTCCTGGCCTCGGCCGACGGCGGGAAAGTCAACCTGATCGTAACCGCCACTGAAGGCGCCCTGAAGAAAGGCGCGCACGCAGGAAACCTGATTCGCAAACTCGCCCCGCTCGTAGGCGGCGGCGGAGGCGGCCGTCCGAACATGGCGCAGGCCGGCGGCAAGGATCCGTCCGGGATCGAAGAAATGCTCGGCAAAGCGGAAGAATTCCTGGCCGAACAGCTGTAAAGCGGCACAGCAGCGGCGGCCGGCGGCCGTCCTCAAAAAAGTGCTTGACTATGCAAAAAGTTGTGCTATACTGTCAAATGCGCTGCGGAAACGCAGGATTCTCTAGACGAAAGGGGTGAAACAGAATGGCAACCGTTATCGTTAAGGAAGGCGAGTCCCTTGACAATGCTCTGCGCCGCTTTAAGCGTCAGTGCGGCAAGGACGGGATCCAGCAGGAGATCCGTAAGCGCGAGCATTACGAAAAGCCCAGCGTTCGTCGCAAGAAGAAATCCGAAGCGGCCAGAAAGCGTAAGTTCAGATAAGGGCTTGACGAGGGGGGCATCGACGCCTCCCTTTTTTTGTGAGAAAACGTCGGGGACAGAGGCGGGCACAGTACAAGGACCGCTGTCCAAATACTATTAGTAGTTGAAATTGCAGACATGATTCACTATAATATTACGAGAAAAAATGCAAAGGAACCGTATATGCAGAAAGAATTCCAATTCAAAACCATAGAAGACCAGCGCGCCGTCTTCGGCACGCAGGACATCTGGGCGCGGAAGCTCGAAAGCGACCTGAACGTCTCCCTGACCCTCCGCGGCGATTCCGTGGAGATCGGCGGCGACGAAAGCAGCAAAGCGATGGCGCTGCAGGTCCTCAAGGCCATGGTCCAGCTGACCCGCCAGGGCGAAGAACTGCGCGAAGACACCGTGGAGCGCCTGATCGAGGAATCCCGCGAAGGCTCACTGGATTCGCTCTTCAAGGCCATGGAAAACGCGGTGACCATGAACTACAAGGGCCTGCCCATCAAGTGCAAGACGTTCGGCCAGCAGAATTACGTGGAAATGCTGCGGGAAAAAGCTGTGACGATCTGCATCGGGCCGGCCGGCACCGGCAAGACGTACCTGGCGGTCGCGCAGGCGGCGCAGGAACTGAAGGAAGGGCTCATCGAGCGCATCATCATGTCCCGCCCCGCCATCGAAGCGGGCGAGGAGCGCCTGGGCTTCCTGCCCGGTGACCTGGCGCAGAAGGTGGACCCGTATCTGCGTCCGCTGTACGACGCGCTGCGCGACGTCTTCGGTCAGGAACGGGCGGACAAGCTCCGCGAAAACGGTGTGGTGGAAGTGGCCCCGCTCGCGTACATGCGCGGCCGCACGCTGAACCACGCGCGCATCATCATCGACGAAGGACAGAACGCGTCGCTGTCCACGCTGAAAATGGCGCTGACGCGTCTGGGCGAGGACTCGCGCATGGTCCTGACCGGCGACGTGACGCAGATCGACCTGCCGAAGGTCAGCGATTCGGGCCTGACCCGCTGCGCGGAGATCCTGCGCGGCGTGGAAGGCATCGGCGTGATCCATCTGACGAACCGCGACGTGGTCCGCAACAAGATCGTCAAAGACATCGTCAAGGCATTTGAAAAAGAAGAGGCCCGCCAGGCGGAGCGACGCGAAGCCCCGCACACACCCGATCCGAACAAGCGGAAGGGCGGCCCGATGTATGTGTAAAAGAAGGAGACCGGCATGACGCTCACTCTTACTTTTGAGACGGACGACCCGTTTGAATTCAACGCGGAAGAACTGATCCGCCTCGTCGCGGAAGCCGCGCTGGAGAAAGAAGAATGTCCGTATGCGTGCGCGGTGGATGTCCTGATCACGGATAACGAGTCCATGCGGGAGATCAACCGGGACGAGCGGGG
This sequence comes from Lachnospiraceae bacterium, assembly GCA_017430085.1. Taxonomy (GTDB): domain Bacteria; phylum Bacillota; class Clostridia; order Lachnospirales; family Lachnospiraceae; genus UBA6987. The sequence goes on along the minus strand of JAFRNR010000020.1, from coordinate 8,756 downwards.
CATCGATGCGCCGACGGACGTGCTGAGCTTCCCGGCTATCGATTTCGAACGCCCCGGGGATTTCTCGCATCTGGAGGACGATCCGTTCCTGTTCGAACCGGACAGCGGCGAGCTGCTGCTGGGCGACATGGTCATCTCCGCGGACAAAGTCCTGTCCCAGGCAGAGGAATACGGCCACAGTCTGCGGCGGGAACTGGCGTTTCTGACCGCGCACAGCATGTACCACCTGATGGGATACGATCACGAAACGGACGCGGAGCGCCTGGTCATGGAAGAGAAGCAGGAGAACCTCCTGCAGGAGCTGGGGATCACAAGAGACAATGGCTGAGACAAAGAAAAAAAACAATTTCATCGCGCAGGGCGGCATTTTAGCGCTCGCCGGCATCATCAGCCGCATCATCGGCATGCTGTACCGGATCCCGCTGATGAATATCATCGGGGAGCAGGGCAGCGGCATTTACAGCACGGCGTATGATATCTACAATATCATGCTGCTCATTTCTTCATACAGTCTGCCCATGGCGGTCTCCAAGATGGTCTCCGCGAAACTGAGCCTGAAACAATACCGGAATGTCCGGCAGGTGCTGCTGGTCAGTCTGGCTTTCGGCGCGGCCCTGGGACTGGCGGCTGCGGCGCTGATGTATTTCGGCGCGGGCTTCCTGGCCGGAAGCGTCCTGAGCATGCCGCGCGCGGTGCTGGCGGTCAAACTGCTGGCGCCTACCGTATTTATTATGGGCATGCTGGGCGTGCTGCGCGGGTTCTTCCAGGGGCACGGGACGATGATCCCGACAGCGATCTCTCAGATCCTGGAGCAGGTCATCCACGTGGGCGTCAGCATCGCCATGGCCCACATCCTGTTCAGCCGGGGGCTGGCCAAAGAGGCCGCCGGCAGTACTATGACGGCGCCTGCGTACGGAGCGGCCGGCGCCACGATCGGTACCGGGGTCGGCGCACTGGCGGCGCTGCTGTTCGTCGGCTTCATTTTCCTGCTGTACCGTAAAACGCTGGTCAAACGCTGTCAGCGCGATGTCAGCGGCGTTCTGGATGCGCCCGGCGCTACACTGCGGACCGTGGTGATCACGGCTGTCCCGATCCTGATCAGCGCGACGATGGCCAACATCGTCAACCTTCTGGACCACGGCATTTACGGCGCTTACATGGGGGCGGATCAGATGGATCTGTACGAATCGCTCTGGGGCGCTTACAGCGGAAAATTTATCGTTCTGACCAATGTTCCCATCGCGATCGCTACGGCGCTGTCCGCCTCCACGCTGCCTACGGTCTCCGCGCACATGGCGCAGGGCGACCGGGAAGGCGCCATGCAGAAAGCCGCCTCCGCGATCCACTTTATCACGCTCGTGGCGCTTCCTGCCTCGCTGGCGCTGGCCGTACTGGGCAAGCCCTGCCTGGATATGCTGTTCCGTTCGACGGACAATACGCTGGCGGGGAAGATGCTCCTCGTCGGCTTCGCCATGGTCCTCGGCTACTCCCTGTCCGCAGTCAGCGTGGGCATCCTGCAGGGCAGCGGCCTGTTCTGGGTCCCCATCAAGAATTATGCGATCTCCCTGCTGATCCACGTTCCGCTGCTGGCGCTGGCCCTGTTCGTGATGAAGACAGGGATCCTCGGCGTGGTGGTCTGTAACGCCTCCTTCGGGCTGTGCTCCTCCGTGCTGAACCTGATCTCGATGCACCGGCGTCTGGGCTACCGGCAGGAATTCAAGCGGAGCTTTCTTCTCGTGCTGGCGGCTTCGGTCATCATGGCTGCCGCGGCGTTCGGGATCTATAAGGGACTGTACGCGCTGCATTTCGGCAACACGATCAGCATGCTGATCTGCATCATCCTTGCACTTGTGATCTATTTTGCCGCCATCCTCCTGCTCGGAGCCGTTACGGAAGACGAACTCCGGAGCATGCCGAAGGGCGGCGCACTGGTTTCCGCAGCCAAGAAACTGCATCTGCTGCGTCAGGAGGCTTAAGATGAATATCGCTGTGATCGGAGGCGGCGCGTCCGGCATGATGGCGGCGCTGACCGCGGCGGAAAACGGCGCGGAGGTCGAAATCCTGGAGGGGGGAACGGTCTTAGGGAAGAAGATCCTTGCGACCGGTAACGGGCGCTGCAATCTGACCAACCTGTCCCTGGATCCTTCTTTCTACCAGGGCTCCTGCCGCCGCCACGCCTCGCTACTCCTGCGTGAATTCGGCGTGCAGGATACGCTGGATTTCTTTGAAAGCATCGGCATCCCGACCGTCGCCGCCGGTTCCGCCCGCGGCAATGACGCCTGGGTCTATCCGTCCTGCAAAGAAGCCGCCGCCGTGCGCATGGCCCTCGAAATGGAATGCGAGCGCCGCGGCGTCCGGATCCGGAAGGAATGCCGGGCCGTCTCGCTGAAAAAGCAGAACGGCCGTTTCATGATCGGTCTCGAAAACGGTTCTTCCGCGGAAGCGGACCGCGTGATCCTGACCACCGGCGGCAAGGCCTTTCCCAAGTCCGGCTCGGACGGCGGGGGTTATGCGCTGGCAGCCGGCTTCGGCCATCAGATCGTATCGCCGTTGCCCGCGCTGGGGCCGGTATTCAGTTCGAATCCCTATACGAAAAACCTTTCCGGCCTGCGCGCCGAAGCCCTGCTTTCCCTGCAGGTGGACGGCGAAGAAACCGCGCAGGAATACGGTGAAGTGCAGTTCACGGATTACGGCCTGTCCGGTATCCCCGTCTTCCAGCTGAGCGGCCGCATCGCGCGGGAACTCGCCGCGGATCACGGCGTGATGCTTGTGCTGGACCTTCTGCCGGACAAGACGGAACAGGAGATCCTGATGGACCTGGCCGAACGCCGCCTGCGCCGCCGGGAGCGGGAGAGCGGCACGCTGCTGCTGGGCCTGGTCCCGTCCAAAATGGTGCCGGTCCTGTTTCAGGAAAGCGGCATCCCGCTGCACATTCCGTGCCGCGACATCTCGCAGAGCGGCCTGATGCGTCTGGCGGAGATCCTGACGTCATTCGCGTTCCACGTCAGCGGCGTGAAGGATTTCGATTCCTGCCAAGTGACGTCCGGCGGCATCCCTGCCACGGAAGTCAGTCTGAACCTGGAGTCCATCAAATGCCGCGGCCTGTACTTCGCCGGCGAGATCCTGGACCTGGACGGCCCCTGCGGCGGCTACAACCTGCAATGGGCCTGGACCAGCGGCTTTGCGGCGGGCAAGGCGGCCGGGAAGCCGGAAGAGTAGAGGTGCGCCATGGCTGAAACCGTCAAAAAGAAACCGTTTCTGACTGCGCTGGCAGCGGTCCTGCTGCTGACGCTCATCATCAGTACCGGCGTGGTGCTGACGCTCCATCTGCGGTTTATTTATTACAATGACATCAAAGCACTGCATATCGAGGAAATGTCCGGCATGCCGGAAGAAAAGATCCGCGAAAACTACGACGTCCTCATCGACTACAACCTGGTCTGGAATCAGGAGCCGCTGCGGTTTCCCGACTTCCCGATGTCCGTCAGCGGCGAGACGCATTTCCGCGAAGTGAAGCGGATCTTCGACGTCTTTCAGATCCTGTTCGCCGTCTCGGTCGCAGGCATGGCGGTCCTGTGGATAAAAGCCAAAAGCCTGCGGAACGGCCTCTACGCTCGTATCACAGGGTACTGCTGCTTCGGGATCGTGGCTGCTCTGGGCCTGTTCGCGCTGATCGGCTGGGACCGCCTGTTCGTCGTGTTCCACAAAGTGTTTTTCAACAACGATTTCTGGCTTTTTGATTATACGACCGATCCGGTCATCACCATTCTGCCGGACACCTTCTTCCTGCACGAAGCCATCCTGATCCTGGCCGTCGTCCTGACCGGCGGCGCGCTGGCACTGATCTTCGGAATCAAAGTAAAATACAGAGGTAAGTAATCATGAAAAGATCCATCGGCAAGACCGCATCCGTCTTCCCCATGCCCGTCCTGATGATCGCGACGTATGATGAAAACGGCGCAGTCGACGTCATGAATGCCGCCTGGGGCATGAACTGCGAAATGGACCGGCTGACGCTCTGCCTGAGCGGCGGTCACAAAACCGCGAAAAACCTTCGCCTGAACAAGGCCTGCACGGTAGCGCTGGCGGACCAGGCCCACCTGAAGGAGGCCGACTACTTCGGCATGGTTTCCGGCAATAAAACGCCGGACAAATTCGAACGTTCCGGTCTGCACGCGGTTAAGAGTGAAAAAGTCAATGCCCCCATCATCGAAGAATTCCCCATCGTCATGGAGTGCGAACTGCTGGAAGAAGTGGAGACCGAACACCTGCACTGCTTCGTCGTAAAAGTCCTGGACACGCTGGCGGAGGAAAGCGTGCTGAAAGAGGACGGCAAACCCTGCATGCATAAAGCCGGTGCCGTGCTGTTCAACCAGTTCCGTATGACTTATATGACCGCCGGGCAGCATGCAGGCAACGCGTGGAGCGAAGGGAAGCCATTGCTGTGAGAGGAATGCGGAATCTCCGGTAAAAGAGAGCGCAAGGAACAATTGAATCAATTAATAAAGGAGCGGCCGAAAAGCCGCCCCTTCCCTTTTTCAAAAGATTTACAGTTTGAGCAATATCCCGGCCGCGGCGCCGAACAGCAGGAAAAAGCCCGGATGCACCTTTTTCCACAGTTTCGTACCGACAAATACGACGGCCCCGAGGAGCAGCGCCTGCCATTTCAGGACGGCGAAACTCTGCAGAGAAAAGCCTTGCCACGCAGTCAGGTTCAGGAAGTTGGACGCAAAAAGCGAAAGCAGTACGGCCGCAATCAGTGCGGTGGAAGCGGGACGCAGACCTGAAAACGCTGCGGCAACGACAGGAGAGTCTTTGAACCGTTTCAGGAAGCCGGCGACGATCAGGATCACGATAAAGGATGGCATGACCAACCCCAGCGTGGCAATGACGGCGCCCGGGATCCCGGCCGTCGTAAAGCCGCAGTACGTAGCCATGTTGACACCGATCGGCCCCGGCGTGGATTCCGATACCGCGATCATGTCCTGCAGTTCGGTCAGCGTGAACCAGCCGGTCCGCGCGGACATTTCCTGCAGGAAGGGCAGTGTGGCCAGCCCGCCGCCGATCGCAAACAGTCCGGTCTTGAAAAACTCGAAAAACAGCTGCAGATAGATCATTTCCCGGCCTCCTTTCCGGCGCCGTGCCGCGGCAGGTAAAGTCCGAAGAACAGCCCCCAAACCATGGCGCACACCACCAGAATGATGGACGAGACCTTAAAGAAGAAGGACGCGACGAGCACCAGCAGGAACAGGATGAGCGCCGGCAGCCCCTTCCCCTTGATATTCCCCTTGAACAGCTTGACGACCGTATTCAGTACCAGCACGCACACGACCACGCGAAGCCCGGCGAACGCATGGATCACGTATTCATTATCCGCGAAATTGCGCAGGAACGCGGCGATCACCGTGATAATGATCAGCGACGGGAAGACCACGCCAATCGTGGCCAGTGCGCTGCCCCAGAAGCCGGCGGTCTTGGTCCCTATGAAAGTAGCGGTGTTGACGGCGATGATGCCCGGCGTGCACTGTCCGATCGCGTAGTAATCCGTCAGTTCCTCTTCGGTACACCAGCCCTTGTTCTCCACCACTTCGCGCTGCAGAATAGGCAGCATTGCGTAACCGCCGCCGAAGGTCAGGCCTCCGACGCGGGCAAACGTCAGAAATAAGTCCAGATACACGTTCATAACATTCACCTATAAGACCGACACCGCTTCTTCGATATTCGCAACGCCGATCAGTTTCATGCCGCGCGCGTTCAGGTCCGCGCTGAGACTGCTTTTGGGAAGGACGCAGGTGGTAAAGCCCAGGCGGGCCGCTTCCTGCACGCGTTCTTTTGCGAGCGATACGGAACGCACTTCGCCGGCCAGGCCGACTTCACCGAATACCATTACATCATCCGGCACGGTGACGTTGCGGAAACTTGAATACAGCGCGAGCACCATCGCAAGGTCCAGCGCCGGATCGTTCACGCGCAAGCCGCCGGTAATATTGACAAACGCGTCGCAGTCGGACAGCGTGATGTTCAGGCGTTTTTCCAGCACGGCGAGCAGCAGCGCCACGCGGTTGTAGTCCGCGCCGGTGGCGGTCCGCCGTCCCTGGCCGTAATTGCTGCGCGTGATGAGCGCCTGCACTTCCAGCAGCAGCGGGCGTGTGCCTTCCATCACGCAGCTGATCACAGACCCGGAGGCGTTCTCCGGCCGGCCGCTGAGCATGTAGGCGGAGGGGTTCGGAATCTCCTTCAGCCCCTCGCTGCGCATCTCAAAAACGGCGATCTCTCCGGAAGCGCCGAAGCGGTTCTTTACGCCGCGCAGGATGCGGTACGATGCATGGCGGTCGCCCTCAAAATACAGCACGGTGTCCACCATGTGCTCCAGGATCTTAGGACCGGCCACGGCGCCGTCTTTCGTGACGTGGCCGACGATAAACACGCTGATATTCAGCCCCTTGGCCGTGTTAAGGATCAGATTCGTGCATTCGCGCACCTGCGTCACGCTGCCCGGTGCGGAAGCGGCCTGCGGCGTGTACATGGTCTGGATGGAATCGATTACGACGACCTGAGGTTTTTCTTCCTGCATCAGGGCCAGGATGCGGTCCAGATCAGTCTCGCAGAGAAAGCTAATATCTCCGTCGAATCTGCCCAGGCGGTCGGCACGCAGTTTTAATTGTTTCAGCGACTCTTCGCCGGATACGTACAGCACTTTCTGTCCGCTGTACGCCAGATTCCGGCAGACCTGCAGCAGGAGAGTGGATTTCCCGATCCCCGGGTCGCCGCCGGTCAGCACCAGCGAGCCGGGCAGCAGGCCGCCGCCCAGGACGCGGTCCAGTTCCGCGGAACCGGTGTGATAGCGCTCCGCCTGTTCGGCGGTGATGTCCTCCAGGCGTACGGGAACGGCGCGGTCAGCGAACGAAGCGTAAGAGGAGCCGCCTTTCCGGCCTGACGGGGCGGCAGGGGCTTCCACAAAGCTGTTCGGGGATTTGCAGACGGGGCAGAAGCCGCTCCATTTGGGGGATTCGTAGCCGCATTCCTTGCAGAAGAAGATGGTTTTTTTGTTGTCTTGTTTCATAAATTCCTTGTATATCCGGGCCGTTGAAACAACGGCCCCTACGACAGATGCGTAAAACGCGCAACGGCCTTTATTTACTGAGAATAACCTTTTCGTCCTTTACATCGACCGTTACGGTATCGCCCGGGGCGATCCTTCCGCTCAGGATCGCATCCGAGAGTTTGTCTTCGAGTTCGTTCTGCAGCAGGCGCTTCAGCGGACGGGCGCCGTATTTCGGGTCATAGCCTTTTGCGGTGAACCAGTTTTCGGCTTCGGGCGTGAGCTGCAGGGTCAGACGCGCGCTTTCCTGCAGACGCTGCTCGATATCCTTCAGCTGCAGGTGCAGGATCGCACGGATGTCGTCGCGGTTCAGCATGCGGAAGACGACGATCTCGTCGATGCGGTTGAGGAATTCGGGGCGGAAGAGGCGGTGCACTTCTTCCATGACCTGGGCTTTCATGCGCTCGTGGTCCGCCTGCGGCGTTCCGCCGTCGGAGAAGCCCAGCGCTTTCGGCGCCACGATCCGCTCCGCGCCCGCATTGGACGTCATGATGATCACGGTGTTGCGGAAATCCACAGTCGTCCCCTGGGAATCCGTCAGCCGGCCTTCGTCCAGGATCTGCAGCAGGATGTGGAAAACGTCCGGGTGCGCCTTTTCGATCTCGTCAAACAGCACGACGCTGTACGGCTTGCGGCGGATCCGCTCGGACAGCTGCCCGCCCTCGTCATAGCCCACGTAGCCGGGCGGCGAACCGATGATCTTGGACACGCTGTGCTTCTCCATGTACTCGGACATGTCGATGCGGATCAGGTCCTTTTCGTCCCCGAACAGCGCGACGGCCAGGGCTTTGGACAGTTCCGTCTTGCCCACGCCGGTCGGACCGAGGAACAGGAAACTGCCGATGGGACGGCGCGGATCCTTGAGCCCGACGCGGCTGCGGCGGATGGCCCGCGCCAGTGCGGAGACGGCTTCCTCCTGCCCGATGACGCGTTCATGGATGCGGTCCTCCAGCTCCGTCAGACGGGTGTTTTCCTCTTTGTTCAGCTGCTCCAGCGGGATCTTGGTCCACAGCGACACCGTGTTCGCAATATCCTGCGCAGTCAGCACCGGCGTTTCCTCCGCCGTATTCAGCCGCACGCCCGCGCACGCTTCGTCCAGCAGGTCCAGCGCCTTATCCGGCCACAGCCGGTCCGTGATGTAGCGGCGCGAGAGGCGGACGGCCGCGGACAGCGCCTCCTCAGTCACTTTGATCTGATGGTGATCCTCAAACAGCGCCTTGCGGCCGCGCAGGATCGCCAGCGTTTCCTCCTCGTCCGGTTCTTCGACCAGCACGCTCTGGAAACGCCGCTTCAGCGCCGCGTCCTTTTCGATATGCTTCCGGTATTCGTTCAGCGTGGTCGCGCCGATCACCTGGATCTCGCCGCGGGAGAGCGCGGGCTTCAGGATGTTCGCCGCATCAAGACTCCCCTCGGCCCCGCCGGCGCCGATCAGCGTATGCAGCTCGTCGATGAACAGGATGATCTCCGGATGCATAAAAAACTCTTCCAGGATGTTTTTCATGCGCTCCTCAAATTCGCCCCGGTACTTGGTTCCGGCTACGACGGAAGAGATGTTGAGGGAGACGATACGCTTCCCTTTCAGGAAAGGCGGCACCTGCCCGGCCGCGATGCGCTGCGCCAGCAGTTCCGTGACGGCAGTCTTGCCCACGCCGGG
>JAFRNR010000019.1 GCA_017430085.1 Lachnospiraceae bacterium | reverse complement strand
GATAGGGCAGAGGTGGAAGTGCAGCAATGTACGAAGCTGACTGTTACTAATAGGTCGTACACTTGATCACAGAGAGATGAACGGGATGAGTGATCACTTCGTTCAGCTCATTACTCTCATATGTTAACGCTTCTTCGATATGCGGCTTTCAGGGCGCAAGCCTTGAGAGCACCTTCCTCGATAGCTCAATGGTAGAGCACCCGGCTGTTAACCGGGTTGTTGCAGGTTCGAGCCCTGCTCGGGGAGCTCTTCGGCCCCATGGTCAAGCGGTTAAGACATCGCCCTTTCACGGCGGTAACTCGGGTTCGATTCCCGATGGGGTCACTTTTTTATAGGGCGACATAGCCAAGTGGTAAGGCGTGGGTCTGCAAAACCCTGATGCGCCGGTTCAAATCCGGCTGTCGCCTCTTTCTTTAGGGCTCCGGCCCTTTTTTGTTATCTTTTTCCGTATGACCTTGCATTCTGTTCCGTTTCCTTTTACAATAAAAACAACGGAATGCTCTTTGAGGAGATACGGTGATGAAGATATGTCCCAACTGCGGATGCGGTTTCAGCGATACTACTAAATTCTGTACTCAGTGCGGTACGCCGCTGCCGGCCGGCGTTTTTGCCGTACGCGTAACGGAAGGCGGCATAGAAGAAATCCAGGCGCCGGTGGCGGAGGTCATCCCGCCGGCGGCTGTCAGCCGGGAAACGCCGGTGATTACGGAGCCGGAAACGTCAGTACCGGCGGCGCCGGAAACACCCGCGCCGGCGGCGCCTGTTTCGGATACGCCGGCGGCGCCTGTTTCGGATACGCCTGCCGTACCGCTTCCGACCCCTCCGAAAGTGCGCCGGCGCCGTTCGCCTTTCCGCTGGGTCATCGGGGCGGCTGTCGTCCTGATTCTGGCAATCTCCATGATCTGGGGCTTTTCCCTGCTTCGAAACCTGTTCTCGCAGCCGGGCCGCACGCAGAAGGACTGTGTGACCGTTCTGGCTTCGGACAATGAAGAACTGGTCGGATATTCCGCTTCCGGCAAAATGGTGCGGCTGAAAACGGAGGAAGGGATCCGGGAGGAGCAGCAGTCCCCGGACGGCTCGCGCTGCCTTTTCCTGACCACGGAAAACCAGCTGATGCTTTTTGACGGCTCCCGTTTCACCTCCGTCGCAGAGGATGTGAAACAGTTCGCGTTTTCCTTTGACGGTTCCGCTGCGGCTTATCTGACGCAGGAAGATGAACTGTTTCTGTACCGGGGCGGCAAATCGCAGCGTGTCGCCGCCAACGTCACCGCTGATTTCTGTATTTCGCCTGACGGAAAAGCGGTGGCCTACGTCCGGGACGACGGGGAGGAAAGAAAAGCGTATTATTACGACGGACGGGAGCGGGAGATCGCGAAAGACGCGGTGCCTGCCGCCGTTTCATCGGGCGGCCGCTATCTTTACTATTATTCGTCCAAAGGGATCTTATACGTACAGAAAGGGAGCAATACGGACTCCCGCCAGAAACTGGTGGACCGCGTCGAAAGCCTGTGCTTCAACACGACCGGGGAGCAGATCCTGGTCTCGGACGGCGCCAGCACGTATTTCAGCGAAAAAGGCGGCGAGCGGAACAAGGTCTCGTCCCAGGCGCTGGTCCTGCTGCCTCCGCAGGGCATGGCAGCGGACGCCGGCGGCTTCCGCGGGATCGACAGCCTGAAAGACCGGTATTATCTGGCGCCCGGGACCGGCGGTCTGACCGTATATCAGCTGAACGGGCGGCTGGAACTGAACAGCCTGATGAAGAACGTGCAGACGCCCGCTCTGCTCTCCGACGGCCGCACGATGGTCTACAGCAAGAACGGCAACCTGTACTGGATGGACCTGAAAAAGCCTGAGGACCGGGAGACGAAGCTGGCGGACAACCACCGGGGCTTCCGCGTCAGTCTGAGCGGGAAAAACCTGCTGTTTATCGATGAGGAGGGCGAGACCTGGTTCGCGACGGCGGGCGGCTCGAGCCGCCGGATCACGGCGGATACCATCGACCTGTCCCGGGCGGCAGCCGGCCTGAACGGCAGCTTTGTCTATGAACTGGAGGGCAGCCTGTATTACACGAACGGCGGCAAGCCCTCGAAGATCAGCGGGCTGACCGATGACGTGCAGACCCTGTCCGGCAATGGTTTCTGGGTCATGGCGGAATGCAAGAACGGGGATGTGTTCGTGAGTAAAAACGGACGGGATTTCACCCGGTATATCCGGAAATAAGCCGGTCCGGAGCGAAAAAGAGGCGGACGCTTGCGGGCGTCCGCCTCTCTTTTGTTGTGATGAACCTGCCTTCCGGCCGCTCCCAATAAGCCTGCCTTCCGGCCGCTCTTTTACGGCGTCAGCCGGTTCGGGCTGCGGAACAGGAACATGCATTCCTTGATGGGCAGGCCGACCAGCAGCATGGTCAGACGGTCCACGCCCAGGCCGAAGCCGCCGTGAGGCGGGCAGCCGTATTTGAAGAATTCCAGATAGAACCTGACGTCATCGCCCAGGCCCTTTTCATCCGCCTGCTTCTTTAACAGGTCGAAGCGGTGTTCCCGCTGCGCGCCGGTGGTGATCTCCGTGCCGCGCCAGATCAGGTCATAGCCGAGGGGCATGCCGTGCTCGTCGCGCATGTGGTAGAAGGCGCGCTTTTCGGGCTTGTAGTCCGTGACGAACAGGAATTCATGGTCATAGTGCTTCTTGACCCAGTCGTAGCTGAGACGCTCGGCTTCGGTGGTCAGGTCGTTCTTTTCTTCTTCGGGGACGGTAAAGCCGAAATCTTCCTCCAGGCCCTTGTACAGGTCTTCCAGTTTCACTTCCGGGAAGGGGAGGGTCGGGACGACAAGCGGGACGCCGAAGGCGGCTTCGATCTCATCGCCGTAGGCTTCCTTGACCTTGGTCAGGCCGTAGGTCAGCAGCTCGGCTTCGAACTTCATCACGTCGCGGAAAGAGTCGATGTAACTCATTTCGATGTCAAAGCCGGTGAATTCGGTGGTGTGCTTGTTGGTGAAGGATTTCTCCGCGCGGAAGACCGGGCCCACTTCGAAGATGCGCTCGAAGCCGGAGGCCATGGCCATCTGCTTGTAGAACTGCGGGCTCTGGGCCAGATACGCGTTGCGGTCGAAGTATTTGACTTCGAAAACGTCGGCGCCGCTTTCGGAAGCCGCCGCGATCAGCTTGGGCGTGTGGATCTCCATAAAGTCGCGCGCCAGGCAGAATTCGCGCAGGGAGGCAATCAGCTTCGTCTGCACCTTGAACATCAGCTGATTCTCGTCCGTGCGCAGGTCCACCCAGCGGTAGTCGATGCGCTGGTCGATGGAGGAGCGCTCCACGGCCTGTTTCTTCTTGGTGGCGGGGATGCTCTTGCGGGCGATGGGCAGCGCTTCGGCGAGGGATTCCACGCGGATGCTGTCCGGGATCATTTCCAGGCCGCCCAGTTTGACGTAGTCGTTTTCCACGACGGTGCCGGTGACGGTGATGACGCTGTCCGGGGTCAGGCCCGTGATGGCTTCGGTGACTTCCGGCAGTTTTTCCTTCTCCACCGTGATCTGCAGGCGGCCGGTGATATCCTTGAGAACGATAAAGGCCATGGCCTTGCTGTCGCGGTAATTGTCCACGAAGCCCTGCACCTTGACGGGCTCGCCCAGATGGTTTCTGATGTCTTGGATCATGCAGCGGTTCATAATATTCTCCTTCTTATCACTATATAATCAAAATAAGGATCGGTCAGGTATGGCGCCAGGTGGCGCGGGAAAGCAGGGCCAGGATCGGGAAGATCTCCAGACGGCCGACCAGCATGTCCACGATCAGTACGATCTTCGCGCCGACGCTGAAGCCGTGGAAGTTGCCGGCGGGGCCCACGATGCGGCCCAGGCCGGGCCCGACGTTGTTGAAGCAGGTCAGCACGGCCGTGAAGCTGGTGGTGCCGTCCTGTCCGTCAAAGGCGACCAGAAAGTAACTGACGAACAACAGGACCACATAGGCGGCCACATAGGTGTTCAGGTTGCTCAGGACGCTTTCGCTGACGACGCGGCCGTTCATGCGCACGTTGATGACGCGGCCGGGCCGGATCATCTGGCGCATGTTGCGGAAGAGGTTCTTCACGATCAGGATCAGGCGGACGACCTTGGCGCCGCCGCAGGTGCTGCCCGCGCAGGCGCCCATGATGGTCAGGAAGACGACGATGGCTCGGGTGAAGTTGGGCCACAGGTCAAAGTCCGTCGTGGCGTAGCCGGTGGTGGAGGCCAGGGAGCCGACCGTGAACGCGGCGTCCTTGACCGCCGTCCCTGCGCTCTGGTACTGCGGGATGATGGTGATCGTGATCGCGATGATAGCAGCGACAGAGACCCCCAGGAACGTCCGCAGTTCCTCATCCTTCAGCACGGACTTCACATCGCCCCGGAGGACCAGGAAATAGCAGCTGAAGTTGATGCCGAAGAGGAACATGAAGACCGTGGTGACGATCTGCGTAAAGAGGGAATAGCCGCCCAGGCCTGCGTTGATGACCGCGAAGCCGCCGGTGCCCGCCGTGCCCACGGCGATGCAGAATGCGTCGAATACGCCCGTGGGGTGGGCGCCGTCATGGAAGAACAGGCCGCCCAGGGCCAGCAGGCCGAAATCCAAAAGGGTCAGGCCGATGTAGATCATGTACAGGATCTGCGCAGTCTTCCGGATCTGCGGGACCAGCTTGCCCACGCTGGGGCCGGGGCTTTCCGCGCGCAGCAGGTGCAGCGTGAAGCCGGAACCGCGGTTGTCGCGCGGCGCCAGCGCCAGCAGGAAGACCAGCACGCCCATGCCGCCGATCCAGTGGGTGAAACTGCGCCAGTACAGGATGCTCTTGTCCAGGCTCTCCACTTCGGTGAGGATGGAGGCCCCGGTGGTGGTGAAGCCGGAGACCGTTTCGAAGACCGCGTCGATGAACGCCGGGATCTCGCGGGAAAGGAAGAACGGCAGGGCGCCGGTGATGCCCATGACGATCCAGGAGAGGCCGGCGCAGGCCAGACCCTCTTTTTCGTAAAAGTCGCCGACCTTTTCGCCGCGGCTCAGCAGGCGGAAGACCACGCTCAAAGCCAGGATGATCAGAATGCTCTGCCAGTAGGCCGCCGTGGCACGGGGTTCAACGTAGACCAGGGACAGCAGCAAAGCAGGCAGCATGAGCGCTGCCTCGATCAGAAGGATGCGGCCGATGAAGCGGGAGAGGGACTTGTAGTTCATAACTCAGCTTTCTTAAGCAAAAATATCGTTGAACCGCTGGATATTCATTTCCGCGGCGGAGATGACGATGACCGAATCCCCCAGCGTGTACTGGGAAGTGCCGCCCGCGACGGTGGTGGTGCCCTGGTGCGAGATCGCCGCGATCAGGACGCCCGGTTTGATCTTAATGTCCAGCAGCGGGGTGTCGCGGTGCTGGGAGGCCGGTCCAATGACGAATTCCGCCGCCTCCACGCGGCCGCCCGCCACGGACTGCACCGTGATGGCGGAATCGCCGGAGGTGTCGCGCATGGAGCGGACGTAGCGTACCACGATGTCGCTGCAGAGCTCCTTGGGCGAGACGATGCTGCCCAGGGACAGGCCGCTCACGATATCCTGCAGCTCGTCGATATGGCCCTGTTTCGTGATGACGATGGGGACCTTCTGACTGACGGCGTACAGGGACATGACGATGTTCAGCTCATCCAGCCCGGTCAGGGCCGCAAAAGCGTCCGCGGTGGAGAGCCCTTCTTTTTCCAGGGTGGAGGGCACGGTGATGTCGCCGCAGGTGATGCTGACGCCGGGCAGCTGCCGGGCCAGTTCCTGGCAGCGGGCCATGTCGTTGTCGATGATCTGGACCTGGATGCCGTCGCGTTCCAGCAGCTGGGCGAGATACAGGCTGATGCGGCCGCCGCCGCCCAGGATGGCGCGTTTGACCTTGTGGGAGATGATCCCCAGGTCGCGCAGCATGGCGCCCAGAGCCGCGGCCGGAGCGGTCATGAAGACGCGGTCGCCGGCCTTCAGGACGAAATCGCCTTTCGGCAGCGTGACTTCGGTGCCGCGCAGGACGGCGCAGATCAGGACTTTGGATTTCAGGATGGAGGTCACGTTGCGCAGGGCGACGTCGGCCAGCGGGCTGTCCTCCGCGATGCGGAATTCCACCAGCTCCACGCGGCCCCGGGCGAAGGATTCGCGTTTCAGGAAGCCGGGGAAGCGGAGCAGGCGCTCGATCTCCACGGCGGCGCTGCGTTCGGGGTTCACGATCAGGGACAGGCCGAACACGTCGCGCATTTCGATGATCTGCGGGGCGTATTCCGAATCCCGGATCCGGACGATGGTGTGGATGCCCGGGTTGATCTGGCGGGCGGTGACGCAGCAGAGCAGGTTGACTTCGTCCGCGTCGGTGACCGCGATCAGCAGGTCCGCTTCGGCAGCGCCCGCGTCCCGGAGGGTCTGCACGGTGGCGCAGTTGCCTTCCAGGCCCATCACGTCGTAGGTCGCGCAGACGCGTTCCAATATATCGGCCTTACGGTCGATGACCGTCACGTCATGGCCGTCGGCCACGAGTTGGCCGGTCAGGGTGGTACCGACTTTTCCGATACCGGCAACGATGATCTTCATAAATCTTCCTCTCAGCTCCCCGGAGGGAATGTGGGGTCGGTCGGGGACCGAATTATCTTTTTATTATAGCAAAATACAACAGAATTACAAGTTAAAGAAGCTGCTTCAGGAAATTTTCCACGCCGTCTTCCCGGGAGTCCGGGACGCGGACGTTGGCGGCGGCCAGGGCTTCGGGGCAGGCATTGGCCGGGGCCAGGGAAACGGCGGCGAGCTCCAGCATGGAGACGTCGTTGATGTTGTCGCCGGCGGCGAGCATGTTTCCGGGCGTCAGGCCCAGATGCTCCAGCAGGCAGCGGGCGGCCGTACCCTTGGCGGTCCCGGCAGCGTTGAATTCCACGTTCCAGCCGCCGGAAGTGGTGAGGGCCAGCTGCGGGGCGAACGGCTGGAGCGGGAAGTCCCGCATCACTGCCTGACGCTCGTCCTCGTCATAGGTGGCGAAGCCGACCTTGTCGACGAATTCACTTTCCGGCTCAGCCAGGTATTCGGAGAACGGGACAAGTCGCGCAGTGTTCATCCAGTCCTTGAGGGAAACGCTGCTGGTGTCCGGGCGTTTGCCGTCCGGCGTCATGTCCAGGTAATGCCGGCCGTTCCGATAGGAGAAGGCGATGCCGCGGTAGCCGTGGAGGAAATCCGTGAGGGCGCGCGCGACATCCCGGGGAACGGTGTTGCGGTAGATCACCTCGGACGTGACGAGGTCCGTGATCAGGGCGCCGTTGGCGGTGATCACGTAGCGCAGGCCGGGGATGTCCAGGAGGATGCGGGGGATGTTGCCGGTGCCGCGGCCCGTGCAGAGCACGAAAATATAGCCGCGCCGGATCAGGTCTCCGATCAGCTGCGCGGTGCCGGTCAGGTCCTTGCCGTCGAACGGGAGCAGTGTCCCGTCGATGTCGCTGAAAATAATTTTGATATTCTGCAGATCTGCCATAGCGGAGCGGCCTTTCCTCTGGTATAATTCCCCTGAAGGAGTCAGATGGATCATACTATAAAGATACACGCTTTGCCCGGAAAATACAAGAGCGCGGCCGTGAAAGCCGACCGCGCCCGGAATGATTCTGGATGGTTTTGGACCGATTACAGTTTGACTACGTTGACAGCCTGAGGTCCCTTGCCGCCGTCGGCGACATCGAACTCTACCTGAGCGCCTTCTTCGATGGACTTGTAACCTTCCATCACAAGACCGCTGAAGTGTACAAAAACATCCCGTCCGTCTTCATCCGTGATGAAGCCGTAGCCTTTCTGGTTATTAAACCACTTGACAGTTCCCTTCATTATTACATTGCCTCCAAAAACTCGGTGGGGAGTTTAGTTTTATATATAATAACACCCTTGCATTTTTTAGTCAACCATGTTTGTAAAGAAATGTTTGAGAAGCCGATTTTTTACAGACAACAGTATATAAGATTGTCGATAAAGCGACGGATGGAGAGAAAATCCGAATGGGCGTGACAGGGATCATAGCAGAATATAATCCGCTGCATGCGGGGCACCGCCATCTGCTGGAAGAGGTGCAGAAAGGGCGTCCGGAGCAGGGGATCCTGGTCGTGATGAGCGGCGATTTCGTGCAGCGCGGCGAACCGGCGCTGACAGATAAATACCGCCGCGCGGCCATGGCGCTGGAGGCGGGTGCGGACCTGGTGATCGAGTTGCCGCCCCGCTTTGCGACGGCCAGCGCAGCCGGATTTGCCCGCGGGGCCGTGGGTCTGCTGCAGGCCTGCGGCTGCGTGGACGAACTGGCCTTCGGCGCATCCTGTGAGGATCCCGCTGTTTTCAAAGGTCTGGCGGACCGCACGCGCGCCGCGCTGGGAACACGGATCATGCACGATGGACTCCGAGAGGGACTTTCCTATGCCGCTGCCGCTGCTTCCGCTGTCTCTGCCGAAGACCCGGAAGCGGGCAGTCTGCTGCGCGACCCTAATAACCTGCTGGGGACGGAATATGTCATGATGATCCGGGAGCTGAGAGCGGAGTTCAGACCGGTGCCCGTCCTGCGGACGGGAGAGGGGCATTTGAGCCGGGAACTGCCGGAACAGGGCTTCGCCTCCGCAACTGCTGTCCGCCGGGCTCTGGAGCGCGGGGAGACGGCAGAGAGCCTGCGGGCGTATCTGGCCCCGGGCGTGCCGGAAAAACTGGACTATACGATCTTCCCGGACGATCTTTCCGCGGCCATGTCCGCCGTTCTGTGGCGGCTGATGCAGGACGGGGACGAAGCCCCTGCGGCGCTGATCCGTTATGCGGACGTAGGGGGGATCCTGGCAGTGCGCATTGCGGACCAGGCCCCGTTTGACCGTCCGTTCACCGAACTGGCCGAAGCGGTATCCAGCCGGAACTTCACGCTCGCCCGGGTGCGGCGCAGCCTGCTCCACATCCTGCTGGGGATCCGCTGGGAGGACATGACACCGCTGCCCCGTTCGATCCGCATTCTGGGGCTCCGGGAAGACTCCTTCCTGCCGGCCCTGCTGAAGGAAAAAGCGTCGCTCCCGGTCCTGACCAAAATGGCGGACGCGGATCCGGAACTGGCGGAAGAATATGCCTGGGCGCACGGGCTGTACGCACAGACAGTCTTCTTCAAAACGGGCTGCCGGATCCCGGACGATTACCGGCAGAGTCCGGTGGTCCTCCGGGCTGAAAATGATTGTATTTTGTTCTGATGTATGATAAAATTTATTATCCCCGAGGCGGCAGAGCCGGAAGGGAAACACGGGAACCCGGAATAACAGGAAGGATGATCTTATGCAGAAGCTGAAAAACCTGTTGACAAAATGGCCCTGGATCTGGCTGGCGTTTATCCTGGCATGCGCCGCCGCCTTTTTCGCGCTTCATTTTCTGCTTCCGGGGTATTCCTACATCCCGGCGGCCGTGGCCGCGCTGGGGACCCTGGGCTTCGTCCTGGCCTGGCATTTCACCATCCGCAAGGATCTGCAGCAGAGCGTGATCGAGCAGTGCCTGGGCCTGGATGACGAGCTTTCCCGGAAAGTCGATGCGATGTCCCTCCCCTATGCCACGCTGGACAGCGAGGGCCGCATCCTCTGGAAAAACGAAGCCTTTACCCGCATGCTGGAACAGTATGCGAAGCCGGAACTGCACCGGGCGGAGGAGATCCGCGAGATCTTCCCCTCCCTCACCCTGATCCCGGCGGACGACCCGGCGCAAAACGCCGCGGACTGCTTCGCGGGCCTGGGCGACCGCATCTTTGCCGCGCAGCTGCGCCGTACCGAAGGGGAAACGCCCATCACCACCCTGCTCCTGACGGACGAGACGGAGCATCTGGAAGTCAAGGCGACCCTGGAGCGGGAGCGCGGTGTGGCCGGCGTCCTGTACATTGATAATTACGAAGAACTGCTGAAACATACGGACCCGAACGAGCACAGCCTGCTGGGCGCGCTGATCGAGCAGCAGATCCAGAAATTCTTCCAGAACGTGAACGGCATCGTCTGCAAGACGGAGCGCGACCGCTTCTACATCTTCATGAACCACGGCAGCCTGGCCCGCTGCATGGAGGAGAAATTCCCGCTGCTGGGCCACGTGAAGGAGATCCGGGCCGGCAATACCATGACGGTCACGGTCAGCATCGCCTTCGGCGACGGCGGCAAAAACTACAGCGAAAACCTCGAACTGGCGCAGGCCGCAATGGACCTGGCGCTGGGCCGCGGCGGCGACCAGGCCGTCGTGAAATATCCGGACCGCGTGGAATACTTCGGCGGCAAGGCGCAGGGCGAAGTGGGCCGCACCCAGGTCAAGGCCCGCGTCAAGGCGCAGGCGCTGCGCGAACTCATGGCGCTGCATGACAACATCTACATCATGGGCCACGCCCGCGGCGACAACGACTCGTTCGGCGCCTCCGTGGCCATCTACCGCGCGGCGGTCTCCCTGCACCTGCACGCGCACATCGTGCTGGACACGGTCTCGTTCTCCGTGCGGCCGCTGTGGGAGTCCTTCCAGGCCTCCGCGGACTATCCGCGCGACATGTTCCTGACCGGCGAAGAAGCGCTGGCCCGCATCCAGCCGAACTCCCTGGTCGTAGTCGTGGACACCAACCGCGCGGACATGGTGGAATGCCCCGCGCTGCTGGAAAAGACGGACCAGGTGGTCGTGTTTGACCATCACCGCCAGGCGGAAGGCGCCATCCCGGCCCAGTTCCGCTACGTGGAGCCGTACGCCTCCTCGGCCTGCGAAATGGTCACGGAGATCCTCCAGTACTTCGGGGAGGGCGTCTCCCCGACGCCGCTGGAAGCGGACGCCATCTACAGCGGCATCCTCGTGGACACCAACAGCTTCACGGACCGCACCAGCTTCCGCACCTTTGAGGCCGCCGCGTTCCTGAAGCGCAGCGGCGCCGACCTGGTCCGCGTCAAGAAGATGCTCCGGGAGGATTTCCGGGAATACCGGGCCAAGGCCCAGGCCATGCAGTCCGCGCGGATCCTCGACGACAGCTACGCCTTCGCGGTCTGCCCCTCCGAAGGACTGGATTCCGCGACGGTCGTGGGCTCGCAGGTGGCCAACGATCTGCTCAATATCTCCTCGGTCAAGGCCAGTTTCGTCTTTACCGAGGCTGACGATAAAATATTTGTCAGCGCCCGCGCCATCGATGAGGTGAACGTCCAGCTGATCATGGAGCGCCTGGGCGGCGGCGGCCATCTGGGCTCCGCCGGGGCGCAGCTGCGGGGCATGACCGTGGAAGCGGCGCAGGAACTGGTCCTGCAGACCATCCGCAGCATGAAAGAAGAGGGGGTACTGTAAATGAAAGTGGTATTATTACAGGACGTCAAGACCTTAGGCAAAAAAGACGCGATCGTGACCGTCAACGACGGCTACGCCCGCAATTATCTGATCCCCCGCAAACTGGCGGTGGAAGCCACCCAGGCCAACCTGAACACCTTAAAGGCGCAGGTGGCCGCGGCGCAGCGCCAGGCGGAAGAGGAACTGGTCCGCGCGAAGATCAAAGCGGCGGAAATGGAAAAGGTCCGCATCACGATCCCCATGAAGGTCGGCGCGGGCGGCAAACTGTTCGGCGCGGTGTCCTCCAAGGAGATCGCGGAAGCCGTGAAGGCCCAGTGGGGCATCGACGTGGATAAGAAGAAAGTCCAGCTGGCAGAGCCTATCAAGGCCGTCGGCGAAGAGACCGTGGAGATCAAGCTGCACCGCGAGGTGACGGCGAAGATCACCGTGGCAGTGGTAGAAGCATAAATGGCCGGAACAGAAGAAAGAGAAAACCAGATCAAACGGGTCCGTCCCCACAGCCTGGGCGCGGAGCAGACCGTGCTGGGATCCATGCTGCTGGATAATGAAAGCATCCCGAAGCTGGAAGGGATCCTGACCGGCCAGGATTTCTATACGCCCATGTACGGCGTCATTTTCGACGCTATGATGGAGCTGTACAACGAAGGGCAGCCGGTGGACCCGGTGACGCTGCAGAACCGCCTGCAGCAGAAGGACGTCGCGCCGGAAGTGAGCAGCCCGGAATTCATCGGGGACCTGGTCGCGTCCGTACCGGTGTCCGCGAACGCGAAATATTACGCGGAGATCGTGGCGGAAAAAGCGCTGCTGCGGCGCATCATCGGCGTGAACGAGGAGGTCGCGGGGCTCTGTTATGCGGAGAAGGAATCCGTCGGCACCATCGTGGAAGAGACGGAGCGGAAGATCTTCGACGTCTTAAACCGCCGGCGGCAGCAGGACATCACCCCCATCGACGAGATCACGCGGAACGCGCTGGCCGTGATCAACGAGGCGGCGCTGAGCCGCAATCCCATCACGGGCCTGGCAACGGGCTTCAAGGACCTGGACGAGATGCTGACAGGCCTGCACCCGTCGGAAATGATCCTGATCGGCGCGCGGCCCTCCATGGGCAAGACAGCGCTGGTGCTGAACATCCTGCAGAACGTGGTGTTCCGCCAGGACCAGTGCGCGGTGCTGTTCTCCCTGGAAATGGCCAAGGAAATGATCATGAACCGTCTGCTGTCCATGGAAGGGCACGTGGACGCCCAGCGCCTGCGCAGCGGCGAGCTGAGCGACGAGGACTGGGACAAGCTGTTCGAGGCGGCGGAGACCATCAGCCGCTCCAAACTGATCATCGACGAAACGTCCGGCATCACGGTATCCGACCTGCGCAGCAAATGCCGCAAGATCAAACTGGAACGGGACCTGAAGCTGATCGTGATCGACTACCTGCAGCTGATGTCCGGCTCGGGCCGCCGCAGCGAGAACCGCCAGCAGGAGATCACGGAGATCTCCCGCGGCCTCAAGGCCCTGGCGCGGGAACTGCGCGTCCCGGTCATCGCGCTGTCGCAGGTGTCGCGCGCACCGGACGCCCGCAAGGAAGACCACCGGCCGCTGCTGTCGGACCTGCGCGAATCGGGCTCCATCGAACAGGACGCGGACGTGGTCATGTTCATCTACCGCGACGAGTATTACAACAAGGAAAACAGCAAGAAGAAAGGCATCACGGAACTGATCGTGGCCAAGCAGAGGAACGGCCCCGTCGGCACCGTGGAGCTGGCCTGGCTGCCGCAGCACCTGCGCTTCGCCAACATCTCCAAGGAGATGCGGATGCGGCGGGAACGGGAGGCCCGGGAGCAGGCGGCCGCGGAAAGCGGCGGACAGTAGAAGGCAGGCGGCGGTCTGCCGTGATAATAGAAATGACACGAGTGAGGGCCGATGTGAGATCGGCCCCCGCCATATCGTGAGCAGGAGGGATGCGTATGCGGATCATTTTCATGGGAACGCCGGAACTGAGCCGGACCGTGCTGGAGGCGCTGCTGAACGCCGGGCACGAGGTCATTCTGGCGGTCACCCAGCCGGACCGGGAGAAGGGACGGGGCAAGGCCCTGGCGGTCTCCCCGGTGAAAGAACTGGCGCTGGCGCATCAGATCCCGCTGTTCCAGCCCGAGCGGCTGCGGCGGGAGGAAAACGTGGCGTGGCTGCGGGAATTCTGTGAGCGGGAGCCCGCGGACGCCGGTGTGGTGGCCGCGTTCGGCCAGATCCTGCCGCAGGCGGTGCTGGACCTGCCGCGGTGGGGCTGCCTCAACGTGCACACGTCCCTGCTGCCGAAATACCGCGGCGCGGCGCCGATCGAGGCCGCGATCCTGGCCGGGGAAACGGAGACGGGCGTCACCGTCATGCAGATGGATGCCGGCCTGGACACGGGCGACATCCGGCTGCAGGAAGCCCTGGCCATCGAACCGGACGATACCGGCGGCACTTTGACCGATAAACTGGCGGCGCTGGGCGGCGGACTGATCGTCCGGGCGTTGGCGCAGCTGGAGGCGGGCACGCTCCCCCGCCGCCCGCAGGAGGGTGAAAGCACCTACGCAGGGCTGATCCGCAAGGAAGCGGGGCTGCTGGACTTTTCGCGGCCAGCGGCGGAACTGGAGCGGCGGATCCGCGCGTTCGATCCCTGGCCCGGGACGCATACGTTCCGGAACGGCCGGCGACTGAAGATCGGCCGGGCGGCTGTGGTGACGGAGGCCGGGACGGCGGAAGGTTCTGCAGAGCCCCTGCCTGCGCCCGGTACCATCACGGCCGTTTCCCAAAACGGCATCGACGTGCAGACCGGAGACGGCGTCCTCCGCCTCCTGACCCTGCAGCCCGAAGGCAAGAAAATGATGCCCGCGGACGCGTATCTGCGCGGGTATGCGACGGCGCCGGGCGAACTCCTGGGAGAGACCCATGAATAGCCGCGCCCTGGCCGCCTCGATCATCCATCAGACGCTCGAAGAAGGCGGGATGAGCCACGAACTGCTGCGGGACGCCTTCCGCGGCGCCCCGGACCTGGACGTCCGCGAACGGAATCTCATCACCGCGCTGGTCCACGGGACCGTCAGCCGGGCCCTGACCCTGGACTTCTATCTGGATCAGGTCAGCCGCACCCCGGCCGCGCAGATGAAGCCCTACCTGCGCAGCGTCCTGCGCATGGGCTTGTATCAGATCCGGTACATGGACCGGATCCCCGCCTCCGCGGCCGTCAATGAGAGCGTCAAACTTGTCCGGAAACGCCTCGGAGAAGGCCTGACCGGCTTTGCGAACGGCGTCCTGCGCGCCGCAGCCCGTAAAACGGACTGGCAGGAGCCGGAAGGCGCGGCGGCCCTGAGCCTGCCGCAGCCGTTGTATGATTACCTGACCGCGCTGTACGGGGAAGAGAAGACCCGGCAGGCAGCGGATCATTTCCTGCAGGCCCCGGTCTTGTGGGCACGCGTCAATCAGAGCAAAATCACCACGGAGGACGCGGCAAATCTGCTCGCACGCGACGGCTTCTCCGCCGAACCGGCGCCGTCTCTCCCGGCAGCGCTCCGGCTTCAGCGCATCAGAACAGAAGACAGCCCCGCCGTCCCCCTGGAACAGACGGAAGCCGTCCGCAAAGGCTTCGTGCAGCTGCAGGACGTCAGCGCCCAGCTGGCCGTCGCCGCTGCTGCGCCGCAGCCCGGCTCGCGTGTTCTGGACCTCTGCGCCGCCCCCGGCGGGAAAAGCCTGCAGGCCGCGGACCTGATGCGGGACAACGGCGAAGTCACCGCCTGCGACCTCACGGAGGCCAAATGCCGCCTGATCCGTGAAAACGCGGAACGCAGCGGCTTTTCCTGCCTCCGGGTCCGGCAGTCGGATGCGACCGTCTTCGAACCGTCCTTCGAAAACGCCTTCGACCTGGTCGTCGCAGACCTGCCCTGCTCCGGCCTGGGCACGGCCTCCCGCAAACCGGAGATCAAATACCGCGTCACGCCGCAGCAGATCGCGGACCTGGCCGCCCTCCAGCGCCGGATCCTGGACAACGCCGCGCGCTATGTCAGACCCGGCGGAAAACTGCTGTATTCCACCTGCACGCTGACTAAAGAAGAAAACGCGGACAACGCAGCTTATATCGAAAAGGACCTGAACCTGAAGCCCGCCGCCCCCGCGCAGCAGATCCTGCCCGGCGACCTCTCCGGCGACGGCTTTTTCATCAGCCTTTTCACGAAATAACCACGACACAAGGAGCTTCCCCATGCAGGATCTTCGATCCATGACCGAATCGGAACTGAAAACCGCCGCGCAGGAACTGGGCCAGCCCGCCTACCGCGGCGCCCAGCTCTTTGACTGGCTGCAGAACAAGAAAATCCGCAGCCTGGACGAAGCCCTGAACCTCCCGAAAGCCTTCCGCGAAGCCCTGCGCCAAAACTACACCCTCTCCACCCTGACCCTCCACACCCGGCAGATCTCCCGGGACGGCACCCGGAAATACCTGTTTGAACTGCCGGACGGCCAGGCAATCGAGAGCGTTTTCATGCCCTACGATTACGGCTGCACGGTCTGCGTCTCCTCCCAGGTCGGCTGCCGCATGGGCTGCCGCTTCTGCGCGTCCACGCTGAACGGCCTGTCGCGCAACCTCCTCCCCGGCGAAATGCTGGAGCAGGTCTTCCGGATCGAAGAGGAGACCGGGAAACGCGTAGACCACATCGTCGTCATGGGCATGGGCGAACCGCTGGACAATCTGGACAGCCTGATCCGCTTTATCCGCCTGATCTCGGACCCGAAGGGCAAAAACCTGAGCCAGCGGAACATCACGGTCTCCACCTGCGGCCTGGTGCCGCAGATCCGCGCGCTGGCGGAGGAGAAGCTCGGCATCACCCTGGCCCTGTCCCTGCACGCGCCGGACGATGAGCTCCGCCGCACCATGATGCCGATCGCGAACCGCTACACCATCGCGGAGACCCTCGCGGCCTGCGATGAATACTTCGAAAAGACCGGCCGCCGCATGAGCTATGAGTACAGCCTGGTCCGCGGCTCGAACGACAGCGAGGCGCACGCGCTGGCCCTCGCGAAGCTCCTGAAAGGCAGGAACTGCCACGTCAACCTGATCCCGGTGAACCCGGTCACGGAGCGCGGATTCGAGGCTTCGCAGGACGCGGCGGTGGCCCTGTTCCAAAAAACACTTGAAAAAAACGGGATAAATGCTACTATTAGAAAGAAGATGGGCGCGGACATCGACGGTGCCTGCGGCCAGCTCAGAAGGAGGCTGATGGAGCAGCATGCTTCGTTATGCGGCAAAAACTGACGTCGGCCTGGTCAGACAGAACAACGAGGACTCCTTTTACACGGGATGCCCCCTGGGCGGACTGGAAGACAATCTGTTTATCGTGGCCGACGGTATGGGAGGACACAAGGGAGGGGAATACGCCTCCCGGTTTGTCGTACGCAAGATCCCGGACAACCTGAAGCTTACCGGCCGCAAAAACGGCGTGCTGAATGCGCTGCGGGAAGCCGTGGAAAACACCAACAAAGCCCTGAACCAGCTCTCCACGGACCTGGATTACCTGCAGGGCATGGGCTCCACCGTCGTGATGGCCTATTTCAACAAAACGGAATGGATCGTCCTCAACGTCGGCGACAGCCGGGCGTACTTATTTGAAAACGATGAATTACGGCAAATAACCCTGGACCACTCCTGGGTGGAGGAAATGGTGCGCCAGGGCGTCCTGGAACGGGACGACCCGATGTATCTGGCGAACCGCAACAAGATCACCCGGGCCATGGGCGCCGAACCGACGGTGGAGGAGGACGTTTTCCTGGTCCCCGCCGCCTCCGGCCAGCGCCTGCTGCTGTGCAGCGACGGCCTCCACGGCATGCTGAGCGACGAAGAGATCGCCGCCGTGCTGCGGGAAGAGGCGGACGTCGACCGGGCGGTCTCGCGGCTGCTGCATCTGGCCCTGGAAGCGGGCGGACAGGATAATATCACGATCCTCCTGGCGGAATACCGGGAAGAGACCGAATCAGAGGGATAAAGACTTATGTTACTGAAAGCGGGCACTGTTTTAAATGACAGATATGAAATACTCAGCACGGTCGGCGCCGGCGGTATGGCCGACGTTTACCGGGCGCGCGACAGCGTGCTGCAGCGCCTGGTCGCCATCAAAGTGCTGAAGGAAGAACTCAGCACCGATGCCGGCTTCGTGGCCAAATTCCGCCGGGAAGCCCAGGCCGTCGGCGCCCTGAACCACCCCAACATCGTGGGCGTGTTCGACGTGGGCGAGCAGAACGGCATGTACTACATCGTCATGGAACTGGTCGAAGGCATCAACCTGAAGAAGTACATCGACAAGATGGGCGCCATGGAAGAGCGCGAGGCCGTCGAGGTGGCCATGCAGGTCGCGAAGGGCCTGGAAGCCGCGCACAGCCAGGGCATCATCCACCGCGATATCAAGCCGCAGAACATCATCATCTCCCGCGAGGGGAAGATCAAGGTCGCGGACTTCGGCATCGCCCGCATGGTGGCCACGGAGACGTCCACCACCAGCACGATGGGCAGCGTCCATTATATTTCGCCCGAACAGGCCCGCGGCGACGCCTGCGACGCCCGCAGCGATATTTATTCCCTGGGCATCACCCTGTATGAAATGGTCACGGGACAGGTGCCGTTCGACGGCGAGACCTCGGTGGAGGTCGCGCTCAAGCACCTGCAGGAGCCCATCGTGCCGCCGGGCGAGCTGGCGCCTTCCCTTTCCCGCAACCTGGAAAACATCATCCTGAAATGCACCCAGAAGAACCCCGGCTACCGCTATGCGACCATGTCGGACCTGCTGGTGGATTTCAAGAAACTGATCGTCATGCCGGACGAGGATTTCGTGGTCCTGCCGGCGGAAGGAGCGGGCGACCCCAACCTCGCCATGCGCAAAGAGGATTCCGATATCCTGAAACTGGCCGGCATTTCGCCCCGGAAGACCCGCTGGGAAGAAGGGGAGCGCGAAAAAGCCTTTGACGAAGGCGTCGGCCGGGCCATCGAAATGCAGGAGGAAGACCGTGTGGCGGAAGAGAAAGCCAGACGGACGGAAAAGATCCTGAATTACGTGATGCTCGGCATCGGCGTGCTGATCCTGGTCGTCATCATCGCCATGATCAGCAAGGCCTGCGCGTGGCTGAACCCGACCAAAAAAACCACCGAGTCCACCTCCTGGGTGGCGCCTGAAGTGACCACCGCGCCGCGGGAAACCACCGTGATCCCCACGACCACGCCGTTCACGATGCCGCCCACTACGGAACCGCCCGCCACGACGGAGGAACCCACCGAGCCTGTCTCGACCGAGCCCGAGGGCACCGTAGTGCTGCGCGACCTGATCGGCATGGACTACGCCGAGGCGATGGACCTGCTGATGGAAGACGGCCTGCGCGTGCACCTGGAATATGAACTGGTGCCGGAAGATTCCGAATTTGAAGACAACACCGTCGTGGACCAGAGCTACGATCCCGGCGTATCGCTGCTGCTGGGGACCGAGGTGACCCTGTGGATCGCCACCCGGGACAGCGGCGCCGTCATCATCCCGACCAATATCATCGGCAAGTCCGCGGAAGAAGCGGCCGCCATCCTGCGCGAAGTGGGCCTGGTGGTCTCCTCCGGGACCGAATGGGAGCATTCGCCGTCCGTGCCGGCCAATACCGTCATGGCTTCCGATCCGCCCATCGGTTCCCTGGCCGCGCTGGGAACGCCGGTCACGCTGATCATCAGCAGCGGCCCGGCCATGTTTAAGGTCCCGGCCATCCTGGGCTACACCAAGGAGCAGGCCATCGCCGCGCTGCGCGAAGCCGGCTTCCCGGTCGATACGAACCTGCAGTTCCGCACGGAAACCATGGCGAGCGACACCTACCTGCCCAACACGGTCGGCCTCGTGGAAGCCTCCCTGAGCGGCACCACCCGGGAAGCCGTGGCCGGCGAATCGCTGGATCTGCGGACCGTCCTGTACATCACCATGACCGATCCGGAACCCGTCCTGCCCGCCCTGCTCGGCCGCGAGGACATCGAAGAAGCCAAAGAAGAGCTGGAGAAGATGGGCCTCAGCGTCAAGCTGAAATATGAGAACTCCACGGAATACCCGGTGGGCCAGATCTGCTGGGTGACCCGCAAGGACGGCACGACCGACATTCCGGAAGGCACCGTCCTGAAGAAGGGCACCGTAGTCATGCTGCACATCAGCGCGCTGGTCGTGCCGAAGAACCTGGTCGGCCTGACGGTGGCCGAAGCGAAAGAGATCCTGGAAGCCGCCGGCATCCCGTATTCCTTCAAGAGCGGCAAAGCCCCGGAGGATCCGGAAGCCGTCGTCGTCTCCAAAGTTACGCCGAAGGGCGGTACGGTCCTGAAGGATGATGAGGAAGTCGTGATCACCTTCCGGAAACCGACCGACCCGACGGAACCGACTGAAGAGCCTACGGAAGAATCCACCGAAGAACCTACCGAAGCGCCTACCGAGCCGCCTACCGAGGCTCCCACCGAGCCGCCTACGGAAGCGCCTACGGAGCCTCCTACCGAAGCGCCCACCGAGCCGCCCACCGAACCGTCCACGGAAGCCTCCCTGCCGAAGATGCCGACGTATGCCGGCCGTCAGGTATCCGAACTCTTCGCGGAACTGCGGAGCCTGGGCGTGCCCGAGGACGACATCGTCCTGATCTACGGGACCTCCAAGACCCATCCGGAAAAGGATGCCGTATACTTTGTCTCTTCCAAAGATGTCGTGGAAAGCGAATTTGAGATCGCGCCCGGCACGGAACTGGAGCCCGGCAATAAGATCTACATCTTTGTCAACAAAGGCTCTGACTGATAAACGGGGATCATGCGCGGAAAGATCATCAAAGGCATCGGCGGATTCTACTATGTGCACGACGGGCGCGAGACCGTTGTGGAATGCCGTGCCAGGGGAACGTTCCGCCTGCAGGACGTGAAGCCCCTCGTGGGCGACAACGTCCGCATCCGCCTGACGGAGGAAGACCCGGGCAGCGGCTACATCGAGGAACTGCTGCCGCGGCAGAACGCCCTGATCCGGCCCGCCGTGGCCAACGCGGACCAGGCGCTGATCCTGGTCTCCCTGCACAAACCGGCGTTCCATCCGGCCCTGCTGGACCGCTTCCTGCTGTGGATGGGCTGGCAGAACGTCCCGGCCCTGATCGGCATCAGCAAAGCCGATCTGCCGGATCCGGAGACAGAAAACCGCATACGCAGCAATTACGAAGGAGCAGGCTGTGAAGTCTGCTCCTTCAGTGCCCTGAACGGACAGGGCATCCCGCAGCTGCGGGAGCGCCTGCTGGGGAAGACCACCGTGCTGGCCGGCGTCAGCGGCGTGGGGAAATCCACCCTGCTCAACCGCCTGCTGCCCGCCGCCGCCATGGAGACCGGGGACCTGAGCCGCAAGCTCGGCCGGGGCCGCCACACCACGCGCCATTCGGAGATTTTCTGCTGGGAGCGGGACAGCTTCCTCTGCGACACGCCCGGCTTTTCCTCGCTGGACCTGCCGCCCCTGGAGGCGGAGGATCTGGCGCCCCTGTATCCGGAATTTGAGCCGTTCCGGGAGCAATGCTTCTTCCGGGACTGCCTGCACTATAAAGAAAAAGACTGCGCGGTGCGGGAGGCCGTCGAAGCCGGCCGGATCTCCCGGGAGCGCTACGATAATTACTGCCGGTTCCTGGAAGAGCTCCGGGCCCGCAGGAAATATTAAAAGACACGGCACGGCATCTGACAGCATCTGAGCAAGACAGAGAAAGGAAACGGTTATGCAGTACATTTTATCCCCCTCGCTTCTGGCGGCCGATATCGGACATCTGGCGGAGGAAGTCGGGGCAGTTGAAAAAGCGGGCGCGCAGTATCTGCATCTGGACGTGATGGACGGGCATTTTGTGCCCAGCTTCTCGTTCGGCCCGCCGGCGATCGCTTCCCTGCGCGGCCAGAGTTCGCTGGTCTTTGATGTTCACCTGATGGTGCAGGAACCGCGCCGCTATCTGGAGGATTTCGTGAAGGCCGGCGCGGATATCATCACCGTCCATGCCGAGGCGGTCACGCATCTGGACCGCACGCTGTACGCGATCCGGGAAACGGGCCTGAAGGCCGGCGTGGCGCTCAATCCCGCCACCCCGCTGTCCGTGCTGGACTGGATCCTCCCGCTGACCGACATGGTCCTGCTGATGACCGTGAACCCGGGCTTCGGCGGCCAGCCGTACATCCCCTACTGCAATGACAAGATCCGGGCGCTGCGCAGCCTGATCCGGGAACGCGGCCTGCAGACCGATATCGAAGTGGACGGCGGCGTGACCCTGCAGAACGTGCAGGACGTTCTGGATGCCGGCGCCAACGTGATCGTCTCCGGCAGCGGCATCTTCCGCGGGGACGCGGGCGCCAATACCGCGGCCTTTATGGACATCCTGCGGAAGCAGGAGGCCGGCCGATGAGGAAGCGGGCGCTCTGCCTTCTTCTGACCCTCTGCCTGCTGCTCACAGCCTGCGGCGGGAAGGGGGATTTTTCGCTGCGCGAAGACGAACTGCTGGCGGTCGGAGACATCGTCTGCACCTGGCCGGAAGCGCAGATCTACATTATGTCCCAGTACACGAAATACACCTCCTCCTACGGCCCCGGCATCTGGAACGTGCAGTTGGCGGACGGCACCTTTGAAGAATACATCCGCGACGGCCTGCTGGACTATCTGGAACTGCTGTTCCTGACGGATTACGGCGCCCGGGAGGCGGGCGTGATTCTCAGCAATGCGGAGCAGTCCTCGGTCAACCGGGCCGCGGAAGCCTTCATGCAGGAACTGGGCGACGAAGGCCGGGCCGCGACCGGCATCACACGGGACCTGGTCGAGGAAGCCTATGCGCGCTTTGCCCGCGCGCAGATCTTTTACCGGCAGACGATGGTGGACGGCTACGTGGAAGTCAGCGATGAAGAAGCCCGGGTGATCTCCGTGCAGATCGTGGAGATCGAGCACCGCGCCGGCTACGCGGAAGCCCTGCGGATCAAGGACGAACTGGAGGACGGCAAATCCGTCAGCGAGGCGCTGCGCGGGAACGACGGCATCACGGTCCGGAAGGAAAACGTGGTGCGCGGCACCTACGGCGAAGAATGGGAGACCATCGTCTTCGCGCTGAAAGAAGGCCGCTGGAGCCCGATCATCCCTGCCGACACCAGCTATTACCTGGTCCAGTGCGTCTCGCCCTACCTGGTGGAGGAAACGGCCCGCCACAAGGCGGAAATGGAGCGTTCTCTCCGGGAGGAAAACCTGGACGGCGTCCTGAACGAACTGGCGGATTCCGTACAGGTGATCTACAATCCCGGCCGCTGGGAAAAATGGTCCATGCAGCAGTATGAAGGCCTCCCGGCCGTCAATTTCTACGACCACACCGGCGAACTGATCAAATAGGAGCAGCCATGGCGATGCTGAGCGGAGGGTGGGAGACCGCCCTGAAAGATGAATTCAAAAAGCCCTACTACCGGGAACTGTACCGGAAGGTGCTGCAGGAGTATCAGACGCGGCAGGTGTTTCCGCCCGCCGCGGACCTGTTTTCGGCCTTTGAGGCCACGCCGCTGGAAAAGGTGAAGGCCGTGATCCTGGGCCAGGACCCGTACCATGAGCCGGGCCAGGCGCACGGGATGTGCTTTTCAGTGCGGCCGGGCACGGAGATCCCGCCCTCGCTGGTCAACATCTTCCAGGAACTGCACGACGACTTGGGCTGCCGCATCCCGAACAACGGGTATCTGATGAAATGGGCGGAGCAGGGCGTCTTTCTGCTGAACACGATCCTGACCGTCCGGGCGCACCAGGCGGCCTCGCACCGCGGCATCGGCTGGGAGCAGTTCACCGACGCTGCCATCCGCGCGCTGAACGCCCAGGACCGCCCCATCGTCTTCCTGCTCTGGGGCCGCCCGGCGGGCGAAAAACGCGGCCTCCTGGACAACCCGCGCCACCTGGTCCTCCAAGCCCCCCACCCGAGCCCCCTGTCCGCCTACCGCGGATTCTTCGGCTGCCGCCACTTCAGCCGCTGCAACGACTTCCTTTCCTCGCACGGCTCCTCCCCCATCGACTGGCAGATCGAAGATATCTGAAGAACTTCAAAAAACATCTTGACATTTTCCCTCCGAATCATTATACTTTCCTTTGCATTCGGAGAAGTACCCAAGCTGGCCGAAGGGACACCCCTGGAAAGGGTGCAGGTCGTTAATAGCGGCGCGAGGGTTCAAATCCCTCCTTCTCCGCGAAAAGAGCCCATAAAAGGGCTCTTTTTTAGCGGAGAAGGAGGGATCTGTCCGAGCGCCGCAGATATCTTTTTATATAACAAGACAAAACATGTCTATTCTGCCGGTCCCGGCCGTTTAGTCGCTTCTTGTCCTGTACGAAAAGAACTATGTTTTGTATGCTGAAGCCGCAAAGGAGGTCTATGGACTATGGATCTGGTCAAAATGGGGAAATTCCTTCAGGAACTCCGGAAAGGAAAAGGGATGACCCAGGAACAGCTCGCGGAGAAGTTGGGCGTTTCGCAGCGGACGGTTTCCCGCTGGGAGACGGGGAGCAACATGCCCGATCTGGATATTCTGATCGAATTATCGGATTTCTATGAAACTGACCTCCGCGAGATCTTAAGCGGGGAAAGGAGAAGTGAACGGATGGACCGGGAAATGAAGGAGACCGTACTGCAGGTTGCGGATTACAGCAATGAGGGAAAAATAAGGATGCGCCGGAGGATGGTCCGGATCATTCTGCTTTTAGTGTTTCTGATCGCGGTATTAGCCGTGCTCTGGGCGCTGGATCATCGTCGGAACAATTCCCCGGTGCCGGAAGAAACTTTTGTTTTCCGTGAGGATATGACGGGGGAATTCCATGGGGTCCTGAAGACCGAAGATTACGCTGAAAAAGAAGAATGCATGTGTCTCGTTACACTGTATTTTACCTATGAAAAAAACGATGATGGAAGCTATTCTTTTGTCGGTTTTCAAAGCGTTCATCTGGAAAAGGATAAAGGTTGGAAGGTGGTCGGAGATGCAGAAATCATACCCGGTATTACCTATCGGAATGACCGGAAGGAAGCGGACATCCTGATAAAATATGAGGCAAGCACCGGCCCCACCTGCAAAGATGAGATCTATCTGGGAGTCATAAGTCTGGACCTGGTCACACAGAAACAGATCAAGACCTGGCCGTAGACGGGAGCCCTGCGCCTTCCGCTTTTGGCCGGCAAGTCCATTGTCTAACAGAGCTGTCGAAAAATCAAAAAAGTGCTTGCATCCCGGACGGGACCGTTGTATAGTATCGATGATGAAACGTGCGCGGGAGCGCACGGATCCATCTTCCTCGATAGCTCAATGGTAGAGCACCCGGCTGTTAACCGGGTTGTTGCAGGTTCGAGCCCTGCTCGGGGAGCGTGCGCGAACAGAAGCCTCCTGACAGGGAGGCTTCTGATTTTTAAGCGAATGCCGGAAAATAACTTGCAAAATTAAAGTGAAAAAGTGACCGCTTTCCGTCCCGAAAATGAACACGACCCACAAAATGTAGTATTGACAGCAAATTGCTCTCTCCACATCTTGCTAAAAACAGCCAAAAACCGCGTAAAATAGCCGTTTTCTTGACTTTTTGCCTTTTTTTGTGTAAAATAATACCGAACTATCGGAATTTGACTTCTGCTTTGCAGAAAGGAAAAGAATGGATAAGTTTAAAAAAACTACAACTTTAAAGAGACTTTGGATCAGCCTTCTGGCTGTTTGTCTGCTGTGCACTCAGTTTTCGGCCCTGGCGGAGGAGACCCTCCCCATCGTCGGCACTCCCACGGATTATTTTATCGAGTTTGAAGAAGAAACCACGGAACCTGCCCTGCCTGAAGAACCTACGGAAGTCATTGCAACAGAAGATAGTTCGGAAATTCAGGAAGAAACCACACAGGCTCCGGATCCGGAGGAACTTGCCGCCGAAGTCAATCTGTCTCAGGTCTATGATTACCTGAAACTGAAGGAACAGCAGTCGAACAGTCAGCAGATCGTCAATGTATTCGGAGAACACACGGACAAGGATCAGAACCGTGCCACGGCTTATGAAGACGAACTGCTGCGCAACATGCGCTTACGCAAGCAGGCGGAACTCAGCGAACTCAACATCATCGTTTACCGCTCCAGCGGCTTTGTCAATGTCCGGAAAGAGGCCTCTTCCGCCGCGGAAGCCGTCGGCCTGATGCGCGAAAACTCCACCGCGGAAGTTCTGGACAGCGTTTACTGTGAAGACGGCATGTGGTACCACATCCAGTCCGGCGAAGTGAACGGCTATGTGAAGGCGGAATTCTTTGAGAGCGGCGCCGAGGCCGCGGATATCATCAGCACCATCGTCCGCTGCTACGCCACCGTGAATTTCGACGCCCAGCGTCTGTACCGCGAACAGAGCGAATACAGCGATACCATCGCGGTCCTCTATTCCGGCCAGAAATATCAGGTGGAAGACTGGAACGAAGGCTATGTCCGCATCCTGTACGCCTACGGCGAATCCGGCACCTTCTACGGCTATGTGCCGGTCTCGGCCGTGCAGCTGAGCTGGGAGACCAGAACGGCCGTGAGCATGGAGACCGAGCGCCGCACGCTGGAAGAAGCCAACCGCATCCAGTACGAACTCTCCAGCATCGACCGGAGCCGCGACGAATCCCGGATGGAATCCATCCGCGTATCGGAATCGGCTTCCTATGAAGCGTACCTGCAGGAGTCCATCGCAGCCTCCCTGGAGGCGGTAGCGGAAGCCAGCCGGGCGGAAGCGTCCCGCCAGGCTTCCATCGCGGAATCCATCCGCCAGTCGGAAGATGAATCCCGCCGCGTGGAATCCTCCATCCAGGCCTCCATCGAAGCATCCCGTTGGGCTGAAACGTCCACCACGTGGTCCGCTCCGCAGCCCCCGTCGGGCGACCTGACCCGGTATATCCCGGAAGGAACCTCGGATCTGCGGCGCCGCATCGTGACCAACGCCCTGCAGTACGTCGGCGTGCTGGATTACGTGTTCGGCGGCTACAGCCTGAGCTACGGCACGGACTGCTCCGGCTTCCTGAGCCTGATCTACGCGCAGTACGGCATTGAGCTGGCGCACTACTCCTACTACATCGCGTACACCGGCGTGAAGGTCATCTCCATCGACCAGGCCCGTCCGGGCGACATCGTCTGCTGGCGCACCTGGGATCCGGGTTCCGGCGCAGGCCATGTGGCCATGTATATCGGCCGCAATGAGTACGGCGAACCCATGATCGTGGAAGCGCCGCGCGAAGGTCTGAAGGTCCGCGTCATCGAGATGCCCACGGAAGGGCTGCACACCATCCAGAACGTGATCGGCGACTGATCCGGCGCGTTTCGGAGCACAAAAAAAGAGGGGCTCGCGCCCCTCTTTTTTGATGTATCTTCAGCGGATCACTCCTCGCCCAGGACCGGCTCGATCAGGCCGTAGGCGCCGTCGTTGCGGCGGTATACCACGTTGACTTCTCCGGATTCCGCGTTCAGGAACATGTAGAAATTGTGGCCCAGCAGTTCCATCTGCAGGCAGGCTTCCTCCGCGTCCATGGGCTTCACGGCGAAGCGCTTGGTGCGGACGATCTTGATCTCGTCATCATCGGCGGGGTTTTCCGGCTCATATTTGTCCAGACCGCCGCTCTGATAAGTGTCCTGCAGCTTGCTGCGGTACTTCTTCAGCTGCTTTTCCATGGAATCCACGGCTTCATCGATCAGGGCGTAAATATCGGTGCCGGTCTTTTCGGAACGGATGACGCCGTATCGGACGGGAACAGTGATCTCAACTTTGGCCTTGCTCTTGACCAGATCCATAAATACTTCAGCGTCGGTCTTTGCCACGAAGAAGCGGTCCAGTTTGGCGAGCTTCTTGTCCAGCAATTCTTCCATGGCCTGGGTGGCTGTGAAATTCTTTCCTGTGATCAGTTTGAAATTCATCGCATTCACTCCTTATCTAGTTCTACAGAGGGGCGGGGGCCCTGTCCCGCTTTTCAGTTCCGTCCGCTTCTCTGCATTTTTACTATAGCATAAAAATGAGAAAAAAGAAAGGGATTGCGGAAAGATTATCGAAGGAAAGAGGGCAGGGGGAAGGCGGGACAAAAAAACAGCGGCCCGGAGGCCGCTGTTTTGGTTATCGTACGATATGTTATTTTTTGCCTTTGCTGATATGGATGTAAATGGTCTGGCCTTCTGTCAGTACCGTGCCCGGCTGGATCTCCGAACTACCGGATACGTTTCCGTCTGACGAAACGAAGAATACCTGGCCTTCCTCATAGCTCTGCGTCAGTTCCCGCTTGGCTTCCTTAATATTCAGATTAAGGCCGTAGCCTTCCAGGATGGCGATCAGATCCTCGGCAGCCATGCCCTCATACGTGGGCATTTTAGCCGTGGGGGCTTCCGTAGGCGCTTCGGTAGGCGGCTCGGTAGGCGCTTCCGTAGGCGGTTCCGTAGGAGCCTCAGTGGGCGGTTCCGTAGGAGCCTCGGTAGGCGCTTCGGTAGGCGCTTCGGTAGGAGCCTCCGTGGTCGCATCCCCTTCGCCCTTGCTTACGAAAACGATGACCTTCGTGCCTTCTTCCAGGGTGGTGTGCAGCGGGACAGCGGTCTCCCCGTCTTCGTAGGTGACCCAGCGGATCTCGCCGACAGGGTGCTTGCTGGTCACGTGTCTGACTTTGATGACTTCCAGACCGATGGCTTCCAGTTCCGCCAGATAAGCGTCCAGATCGTAACGGCCCTTGTATTCAGGCAGGGAGCGGGGCGGATCGGTAGGCGCTTCGGTCGTGGGCGGCTCGGTGTAGCGGGCGATCGGGCGGCCGGAAGCATCCAGGACCGCGTGGCCTTCCGAATCGGCCTCGTAATCCTTGACCAGCAGGTAGGCGTTGGTGCCGTTGAAGAACGGGATGCCGTTGTTGTCTACGAGCAGCTGGTTGCCGTTGGCGTCATAGATCTTTTCATGATATTCGTCGCCGCGGACGTAGAGCTCCAGCATGTTGCAGCCGATGGTCACGCGCTGCTGCTCGGGGATGTAATGATCGTCCGCGATTATTTCTTCACTGGTAACGATGCCGTCCACCAGGACTTTCTTCGTGCAGTAGGCCTCCGCTTCCATGTGGATGCCGCCGGTCACTTCAGGCTTGCCGGGGTTGATGTTGTGATTCAGGTAGTAGCGCGGTCCGTAGATCTCCCGCTTGGTCACCGTGGTCTCGAAGACCAGGGAACGGTTGGAAGGACGGGTCTCATGGCCGTAGATGCGGGCCACCACGCGGTTGCCTTCCACGAAGGTCTCCAGGTAGATGGGAGCGTCCGTGTTGTTGCGGAACTTCAGATCCTTGTAGTCCCAGGCCAGCGCGCAGTCCTGCGCAAAGGGGACGTAGGAGATGACCATGGAGTGGGCGAAGCGTTCGACGATCTCCATTTCGGCCCGCAGCGCGGCGCAGTAGATGGTGGTGCTGCCCTGGCAGACGCCGCCGCCTTCTTCATCCGCCATGCGGCCGCCGGGCTGGAAGGCGCCGGCCGGCAGGAAGCCTTTGTCCGCGGTGGTGTTGCCCATGATGCCCCAGATGGAGAAGACTTCGCCGGGCATCACGATGGTGCCGTTCAGGATCTCCATTTCCAGCGCGATGTTGTGTGTACGGTTTTTGGTTTCTTCCGTCAGTTCCACCAGCGTGGTGTATTCACCCAGCACGGCATTCATCTTGGAGTAATCCGCGGTGGAATACAGCGGATCTTCATAGGAGACGGAAACGGTAATGCTCGGGTCTTCCGGGATCCCGGCGTCGAACATCAGCTGGACTTTTTCCGCGGTGACGCCCACGTTGACATTGATGCCGTGAGAGGCTTCCGAGGTGACGTAAATGCTGGGGTAGCTGACGGAGATGCGGGCTTCCGTGGCGCCGCGGTTGACTTCGGGACTGATGTTCTGGGCGATGTAATTATAGATGGCCTGCCGGTCGATGCTGTAATCCAGCGGCAGGACGGCCTTGTCGTATTTCAGGTCCTGCAGATCTTTGTAGCGCTGGATCAGTTTGCCGCTCTGGCCGTAGGAGACGGCCTTCTGCACCGTTTCCTCCACGGACCAGGTGAAGCCCAGCGCGGAGAAAGGCACCGCAAAACTGTTCAGCAGGGTCTGGCCTTCCGTGCGTCCGGGGTTGTCCTTGTTGACATAGTTGTCGTAAACATAGAACTTGAAGGTCCGCTGTTCCGCTTCCCGGAAGTAATCCTCCAGGAGCTGGCGGGCCTCCGCGGCCGTTTTTCCGCTCAGGTCGACATCGCCGACCCAGACTCCGTCGACGATCTTCGTGTCGTCGGGCGGAGCAGCCTGCGCGCGGTGCGCGGACTCACAGGCAAACATCAGTACCAGAACGGCCAGGGCCGTGAAGAACCAGAATCTGCGTCTGCTGTATCTCATATCGGTATAAACCTCTTTCCACAATAAAACTTAATGCCGGTTGCCAGCATCAAGCAGATTATACACCAGACCCCCGGAAAAAACAATCCTATTATTCTGTAGATTTTATGAAAAAAATGTGTATAATGGGAGTGCGCGGCATGAAGCGGCGCGGAGGTGAAAGTATGACGAAAAAACCAGTACTGGCAGTGATGGCGGCCGGCATCGGCAGCCGCTTCGGCAAAGGCATCAAGCAGCTGACGGCCGTGGGCCCTTCCGGCGAGATCATCATGGACTATTCGCTTTTCGACGCGCGGGAAGCCGGCTTCGAAAAAGTGGTGTTTATCATCCGCAAGTCCCTGGAAAACGATTTCCGGGAGATCATCGGCAAGCGGATCGAAAAGTATTTTGACGTGGCTTACGCGTTCCAGGAGATCGACGACCTGCCCGAAGGCTTTATCTGCCCGGAAGACCGCGCCAAGCCCTGGGGCACCGGCCACGCGATCCTGGCGGCCCGGGACATCCTGGACGGCCCCTTCGCCGTGATCAACGCGGACGATTACTACGGGAAGACCGCGTTCCGCATCCTGTACGATTTCCTGTCCGAACTGCCGGAGAAGGAAGAGGCGATGGCGCATTTCGCCATGGCGGGCTTCATCGTGAAGAACACGCTGAGCGACAACGGCGAAGTGACCCGCGGCATCTGCATCCAGGACATGGCCGGCCATCTGGCGGAGATCCATGAGACCAAGGGCATCGCCCGCCGCGCGGACGGCCGCGTGACCGGCACGTTCGAGGGCGAGGAAGTCCGCATCGATCCGGAAGGCCTGGTCTCCATGAACATGTGGGGCTTCACGCCGGCCATGATGACCGAGCTGAAGAAGGGCTTCGTCCCGTTCCTGGAGGACGCCCTGAAGAACAACCCGCTGAAGGCGGAATACCTGCTGCCCACCATCGTGGATGACATGCTCAAGAGCGGCCGCGCGGAAGTCAGCGTGCTGCCCACGCCGGATACCTGGTTCGGCATCACGTTCGCGGAAGACACGGAAGCGGTGCAGGCGGAGTTCGCGAAGATGGCGGAAGAGGGCGTGTATCCCACCCCGCTGTTCCGGTAAAGGACAGCGTTTGAAACAGGAATAAAGATGAGTGATACGAAACTGTTTTCTACCCGGAATATGGCGGTCATCGCGATCCTGGGCGCCATCGCCGGCTTATTGATGTTAGTTGAGATCCCGCTGACCTTCGTGGCTCCGAGCTTTTATAAACTGGACATCTCCGAAGTGCCAGTGATGATCGGCACCTTCGCGCTGGGCCCGGTGGCGGGCATCCTGACCGAACTGATCAAACTGCTGGTGAAGTTCGTGATCAAAGGGAGCAGCACCGGCGGCGTGGGCGAATTGGCCAATTTCCTGATCGGCTGCGCGATGGTGATTCCCGCGGGCATCGTGTATCAGATCCGGAAGACCAAAAAGCGCGCGATGATCGGCATGGGCATCGGGATCGTCATGATGGCGGCCGCGGGCCTGGTAATGAATGCGCTGGTGCTGCTGCCGTTTT
The DNA here is from genome assembly GCA_017430085.1 of Lachnospiraceae bacterium. Lineage (GTDB taxonomy): Bacteria > Bacillota > Clostridia > Lachnospirales > Lachnospiraceae > UBA6987. The sequence continues at coordinate 1,252 of JAFRNR010000019.1, read as the reverse complement.
ACTCCAAGCTCATGCCGTTGGAGCAGATCATCGCGGCCGGCGCCAAGATCTTCCCGCAGGTCGATTCGGTGTGGAGCTTCGCGCTGTGGTGTGTGGCGCCGTTCAACCTGATCAAGGGCGTCATCATTTTCGTGCTGACGATGCTGCTGTACAAGCGGGTGAGCCGCCTGATCAAGGAGTTCGGCAGAAAGGCATAAGGAAGAATTGAGGAACGGAAAGGCTGAGTTTGTGATCGAGACCGCGTCCCCCGGGGAGACCCGGGCGCTTGGCGTACGTTTCGGACGCGCGGTGCGGCCCGGCCAGGTGTTCGCCTTAAGCGGCGACCTTGGCGCGGGCAAGACCGTGTTCGCCAAGGGCTTCGCGGAAGGCCTCGGCATCACGGCGCCGGTCACCAGTCCCACGTTCACGCTGATGCAGGTCTACGCGGGAGGACGCCTCCCGCTGTGCCACATGGACGCGTACCGCCTGGAGGAGGAATCCGAACTGGAAGCGGTGGGCGGCCACGAATATTTCGGCGGCGACGGCGCCGTCCTGGTCGAATGGCCGGAGATGGTGGAAGGCCTGCTGCCGGAGGATACGGTGTGGATCCGGATCGACCGGATCCCGGAAAAAGGCGGCGACGCTCGCCGGATCACGGTGGAAGGGGGAACGGCTGAATGAAGCTGCTGGCAATCGAAAGCGCGGCCCTGGTGGCCTCCGCGGCCCTTGCGGAGGACGGAGCCGTGGCGGCGGAGATCACGCTGAACACGAAACTGACCCATTCCCAGACGCTGCTGCCGATCATCGACGAGCTGTTCGCACGGACGGAGTGGCGGCCGGAGAATCTGGACGGGATCGCCGTCTCGGCCGGCCCCGGGTCCTTCACAGGCCTGCGGATCGGCGCGGCCACGGCGAAGGCGTTGGGCCTGGCCTGGGGCAAGCCGCTTATCGCGGTCCCCACCACGGACGCGATGGCGTATTCTCTGTGGGGAAGCCGTTTCCTGATCTGCCCCATCATGGACGCGCGCCGCGCGCAGGTCTACACCGGCCTGTACCGCTTTGAGGCGGACGGGTCGTTCACGGTATTGGAAAAGGCCGCCGCGCTCAGCATGGAAGAGCGGCTGGCGGGGCTGAAGGAGCGGGGCGAAACGGTCGTCTTTCTGGGCGACGGCGTCCCGGTGTTCCGGAAGACCATAGAAGGAACATTGGGCGGGCAGGCGCTGTTCGCGCCGTTCCACGTCAGCCGTCAGCGGGCGGCGGCGGTGGCGGCGCT